>DAOLFG010000097.1:0-16047 GCA_035326425.1 Geminicoccus sp. | reverse complement strand
GAGCATCTGACTACGGATCAGAAGGTTGAGGGTTCGACTCCTTCCGGGCGCGCCAACGGTTTCACCGACAAGTTGTTCATCGTGCTTCCTGGGCCATGCGACTTAGGCAACCGGTAGGAAGCATTCCGCGTCCGCAGCACCCATTACAGCCAGCGCGTCGAGCAGTCCGGGCTGACCTGCGTGTTCGAGCCAAGCCTCACCGCACGGCTCGCGGTCGATGCCTTCCTCAAGCTCTGCGTCATGCTGCACGCCAGGCAGCCCGAGGTCGGGCCGCTCATCCTGTCCCCGCTCCGACACCAGATCGATCAGGCCGGGGTCGGGGGGGCTTCGACCCCTGGGGAGGGGGTTTCGGCCTTGAGCCAGGGGCCCCAGGCGGAGGGCCCCCGGAAGCGTTTCAGATCCGATTGGATAGATGGAACACCGCCATATCAGCCGCTGAGCCATGTGGGCCGACGATAGCGGGACACTACGAATTCGAGAGCATCTGGGCATTTCCGCTCGGCGGCCGTGCTGTCGATCCTGGGGGCACGGCAGCGGCCGCATGCCGCGGCGCCGGTAACCTGGAGACCCGGAAGATGCTCTCGATCTATCGCAACCGCGCAGGCGCTGTCCTCGCCGGCATCGCCGCCGGCCTGATGATGGCCGGCTCCGCCTCCGCCAGCCAGTGCCCTGCCGACAAGTTGGTGGCCGACGGCATGGGCCAGAAGATGGTCGACTACGGTCCCAAGAACGTGACCGACGTCGTGCTGGGCTCGATCGACGTCGCCGCCGCACCGTTCAACATCGACGGACGGCTGTTCCGACTGCGCCGGCTGATCATCGAGCCCGGTGGGATCGTGCCCTGGCACAGCCATGCCGACCGGCCGGCGATCATCTACACCGTGCAGGGTGAGATGACCGAGTACGCCAGCAACTGCGCCGTGCCGGTCCTACACCGGGCCGGCGACGCCGTGGCCGAGACGCCCATGGTGTCGCATTGGTGGAAGAACGAGAGCAAGCAGCGCGCCATCCTGATCTCGGCCGACCTGCTGCACGACCCGGCCGACGCAAAGACGATGTGAGCCTCCAAGGCCTCGTTCCCCGTCCTGCCTCCTCCGCCTGCCGGCACGACACGGCCTGCCGTCCTCGCGCCGGCGCCTCCTTTCGCGAAGGACCTCGCCATGGGTGCCACCGCGCTGCCAGGCCGATCGGCCATGGTGTCGGATCGAGCCGGTGCCGCAGCATTGCTGCAGCGTCTGGTCATTGGGCTGACCGCCTTTCTCACCGTCGTCGACCTGTTCGCCACCCAGGCTATCCTGCCGCTGCTGACGAAGGCCTATGGCGTGACGCCGGCGGCGATGGGTCTTGCCGTCAACGCCAGCACCATCGGCATGGCGGTTGCGGGCCTCGCCGTGGCGCTGTTCAGCCAGCGCATCGACCGGCGCTCCGGGGTATTCTGGAGCCTACTGCTGCTGGCGATCCCGACCGCATCGCTCGCCCATGCGCCCGGCCTTACCAGCTTCACCCTGCTGCGGATCGTGCAGGGCCTGCTGATGTCGACGGCCTTCGCGCTGACGCTGGCCTATCTCGCCGAACGGTCGAGCGCCGCCGACCTGGCCGACGCCTTTGCCGCCTACATCACCGGCAATGTCGCCAGCAACCTGGTCGGCCGGCTGATCTCGGCGGCAGCCGCCGACCATTTCGGGCTGGCCTGGAATTTCTATCTGTTCGCGGCATTGAACCTCGCCGGTGCGGTGCTGGTCTGGACAACGCTGAAGCGGACGCCGTCGATGCCCGCGATGGAGCCGAGGCCGGCATCGTCGCCGGGGTCGTGGCTCGAGCATTTCCGCAATCCGCGGCTGCGCGCCGGTTTCGCCATCGGCTTCTTCATCCTCTTCGTCTTCATCGGTACCTTCACCTTCGTCAACTTCGTGCTGGTGCGGCCGCCCCTGTCGGTCGGCGTGATGACGCTGGGCCTCGTCTACTTCGTTTTCCTGCCCTCGATCGTCACCACGCCGTTGGCGGGCCGCATCGTGCAGCGGCTCGGAGCGCGGACGGCGATGTGGGGCAGTCTGGCCGTGGCCGGCATCGGCCTGCCCATGCTGTTGGCGCCCAGTCTCGCCTGGGTGATGGCCGGCTTGGCGCTCGTGGGCGTCGGCACCTTCTTCGCCCAGGCCACGGCCACCGGCTTCGTCAACCGCGCCGCCACCGCCGATCGCGGCTCGGCCAGCGGCATCTATCTCGCCTGCTATTTCCTCGGCGGCATCGTTGGCACCGCAGTGCTGGGGCAGGTCTTCGACCGCTTCGGCTGGGCGGCCTGCGTCGCCGGCATCGGCGTCACGCTCGGCGCTGCGGCCCTGCTGACGGCGCACATGAGGGAGGACCGGCGATGAGCCGCGATCTGGTCGGCACCTGGGAGCTGCGCTCCTTCTTGCTCGAGGACGCAGCGACCGGCGAGCGTCGGGCCGTGCTCGGCCAGCACCCCAACGGCTTTCTCGTGCTGACGGCCGAGGGTCGGCTGATCTCGGTGGTCACCGCCGAGCGGCTGCCCTGGCCGCGCAGCGACGCCGACCGGGCGCTCGCCTACGCCTCGATGCTGGCCTATTCCGGCCTCTACCGGATCGAGGGCGACCGCTTCATTACCGAGGTCGACGTCGCCTGGGACCGGGATTGGGTCGGCACACGGCAGATCCGCTTCTGGTGGATCGACGGCGACCTGCTCAGCATCGAGACCGCACCGCAGCTGGCGAGCGGCGACGGCCGGACGGGGCGTGGCATCGTAGTCTGGCGGCGGGCGACCTGAGCAGAATCGCTACGCGGGCTCGACGATGCCCAGCAGCTCGTAGACGATCGTCGCTTCCTGGCGGCCCTGCACCGCGACGCTGTCGATGTTCCGAGCATGGATGCGCCCGCCACACAGCCGTCGCGTCGCCTCGCCGATCAGGATCTGCGTGCCGTAGCGCTTGTTCAGGCCTTCGAGCCGGCTGGCGACGTTCACGACGTCGCCGACCGCCGTGTAGCTCAGCCGGTCCTCCGAGCCGATGTTGCCGACCAGCACCTCGCCGCTGTTGATGCCGATGCGCACCATCAGCGCGTGGCCGTCGGTCAGCTCGGACATCAGCTCCTGGATGCGCAGCGCCGCCCGGCAAGCGTTCAGAGCGTGGCCCGGATCGTCGAGCGGGGCGTTCCAGAACGCCATCACCGCGTCGCCGATGAACTTGTCGACCGTGCCGCCATGCTCCAGCACCGCACGGGTCGACAGGCCGAGATAGCGGGTGAGCAGCGGCACCACCGCCTCGCCCAGCCGCTCGCTGAGGCCGGTGAAGCCGGCGAGATCGGTGAACAGTACGCTCAGCTCGCGGCGGTGCAGCTCCGGCCGCGCCGCAACCCCTTGCGCCACCAGGGTGCGAACCAGCTCGGCCGGAAGATAGCGGCGGAAGGATTCGAGGCTCTGGGCCATCCGGTCAAGGGCCGTCGAGAGATTGTCCAGCTCGGCGAGATGCGACGACACCGGCCGGACATGCTCTGGGCGGAAGGCCTCGATGTGGCGCAGTTGCCCTTCGACCAGACGCAAGGGGCGGACAATGAGGCGGTGGCTGAGCAGCACCGCCAGGACCGCCATGGCCGCGGTGAAGCCGAACAGCAGCCACAGCAACCGGCGGGTGTTCCGGTCGATGCCGGCAAGGAAGTCGCGTTCCGGGATCACCGTAGCGACGGTCCAGCCGCGAAAGCCGAGCCTCGCCAGGTTGACGAAATAGGCGGCGTCCGGCGTCTCCAGTCGATATAGGCTGGTCAGGGCTACGCTGGCGAGGTCGACCTTCTGGTCGGCCACCGTCCTTGCGATGGCCGCAAGCAGCGGGCTCTCTACCGGATCGAGAGTCGAGAGACTGCGCATCGTCCCGACCTCGGCGACGACGATGTCGGCGGGGTCGGCCGAGGCGACGATCGCCCCTCCGGGATCCAGCACCGCCACCGTGCCGGTACTGCCGATCTGCAGGCCGGCGAGAAAGTCGGAGATGCGGGTAAGGTCGATGGTGGCGGCGATCACGCCCAGCCGCCTGCCGTACTGGTCCAGGGGCACGGCGACGGTGATCGAGGGGGTGTCGCCGTCCGGGAACGGGCCGGTCAGTGACCAGGCGGCATCCTGGCCATCGATGGCCGCCGTGAACCAGGGTTGGTCGCTGGCGAGGAAGCCGCTGGGCGCGAAGCGGCGCTCAAGAAACATCACGTCGCCGACATGAGCCTCGTAATCGTCGATGCGCAGCCGGCCGCCCTGCACCTCGATCATGCGGATATGCTCGTAGCCCTGCTTCTCCGCACCGAAATAGCGGCCGTCCGGCCAGCCGAACGACAGGCGGGACACTGCAGGCTGCGAGCGCAGCAGCGACAGGAACAGGAACTCGCGCTTGGCCTCGTCCTCCGGGCCAATGGTGCCCTGCGCCAGGATCGAGCGCAGCGCCTCGGCGAGGGCACCGGTGTCGTTGAGCACCGAGGCCAGCTCGCGGCTGACCGAGGCCACGATCTCGCCGTTGAGGCGGCGCGCCACGTCGGTGACGTTCTCGCGCGCCGTCCACGACCAGGGCAGGTGGATTAGGGCCGCGGTCGAGCCCACCGACAGCAGCATCAGCCCGGCCAGCGCCGTGCCGATCGCCAGACGGCACCTGAGCACACGCCGGCTCCGACTCAGAGATATTTCTGGCGGATGTCGATGGTCGAATCCCGGCCCAGCATGTCGAAGTGACTGCCAAGCCAGGCACCCGCCCGCTCCCAGCCGACATCATGCAGGTGGGTCAGGAACTCCCAGTCGGGGTTGAGCTTGCTGGAAACGCCCAGCTCGCGCATGAAATCGCCGCCGTCGATGGCGTGGACCAGCATGCGCTTCATGCCGCTGTCGCAGAGCTTGCCGTCGTCGATCAGCTTGCTGACGAAGGCCACGGCGCGCATCTCGCGCATCAGCGACGAGTTGAAGCTGATCTCGTTGACCCGGTTCAGGATCTCGGCGGCGGTGGTCGGGATCTCGGGCCGCTCGATCGGGTTGATGTGGACGACGACGACATCGCGCGATTCGCAGCCGTAGATCAGCGGATAGAGGGCGGGATTGCCCATGTAGCCGCCGTCCCAATAGGCCTCGCCATCGATCTCGATGGCCTGGAACAGAAACGGCAGGCAGCCCGAGGCCAGGACGGCGTCGGCCGACAGCTCGGCGTTCTCGAACAGCTTGACCTTGCCGGTCCGGACATTGGTGGCGCACAGGTAGAGCCTCACCGCACTGCCTTCGCGCAGCCGCTCGAAATCGACGCTCTCCTCGAGGATGCCGCGCAGCGGGTGGTAATTGCCGGGATTGAGCTGGTAGGGCGACAGCAGCCGGGTCAGCAAGTCGAACACGATATAGGACGGGTTCGAGCGCATCGAATGGTCGTGTGCGACCCGGTCCCACCAGGTCGGCTGCAGCGGGCTCATCAGGGCACCGTGGCTGACCTTGCGCCAGAAGTTGACCAGCGCCCGGCGCGCACCCTCGCGACCGCCTTGGGTCAGGCCATAGGCCATGACGGTGGCGTTCATCGCACCGGCGCTGGTGGCGCTGACCCCCTCGATGGCGATGCGCTCGTCGGCCAGCAGCCGGTCGAGCACGCCCCAGGCGAAGGCGCCGTGGGCACCGCCACCCTGCAGCGCCAGATTGATGGTCTTGACCTCGATGCCGGCCGAACGGCGGCGAGAGTGGATCTGCGAGACGTCGGCGGTGGGCTCGCTCGGGCTTGTGGACGTCGCATCCATGACGGTTCCTCCGTGAACCGGGCGCTCAGTGGGCGACCCAGCCGCCATCGACGGGCATGGCGGTGCCGGTGATCGAGGCGGCGGCCTCGCTGCAGAGGAAGGCGGCGACCGCACCAAGCTCCTCGACGGTGGCGAAGCGCTTGTTGGGCTGCTGGGCCAGCAGCACGTCGCGGATCACCTGCTCGCGCGCGATGCCGTAGGCCCTGGCCTGGTCCTCGATCTGCTTCTCGACCAGCGGGGTCCAGACATAGCCGGGGCAAACGGCGTTGGCGGTGACGCCGTGCTCGGCGCCCTCGAGGGCCGTCACCTTGGTGAAGCCGACCACGCCGTGCTTGGCCGCGACATAGGCGCCCTTGAAAGGCGAGGCGATCAGGCCGTGCGCCGAGGCGATGTTGACGATGCGGCCCCAGCGACGGGCCTTCATGCCGCCGATCACCGCACGGGTCAGGTGGAACACCGCCGAGAGGTTGACGGCGACGATCGTGTCCCACCTGGCGACCGGGAAGTCCTCGATCGGCGAGACGTGCTGGATGCCGGCGTTGTTGACCAGGATGTCGACCGGGCCGAGCTCACGCTCGGCCTGCCTTGCCAGTTCGCCGATCTGCATGGGTTGGCTCATATCGGCGGCCATGAAGGCGACCTTCACGCCGTTCGCGGCGGCGAGATCCGCGCGCAGGCGCTCGATCTCGCCGGCGTCGCCGAAGCCGTTGAGCATCACCGCAGCCCCCTCGGCTGCGAGCGCCCTGGCGATACCGAGGCCGATGCCGCTGGTGGAGCCGGTGACGACGGCCACCCGGCCGTCGAGGCTGCGGCGGCCCATCCCGGCCGCGACAAGGGTTTCGGTTTCGAGCATCTGAACGGTCTCCCGCTCGCCTGTGCGGCAAGGTTGGCGTGGTCAGGAACCGGGCGTTGCTCTAGGATTCGAGAGCCTTGAGCAGCGGCGCGCCGATCCGCTGACCCAAATCTTCGCCGAGCCACGGCCGTTGCGGCCAATGCGAGTTGACTAAGGGTTGGATAGCGGCCGGCTATTGCGGACCAGACCCATGGAGATGCAGCAGGTTCGCTATTTCGTGGCCCTGGCCGAGACGCTGAATTTCACGCGCGCGGCCGAGCGCTGCAATGTGAGCCAGCCCTCGCTCACCCGAGCCATCAAGCTCCTCGAGGACGAGCTGGGCGGGCCACTGTTCCACCGCGAGCGCAACAACACCCATCTCACCGAGCTGGGCCGGCAGGTCGAGGCGCATCTGCGCCAGGCGCTGAGCGCCACGGAGGATGCCCGCCAGCGGGCCAAAGCGCTCGCACGGCTGCAGAGCGCAGTGCTGCGGCTCGGCATCGCCCGCGGCCTGCCGCTGGCGCCCTTCACCGCCATTTTCGACCACTTCGCCATGAGTCACCCCGGTGCCGAGATGGTCCTGCCCAGCGCGGAGCCCGATGAGCTGGTGGAGAAGCTGCGTGGCGGCGAGCTCGAGCTGATCGTGATACCCGAGGAGACCGAGCCGGCCGAGGATCTGCACTACTACCGGCTGGCCGAGGATCGCCCGACCGTTGTGGTCGCCGAGACTCACTCCCTGGCGACTCGCGAGGCGATCGAGCCGGCAGCATTCGCCGAGGCGACGCTGATCTGCGTTGAGCGCTGCCCGCACTGGCGCGCCGCCGAAGGGAGCCTCGCCGCCGGCGGCCTCAGCGCCAGCCCGCGGATCCTCGTCGGCACGCGGCCCTGGCTGCTGGATCTGGTCCGAGCCGGTCTCGGGATCGGCGTGGTGTCGTCCTGGTTGACGCCGGGACACGGTCTCGTGCTGCGACCGCTCGCCGAATGCGCGGCGGCGTTCGGCATGATGCTGGCCACCAAGCGCGGGCGGCTCTACTCGCCGCCGGTCAAGGCGTTCGTTGAGATCGCGTTGACGCCTTCGCGAGCGAGAACCGTCACCGCCTCCACCAGCTCCTCCGGTTCCGCCCTGTAGGACCAGTCGGGATCGACGAACACCCATTCGATCCGGCCATTGCCGCCGATCACATAGGTGACCGGCAGCGGCAGCAGCCAGGCCGCCTCGGTGTCGCGGTCACGGAAGTCGATGTCGAGGCGGCGGTAGATGCCCTTGACGGCCTGGGCCTCCTCGTAGCCGACGCCGCAGAGCCTGGCATAGGAGGAGTCGCTGTCGCTCAGCAGGAGAAAGCCGAGCTGGCGCTGCGACGCTGTGCGGGCCAGCTCTTTGGGCGTCTCGGGTGAGATGCCGACCAGCTTGGCGCCAGCGGTTTCGATCCGCGGCCTCGCCGCCTCCAGCGCCCGTAGCGCGGCGTCGCAGTAGGGGCACCAGCCACCGCGGAAGAAGGCGACCACCAACGGCCGACCGTCCAGCAGCTCGTCGCTGGTGATCTGCCGGCCCGTAGCGTCGGAAAGTGCGAAATCGGGCAACATGTCGCCGACGGCGAGACCGTGCTCGGCCAGCTGCAGCATCCAATTCCGCTCGATCGACCGCCCGACCAGCCGCCGGTCCGACTCGATCACGCCGTTGCGGAGCGCCTCGCGGCGCTTCGCGAGCTCGTCGCGCAGGCTCATGCCGTTTCGCCCGCTGCGGCCCGTGCCGCCATGACCAGTGCCTCCGACTCGGCGCGGTATGACCAGTCGGGGTTGACGAAGGCCTCGACGATCACGCCGTCTTGGCGGACGACATAGGCCGCGGGCAGCGGCAACCACCAGGCGCTGGTGCCGGAGCGCTCGCCGAGGTCGATGCCGGCGCGGCGGTAGAAGGTGATGTGCTCGTCGGGAATGGCATAGCGGACGCCGCAGAGCGCCGAGAACCGGCTTTCGGCGTCGCTCAGCAGCGGGAAGTCTATACCCTTGAGTTCGGCGGTGACCTGCAGCTGCTCCGGTCGTTCTGGCAGGATGCCGACGAGCGATGCGCCGGCGTCGCGGATCGCCGGCCAAGCGGCATCGAGGTCGCGCAGTGCCACGTCGCAATAGGGGCACCACTCGCCGCGGAAGAAGGCGGCCACCAGGGGGCCGCGGTCAAGAAGCTCGCCGCTGGTCACGATCCGACCTTCGGTATCCGGCAGGGCAAAGTCCGGCAGCACGTCGCCGACGCGCAAGCTCTGCTCGGCCAGCTGCAGCATGCGGTTGCGCTCGATGGTCTCGGCGATGGTGCGCCGGCTTTCGGCGCTCAGCTTTTGCGCCGTCGCCTGCCGGACGGCCGCCAGCTTCTCCTCGAGCGACATGTCGCAACGCTCCGGCCTCGCCCCGCGAGGTCTCGGGCACTACGGGCTCCCGCCCGTGATGAGCCTGGCACCTCGCTGAAAGGTGAGATAGCTCCAGAGCCAGTTGAGCGCCACTGTCGCGCGGTTCCTGAGCCCGATGAGGAAGTAGACGTGGGCGACGCCCCACAGGATCCAGGCGGGAAAGCCGGTGAGGCGAATCCTGCCGAAGTCGCACACCGCCGACTTGCGCCCGATCGTCGCCATGTTGCCCCAGTCGCGATAGCGGAAGGCCGGCGGCGCCGGGCGACCGGCGAGGTGGGCGAGAATGACACCTGCCACATAGCGGCCGCCCTGCTTGGCGGCCGGCGCCACACCGGGCACTGCACGGTCAGCGGCGTCGCGCATCGCACAAGTGTCGCCGATGGCGAAGATGTCAGGGTGGCCTGGCACCGAGAAGTCCGGGCCGACGACGATCCGGCCCGCCCGGTCGCGCTCGGCCGCCAGCCATTTCCCCGCCGGCGAGGCGGCGACGCCCGCCGCCCACAGCACGGTGCGCGAAGCCAGGCGCTCGTCACCCAGGGAGACGCCCTCGGCGTCGCATCCGGTGACGGTACTGCCGGTGACCACCTCCACGCCCAGCCGGCGCAGCGAGCACTCGGCGTTGCGTGACAGGCTCTCGGGAAAGGTCGCCAGCACCCGCGGGCCGGCCTCGATCAGCACGATACGCGCCTCGCGCGGGTCGATGGTGCGGAAATCCTCCGCCAACGCCACCTTCGCCAGCTCCGCGATGGCTCCGGCCAGCTCGACGCCGGTCGGGCCGCCGCCGATGACGACGAAGTTCAACAGCCGTCGCCGTTCCGCCGCGTCGGCGGTCCCCTCCGCCTGCTCGAAGGCCATCAGCACCCGGCGGCGGATGGCGGTGGCGTCGTCGATCTTCTTGAGACCGGGTGCGACCTCCTCCCACTCGTCGCGGCCGAAATAGGAGTGCCGCGCCCCAGTGGCAAGGACCAGGAAGTCGTAGGGCATGATGTGGCCATCCTCGAGCAGCAGCGTTCGGGTGGCGACGTCGACGCCGCTGACGCGCGCCAGCAGCACGGCGGCATTGCGCTGCCGGCGCAGGATGCCGCGGATCGGCCACGCGATATCGGCCGGCGACAGCCCAGCGGTGGCGACCTGGTACAGCAGCGGCTGGAACAGGTGATAGTTGTGCCGGTCGACGACCACGACCTCGACCGGGGCGCGGGCGAGCGCCCTGGCGGCGGCGAGCCCACCGAATCCTGCGCCGACGATGACGACGCGGGGCAACGGGGTAAACGCGGTTGGCGGTCGCATGAGGCTCTCCGGGAATGCCCGACGGCGAATTGCCGTTCGTACGCGCACAGGATCGCTCGCATCGACGGTCGATCGGAAATGACCGCTCGATATGGTTTCGATCGGTCGCGTCTATGCAGAGCGCACATAGTCCCGACCTATCGAAGCCATAGCCACCCGGCATTTCAGCCGGCCGAGGCCGCGGGGCATCGTCGTGGGGTCGCCGAGCGCGATCCGCTCCGGCGAGCCAACCCGAACCTCGGAGATCCTCGATGCAGTCCACGAAGCTGATTCTCGCTGCCGCTCTCGCCGGTGTGGTCGCGGCCCCGGTCGCCTTTGCCCAGGCCGGGCCGGCGGCCAAGCCGGAGTTCAAGTTCGAGAAGTGCTTCGGCGTGGTGAAGGCCGGCAGCAACGACTGCCAGACCGCCAACAGCTCCTGTGCCGGCACGTCCAAGCGCGACATGCAGGGCGATGCCTGGGTCTATCTGCCGGCCGGCACCTGCGCGAAAATCGCCGGCGGCTCGCTCGAGCCGAAGAAGGCCTGACATCGGTCGCCACACGGCCGGAGGGCCCGAGCCATGTCGAACCCCATCCATATCTCGCCCCATCTGCCGCAGCGCGTGGGCATCGGGCTGCGCAGCCCGCATATGGCGGAGCTGGCGCGGAGCCGTCCGGCCGTGGGCTTCCTCGAAGCCCACGCCGAGAACTTCATGAGCGGCGGCCGGCAGCTCGCCGGGCTGATGGCCCTGCGCCACGACTGGCCGATCTCGGTGCATGCCGTGGGCCTGTCGCTGGGCAGCGCCGGCGAGGTCGATGGCAACCATCTCCACCGATTGGCCCGGCTCGTCGCACTGGTCGAGCCCTGCCTGGTCTCGGAGCATCTGAGCTGGGCCAAGGGTGCCGGGGCGTACCTGAACGCGCTGCTGCCGCTGCCTTACGACGCCGCCACCCTGACGGCGATCGCGGTCAACATCTCTCGCGTGCAGGACCGCCTGCGGCGGCAGGTGCTGGTCGAGAATCCGTCGGCCTATCTACGCTTCAAGGGCCTGGCCATGGATGAGGCCGAGTTCCTGCGCGAGCTGGTGCGACGGACCGGCTGCGGCATCCTTTGCGACGTCAACAACATCTACGTCAGCACCGAGAATCTCGGTGGCGACGCCTTTGCTTGGCTCGATGCACTGCCAACACAAGCGGTGCGCGAGCTGCATGTGGCAGGCCACCACGAAGGCGAGGAGGACGGGGTGAGGCTGCTGATCGACAATCACGGCTCGCCTGTGGCCGATTCGGTATGGGCGCTCTACGCCCACGCTGCGCGCCGCTTCCCCCATGCCGTCACGCTGCTGGAGCGCGACACCAACATCCCGCCGCTCGTCGATCTCGTCGCCGAGGCGGCACTGGCCGAGCGCCACCGCACCCTGGCCCTGGCTCCAATGGGAGGCTACGCCCATGCTCGCGCTGCCTGAGCTGCAGCAGGATTTTGCCCGCTCCATGCTGGGTGACGTGCCGTCGCCGGCGCTGCTGGCGACGATCGAGCCTGACGGCCTCTCGGCTTCGGCGCGGCTGCAGGTCTACGCCAACCACCTGCGCGTGAGCCTGATCGAGGCCTTGGGCGTCGGCTTTCCGGTGGTGCGGCGGCTGGTCGGCGGCGACTGCTTCACCCAGCTGGCGCGCCGCTTCGTGCTGGCCTACCCGCCGAGCTCGTCCTGCCTCACCGACTATGGCGGCGACTTCCCGGCCTACCTCGCTTCGCTGCCGATGCTGCGGCCCTGGCCCTATCTCGCCGGCACGGCACGGTTCGAGCGGGCGCTGGTCGAGGCGGCGATGGCGTCCGAGGCCGCCGGCCAGGGGGCCGACATTCCGAGCTATCCCGATCAGGCCGATCATCTGGTCCTGGCGCTGGCCCCGTGCGTCCGCCTAGTGGCGGCCTCCTGGCCGGTCGACCGGATCTGGCGCGTCAACCAGCCCGGGGCGCCGGAGGATGGCGCCCTGGCGCTCCAGCCGTGCGACACGCATCTGCTGGTGCAACGCGATGCCGACGGCGATGTCGGCTGGCTGCATCTCGACCGCGCCCAGATCGTGCTGCTGCATGCGATCGACGCCGGCCGGACGCTGGCGCGGGCCTGCCGGCTCGGCCGCATGATCGATCCCGATCTCGACGCCTTTCCGATGCTCCAGGCCCTGTCCCGGGCGGGCCTGCTGCTCGGCGCCGTCTCGTCCGGGCCACGCGAGAGGAGAAGCCGATGACGATGCAAGCTGTGATGCCGGCCTGCCGGCATGCCCACCTGCGCCGAGCCGTGGAGCAGACGCGGGAAATCTTGGACCGGGTGCCGATGGCGCCGCTGATGCTGATGCTGCGCATCGGCGTCGGCATGGTGTTCTGGAAGTCTGCCATGTCGAAGCTGGCCAACTGGGATCTGACGGTCCAGCTGTTCGCCGACGAATATCAGGTGCCGCTGCTGCCACCAGGCCTCGCGGCTCTGCTCGGCACCACGGCCGAGGTCGCGGGGGCGGTCGCCCTGATCCTCGGCATCGGCGCCCGCTTCGGCTCCCTGGCGCTGCTGGGCGTGACGGCGACGATCCAGCTCTTCGTCTATCCGGAGAACTGGTCGGAGCACCTGCTTTGGGCCTCGGTCCTGCTGCTCGTCCTGGTGCGCGGTGCCGGCCCGCTGTCGATCGACCACATCCTGGTACGCGCGCTTCGGCTGGGTCGTTGATCGAAACTCTCCCGAGCATCGCCGAGATCGTTGACTCGGTCTCGGAATGCCAGGCGGCGTAAAGAGTCAGGTACATTGCATGGTGGATGCAGCTCATCAAACGCAGCCAAGCTGCCGTTATGGTGCCTCCTTTATGGGGAGTGTGGTCGAGAGTGATTGCTCACAGTCTAGCCCCGATGGGCACATAAACACAGAGCTTCGGCGAGGGGTCGCCCTTGCGATCGCGAGTGCTTGTCGAAGGAACAGGATACTGAGGCGTCCCCTCAGACTCCCCAGCACTGCGCGTGCCATCGTGGCGCTCGCCGGGTGTCAGGGAGATCGGCCCATTGGGTGAGGGATCCCGATAGCGGGCTTTCGGGCAGTTTCGATCGCTTGAGCGACTGACCGGACACCACTGCTCGGGTCTCGTGCAGTTCACCATCCGCGGCCGCCTGACCGTGCCTCGGCGGCGAGGCGCTGGCTGGCGGGGTTGTTGCGGCGCGAGGTGTAGGTGCCCGGCAGCCGGCGCTCGATGCCGTCCTCGACCATGGCCAGCACCGCGCGGTTGAGTTCGCGATTGTCGGTCCGCTTGGCGGGATCAATCAGCCCGAGCCTGACGAGTCGTCGACCTCGGCCTCCGCCAGATCCACATGCACCAGTCGGACGCCGGCGGCCTTTCGTGCCCGCCACTTCCTGGTCGCGCGGGCTCCCGGCGACTTCAGGTTTCCCGAGCGCCGGACGCGTGCGGCCGCGACGTCGGCTGTCGTGGAGGGCTCGCCAGGTCCGGGGGCCGTGATGGTCGTCTTTCCGGTCATCGTTGGCGTCCTCAGGCGCGCCGGCGCTTGGCGGCGGCTCGGGCCCGCTTCAGCACCTCGGTTGCGGCTTCGATGCCGAGGCTGGCGACAGCCTCGACCAGCAGATCGCGGTCGTCGGGGCTGACGACAGGCTTGGGCTTGGCCGCCTCGGACAGCTGCTCGAACAGGATGGCGACCTGCCTATGCTGGCCTCGCCGCAGGGCGACCCTCAGCATGCCACACCGGGCGAGCGACAGCTCGTCGCCCCGCTCCCGAGCGGCGGCCTCGAGGCGATCGAGGGTCTCCACCAAGGGTGCCAGCGCCTTCTCCTCGGCCTCGAACTGCTCGCGATGGAGCATAGCGCGGTCGGCGCGGGCCTTGGCCGAGATCAGGCCGGCAATCGAGGAGCCCCGGCTGGCATGGTGCCGACTGACATGGACAGGCCTCGCCAGGGCCGCCAGGAGCCTCGTAGGAGGCTTCGGCGGTCCCGACGCCCTTTCCCGTACTCGAGGCGCTGGAAGCGTCCTGACGGGCCGCCGCGGGCCGGCGTGCACCATTCCTGGGCTTAGTCGGCATGGATCTTCTCCTCAGCTAGAACGGGATTGCGTCGTCGAAGTCGGCGTCGGCGGTGTCGCGGCTGTCGTCCTGACGGCCGGATCGGCGTGCGGACGGGTGAGCAGTCGACCGGGAGGCCCCTTCATCGGACGCATGGCTGTCCGCGGCGTGGTTGTGTTCGACGCGGTCGTCGCCCTGACCGCCGCGCTGCTCGGGCTCGACGACGAACAGGTCGATGGTCTTGTTGCCGAAACGATCGAGTTCGCGACCTGGGAAACCCAGCAGCCGGGAGTGGCCGAGGAAGCCGACATAGTAGGTTCGGCCTTGACTGCTCTCGCGGACGGACAGCGTGGCGAGTTTCACCCGTGGTCCGCTCATTGAGACGATCCCATCAGTGACGCGGTGACGAGACGCTCGGATGCTATCGTCCGCGGACTTCCTCCAAGGAAGCCAGCGGACGCGACGATCGAGCCGATCTGTGTGGTAGCTGGCCTGCGGTGCGGGACGGTTCGCACTCTGACAATGAACCGTCCCGCACCGTCTCGCAGAACCGTCCCGCAGTCATTGCGGGGCTCCCGAGCGGGCAAGGCAGACCACCCATTTGCGATCGGTGCCCTTCCACAACTGCACGCTGGCCTGGATGCGCCCCTCGCGGAGTAGATCGTTCATGGCCAGCTCGAAGCCGCGCTTGCTCACTCCGTTGGCGAGCCCAGCATCGATCATCAGCTTCGGCGCATAGTTGCCGGCACGGCTGTTGTGCGAGGCGGTGCGCTGCTGCGCTGACAGCGCATCCAGGGCGGCGAGGAAGGCGGTCTGGGCGTTGCGCCGGGCAAGGCCGGCATCGGTTGCTGATGCCGGCTCGTTGGCCAGCCGCAGGATCCCGTCGATCCACCGGAGACGGATCTCTTCGCCGGCCTGGGCGTAGTTGCTTTTGCTCCGGCACAGCACCAGGGCGTCGGCGCGCCCGCTGCCCTCATCGTCGGCTTCCTGCACGCGCTTGAGCGTCCAGAGGCAGCGCACGCTGGCGTGCCAGGCGGTCGAGCCCGAGTAGTCGGCACCATTCTTCGGCGGATGCGACAACAGCAGGACCGCCGCATGGAGGCGCCGGGCGATGCCGGCCAGTGCGTTGACGAAGGCCGTCACCTCGGCCCGGGCGTTCTCCTCGCCGGCAAAGAACTGCGCCGCGTTGTCGATTACCATCAGCCGGGCGCCGACAGCCCTGGCCTGTTCCTCGATATGACCGAGCAGCGGCAGAGGCTCGGCCGGCTTGCCCTTCGGATGGGTGAGCAGCTGGTTCGCCATGCCGACCCGGCCCTGCAGAAGCAGCCGGCCGGCAAGCGCGGCCTTCTGCACCGCCATGAAGCCGACATAGTGGCAGACCTTGCGGTGTAGCTCGTCGTCGTCCTCGGCCGCCAGCATCAGGGTCTTGGCCTGGGTGGTTTTGATGCCGAGCCAGGGCTTGCCGAGTGCGACCGACATGCTGAGTTGAACAGCGATCGTGGTCTTGCCGATACCGCCTTTAGCCGAGAGCATCGTGACATGGCCAGGCGCGAGCCAGTCGGGCACGATGAACTCGCGGATTGGCGGATTGCGGTCTGCCAGTTCGGTCCAGTCGATCGCAACGATCGGGTCGAGCGCCGAGCCCGAGGCGTCAGCCCGATCGTCATTTGCACGCTCAGGCTGCGGCTCAGTCGGTAGCGTCCGCTCTTGTGGTGGAAATTTGCTGAGGCTGTGAGGTGGTCATCGGA
>DAOLFG010000096.1:0-16252 GCA_035326425.1 Geminicoccus sp. | reverse complement strand
AAGGTGACGTTGCAGACGTCGTAGGCCGAGCCGCCGGTCGACAGCTCGAGATCCATGCGCTGATTGTAGACCGGGAAAGCCTGCTGCTCGAAGTTGACCTTCATCCCCGACTGTTCCTCGAACTCGGGGATGTAGGTCTTCAGGTACTCGTGAAAGACGCTCTGGAAGGAGGCGCCGTTGAGGGTGACGCCGGCGAAGGGCTTGGCCTGGCCGCGCACGGCCGGTGCCCGCAGGCCTACCGCCAGGGCCGCAGGCCCGACGAGCGCCGCCTGCAACAGGCGCCGCCGGTGCAATCGTGCCGCGCTCATGGTCAGCACGGTACCGTTGGACGATGGATGCCTGTCCTGCATCGCCGATCTCCCTGATCCTTGCCTGCGGTCGCCGCCGCCAGCTTTCTCTTGCCTCGTCACGGCTGAGCCTGCCATCTTGTGAGCGCTAACGCAACGCTCACTTTACAAGACGAGGGGAGGCGGGGAGGTTGGCGGAGCCTGCGCGCGCTGCGGTGACGCTGGCCGACGTGGCGGCACTGGCCGGCGTGTCGCTCAACACCGTCTCGCGCGCCCTACGGGCACCCCACACCGTCCGCCCGCCGCTGCGCCGGCGCATCGAGGAGGTGCTGGACGAGCTGAACTACGTGCCGAACCGGCTGGCCGGCGGCCTCGCCGGCTCGCAGAGCGGCGTGGTCGGCGTGATCCTGACCTCGCTGTTCTTCTCCGAGTTCGCCGCCGTCGTCGACACGTTGCAGGCCGAACTGGCCGATGCCGGCTTCAACGTCATGCTCGGCAACAGCCGCTACGATCCCGAGGAGGAGCTGCGGCTGGTGCGCGCCATGCTGAGCTGGCGGCCGGCGGCGATGGCGCTGGTCGGCATCGACCGCCACCCGCGGGCGGCCGACCTGCTCAGGGCCTCGGGCATCCCGGTGATCGAGGTCTGGGACGCGGTGGGCGAGGCCATTGATTCCGCCGTCGGCATGGACCATTCCGCCATCGGCGCCATGCAGACGAGGCACCTGCTGGCGCAGGGCTACCGGCGTCCCGCCTTCATCGGCTGCGTGCGGGTCCACGACTATCGTGCCCACAAGCGGCTGGCCGGCTACCAGACGGCGGCGCGCGAGGCCGGGCTGGAGCCGATCTGGATGGCCGAGCCGACAGGGGGGCACCCCGATCTCGGCGAGCGGCTGGCGCTGCGCGTGCTCGAAGCCTGTCCCGAGGTCGACGCGCTGGTCTGCAACAGCGACGTCATCGCCATGGGTGCTCTGCGCGGGCTGCGCGGCCGGGTGCCGGAGGACATCGGCGTCATCGGCTTCGGCGACAACGAGGCCGGACCCTGCCTCAATCCCTCGCTCACCAGCATCCACCCGCCGCGCGCCGAGATCGGCCGGCGGGCCGCTGCCGTCATCGCCGCGCGCATCGCCGGCGAGCCCGCATCGCATCACCTGTTCGAGGCCGGGCTGGCGCTGCGCCAGAGCACGGTCCGCAGCGCCAAGGGGGACTCCGCATGACCGCCGGCCGGCCGAACATCATCCTGATCATGACCGACCAGCAGCGTTTCGACACCATCGCCGCGCTGGGGGCGTCCTGGGTGCACACACCCAACCTCGACCGGTTGGTGAACGAGGGGGTGACGTTCAGCGACTGCCACATCACGGCGGCGAGCTGCGTGCCGTGCCGCGCCAGCTTCTTCAAGGGCTACTACCCGCACACCACGGGCGTGTTCCGCAACGGCCAGCCCTGGGGGCGGACCTGGGTCGAGCAGCTGAAGGCGGCCGGCTACCGCTGCGTCAACGTCGGCAAGATGCACACCATCCCCTACAACGCCGAGGCCGGCTTCCACGAGCGCTACGTCGTCGAGAACAAGGACCGCTACATGGAAGGGCGGTGGTATTTCGACGAGTGGGACAAGGCGCTGGCGGCGCACGGCCTGAAGAAGCAGCAGCGCGTGCTCTATCGCGAGCGCGAGGACTACCGCAGGAGCCTCGGCGCCTTCCTGTGGGAGCTGCCCGAGCAGCTGCACTCCGACATGTTCGTCGGCAACATGGCGAAGTGGTGGGTCGACACCTACCCGCAGACCGAGCCGCTGTTCCTGCAGGTGGGCTTTCCCGGGCCGCACCCGCCCTACGATCCGACGGCGCGCTACGCCGAGCCCTATCTGGCGCGCAACGACATTCCGATCCCGCGGCCGACGGCCGAGGAGCTGGACGCGCTGCCGCCGCCCTTGAAGGAGAAGCGGCAGCACGACGTCGACGTCGACCACGATTCCGTGGTCTGGGATCTGGAGCCTACCGACGACCAGCTACACAAGCTGTGGGCGCACTACGGCGCCAACGTCCAGATGATCGACGAGCGGATCGGCGCCCTGCTCGAATCGCTGAAAAGCCGCGGCTATCTCGACAATGCCGTGGTGATCTTCTGCTCCGACCATGGCGACTGCATGGGCGATCACGGCCTGATCCAGAAATGGTCGATGTACGACTGCGTCACCCGCTCGCCGCTGATCGTCTGGTCGCCGGGCCGGTTCGAGGGCGGGCGCAAGGTCGACGGCCTGTGCCAGCTGTTCGATGTCGCACCCACCATCCTCGAGCTGGCGGGCTGCGAGGTGCCGGCCGACTTCGAGGCGAGGTCGCTGATGCCGGCGCTGGCCGGCGGCGACTGGCAGCCGCGCGAGACGGTCTATTGCGAGCAGGGCGGCGACGTGAACCTGACCGGAGCGGAGCTGATCACCATGGTCCGCACCGACCGCTGGAAGCTCGTCCACTTCATGGGCGAGACATTCGGCCAGCTGTTCGACCTGAAGGAGGATCCCGGCGAGGTGCGCGACCTCTGGAACAGCCCCGCGCACGCGCCGGTCAAGCAGGAGATGCTGGGCCGGCTGCGTGAGTGGCTGGTCGAGAGCAGCTACCGCACGCGGGACTACATGGCCGAGTTCCGGTGAGACGCGGCCCGGATCGCCGCCCAGACGCGCTCCGGGGTCGCCGGCATGTCGATGTCGGTGACCCCCAGCGGCTTCAGGGCGTCGATGATGGCGCTCATGATGGTGGGCGGGGCGGCGGTGATGCCGGCCTCGCCGCAGCCCTTGGCGCCGAGCTCGTTGGTCTTGGCCGGCTCGATCACGAAGCCCAGCTCGAAGCTCGGCAGGTTGTCGGCGCGCGGCAGGCAGTAGTCCATGAACGAGCCGGAGAGCAGCTGGCCGCTGCCGTCGTAGACCGTGCGCTCGCACAAGGCCTGGCCGATGCCCTGGACGACGCCGCCATGCACCTGGCCCTCGACCAGCATCGGGTTGACCAGCACGCCGAAATCGTCGACCGCGACGTAGCGCTCGAGGCTGACCACGCCGGTCTCGGGATCGATCTCGATCTCGGCGACGTGGCAGCCGTTGGGGAAGGCCGAGGGTGGCGTGTCGACGACCAGTGCCGCGTCCAGGCTCTGCGGCAGCTCCGGCGGCAGCTTTACGCCGCGAATCCTGGCGGCCAGCTCCATGATGTCGATCGAGCGGTCGGTGCCGGCGACGGTGAACATTCCGCCCTCGAAGCCGATGTCCTCGGCCGCCGCCTCCAGCACATGGCCGGCGAGCTTCCTGCCGTTCTCGACCACCCGGGCGGCGGCGGCGGAGATCGCGGCACCGGCCGCCATGATCGAGCGCGAGCCGCCGGTGCCGCCGCCGTGCAGCAGCTGGTCGCTGTCCTTCTGCAGCAGGTTGATCCTGTCGAACGGGATGCCGAGCCTGTCGCTCAGCACCTGGGCGAAGGGCGAGGCGTGGCCCTGGCCGTAGTCGAGCGTGCCGCTGACCAGCGTGACGTCGCCGTCGGCCTCGAAGCGGATGCCGCCCATCTCCTTGCCGACCGGTGCCGTGACCTCGAGGTAGGTGCACACACCGAAGCCGCGCAGCCGGCCGCGCCTCTCGGCCTCGACGCGGCGGGCGTCGCGGCCGCCCCAGTCGGCCATCTGCAGCGCCATGTCGAGCACGGCCGCCGGATCGCCGCTGTCGTAGACCATGCCGGAGGCCGACTTGAACGGCAGCTCGGCCTTGGCGACCAGGTTCCTGCGGCGCAGCTCGACCGGGTCGCGGCCGGTCTCGATGGCGGCGGCCTCGACCAGCCGCTCCATGATGTAGATGCCCTCGGGCCGGCCGGCACCGCGATAGGCGGTGGTGGGCGTGGTGTTGGTGACGGCGCAGCGCACGCTCATCGCCATCAGCGGCGTGCGGTAGATGCTGGGCAGGTTCTTCTGGATGACGTTGGTCGGCACGGCCGCACCGAAACCGGCGACATAGCCGCCGAGATTGCCGACGCCGGTGACGCGCACCGCCAGGAAGTTACCGTCAGCGTCGAGCGCCAGCTCGCCGGTCATCACGGAATCGCGGCCGTGATAGTCGGCGAGGAAGCTCTCGGCGCGGTCGTTGACCCAGCGCACCGGCCGGCCGAGGACCTTCGCGGCGTGCAGGATGGGGATGTGCTCGGGGAAGGCCGAGGCCTTCATGCCGAACGAGCCGCCGACGTCGCCGGCCGTGACGTGGACCCGATCGGCCGGCACCTTCAGCAGGCCGGCGAGCTGGGCACGCAGCCCGAATACGCCCTGGCAGCCGGCATGCATGTGGAAGCGGCCGTCCTCGAAGGAGGCCGTGGCACCCCGCGCCTCCATCGGCGCCACCACGACGCGGCTGTTGACGATGCGCAGCTTGGTGACATGGGCCGCCCCGGCGATCGCCGCCTCGACCGCCGCATGGTCGCCATAGACCCAGTCGAGGGCGAGGTTGCCCGGCATCTGGTCGAAGAGCTGCGGGGCGCCCGGCTCCAGCGCCGCCTCGGGATCGGCCACCGCCGGCAGCGGCTCGATGTCGAGCTCGACCAGGGCCGCGGCGTCGATGGCGGCGGCCTCGCTGTCGGCGATCACCGCCGCCACCGGCTGGCCGACATAGCGCACGCGGTCGCGCGCCAGGCTGGGATGCGGCGGCACGATCATCGGGCTGCCGTCGCGGCTCTGCAGCGGCACCGCACAGGGCAGGTCGCCGTAGCCGGCGGCATCGATCTCGGCCCGGGTCAGCACCAGCCGGACGCCGGGTGCCGCCTCGGCGGCCGAGACGTCGACGCCGCGCAGGATGCCGTGCGCATGCGGCGAGCGGACGAAATGCGCGAACAGCAGGCCGGGAAGGTCGCCATCGGCACCGTAGCGGCCCTCGCCGCGCAGCAGCCGTGGGTCCTCCTTGCGCGGGACCGATTGCGAGACGCCGAACTTGGGTGGAGCGGAGCCCACAACGTCCATGCCTAACGCCTCCTTCGACTACATCATCGTCGGCGCCGGCTCGGCCGGCTGCGTGCTGGCGAACCGGCTCAGCGCCGACCGCCAGACTAGAGTCCTTCTCATCGAGGCAGGACCGCGCGACCGCAACCCCTGGATCCACATCCCAGGTGGCTATTATCGGCTGATCTACCACCCGACGCTGTCCTGGAACTTCACCACCGAGCCGGAGCCGGGGCTGGACGGCCGGGTGCTGATCTGGCCGCGCGGCCGCACGCTCGGCGGCTCCAGCTCGATCAACGCCATGGTCTACATTCGCGGCCAGCCGGACGATTTCAATGGCTGGCGGCAGCGCGGCGCCGAGGGATGGGGCTGGCACGACGTGCTGCCCTATTTCATCCGCGCCGAGGACCAGGCGCGCGGCGCCAACGAGCTGCACGGCTCGGGCGGGCCGCTCGGCGTCTCCGACATCCGCGACACCCATCCGCTGTCGGACGCGTTCATCGACGCCGCGGTGCAGTGGGGGCTGCCGCGCAGCGACGATTTCAACGGCCAGAGCCAGGAGGGCATCGGCTACTTCCAGCTCACCACCCGCAACACCCGGCGCTGCAGCACCGCCGTGGGCTATCTGCGCCCGGCCGAGAAACGGCCCAACCTCGTGGTGCTGACCTCGACGCTGGTGACGAAGATCTTGATCGAGAACGGCCGGGCGGTCGGCGTGCGCGTGGTGCCGGAGGGGCTGGGCGAGCGCGACTATCGCTGCGAGGCCGAGGTGATCCTGTCGGCCGGCGCCATCAAGTCGCCACACCTGATGCTGCTGTCGGGCATCGGTCCGGCCGACCAGCTCCGGGCGCATGGTATTCCGGTGCTGCACGACCTGCCTGGCGTCGGCCACGGGCTACAGGACCATCTGCAGCTGAAGATGCTCTACCGTGTCGAGGGCGTGGAGAGCCTGAACGAGGTCCGCAACAACCCGCTGAAGATGGCGCGCGAGGGCCTGCGCTTCGCCTTCCTGCGGCGCGGGCCCCTGGCGAGCGGGCCGTCGATGGCCGGCGGCTTCGCCCGGACCAATCCGGCCTATGATCTCCCCGACATGCAGTTCCACTTCAATCCGGTGAGCGGCGACCGGCCGGGGCATTTCCACCCGTTCCCCGGCTGCTCGCCTATCGTCAGCCAGCTCCGGCCGGAGAGCCGCGGCTGGCTGCGGCTGCGCTCGGCCGACCCGCGCGACCAGCCCGGGATGTGCGCCAACTACCTCGCCGAGGAGACCGACCGGCGCTGCCTGATCGATTCCATGCGCATCTGCCGCGAGATCATGGCCGAGCCCGCGATGCAGCGCTTCGAGGCCAAGGAGATCGGGCCAGGGCCGCAGGCGCAGTCGGACGCCGAGCTGCTGGCCTATGCCCGCGCCCAGGGCTACACGCAGTTCCACCCGATCAGCTCCTGCCGGATGGGCACGGACGGGCTGGCGGTGGTGGACCCGAAGCTGAAGGTGCATGGCCTCGACGGCCTGCGGGTCGTCGATGCCTCGATCATGCCGATGATGATCTCCGGCAACACCAACGCCACCTGCATCATGATCGGCGAGAAGGCCGCCGACCTCATCAGGGGCACATCCATGGCGGCAGCCGCATGACCATACGCCTCAGCGACGACGAGAAGGCGATGCTCGCCGGCGAGATGGGCGAGCCGCGGCGGCTCGCCATGGAGCAGCAGGTGGCGGTGGGTGCCTTCTTCGACGCGCCCGACATGGTGCGGGTGACGCAGGCCCACCTGATGGCGGACGGCGAGGCCGTGGGCGGGGCCGGCGTCGAGATGCTGGAGCGGTTGTGCAAGGCACCGGCCGAGCAGCGGCGGGTGATGGTGCCGACCGTCACCGATCCGCGTGGCGTCGACCCCAAGGCCTGCTCCTGGCTGAAGCAGCCCGAGCACGCCCCCGAGCGCGAGCGGCGGATCGTCGAGGCCTTTCGCGCCATGGGCATCCTGCTCACCGACACCTGCATCCCCTACCAGGTGGTGGCACCGCCGGTGCTGGGCGAGCATGTGGCGTTCGGGGATACGGGATCCACGATCTACGCCAACTCGGTGCTGGGTGCGCGCAGCAATTTCGAGGGCGGGGTGGCGGCGCTCTGGGCCGGGCTCACCGGCCGGGTGCCGCGCTACGGCTTCCATCTCGACGAGCGGCGGCGCGGCACGGTGGCGTTCGAGGTCGATTTCAGGCCGGGCGACTATGCCGAGTGGGGGGCTCTGGGTGCGGTCGTCGGGCGGAAGATGGGCTCGTACTGGGACGTGCCGGTGGTCTTCGGCATCGACCCGCCGCCGACCTCGGACGAGCTCAAGCATTTTGGTGCTGCGCTGGCGAGCTGGGGCAGCACGCCGATGTTCCACATGGCCGAGGTGACGCCCGAGGCGGCCTCGGCCTTCGACGGGCCGGTGCCGGCGGCGCACAGGCTGCGGCGGGAGGATCTGGCCGAGCTGCTGGCGAGGCTGAACCGGCCGGGACCGGTCGACGTGGTGGTGTTCGCCGCACCGCAGCTATCCTTGCTGGAGCTGCAGGTACTGGCGGGGCTGCTCGACGGCCGCCGGGTGAGGACACCGCTGCTGGCGGCGGTACCCCCGGCGGTGGCGGCGGATGCCGAGCGGCAGGGCCTCGCCGAGATCTTCCGGGCGGCGGGTGCGAAAATCCTCGAAGGCGTGTGCTTCTACCAGATGTACGCCCGCGAGATCGGCGAGGCGATGGGCTGGAAGCGGCTCGCCACCAGCTCGGCCAAGCTCGCCAACATCATCCAGGGCTATGGCTACGAGCCGGCGCTCTTGTCGACCGAGGCCTGCGTCGAGGCGGCGGTGCGGGGACGTATATGATGCGCGAGATCAGGGGCCATCCAGGCATCGGCCAGCCGATGCGCGGCACCGCCCTCGTGGCGCAGGACGGCTTCTCGGCGCGCTACGACCTCGACCGGGTGAAGGGCGTGTTCTCGCGGCCCGCCCACAAGCTCTATGGCCGACCCTATGTCGGCAAGGTGCTGGTGCTCGACCATGCCAAGGGCGGGGTGGCGACGGCCTGGATGCTGCACGAGATGGCGGCGCGCGGCATGGCGCCGGCAGCACTGCTGCTGAATGCCGCCAACCCGGTGATGGCACAGGGAGCGGCGTTCGGCGGCATCGTGCTGATGGACCGGTTCGACGGCGACGTGACGGCGCTGATCCCGGACGGGGCCGAGGTCGAGATCGACCCGCCCGCCGGCATCGTGCGCGTGCTGGATGGAGCTTCGTGATGCGACCTCTGCTCATCACCGGCGGTGCCCGCGGCATCGGCCGGGCCACCGCCCTGCTCGCCGCCGAGCAGGGCTTCGACATCGCCGTTGGCTGGCGCGAGCGGCGGGATGCCGCCGATGCGGTGGTGGCCGAGGTCGAGAAGCGCGGCCGGCGGGCGGTGGCAGTGCAGGCCGACGTCGCCGACGAGGCCTCGATCGTGCGGATGTTCGAGGCGGTCGACGAAACGATGGGGCCGCTGGCCGGCCTCGTGAACTCGGCCGGCATCGGCTACCACAGCCGTGTCGACGGCTTCGAGCGGCGGCCGCTGGATGCGCTGTTCTCGGTCAATGTCATCGGGCTGATGCTGTGCTGCCGCGAGGCGGCGCGGCGCATGTCGAAGGCCAAGGGCGGCAAGGGCGGGGCGATCGTCAACGTCTCGTCGATGGCCGCCACCATCGGCGGCCGGCCGGGGGCCTCGGCCTATGCGGCGTCGAAGGGTGCCGTGGACGTGTTCACCACCGGCTTCTCCAAGGAGGTGGCGGCCGAGGGCATCCGGGTGAACGCGGTGCGCCCCGGCGTGACGCTCACCGACATGGTGGCGCAGATCCGCGACGACCCGGCGCGCCAGGCGACGGTGGCGGCGTCGATCCCGATGCAGCGGGCGGGGCTGCCGGAGGAGGTGGCCGAGGCGGTCGTCTGGCTGCTGTCCGACAAAGCCTCGTTCGTCACCGGCACGCACCTGAACGTCGGCGGCGGCGGCTTCGTCATCGGGACGCCGACGCGCTGAGCCGAGCCGGGCCGGCAGCCGATCTCCTGCCGAGGGCGGCGATGCGCTTGCCGAGCAGAGTGGCGACAACGGTGGCGATGACCACGAGCATCGGGATCAACGGCACGCTGTAGCGCGGGAGATTGTGGCTCATGAAGGACTGCAGGCCGAACAGGTAGGCCGCGGGCAGCATCAGGAACACCAGCGCCCAGCGGCCGGTGAGCGCGCACCAGGCGAAGGCCAGGAAGGCCGGCAGGAACAACGAGGCGTTCTGGAGGATGGGTGCGGGGTGGAACCAGCCTGGGGAAGCGCCGAGAAGCAGGTTGCCGGCACGCGGCGCCCGCTCCCCCTCGTTCAGCCGCTCGGGGATGAAGCCGAGACCGCTGTCGACGAACAGGCCGCGATAGGCCAGCACCGGCGTGAGCCGGAGGTGACCGGTCCAGTTGGCCCTGATGCGTGCGAGCGCCTCGGCCTCGAGCAGGGAATCCAGCTCGGCGCTGTAGGCGTTGTAGCCGCGGGGCACCGCCAGCTCGCGCTGGCGATCGTAGGCGCGGGTCTTGGGGTCGTCGGGAGGCTCGAGGAACGCCGCGATCCCGGGCGTCAGCCAGCGATCGGTCAGGTAGGCGCGAAGCGCGGTATTGTGCGGGGTGAAGGTGGCCATCGTGCCGAGCGACCCGCCGGCCGGCAGCTCGTTGAAATTGGCGCGGACGGTGAGGACGAGGCCGGCGCGGCCGGAAAGGTCGGTGGTGCCGGTCGAGACGAGGTTGCGGAGCTGCCAGGGGAGGGTGAGGATGGCGGTGCCGGCAAGCAGCACCACACCCAGGATGGCGGCCTCGCGAAGGGACGCCCGCTTGGTCAGCACGGCATGGGCGGCGAGCGCCAGGCCCAGCAGGGGTGCGAGATAGTAGAAGGTGGCCTTGGTGAGGGTGAGGGCGCCCAGAAGCAGGCCGGTAGCGAACCAGCTGCGCCGGGCCGGCGGCTCGGTGGCGAGGCGCCAGCTGCGCAGCGACAGGGCCACGATCAGAAAGCCGGCGACGACCTCGGGAAAGAAGCGCCCGGCATACTGGCCGTAGCTGGCGCTGGCCATCAGCCACAGGAACGCGATCCAGGCTGCGGCCGGGCTCCCGGTGACCGCCAGCACCGCGGCGAAGGCGGCGACGCCGGAGAGCCCGAGGAACAGGATGTTGACGGCCTTCAGGCCGGTGACGGCGGCCAGGCAGCCCGGCTCGCCGGCGGTGACGCATCGGCGCGTCGAGCCGTCGATCTCGACGCCGGGATGGAGGACCATGGCGGCCGCCAGCAGCAGCGGATAGCCGGGCTCGCGCCTCTGGTCCGGCTGGACGGCGCGGACCCCGAACACGCCGCTGTGCAGCATGTTGAAGGCATAGGACAGATATTGCGACTGGTCGGCGCGCGGGACCTCCAGGGGGATGGCGGCTCCGCGCAGGACCAGGAAGATCAGCGTGACGAGGACGAGGCAGAAGGCGGCTGGCCGATGGGAGGCCAGATAGGCGTGGAGCTCAGCCACGGCTCTCCGCTTCGATCGATGGCCGGCCCAGCAGATTCGAAAGCCGTCCGCCGAGCCAGCCCAGCACGGCCGCGAGCGTCACGAGCGAGATGACGATCAGCATCGGGATCAGCGGCGCGCTGTAGCGCGGGATGTAGTGGGTCATCAGCGCTTGCAGCGCGTAGAGGTAGGCGGCGGGCACCATCAACAACACGTAGGGCCAGCGGCCGGTGGCGACGCAGAAGAAGAATGCGAGAAAGGCGGGGAGGAATAGGGCGACGGTGGCGGTGACGGGATAGCTGAGGATCCAGCGGCCGAGGTTGAGGCCGAAGGCCTCCTGGCCGATGGTGGACGAGCCGTCGCCGGCCCTGACGAAGCCGAGGCCGCGCTCGCCGAAAAGCCCGCGCCAGCCGAAGACCAGGGTGGCGCGCAGATGTCCGCGCCAATGCTCGATCATATGGTGCAGCGCCTCCTTCTTCAGGATGGCGTCGACCTCGGGCGACAGGGTTCCGAATTTGGTCTGGTCACGCAGCTCGCCGGCGCGGGCGAAGGCGCGGTCGCGCGGATTGTCAGAACCGGTCAGCATCTCCTTCAGCTCGGGCGTGAGCCAGCGCTGGCTCAGATAGCGCTCCGGAATGCTGTTGCTCGGGCTGAACAGTGCCGCGGCCGCCATGTGCTCCTCGAAAGAGAGCGCGTCGTAGCTGGCGCGGGCATAGAGCACGATCCCGGACCGTCCCGTGAGCGAGGCGGTGCCGGTGGAAACGAGGTTGCGCGCCTGCCAGGGCAGCGTCAGCGCGAGCGTGCCGGCGAGGAACAGTGCGCCGAGGATGGCGCTCTCGCGCAGCGTGGCGGCGCGTCGGGCAGCGACGAGGACGGCCAGGAACACGGCCAGAAGCGGGGCCAGGTAGTAGAAGGTGGCCTTCACCATCACCAACGCTCCGAGCAGGAGGCCAGTGAGGAACCAGTAGCGGCGATCGGGGGACTGTCCGGCGAGCCGCCACAGACGCAGCGACAGCGCCACCATCAGGAAGCCTACGACCACCTCGGCGAAGAACATGCTGGCCCAGTGAGCGTAGGATGCGCTGAGCAGGACCCAGAGGTGGCCGATCCAGGCGAGTAGGGGGTTGCCCGTCAGGGCCAGCAAGGTGGCGAAGACCGCGATGGCCGACAGGCCGAGAAACAGCACGTTGACCAGCTTGAGCCAGGTGACGGGGGCCAGACAGTCGTCCACGCCTTCGGTCACGCAGGGCGCGTTGGCCTTGTCGAGATCGATGCCAGGGTGCAGCAGCAGGCCCGCCGCGAGCACCACCGGATAGCCGGGCTCGCGCATCTGGTCGGGTCTCGGCCGGTCGCGCCGGGTCACGCTGAACGTGGCGTACTTGGCCATGTTGTAGGCATAGCCCAGGAACTGTGCCTGGTCGGCCCATGGAGCCGAGTAGGGAAGGTTCAGGGTGCGCAGCCCCATCATCAGCATGGTCACGAGGACGAGGCAGGCCGCTGCGATCCGGTGGGTGCGGAAATAGCCGGCGAGCTCAGGCATCGCTCAAACCATCGCGGCGGCCCTGGAGCTCAGGCCGCACGGAGCACCGCCAGCTGGTTGGCGCCAAGCAGGAAGCGGCGATAGAGCTCGACGCTGAGCCCTCCCTGCCCTGCCACGCGCACGAGCCCGGCACGGTCGAGCAGGTCCTGGTGCTCCTCGCTGGCGTGCCGGCTGAAGATGCCGAGCCTGGCGCCGACGGTGTGCACCATGTCGACGCTCGGGTGCGGCGTGGTCAGCACCAGTCGGCCGCCCTCGGCCAGCAGCGTCCGCCACTGGGCGAGGTGCCGCCACGGCTCGGGCAGATGCTCGATCACCGCCAGCGCCACCACGGTGTCGAAACGCTCGGTATCGGGGAAGTCCGAGGTGAAGCGGTGGTGCGGGAAGGCCTGCCGTGCCGCCGCCAGCGATGCCGGATCGACGTCGAATCCCAGATAGTCGGCGGGCTCGACCCATTGCGCCAGCAGGCCGCCGCCGCAGCCGAGGTCGAGCACGCGGCCGCGCAGGTGCCCGCGGGCGGCGGCGAGCCTGCGCTCGCGCAGGAAGGGCGACAGCAGCCCCTCGCTTCCCTGGTCGGCCATGCCGTCAGGCCCCGCCGCCCGAGACGGCATCCGCGACGGGTACGACTGCCCGGCTCTGCGCTGCGTCGCGGTCGACCTCGAGGCGGAGCAGGCGCATCCGCACGTCCTCCAGCAGGTGGCGGTTGGCGGCGGTGAGATCGGCCAGCACACCGGCGATCAGCAGCACCACGGCGGCGACGATGAAGATGGCCGAGAGGATGAGAGACTGGATGTGCCCCTCGCCCGAGCCGCTGGCATAGGCCAGCACGAAGCGCAGGCCGATCACCAGGCCCGGTGCCAGGCTCAACAGGCCCAGCAGCGCGAAGAAGCGGAAGGGTTTGTAGAGGATGAAGATGCGCAGGATCGTCACCAGCGAGCGGCGGATGTAGAGCGGGATGCTCTTGATCAGCCGGGACGGCCGAAGCTCGCCGTTCACCCGGATCGGCACCGACACGATCTTCAGGTTCTTGCGGCCGGCCTGGATGATCGATTCCAGGGTGTAGGTGTAGTCGTTGAACAGATGGAGCCTGAGCGCCGCGTCGCGGTGGATGGCGCGAAAGCCGCTCGGTGCGTCCGGGATGTCGGCCCCGCTCGCCATGCGCACCGCCCAGCTGCCCAGCCGCTGGAGGAATTTCTTGGTGGCCGAGAAGTGCTCGATCCGGGCGATGGGCCGCGCGCCGACGACGATCTGGGCCCGGCCGTCGACGATCGGCCGCACCAGGTCCGGGATGTTCGTGGCGTCGTACTGGTTGTCGGCGTCGGTGTTGACGATGGTGTCGGCGCCGGCGCGCAGCGATGCCTCGAGCCCGGCCAGGAACGCCTTCGCCAACCCCTGGTTGGGGCTGAGCTGCACGATGTGGTCGACGCCGTGCGCCCGCGCCACCTCGACCGTCCGGTCGGTGCTGCCGTCGTCGATCACCAGCCACTCGACGACGTCGTAGCCCGGCACCGCCCTCGGCAGGCAGCCGAGGGTGACGGGCAGGGTCGCTTCCTCGTTGAGGCAGGGGATCTGGATGATCAGCTTGCGCATATCAGTCTCTCTGCATCAACAGCGTAGCGCGGATCGGCGGCGGCGTCAGCGCCTTCGGGCGCGTCCTTTACTTTTTGTCGCTGCCGCGCCATAAGCCTCGCCAGCGGAGCGAGGGCTCCGCGAGCAGGCTTGGATCGAGACCAGTTGTCGACCATCGCAGGCATCAGCTCGGGCGGTCGCGCATCCAGCGCCACCCTGCCGCTCGCCCTGCCTGCGCCGCTGCCGGGCATCCTTCGACTTACCCGCCCCTGAGCCCGGATCGGCCTGTCCAGGCCGTCGCGTTCAGGGGGTCGCATCGCCCCTCCCGTGAGGGGCCGGGTCATTCGAAGCCGGGAGCCTTCAAGCCATGTCCGTCAATTCCGACCACACCGGGGCCGACCAGACCGGTACCATCCGCGCCGCCGCCCAGGCCGTGAGCGCCGGCGACGACCGCATCGTCATCTTCGACACCACGCTGCGCGACGGCGAGCAGTCGCCGGGCTGCTCGATGAACGTCGAGGAGAAGATCCGCGTCGCCGAGACGCTGGAGCACATGGGCGTCGACGTCATCGAGGCCGGGTTCGCCATCGCCAGCGAGGGCGACTTCCAGTCGGTCAACGAGATCGCCAAGCGGGTCAAGGACAGCGTCGTCTGCTCGCTGGCCCGCGCCAACGCCGCCGACATCGACCGGGCCGGCGAGGCGCTGAAGCCGGCGCGTGCCGCCCGCATCCACACCTTCATCGGCACCTCGCCGCTGCATCGCCAGTACCAGCTCAACCTGGACATGGACCAGGTGCACCAGCGGGTGGTCGACAGCGTCAGCCGTGCCCGCCGCTTCACCGACGATGTCGAGTGGAGCGCCATGGACGCCTCGCGCACCGAGGCCGACTTCCTGTTCCGCTGCATCGAGACCGCCATCGCCTGCGGCGCGACCACGGTCAACATCCCGGACACGGTGGGCTACGCCTATCCCGAGGAGTTCGGCGACCTCATCCGCTCGATCCGCGACAACGTGCCGAACATCGACAAGGCGGTGATCTCGGTGCACTGCCACAACGACCTGGGCCTGGCCGTCGCCAACAGCCTGTTGGCGGTGAAGGCGGGGGCCCGGCAGATCGAGTGCACCATCAACGGCATCGGCGAGCGTGCCGGCAACTGTGCGCTGGAAGAGGTCGTGATGGCGGTGCGCACCCGCAGCGACCTCCTGCCCTACAGGAGCCGGATCGTCACCCAGGACATCATGAAGGCGTCGCGGCTGGTCTCGGCGATCACCGGCTTCAACGTCCAGCCCAACAAGGCCATCGTCGGCGCCAACGCCTTCGCGCACGAGAGCGGCATCCACCAGGACGGCGTGCTGAAGAACGCCCAGACCTACGAGATCATGCGGCCGGAGGACATCGGCCTCGTCCGCTCCAGCCTGGTGATGGGCAAGCATTCCGGCCGCCACGCCTTCAAGAAGAAGCTGGAGGAGCTGGGCTACGACCTGGGCGACAATGCGCTGAACGAGGCCTTCGTCCGCTTCAAGGCGCTGGCCGACAAGAAGAAGGACATCCTGGACGAGGATCTGCTGGCGCTGGTCGACGACCAGATCCAGGCCGGCGAGCAGGCGGTGCGCTTCGTCAGCCTCTACCTGCAGTGCGGCTCGGAGGTCCGGCCGGAGGCCCGGCTGGCGCTGGAGGTCGACGGCGTGCGCCAGGAGGCGGTCTGCCACGGCGACGGGCCGGTGGACGCGATCTTCCGCGCCATCCGCGAGATCGTGCCGCACGACGCCGGCCTGCCGCTGTTCCAGATCCACGCCGTCACCGAGGGCACGGACGCCCAGGCCGTGGTGACGGTGCGGCTGGAGGAGCAGGGCAAGACCGTCAACGGCCAGGCCGCCGACACCGACACGATGGTCGCCTCCGCCCGAGCCTATGTCGCGGCATTAAACAAGCTTTTAACCAAGCGTGGCAAAACCGTCCCGGCGGCACTCTCGGCCTGAGGCCAGCCGGGCGGCGCGGTGACACACCGCCGCCAATCGGCGCTTCCGGCCGGGCACGATACGCGGAGAGATCTCTATCTCTCCGCGTTGTGCTATACGGACGGTTGAAGCAGAGACATCGAGGACCCATGCTCTCGCGACTGCTCGGGATCTTCTCGGCCGATCTGGCGATCGACCTCGGAACGGCCAACACCCTGGTCTACGTGAAGGGCAAGGGAATCGTGCTGAACGAGCCCTCGGTGGTGGCGATGACCACCAGCCGCGGCCGCAAGCAGGTCCTGGCGGTGGGCGAGGAAGCCAAGCAGATGGTCGGGCGCACGCCCGGCAACATCGAGGCCATCCGGCCCTTGCGCGACGGCGTCATCGCCGATTTCGACGTCGCCGAGGAGATGATCAAGCATTT
>DAOLFG010000095.1:0-16650 GCA_035326425.1 Geminicoccus sp. | reverse complement strand
CGAGTCGCAGGCGAGGAGGGCAAGGCGCCCGGAGCGCAGCGGGCTCGTGCCCGTGAGCAACCGTTGTCCGCCGCCCGACGAAGCGTGAGGGCGCCCCGAGTCGGCTCTAGAGGCGGGCGAGGCGGGCGATCAGGAGATCGAAGAACCGCTCGGCGTCGACGTTGCGCATCACCGTGGCGTTGGCGGGGTGTTTGTGCATGTTCCACCAGTCGACCAGCGTGCGGCCGGCGGAGGGGCCTTCGAGCACGATCTCGACCGGGCAGGCCTTGCCCTCGAACAGGCCCGGATCGAGCAGCCAGGCGATGACGCAGGGGTCGTGCAAGGGGCCGCCGGGCTGGCTGTAGCGCTCGCGGTCGAAGCGGTTGTAGAAGTCGAGCAGCCCGGCCGCCGCCTTCGCCACCGGCGTGCCCAGCGCCTCGATGCGCCGCAGGTGCGGCTCCGTCACCAGCGCCTTGTGGGTGACGTCGAGGCCGAACATCACCAGCGGCACGCCGGAGCGGAACACGATGTCGGCGGCGTGCGGGTCGACGAAGATGTTGAACTCGGCCGCCGGCGTGACGTTGCCGAGCTCGATCGAGCCGCCCATCAGCGCGATCCGCCCCAGATGGCCGGTGAGGCGCGGCTCCTTGCGCAGCGCCATGGCGATGTTGGTCAGGGGCCCGATCGGGCACAAGGTGACGCTGCCGGCCGGCCGCGCCATCGCGAGGTCGATGATGGCGTCGACGGCATGGCCCGGCGCCAGCGCGAAGCCGGGATCGGCCAGCACGGCACCGTCGAGCCCGGTCTCGCCGTGGACATACTCGGCGGTCTCGAGCGCGCGCAGCAGCGGCCGGTCGCAGCCGGCGAACACCGGCACCTCGGGACGGCCGGCCAGCTGCACGATCCGCCGCGCATTGTGCTCGGTGAGCCGGAGCGGCACGTTGCCCGCCACCGCCGTGATCGCCAGCACCTCGAGATCCTCGGGCGAGGCCAGCGCCAGCAGCAGCGCGATGGCGTCGTCCTGGCCCGGGTCGCAGTCGATGATGATCGGGAGAGGTGCCATGGCGATTCCAGAAAGTGGGGTAGGCGGCTCGGGTAGGGCGGAGACGAGGAGGACGAGGCGATCGGCGCGCAGCGGGCTCGTGCCCGTGGGGACCGATCGTCTGCCGCCCGACGAAGTATACGCCCTGTCCGAGCCGCCCTACCGCTCGGTGAGCTTGAACTCGATGCGGCGATTGCGCCGATAGGCGATCTCGTCGTCGGTGGTCTCGAGCGGCTGGAACTCGCCGAAGCCGGCCGCCGCCAGCCGGTCGGGCGGAATGCCCTGCCGCACGAGAAACTCGACCACCGCGATGGCGCGGGCCGAGGAGAGCTGCCAGTTGGAGGCGAAGGCGGCGTTGCCGATCGGAACCCTGTCGGTATGGCCGTCGACCCGCAGGATCCAGCTCACGTCCGGCGGGATGGTGGCCGCCACCTCCTGCAGCGTGCGGGCGAACCGGCGCAGCTGCTCCTGGCCGTCCTCGCCGAGCGAGGCCGATCCGGAGCCGAACAGCACCTCGGCCTGGAACACGAACCGGTCGCCGACGATCCGCACGTCGCCCCGGTCGCCCAGCACCTGCCGCAGCCGGCCGAAGAACTCGGAGCGGTACTGCGACAGCTCCTGGATCTGGCTCTCCAGCGCCGCCTTGAGCTGGCCGCTGAGCGAGGCGATCTCGGTCTGCCGCTGCGCCGACACCGCCCGTTCGCCGCCCAGCAGCGATTGCGTTCTTTCGAGCTCTTGCCGCAGGCCCGCAACTTCGTCCGCCAGCCGGGCCAGGTCGGCGGCCTTGGTCAGGGCCTCCTGCCGCAGCCCCGCCGCCGCCCGTTCCTGCTCGCCGGCCCGGCCCTCGATCTCCTTCTCGCGCGCCGCCGCCGCTTCGACCTGCTGCCGCGCCGCGGCCAGATTGGCCAGGGCCTTCTCGCGCCCGTCGCGCTCGGCACCTACCTCCTGGCCGAGATCCGCCACCTGCCGACCCAGCTCCTGCTCGCGCGCCGCCGCCGCTTCGGTCTGCTGCTGCGCCGCCGCTAGATCGGCCGCGGCCTTCTCGCGCCCGTCGCGCTCGGCAGCCACCGCCTGGCCGAGATCCGCCACCTGCCGGCCCAGCTCCTGCTCGCGCGCCGTCACCGCCTCGGCCTGCTGCCGCGTTGCCGCCAGACTGGCCGCCACCGCTTGGTGCTCCTGGCGTTCCATGCCCAGTGCCTGGCCCAATGCCGCCACCTGGCGGGCGAGATCGGCCAGTGCCGTCTCCTTGTTGGCGATGCCTTGCGCCAGCTCGCGCTCGCGCAGGTCGCCGGCCTCGACCCGCTGGCGCAAGACCGCCACCTGCCGCTGGGCCTCGGCCCCGGCGGACTTCTCCTTGTCCAGCGATCCGGCGAGCGCGGCGAGCCGGCCCTGCAGCTCGCTCACCAGCCGGTCGCGCTCGGCCATGCTCTGGATCAGAGCCTGCTCGCGCCGGGTGCCGGCATCGAGCTGGCCCTGCAGCGCCGCCACCCGGCCCTGGGCATCGGCCCGGCCGCCGCGCTCGGCGCCGAGCGAAGACTCCAGCGCCGCCAGCTTCTGCTGGAGATCGCCCAGCATCCGTTCCTTGTGGGTGACCTCGGCCGCAAGCGCCTTCTCGCGGTCGCCTGCCGCCGCCAGCTGCCCGTGCAGATCCTCGATGGCCCGTGAGTCGCTGGCGCTCTCGCCGCTCAGCCGCTCGCGGTCCTGCGCCGCCTCGTCGAGCCGGGTGCTGAGCGCTGCCGCTCCCTGGCGCAGCGCCGCCTCGGTCTGGCCGCCGCCGTCGATCGCTCCCTGCGCCGCCTCGACCTGCTTGCTGAGATATCCGAGCGCCTGGTCGCGCTCCCTGGCCGCCTTGTCGAGCGAGCGCAGCCGCTCCTCCATGCGCTTGACCAGAGCGCTGGCGTCCTCGACGGGGCTGGCCACCGGCGCCTGCTGGGCGGTCGCCGACGCCGCTGCGGCCGTCAGGATCACGGCGGAGGCGAGGAGATGGCGGGCCTTGCGCATGGGCTGGTTGTTCATGTCGGCGTTCCTGGCGGGCGAGGATAGGAGGACGCCGCGGCATCGCCTAGGGGCCGCCGTGCGCGGGGTCGTGACGGAATCCGCGTTGCCCGGGCCACGGGCCGAGCCTAGGCTCGTTCCAATGACCGCCGGAGCGGACTTCGGGCGTTCCGGCGCAACTCTGCGTGACGGAGGACCAGGAATGACACGGCCCGCTTCCAGCTGGCGCATCCGCTCCCTCGGCGCAACGGCCGCCATCGCCGCCATGCTGCTGGGTGGCATCGCCCATGCCGAGATGGTCTACCGCATGGCGACGATGGGCGAGCCGAAGACGCTCGACCCGCACGGCGTCTCGGGCACCTGGGAGAACTATGTCGTCGGCGACCAGTTCATGGGCCTGACCACCGACGGACCGGACGCCAAGCCGATCCCGGGTGCCGCCGAGAGCTGGACGATCAGCGACGACGGGCTGGTCTACACCTTCAAGCTGCGCGACCACAAATGGTCGGACGGCACACCCGTCACGGCCGACGACTTCGTGTTCTCGCTGCAGCGGATCCTGAGCCCGGAACAGGCGGCCGAGTACGCCTCGCTGCTCTATCCGATCAAGAACGCCGAGGCGTTCAACACCGGCAAGATCACCGACAAGGCCCAGCTCGGCGTCAAGGCGATCGACCCCGAGACGCTGGAGATCACGCTCGAGGGTCCGACCGGTTATTTCCTGGAGCTGCTGACCCACTACACCGCCTTCCCGGTGCCCAAGCACGTCGTCGAGGCCAAGGGTGCCGACTGGATCAAGCCCGGCAACTTCGTCAGCAACGGTCCGTTCAAGATCGTCGAATGGACCCCGCACGCCCAGATCGTGGCGGTGAAGAACCCGGAGTTCTACGACGCCGCCAATGTCAAGATCGACAAGGTGATCTACTATCCCGACGAGGACCGCAACGAGGTCGCCAAGCGTTTCCGCGCCGGCGAGATCGACGTGGCGACCGACTTCGCCTCCGAGCAGATCGACTTCTTCAAGAAGGAGCTGCCGACCGAGACGCACATCGCACCCTATCTCGGCACCTATTATTACGTGCCGAACCTCAAGCGTAAGCCGTTCGACGATCCGCGGGTGCGCCAGGCGCTGTCGCTCGCCGTCGAGCGCGACGCCATCACCGACAAGGTGCTGAAGACCGGCGAGATCCCGGCCTATGGCGTGGTGCCCCCCGGCACCGGCGGCGACTGGAAGCCCTACGAGCCCGAGTGGAAGGCGATGCCCTATGCCGACCGGGTCGCCAAGGCCAAGGATCTCTTGAAGGAGGCCGGCTACGGCCCCGACAACCCGATCAAGGTCGAGCTGTCCTACAACACCAGCGAGAATCACAAGCGCATCGCCGTGGCGCTGCAGGCGATGTGGAAGGCGCTGGGCGTGCAGGCCGAGCTGGTGAACCGCGAGGTCAAGGTTCATTACGACGCGCTGAAGCAGAACAGCTTCGACGTCGCCCGCGCCGCCTGGGTCGCCGACTACAACGATCCGCAGAACTTCCTCTACCTGCTGGAGACGCGGACCGGCCCCAACAACTACAGCCGCTTCAGCGACCCCGAGTTCGACAAGCTGATGATCGACCAGGGTCAGACCGCGGATCAGGCCGCCCGCATGCAGATGATGCAGCAGGCGGAGAAGATCGCGATGGATGCCGACGCCTGGATCCCGATCTATTACTATGTGTCGAAGGCGCTGGTGTCGCCCAAGGTCGAGGGCTACGTCGACAACGCCAAGCACATTCACCGTTCGCGCTGGCTGACGATCAAGGGGTGAGACGGCTCCGGGGTAGGCGCCGGCCATGGGTCGGCACGCCCTGCGAAGGCTGGCGACGGCCCTGCCAACCCTTCTCCTGGTCGTCACCCTGGCCTTCTTCATGATGCGGCTGGCGCCAGGGGGGCCGTTCGATCAGGAGCGGCCCCTGCCGCCGGAAATCCTGCGCAATATCGAGCGGGCCTATCACCTCGACGAGCCGCTCGTGCAGCAATACCTGCGCTATCTCGGTGGCCTGCTGACGCTGGATTTCGGCCCGTCCTACCGTACCAAGGACTTCACCGTCGGTGAGCTTCTGGCAGCCGGGGCGCCGGCCAGCTTCAAGGTCGGCGGCCTCGCCGCCCTCCTGGCGACGGTGCTCGGCATGACGGCCGGCATCACGGCTGCGCTGCGGCAGAACTCCTGGATCGACTATGCCGTGATGTCGTCGGCGATGGTCGGGATCGCCATCCCCAATTTCGTCATGGCCCCGCTGCTGACCCTGGTGTTCGGCGTCATGCTCGGCTGGTTGCCGGCCGGCGGCTGGGGCGGCGGGGCGCCGCAGTTCATCGTGCTGCCGGTGCTGGCGCTGGCGCTGCCGCAGGTGGCCCGCATCGCCAGGCTGGTGCGCGGCTCGATGATCGAGCAGCTCCACGCCAACCATGTCCGCACCGCCCGGGCCAAGGGGCTGCGCGAGCAGATCGTCGTCGTGCGGCATGCGCTGCGCGGGGCGCTGCTACCGGTGATCTCCTATCTCGGCCCGATGGCCGCGGCCCTGCTCACCGGCTCGGTGGTGGTGGAATCGATCTTCAGCATCCCCGGCATCGGCCGCTACTTCGTGCAGGCGGCGCTGGACCGCGACTACACCGTGGTGATGGGTGTCGTCATCGTGTTCGCGGTCCTGATCATCACCCTCAATCTGATCGTCGATCTGCTCTACGGCCTGCTCGATCCGAAGGTGAGGCAGGGCTAATGGCGATCCTCCACCCCGCCCACGACCAGCTCGCCGCCTTCGCCGAGGTCGAGGGCCGCTCGCTGTGGCAGGACGCCCGGCGCCGCCTGCTGCGCAACAAGGCGGCGGTGGTGTCGCTGGCGGTGCTGGCGCTGATCACGCTGATGGCGATCTTCGCACCCTGGCTCAGCCCGCACCCGTTCGACGAGGTCTATTGGGACCAGATCGGCATGCCGCCGGACTTCGCCAACGCCCACTGGTTCGGCACCGACGGCAATGGCCGCGACCTGTTCGTACGCACCCTCTACGGCGCCCGGGTGTCGCTGGCGGTGGGCGTGGCCGCGACCCTGGTGAGCCTCGTTATCGGCGTGGTCTACGGTGCCGCCGCCGGCTTCATCGGCGGCAAGGTCGACGAGGTGATGATGCGCTTCGTCGACATCCTCTACTCGCTGCCCTTCATGTTCTTCGTGATCATCATGATGGTGGTGTTCGGCCGCAACATCGTGCTGGTGTTCCTGGCCATCGGCGCCGTCGAGTGGCTGACCATGGCGCGCATCGTCCGCGGCCAGACCCTGTCGGTGAAGCGCAAGGAGTTCATCGAGGCGGCGCATGCCGCCGGCGTGCCGGGCTGGAAGATCATCGTCCGCCACATCGTGCCCAACGTGCTGGGGCCGGTGATCGTCTTCGTCACCCTGCTGGTGCCCGAGGTCATCATCATCGAGAGCTTCCTGTCGTTCCTCGGCCTCGGCGTGCAGGAGCCCTACACCTCCTGGGGCGTGCTGATCTCGGAAGGAGCGGGGCAGATGGAGAGTGCGCCCTGGATGCTGATCTTCCCCGCCATCTTCCTGGCGGTGACGCTGTTCTGCCTGAACTTCGTCGGCGACGGCCTGAGGGACGCGCTCGACCCGAAGGACAGGTGACCAATGGCGGGACAGGCTCCGCGGGACTTCACCGTTTTGGAGGCTCGGGCCGATGGCGGCGATCCTCGAGGTCGATGACTTGACCACACGCTTTTCGCTGCCGGGCGGCGGCGAGGTGGTGGCGGCTGACGACGTCAGCTTCAGGATCGGCGAGGGCGAGAGTCTGGGGATCGTCGGTGAGAGCGGCTCGGGCAAGACCCAGATCTTCCTCTCCGTCATGGGCCTGCTCGCCAAGAACGGCCGCAGCACCGGCAGGGTGCGTTTCCGCGGCAAGGAAATCCTGGGCCTGCCGGCACGCCAGCTGAACGCCGTGCGCGGCGTCAGCCTGTCGATGATCTTCCAGGACCCGATGACCTCGCTCAATCCGTACCTGCGCATCTCGCGGCAGATGACCGAGGTGCTGGTCGAGCACAAAGGGATGAGCGAGGCCGAGGCGCGGGCTCGCGGCATCGCCATGCTGGAGCTGGTCGGCATCCCCGAAGCCAGGCGTCGCTTCGACATGTACCCGCACGAGTTCTCAGGGGGCATGCGCCAGCGGGTGATGATCGCCATGGCGCTCTTGTGCGAGCCGCTGCTGCTGATCGCCGACGAGCCCACGACTGCATTGGACGTGACCGTCCAGGCCCAGATCCTCGACCTGCTGCGCCGGCTGAAGCGCGAGCTCGGCATGGCCATAGCCCTCGTCACCCACGATCTCGGCGTGGTGGCAGGCCTCTGCGACCGGGTGATGGTGATGTATGCCGGCCGCGTCGCCGAGACCGGCGACGTGCAGAGCATCTTCGCCGCACCGCAGCACCCCTACACCCGCGGCCTGCTCGGCTCGATGCCGCGGTTGGACGAGAGCGTGGCCCACAGCCTGACGGCGATCGGCGGCCAGCCGCCCAACCTCGAGAGCCTGCCGCCCGGCTGCGCCTTCAACGACCGCTGCGACCATGCCTTCGGCCGCTGCGTCGCCGAGCGGCCGGAGCTGCGACCGAGCCGGCAGGGCGGCCTGAAGGCCTGCCATCTGGAGCTGCCGGCATGATCCCGCCGCTCCTGCGCGTCCAGGACGTCGCCGTGCATTTCCAGCTGCCGTTGGGCGGCGCGCTGCGGCGGCGGCAGGTGGCGCTGCGGGCGGTTGACGGCGTCAGCTTCGACCTCGAGCCGGGCGAGACGCTGGGCGTGGTGGGCGAGTCCGGCTGCGGCAAGTCCACGCTCGGCCGGGCGGTGCTGCAGCTGATCAGGCCCACCGCCGGCCGCGTGCTCTGGCTGGGTGACGACCTCGTCCGGCTCGACGCCACTGCCATGCGCGGCAAGCGGCGGCAGATGCAGATCGTCTTCCAGGACCCGCTGGCCAGCCTCGATCCGCGCATGCCGGTCGGCGAGAGCATCGCAGAGCCGCTCCGCACCTTCGAACCGAACCTCGGCAAAGCCGAGGTGCGCGAGCGCGTGCGCGAGATCATGCGGCAGGTCGGCCTCCTGCCGCAGATGATCAATCGCTATCCGCACGAGTTCTCAGGAGGACAGTGCCAGCGGATCGGCATCGCCCGGGCGATGATCCTGCGGCCGCGGCTCGTGGTCTGCGACGAGCCGGTCTCGGCGCTCGACGTTTCGATCCAGGCCCAGATCATCAACCTGCTGATGGAGCTGCAGCAGGAGTACGGCACGGCGCTGATCTTCATCAGCCACAACCTCGCCGTGGTCCGCCACATCAGCCGGCGGATCATGGTGCTCTATCTCGGCAAGATGGTGGAGACGGCCGAGCGCGAGGACCTCTATGCCTCGCCGCGCCATCCCTATACCCGGGCGCTGATCTCGGCGGTGCCGATCCCCGATCCCGTGCTCGAGCGCAGCCGCCGTCGCATGGTGCTGACCGGCGACCTGCCGTCGCCGATCGACCCGCCCTCGGGCTGCGTCTTCCGCACCCGCTGCCCGAAGGCGACCGAGATCTGCGCCGAGATGGTGCCGGTGGTCGAGCGGGCAGGCGAGGGCCACGCCGTCGCCTGCCATCACTGGCGGGAGTGAGCGGGAGGCTCAGCCCAGCTCGCGCAGCCGCTTCTCTTGGCGCGCCACCAGCCGCTCGATGTCGGCGATGTCGGCGGCCGACAGCTTCGCACCCGGCCGGCGCAGCGCCGAGCAGGCGATGGCTCCGCGCTTCATCAGCATGTGCTTGCGGACGGCGAGGCCGAGCGCGGTCTGCTGCTCGTAGCGGGCCAGCGGCAGGTAGGCATCGAAGAGGTCGTGGGCACGGTCCACGTCGCCGCCGGCATGGGCGGCGCAGACCTCGATCATCATCTCGGGATAGGCGAAGCCGGTCATGGCGCCGTCGGCGCCGCGGCTCAGCTCCTCGGGCAGAAACAGGCCGCCGCCATTGCCGGAGAGGATCGAGAAGCGGCGGACATCGCCCCGGTCGCTGGCGGCACGGATGGCCGAGATCTTGGCGAGGCCCGGGCCCGGCCAGTCCTCGTGCTTGAGCATGACGAAGCTCGGCAGCACCTTGAAGATCCGCAGGATCACCGGGGTCGGCAGCTGCACGCCAGTGGCCAGCGGGTGGTCTTGCAGGGCGACGGGCACGTCGGGGCCGAGCGTCGAGGCGACGAGGCTGAAATAGTCGAAGATCTGGTCGTCGCTGCGCAGGGTCGAGACAGGGGCCACCATGACACCGGCGGCACCGTCCGCCATCACCTCGTGGGTCAGCTCGCGCATGGCGGCGAGGCCGGGCGAGGAGACGCCGACGATCACCGGCACGCGGCCGGCGGTGCGGGCGAGCACGCGCCGGACGAGCTGGCGGGATTCCGCGGCGGTGAGCTTGGGCGCCTCGCCCATGACGCCGAGCAGCGTCAGGCCGTCGATGCGACGCTCGAGATAGAAGTCGACCATCCGGTCGGTGCTGTCGAGATCGAGCGCGCCGTCCTCGGTGAAGGGGGTGACGGCGATGACGTAGACCCCGCGGGCCTTCTCACTCAGCAGCGGCAAGCTCGATCTCCCGGCCATGGCGACGGCTCAGGGCTCGATATCGTCGTCGGAGAGCACGCGCAAGGCGGCACCCTCCATGTCGTCGTACTGCCCACTGCGCAGCGACCACAGGAAGGCCAGCAGGCCGGCGAGGCCGAGGCCCAGCGCCAGCGGAATCAGCATCACGAGCACGGTCATCCGGCGCGAGCCTCCCGCCGGAGCATCGCGGGTTGCGGAGCCGCCGCCTCGTCGCGCGCGAGCGCACTGCCGCGCCCGGCGCGCAGGGCGTTGAGCGTCACGAGGATCGAGGAGCCGGACATGGCGGCGGCGGCGATCAGCGGGGTGACGAAGCCGGCGACGGCGATCGGCACGGCGACGATGTTGTAGACCACGGCCAGCAAGAGGTTCTGCCGCATCAGCCGGCGGGCGCGGACGGCGGTGTCGACGGCGCGCGCCACCGGCTCCAGCCGGTCGCCGATGAACACCGCATCGGCATGTGCCTGGGTGATCTCGGCCCCGCTGACCGGCGACATCGAGACATGGGCGGCGGCGAGTGCGGCGGCGTCGTTGAGCCCGTCGCCCACCATCAGCACGCGCGCACCGCCGGCGCGCAACGCCTCGACGGCGGCGATCTTGTCGGCGGGCTTCGTCTCGGCGCGCCAGTCGGCGATGCCGAGCGCCGACGCCGTGGCTTCAACCGCCGGGGCCCGGTCGCCGGACAGGATCATCAGCCGCAGGCCGCGCCCTGCCAGGTCTGCCACGACCCGGCGGGCGTCCGGCCTAACCTGCTGGCGCACGGCGAAGACGGCGCGCCGGTCGCCGTGGGCGAAGGCGATCAGCGATGCGCCCGGCTCCTCGGCCGCCACGCGCGTCGCCTCGTCGATCGCGCCGCAGAAGGCGGGACTGCCGATGCGCGCCTCGGTGCCGTCGACCATGGCCCTGGCACCCTGGCCGGTGATCTCCTCGGCCCTGGCGAACGGCCGGCGGTCATGGGCCTCGCGTGCCAGGGCGGCTGCCAGCGGATGCCGGCTCGACAGCGCGAGGCGAGCGGCGATCTCCAGCTCCTCGGCCGGCAGCGCGGTGGCATTGACGATGCCGGGCTCGGGCAGGGTGAGGGTGCCGGTCTTGTCGAAGACGACGGTGTCGGCCTCGGCCAGCCGCTCGATGGCGTCGCCGCTATTGAGCAGCACGCCCGAGCGGAACAGCGAGCCCGCCGCCACCACCTGCACCGCCGGCACCGCCAGCGCCAGGGCGCAGGGGCAGGTGATGATCAGCACGGCGATGGCGGTGATCAGCGCGGTGTGCAGCGAGGCGCCGAACAGCAGCCAGCCGACCGCGGTCAGCGCCGCGGTGGTGTGGACCATGGGCGCATAGAGCCGCGAGGCGCGGTCGGCGAGGCGGACATAGCGCGACTTGGCGGCCGTGGCCTTCTCCAGCAAGCGCTCGACCTCGTCGAGCAGCGTGCCGCCGCCGACCGCCGTCACCTCGAGGGTCAGCGTGCCGTCGAAGGCCGAGGAGCCGGCATAGACGGTCTGGCCAGGCTCGGCCCGGCGGTGGGCGGTCTCGCCGGTGACCAGACTCTCGTCGATCTCGGCATTGCCGGCGAGCACCAGGCCATCGGCGGGAATGCGGTCGCCCGGCCGAACGAAGACCCGGTCGCCGATGCGCAGCGAATCGACCGGCACCGTCACCAGCTCGTCGCCGGCTTCCAGCCGATGTGCCACGGTGGCGCGAAGAGCGGCGAGGTTGCCGGCGACGGCACGGGTGCGCCGGCGCATCGCCTGCTCCAGGAAGCGGCCGGCCAGCAGGAAGAACAGCAGCATGATCGCCGAGTCGAAATAGGCGTGCTCGGCGTGCGTCGCCGTCTCGTAGACCGACATGCCGAGCGCCAGGATCACGCCCAGCGAGATCGGCACGTCCATGTTGAGGCTGCCGGAACGGATGGCGGCCAAGGCGCTGCGGAAGAACGGCTGGCCGGCATAGGCGGCGGCCGGCAGGGCAATCAGCGCCGAGACCCAGTGGAACAGGTCGCGGGTCTCGGGCGTGATGTCGCTGACATTGCCCGACCACACCGCCACCGACAGCAGCATCACGTTCATGGCGGCGAAGCCGGCGACGGCGAGGCAGCGCAGCAGCCACTTGGCCCGCTTCGCCTCCTCGTCCTCGGCGGCGACCATGCGGAAAGGATGAGCGCGATGGCCCATGGCCTCGAGCCGGTCGAGGATCGTCGAAGGTCGGCAGGTTTCCGGATCCCAGGCGAGGCTGAGCCGGTGCGTGGTGAAGTTCAGCCGCGCCTCGCGCACGCCGTCGAGACGCCTGACCGCCTGCTCGATGCGGTTGATGCAGCCGGCGCAGTGGATGCCCTCGACCGCCAGCTCGATGCGCTCGGCACCGTCGGGACCGGCCGTGACGTAGGGCGAGAGATCGAGGCTTTCGCGCACGGGCAGCGCCTATCTCAGGATCAGTCGGTTCTCGGAACGAAAGCGCGTCTCACCGTCCTGCGCCAGCGCCATGTCGAGCTCCCACTGTCCCGCCGCGGCATCGACCTCGGCAACATAGAGGCCGGGCGCGGTCTCGGTGAAGGCCAGCGGATGGTCCAGCCGGCTGTCGATGGGATGGCGCAGCATCGCCTCGATCTCCAGCCGGCGCAGAGGCACACCCTCGGCATCGAGCGAGCGCACGCCGAGCTCACGCGCCTCCTCCCCGAGGTCGCGGACCTCCGTGGAGATCTGCCAGCCGAGCTTCGCCTGCCTCGCCGCGGCCTCGATGTCGGCCTGATAGCGCAGCCCGGCGGCGTAGGCACTCTCCGTCTCGACGCCGCCGAAGGTCGACAGCGCATAGTGCACCATCGCCCCGTTCGCCACCATGATCACGCCGAAGAAGCCGAGCAGCCAGAGCAGCACCCTGAGGCCGGTCCACTCCCGGCCGCCTGCCGCCGCCTGATCGCGCATGGTCGTCATCGGGCTCTTCCTAGGGGCCTACGAAGTGGTCCCGGGTCGCTGCCGCCCGGCCGCCGCCCTCCGGCGTGGCGTGGAAGGTCAGCGGGATCGAGGCGGCGGGCGGCAACGCCTGGTGCGCGGTCACCAGCACGCGAACCTCGCGGGTCTGGTCGGGGCCGACCTCGACGACGGGCGGAGCGCCGTCGCCTTCGCTGATGCCGACGATGCGCAGGTCCGCACCCTCCAGCCCCTCGACGCTCAGCGTGAACAGCCGCGGCTCCAGCTCCTTGTTGAGCAGCCGCACGGTGTAGGCGTTGCGGATGGCGCCGTCCGACAGCCGCACATAGAGCGGGTTGCGGTCGTGGATGACGTTGACGCCGGAGGTCGAGCGCGTGCCCAGCGATACGATCATGATGGCGCCGACCAGCAGGATGATGGCGGCATAGAGCATCGTGCGCGGCCGCACGATGCGCACCGATTCCGGCTGGCCCTGCTGGCGGCGCTTGACGTTGAGGTCGGTGTCGTAGGCGATCAGCCGTGTCGGCCGGCCGATCTTGGCCATCACCGAATCGCAGGCGTCGATGCACAGGCCGCACTGGATGCAGCCGAGCTGGGTACCCTGGCGGATGTCGACGCCGGTCGGGCAGACGGCGACGCACTGGAAGCAGTCGATGCAGTCGCCCGCCGGCTCGCCGCCGGCGCGCAGTTGTTTGGATTTCTTCACCGAGGCGCGCGGCTCGCCGCGGTCGTAGCGGTAGGTGACGTTGAGCGCGTCCTCGTCGGTCAGCGCCGCCTGGATGCGCGGCCACGGGCACATGTAGGTGCAGACCTGCTCGCGCATGTGGCCGGCCAGCGTATAGGTCGTGAAGGTGAGGATGCCGATCCAGGCATAGGCCACCAGCGGCGCGTTGCCGGTGGCGAGGTCGCGCACCAGCGTCGGGGCGTCGGCGAAGTAGAGCACCCACGCACCGCCGGTCCACCAGGCGATCATCAGCCAGACGAGGTGCTTGCCGGCCTTGGCGGCGATCGTGCCCATGGTCTTCGGGCCCTGGTCGCGCCGCATCCGCTCGCGATGGTCGCCCTCGAACAGCCGCTCGACGGCGTAGAACAGGTCGGTCCAGGCGGTCTGCGGGCAGAGGTAGCCGCACCACACCCGGCCCGCCAGGGCGTTCATCAGGAACAGCGCCATCGCCGCCATGATCAGCAGGCCGGTCAGGTAGTAGACCTCCTGCGGCCAGATCTCGATGAAGAAGAAGTAGAAACGGCGGCTCGGAAAGTCGATCAGCACCGCCTGGCCGGGCGCGTTGGGGCCGCGGTCCCAGCGCACGAACGGCAGCAGGTAGTAGATGCCCAGCGTGACGACCAGCAGGATCCACTTGATGCGGCGGTACTGGCCGGAGACGGCCTGCGGGTAGATCTTCTTGCGCGCGACGTAGAGCGGCGGCTCGAAATCCTCCTCCGCGGCGGGAACGGGTTGCGGCAGGCTGGCCATGATCGACGATGTCCGAATCTGCTTCAGGTCAGGATGTTGGGCCCGGGCCTCCGCTCTCGGGGATTCCGCAGGCCCGGCATTGACCTCCGTCAAGCCGGGCCTGCGTCACGTCTACTCGCCTCCCCCGAACGAGTGGACGTAGAGGGTGAGGGCCTTGATGGTGGACTCGTCGAGGCGGCCGCCCCAGGCCGGCATGATGCCGCCGCGGCCGCCCCAGACCCCTTGAATGATCGTCGCCGTGTCGGGGCCGTAGAGCCAGACGGCGTCGGTCAGGTCGGGTGATCCGAGCTCTCGGTTGCCCTTGCCGTCATCGGCATGACAGGCCGCACAGTTCTCGGCGAAGACCTTCGCCCCATTGGTCACGTCGGCGCCGGCATCGGGTGCCAGGCCCGACAGCGTGCGGACATAGCCGGCGACATCGACGATGTCGGCGCGCGGGATCACGCCGTCGCGGCCGAATGCCGGCATGTCGCCCGAGCGCGTGTCGGCATCGGGCGCCCAGCGGATGCCGTGGTGCAGGGTCTGCGAGATCTGGTCGATCCCGCCGCCGAACAGCCAGTCATCGTCGTTGAGGTTGGGAAAGCCCTTGGCTCCACCGCCGCCGGCGCCGTGGCAGGGCGCGCAGTTGTCGCCGAACGACGCCCGGCCCTGCGCCAGGGCGAAGGCCATCAGCTCGGGATCGCCCGCCACCTGGTCGAGCGGCGTCTCGGCGAGCCTGGCCGCCATGGCGCCGCGCTGGGCGTGGAGGTCGGCGAGATCCTGCCGGACCGCGGCGCGCGAATGCCAGCCCCAGATCCCCGAGGTGTAGCTGCTGACCAGCGGCCATGCAGGGTAGACGACCCAGTAGCCGAACGACCAGACGATCGTGATGTAGAACAACCACAACCACCAGCGCGGCAGCGGGTTGTTCAATTCACGGATGTCGTCCCAGTTGTGCCCGGTCGTCGTGACTCCGGTGACCGGATCGACCTCGCGGGAAGGATGCGCTTCCATCGACGGTCAGTCCTTCTCGAGGGGAATGCGGGCGGCTTCCTCGAACTGCTTGCGGCGCTTCGGATTGAGCGCGTAGACCAGCACGCCGAGGAAGATCAGCACGAAGTAGAGCAGTCCCCACGTTTGCGCGAATTCGGCGAAAGCCTTGTAGGTCTCCGACATCGTCTTGCCCTCACCGGGTATTGGCGGCGTTGTCGTAGAGCTTGAAATCGACCTGCGTGCCCAGCATCTGCAGGTAGGCGATCAGCGCGTCGGCCTCGGTGATGCGGGTGGGATCGCCGTCGAAGTCGCGGATGTGGGCACCGGGATAGCGCTCGACCAGCGCATCGGCGTCGGCGGCGTCGTTGGTCGCCTGGGTGCGGACGTCGGCCACTGCCCGGGCGATCATCTCCTCGGTGTAGGGCACGCCCAGCGCCGCCTGGACGTGCAGGTCGTCGGCGATGTCGCGGAACGACAGCTCGGTGTGCGCCAGGAACGGATAGGCCGGCATCACCGAGCCCGGCACCATCTGGCGCGGATCCATCAGGTGCTCGATCTGCCACTGATCGGAATACTTGCCGCCGACGCGGGCGAGATCGGGCCCGGTACGCTTGGAGCCCCACTGGAACGGCCGGTCGTACATGCTCTCGGCCGCCAGCGAGTAGTGGCCGTAGCGCTCGACCTCGTCGCGCAGCGGCCGGACCATCTGCGAGTGGCAGGTGTAGCAGCCCTCGCGGACATAGATGTTGCGGCCGGCCAGCTCAAGCGGAGTGTAGGGGCGGACGCCCTCGACCTGCTCGATCGTGCTCTTGAGGTAGAACAGCGGCACGATCTCGACGAGGCCGCCGATCGCGATGACGATCAGCACGCCGACGACCAGCACGATCGAGTTGGTCTCGAAGATCTTGTGTCGGGCCCAGAGGCTCATGGTCGTCGTCCCGTTACTCGGCCGGGGCCATGGAGACCGAGCCCGGCAGCTGCGGCTCGACCGCCGGCTCGATCCGCTCGCCGACGGTGATGGTCTTCCAGACGTTCCAGACCATCAGCAGGGCACCGGCCAGGAACAGGGCGCCGCCCAGGGCGCGGATGGCGTAGAAGGGATGCATGGCCTCGACGGTCTCGACGAACGAGTATTCGAGGAAGCCCAGGCTGGTGTAGGCACGCCACATCAGGCCCTGCAGGATGCCCGACACCCACATCGAGCTGATGTAGAGCACGATGCCGATGGTCGAGATCCAGAAGTGCCAGTTCACGAGCTTCATCGACCACAGCTCCCTGCGGTTCCACAGCCAGGGCACCAGGCAGTAGATCGCGCCGAACGAGATGTAGCCGACCCAGCCCAAGGCGCCGGCATGGACGTGGCCGATGGTCCAGTCGGTGTAGTGGCTGAGCGAGTTCACCGACTTCACCGACATCAGCGGGCCCTCGAAGGTCGCCATGCCGTAGAAGGCGACGGAGACCACGATCATCCGCAGCACGGGATCGGTGCGCAGCTTGTCCCAGGCGCCCGACAGGGTCATCAGGCCATTGATCATGCCGCCCCAGGAGGGCATCCAGAGCATGACCGAGAAGGTCATGCCGAGGGTCTGCGCCCAGTCGGGCAGGGCGGTGTAGTGCAGGTGGTGCGGGCCGGCCCAGATGTAGA
>DAOLFG010000094.1:0-16917 GCA_035326425.1 Geminicoccus sp. | reverse complement strand
CCCCCCGCGGGGGGGGGCTGCCCGCCGACAATGCCGACGGCGCGGCTTCGCGCGCGGGTGCCGAGGGGGCGGGTGCCGCGACCAGCGCCCGCCATGTCGTCGAGGATGCGCTGGCGGCCGGCCGCGATGCGATCGATCGCGAGCTCCGGCAGGACGACGGCACGAGCGGCGGCCGCAACGGCCCGAGCCGTGCAGGCTAGCGACGGCGCCGCCACCCCCCGGTCCGACATCCTGGACCGGGGGGAAGCCGAGGCCGGCGAGCGGAGGCTCGGCAGGCTGGCGAGGCGGCCGAGCGAGATTCCGGCCAGGGGGTGGTGGGCGGTGCTTCGGCGGGTGTTCCGCGAGGCCGCGTCAGACAACCTGTCGATGAGTGCCGCGTCCTGCGCGTTCTTCGCCCTGCTGGCGATGTTCCCGGCGCTGTCGGTGCTGATCTCGCTCTACGGGCTGGTGTTCGACCCGGCATCCGTCGAGCGGCAGCTCGAGGCGGTGCGGGACTTCGTGCCGCCGGCGGCCTTCGACCTGATCGCCGGGCGCGTCCACGACCTCGTGACCACCAACAGCAGCCGGCTCGGCTGGCGGCTGGCGCTCAGCGTCGCACTGGCGCTCTGGAGCGCCTCGGCCGCCACCAAGGCGCTGATGACGGCGCTCAACACGTCCTACGAGGAGACCGAGAAGCGCAGCTTCCTGGTGCTCAACGCCGCCGCCCTGCTGTTCACGCTCTGCGGCATCCTCGGGATGAGCCTGGCGCTGTCGATCATCGTCGGCCTGCCAGCGGTGCTGCAGCTCGCCTGGCTCGGGCCGCTGGCGGATCTGGCGCTGCGGCTGGTGTCGTGGAGCCTGCTCGCCGGCTTCCTGATCCTCGGGCTGGGCGTGATGTACCGCTGGGGTCCGTCGCGATGCCAGGCGCGGTGGCGCTGGATCACGCCGGGCTCGGCGGCGGTGGCCGTCCTGTGGCTCACGGCCTCGGTGCTGTTCTCGTACTACGTCACCAACTTCACCTCCTACGACGTCACCTACGGCTCGCTGGGCGCGGTCGTGGCGGCGATGATGTGGCTCTACATCAGCGCCTATGTCGTGCTGCTCGGTGCCGAGCTGAACGCCGAGCTGGAATTGCAGACGCGCCAGGACACGACTTCCGGCGAGCCCCGCCCGATGGGCGAGCGCGGCGCGTTCGTCGCCGACCATGTCGCCGAGGCGACCTAGACAACGGTTTCGCAACCGGGAGGAGACCCGTCATGTACAATGTGTTCTATATCATCGGCGTGGTGGTGGTCGTGCTGGCGGTCCTGTCGCTCGTCGGCCTCACCTGACGTCCATGGACCAGCCGGCGGCCGATGTCGCCGAGGCGGGACTGCGCTACGTCTCGGAGGAGACGCCGGGCTGGTCCCGCCGCAGGGCCGGCAAGGGCTTCGCCTATCGCGGCGCCACGGGACCGCTCGAGGATCCGCGCACCATCGCCTGGATCCGCTCGCTGGCGATCCCGCCGGCCTGGACCGAGGTGTGGATCTCGCCGCACCGCAACGGCCACATCCTGGCCACCGGCCGCGATGCCCGCGGCCGCAAGCAGTACCGCTACCACCCGCGCTGGCGGGAGGTGCGGGACTGCGCCAAGTTCGAGCGCATGCTGGCGTTCGGCATGGCGTTGCCGCGCATCCGCAAGGCGGTCGACGAGCGGCTCGCCGAGCGCGGGCTCGGCCGCGAGCGGGTGCTGGCGCTGGTGGTGCGGCTGCTGGAGACGACCCTGATCCGGGTTGGCAACAGCGAGTATGCCCGCGAGAACCGCACCTTCGGCCTGCCCTCCTCGTCGAGGAAGCAGAACAGCTCCTGGCCCGGCAGCTCCTGCAGCCGGTGGACTCCGCCGACGTCAACGCCTTCCTGCGCGAGATCGCCGGCGACGACTTCACGGCCAAGGATTTCCGCACCTTCGCCGCCACCGTGCTGGCGGCATGGGCGCTGCAGGAGCTGGCGAGCTTCGACAGCGAGGCCGCCGCCAAGCGCAATGTCACGGCGGCCATCGAGCGCGTGGCGGGGCGGCTCGGCCACACGCCGGCGATCTGCCGCAAGAGCTACGTCCATCCCGAGATCGTCGGAGCCTACATGGCCGGCGATCTGCTGTTGAACCTCAAGGACGCCGTCGAGGCGCAGCTGGCGGAGGATCTCGCCGGGCTCGAGCCCGAGGAGGCGGCGGTGCTGGCGTTTCTCCAGCAGAGACTGAAACAAGCCGCGGAACGTTCGTCTGCGGCGGCTGTTTAGCCAGCGCCGGCGCGTCGCGCCGCCCCACCCCGAATACCGACGAGGACCCGACGATGGGCATCAAGACGATGCAGGATCTGTTCGTGAACGAGCTGCGCGACATCTACCACGCCGAGAAGCAGCTGGTGAAAGCCCTGCCGAAGATGGCCAAGGCCGCAAACTCCAACGAGCTGAGGCAGGCGATCGAGAGCCATCTCGAGGAGACGCGCGGCCAGGTCGAGCGGCTGGAGCAGGTGTTCGACATGCTCGACCTCGGCAAGCGCGCCAAGCCCTGCGAGGCCATGGAGGGCCTGATCAGCGAGGGCCAGGAGGTGATCGAGGAGGTCGAGGACCCCGAGGTCCGTGACGCCGGCCTGATCGTCTCGGCGCAGAAGGTCGAGCACTACGAGATCGCGGGCTATGGCAGCCTCGTCGCCATGGCCAAGCAGCTGGGCTACCGCGAGGCCGGCGCCCTGCTGTCGCAGACGCTCGAGGAGGAGAAGGCCGCCGACAGCAAGCTCAACAAGCTGGCGCTCGGCAACATCAACAGGAAGGCCGCCTGACTACCGCAATCGGCCGGACGAGCGAGGGCGCCGCGGTGCGGCGCCCTTTTTCGTCTCCACGCGACAGCCGGGCATCCTCGGCGTAATGACGTTGTCGTTGCGACGTTCCGACGACAGGCGAGCCGATGACGGATACCGGGCAGGTAGCGAGCAGGCGCGAGACGCTGAACATCCGTATCCGTGCCGAGGAGCGGAGCCTGATCGACCGGGCTGCCGCGGCTCAGGGGAAGAACCGGACGGATTTCATCCTCGAGGCGGCACGGCGAGCCGCCGAGGAGACGCTTCTCGACCGGGCGCTGATCCTGGCCTCGCCAGAGGCGTACGATGCCTTCCTGATGCGCCTCGATGCTCCGGCCGACCCCAATGCGCGGCTGGTCGAGACCATGCGCGAGCGGCCGGCCTGGGAGACGCCCTGACGCTCTCTCCACCCGAGCCGTTGGCGGACGATCATATCGTCGAGGGGTTCGACTCGGGCGAGCCGTCGCTCGACCAGTGGCTGAAGACCCGCGCCAGGCGGAACCAGGCGGCGGGCGCTTCCCGCACATTCGTCGTCCGCCGCGGCGGACCGGTCGTTGCGTACTACTCGCTGGCATCGGGTGCGGTGTCGATCACTTCGGCGCTAGGGCACTCTCGCCGCTACATGCCGGATCCGGTGCCCGTCGTGCTGCTGGGCAGGCTGGCGGTCGACCGGTCGTTGCAGGGGCGGGGCCTCGGCCGGCATCTCGTGCGCGACGCTGGCCTCCGGGTGCTGCGCGCGGCCGAGACGATCGGCATCCGCGGTCTGCTGGTCCACGCCCTCGGCGATCAGGCCAAGTCCTTCTACCTGCGCGTCGGGTTCAGCGAATCGCCGCTCGACCCGATGATGCTGATGATCACGCTCGCCGACCTGCGAGCCAGCCTCGAAGGGCCCTAGCCTAACGCGGGCTCGCCAGCTCGATCCGGCCCGTGTCGCCCAGCACCGGCGGCTCGCCGGTGAGGCTGGCCTTGGAGATCTCCCAGAAGTAGCGCATGGCGCCGGCCTTCATGTCCCAGTACTCCGCGATCTCCGGCTCGATGCGCAGCACCGCCAGCTCGGGGTCGTCGAGGCCCTCGGGGAACCAGGCTGCGGCCATCGGTGTCCAGAACCGCCGGATCACCTCGTCGTCGAGCTCGATGGCGGCCCGGCCGCTGATCGACACCCAGGTCTGGGCGGCATTGTCGGCGAAGGCGACGTTGACCTCCTGATAGCGCCGGGCCTCGCGGGTCTTGCCGGAGTCCAGGCGGGTGAAGAAGAACAGCTGGTCGGAGGCTTCGTCGAGATGGGCGTGCATCGGGCGCGAGCGCAGATGCTCGCCGTCCCAGGTCGAGAGCATGGCGACACGGATGTCGCGGATCATCGGCCAGAGCTTGCGCAGGCCTTCCGGCCTCGTCGTCAGTTCGGGCATGGTCGCCTCCGGGCGCGGGTGTCGACCATGCACAAACCGGGACGGTGTGCCGCTAGTTCCCCGGAGCGGCGGCCAGCCTGGGCGGATGACGGCGGGTGAGCGCGGTCGCGAAGGGCAGGGCGGCCTTCGCCTTCGCCGTCCGGGCGCCGGAGGGGCCGTAATAGTCGCCGAGCGGCGGCACCGGCTGCTCGTAGAGCCAGGCGTTCAGCAGGCCGCGCACGGCGGGCTGGCCGCTCTGGCGCACGGCGGTGTCGACGAAGTCCGCCGAGGTGGCGTTGCCGTAGCGATGGTTGCGGAAGAACGCCTTGAGCGTGCGGAAGAAGGCGTCGTCACCCACCCTCAGCCGCAGCGCCTGCAGGGTCAGCGCGCCGCGGTAGTAGGTCCTGTCGGAGAAGATGTCCTCCGGCGTGCTCACGACGGCGGGCCCGAGCTCGTTCTCGAGGGCATAGTCGTAGAGGTCGCGGAAGGCGGCATCGAGCCCGACCCGGTCGCTCTTGAACTCCCAGATGAACTCGAAATAGGTGGCGAAGCCCTCGGCCAGCCAGAGATCCTCCCAGCGCTCGACGGTCACGGCGTCGCCGAACCACTGGTGCGCCAGCTCGTGCGCGACCGTCGATTCGCCGATCTGGTAGGCCGACGGGAAGGTCGACATGCCCTGCGTCTCGAGCGCGTAGTACAGCTCGGGGTCGTCGACCATCACCGAGCCGTAGGAGCCGAAGGGGTAGGGGCCGGCGAAGCGCTCGAAATAGGCCAGCATCGCCGGGGTCTTGCGCAGGGCGGCGATGGTCCCGGACGGCGTCTTGTCCGTGGTGTAGGTGCGGATGGGCAGGGCGCGCCGCGCCCAGCTGCGCTCGAGCCGGTAGTCGGCGACGTCGAGGATGGCGAGATAGCTCGCCATGGGCTGGCGCGTCTTCCAGACGAAGCGGCGCTCGGCTCCGAGGTCGGTGATGGATTCCAGCGCGCCGTTGCTGACGGCGGTGTAGGGCTCGGGCACGGTGGCGGCGACGCGATAGGTCGCCTTGTCGGTCGGCACGTCGTTGACCGGGTACCACGTCCCGGCGCCCACGGGCTCGCTGACGACATAGGTGGCGCCGGCATGATCGTTCCAGCCGACGCCGAGGATGTCGGCGCCCGGGGCCGTCGGATCCTCGAGCGCCTCGGGGTTGCCGCCATAGGCGACGGCGAGCACGAAGGTGGCGCCCTTGGCGAGCGGCGAGGGCAGCCGCACCCGCAGCTTGCCGCCGCTATGGGTGAAGCTGGACACGGCGCCGTCGGTCCTGACCCCTTTGACGTCGAGGCCGTGCAGGTCCAGCGCCACGGCGGTCAGCCGCTCCAGCGCCCGGATCGTCAGGACGGCACGGCCGTCGAGCCTGTTCTTCGCCGGATCGACGGCGAGGCTCAGGTCGTAGTCCTGGACGTCGTAGCCGTTGTTGCCGAACTCCGGAAAGAACGGGTCGATGGCCCGAGCCGGTGCCGATGCGAGCGTCGCCAAGAGACCGACGCCCGCCAACCAGAATGCGCGGCGCATGATTCCCCCCGATGATGACGCAGATCCCGACGCGACGATCGGCCCGGCATCAGATTCTTGTCAACCTCGGTCGAGGCCTTCGGCCAGCAGATGGACGGCCAGGGACCATGGCGGAAGGACGTGCCCGTCGGCGCCTTGCGGGTGGCGATGGATCAGCCGACCCTGCGCGCCGTCGACCGGCTGCATCGGAGCATCGGCGAGGTTGGCGATCAGCCGCAGGCAGCGGCCGTCGTCGAGCCGCCAGCGGGCGTCCAGGCCGTGCCCGCCGATGCGGCGGGCCTCGCCGGCGTGGCCGCCGATCAGCGGCAGCAGCGGCACGATGGCATGGCGGCGGACTTCCAGGAGCCGCCGCACCAGCTCGCGGCGACGCGAGCCCTGTGGGGTCTCGGCCCCGGTCCAGTCGAGCCGCGAGCGGGCGAAGGTGGACGGTGCGTTGGGATCGGGGATGGCGGCGCGGTCCTCGGGATCGGCGAAGGCGGGAAAGATCGCGAACTCCCGCCGGCGGCCCTCGCGCACCGCCGTCGCCAGTCCGTCGTGGAAATCGGTGAAGAACAGGAAGGGTGTGGCGGCACCCCATTCCTCGCCCATGAACAGCATCGGGACATGGGGCGAGAGCAGCAGCAGTGCTGTGAAGGCGTCGAGCGCCTCGGGCGCGCAGAGCCCGGCCAGCCGCTCGCCCAGCGCCCGGTTGCCGATCTGGTCGTGGTTCTGCAGGAAGTCGACGAAGGCCGTGGGCGGCAGGCCGGCGCTGGGCTCGCCCCGGGCGCGGCCGTCGTCGATCGGCGAGGGCTCGCCCTGGTAGACGAAGCCCTGCGTCGCCGCCCGCGCCAGCCGCTGCATCGGGCGGTCGGCGAAGGCGGCGTAGTAGCCGTCGCGCTCGCCCATCAGCAGGACGTGGGCGCAGTGGTGCCAGTCGTCGTTCCACTGGGCGGTGCAACGCCGCGGGCCGAGGCGGCGGACCTCGTTGCGCTCGTTCTCCAGCACGAGGTGGACATGCCGCCGGCCGTCGAAGCGGCGATGGACGGTCTCGGCCAGCTCGTCGAGGAAGTGCGGCGAGCTGTCGTCGTGGATCGCGTGCACCGCATCCAGGCGCAGGCCGTCGAAGCGATACTCCTCCAGCCATTGCAGGGCGTTCTGGATGAAGAAGTCGCGCACCGGCCGCTGTCGGAAGTCGATGGCATCGCCCCAGGCGGTCTTCAGGTCGTGGCGGAAGAAGGGCGAGTAGCTGCCGAGGTAGTTACCTTCGGGGCCGAAGTGGTTGTAGACGACGTCGAGGAGCATCGACAGGCCATGCCCGTGCGCCTCGTCGACCAGCGCCTTCAGGCTCTCCGGCGAGCCGTAGGTGCCGTGCGGCGCGAACAGCAGGGCGCCGTCGTAGCCCCAGCCGCGCTCGCCGGGAAAATGCCCGAGCGGCATCAGCTCGACGGCGGTGATGCCGAGATCGGCGAGATGCCGCAGCTTCCCGCGCACGCCGTCGAAGGTGCCGGCGGGCGAGAAGGTGCCGACATGCAACTCGTAGAGCACCGCCTCGTGCCAAGGCCGGCCGCGCCAATCCCGGTGGCGCCAGCTATAGGCCGCCGGATCGACGACGACGCTAGGGCCATGCACGCCGCTGCACTGGGCGCGCGAGGCCGGATCGGGGACGCAGCGGCCATCGTCGAGACGGAAACGGTAGCGATCGCCCGCCGCGGCGCCGCCGACAGTCAGCCGGTGCCAGCCATCGGCCGCAGCCTCCATCCGCAGAGGCTGCTCCTCGTGGCCGAGCAGGAGATCGACGGCGGGCCGCGAAGGCGCCCACAAGGCGAAGCGCACGCCGCCCTCGACCGGCCATGCGCCGAAGCGGTGGGTTGCCTGGTCGGTCATCCCGACCGCAATGCACCCCGGGCCCGCCGGTTCCGCCGCTAGCGCAGGCAGACCGCCTCGACATTGTTGCCGTCGGGATCGAGCAGGAAGGCCGCATAGTAGGACGGCCCGTAGTCGAGGCGCAGTCCCGGCCCGCCATTGTCGCGGCCACCGGCGGCGAGGCCGGCGACGTGGAACCGGTCGACCGAGGCGCGGTCGGCGGCGCGGAAGGCGACGTGGACGGGACCGGCCGTGCCGACGGAGAGCCACAAGGCCGGCGCGCCGGGCGGGCCGAAGCCGGCGCCGGAATCGTCGCGCGAGCAGAGCCCGCTGCCCAGCGACTCCAGCGCCGCGCCGTAGAAGCGGACGGCAGCGTCGAGGCGGGCGGTCTTCAGGCCGATATGGTCGAACATGATGGTCTCCTCGGTCGGGGCCATCAATGTGCCGGGGATGCCTCCAGGCGGTCTTGGAGGATCTTGCGGTCGCCGCGGCCGAGGCCGCGGAACCGGCGGGGCGACATGCCGGCGGCGCGATGGAAGGTGCGCACGAAGTTCGACAGGTCGGCGAAGCCGGCGTCGTAGGCGATGTCCGAGATGCTGCGGTCCGGCTCGGCCAGCATGCGGGCCGCCCGGCGCAGCCGGCAGCGGATCAGGTACTGATGCGGCGTCACGCCGATGCAGCGGGCGAACAGGCGCAGGAAGTGGAAGGGGCTGAGGCCGGCCCGTGCGGCACTGCGCTCGAGGCCGACCGGCTCGGCCGCCAGCTCGTCGATCCACAAGGCGGATTCGACGGCGCGGCGGCGGTCGCGCGCGGTCGGATCGGCACCCTGCCGGCGGACGCCGGCCGCGAGGTCGACGTAGCGGGCGGCCAGCAGCAGGGCCGCCTCGTCGAGGCCGAGGTCGCTGTGCCCGTCGGCCACCGCCTGGGCGAGCTCGCCCAGCAGGGCCAGCCGGTCGTGCGGGGCGACGCCGCAAGAGCGCCAGAGCCGCTGTCCGCCGAGGCGCTCGACCAGCTCCGCCGAAAGCTGGAAGGCCAGGCACTCGTCGCCGCCGGCGTGGTGCTGGTGGGTGCAGACATATTCGTCGCCGGGATGGCCGATCAGCAGCGAGCCCGCCACCAGCTCGTACGACCGGCCGCCGCTGCCGTAGCCGAAGCTGCCCTTGCGGACATAGGCGATCGAATAGCCGTCGTGCAGCTCGACGAACGGCCGGTCGTGCGGGCCGGCACCGCAGCGATAGTCGTAGGCGGCGATCGAGCCGCGCAGCAGGACCCTGACGGTGGTCATGCCGCACCCGTCGGGTCGTCGAACAGGCTGGGCTGGCTGGCGAGGCGGACGCCCTCGATGGCGAGCAGGCGCAGCTTGGTGGCCACGCCGCCGGGTGCCGAGAACCCGCCGGGCGCGCCGCCGGCGGCGAGGACGCGATGGCAGGGCACGACGATCGGGAAGGGGTTGCGGCCGAGGGCCTGGCCGACCTCGCGGGCCAGTGCCCGGTCGCCGAGGCGGGTCGCGATCTCGCCATAGGTGGTGGTGGAGCCCGCGGGGACCGTCCGGGCGATGCCGTAGACCGATCGCGCGAATTCCGTCAGGCCCCGCATGTCGAGGGCGATGGCGCCGAGATCGACCGGCTCGCCGCGCAGCGAGGCCGCGATCAGCCTCATCGCCTCGCAGGCCGCCGACGGTATGCCGGCGGCCCTGTGGCCGGTCCCGCCGAGGCTCCAGCGGCCGGGCAGCCGCACCGAGACGAGGCCGCGCTCGTTCCAGCCGATGCCGCAACGGCCGATCACGGTATCGAAGGTCGTGTGGTCCGCAGACGCCATGCGGCGATCCTAGCACCGCCGATGCCGGCGGACTTGGCGGATCTTGCGCCGTCGCGGCAGACGACCGCCATGTGCGTTGCGGTTGCAGGCGGCGGACGAAGCCCCATACCATGCCCGCCGGGCCGAGGGCTGGAGTCCGGCGCGGAACGCGGGTTTGCGATGAGTCTGGTCTGGCGGCTCTATCTCCTGGTGGCGCTGGCGATGCTGCCGGCGGTGGCGATCCAGGTCTGGAACGAGGTGTCGCTCAGGCACGAGCGCACCAACGCTTCGCACGCCGAGGCGCTGCGGCTGGCGGAGTTCGCCTCCGCCGAGATGGAGCGGCTGGTCGACGGCGGCCGGATCCTCCTGACGACGCTGGCCAGCGCCAGCTCGATCCGGCTGCGGCAGGCGCAGGGCTGCTCGGTGCTGGTCGAGCAGGCGACGGCCGGACTGCCGCAGTTCGCCATGATCGGCGCCATCGATCCCGATGGCGGCTGGGTCTGCCGGGTGGGCACCGGAACTGGGCTGGACGAGGCGGGTGCCGACAGCCGCTGGCGCCAGCTGGCGCTGGATGCCGCGGAGACCCGCATGCTCGGCTTCGTGCCGGGCGGTGCCGACGGCCGGCCGCTGCTGGTCCTCGTGCGGGCCTTCACCGACTTTGCCGGCCAACCGGGAGGAGCGCTGGTCGTCGGCTTCGACCTCGACTGGCTGCAGGGCTATTTCACCAATCGCAGCCTGCCGCCCGACGGCTCGATCGCGATCGCCGACCGTGAGGGGCGCCTGCTGCTGCGGCTGCCCGGAGCCGTGGTTCCGGGGACGATGATCCAGAACGAGGCGCTCCTCGCCGCAGCCAGGCCCGGCACGGTCGACGCCATCGGGCCGGACGACACCAGCCGCATCGTCGGCTACGTGCCGCCGGCCGACCGGCTGGGCCGCGAGTTCCTGGTGCTGGTCGGCATCGCCAAGGCGCCCGCCATGGCGGCCATCGACAATGCGACGCGGCGGAGCATCGTGCTGATCGGCCTCGGTGCGGTGCTGGCGCTGGTGGCGGCCTGGCTGGGCTCGAAGCTGTTCATCGGCCGGCCGGCGCGGGCGCTGCTTTCCGCCGCCGACGCCTGGGGCAGGGGCGAGCTCTCCGCCCGCACCGGTCTCTCGACCGGCGGCGACGAGTTCGGACGGCTGGCCTCCGCCTTCGACCGTATGGCGGAGGTGCTGGAGGCCCGCGAGGCCGAGCTGCGGGCCAGCCACGCCGAGCTGCAGGCGCGCGACGAGATGCTGGCGCTGGTCGAGCAGTCGGCGGAGACTGGCTCATGGGATGTCGACCTCGCCAGCAAGACGGTGCGCGGCACGCCGAACTTCTTCCGGCTGCACGGGGTGGAGCCGGCCGATGGCCCCGTGCCGCACGAGCTGGTACGGGCCTCGCAGCATCCCGACGACCGGCCGCGGGTCGCGGCCGAATTCGCCGCGGTGGTCGCCAGCTCGGGCGACGGCTTCGAGGTCGAGTACCGGGTCAAGGGCAGGGAGGGCTGGCACTGGCTGCTCGGCCGCGGCCATGTCGTGCGCGACGGCAAGGGCAAGGCCATCGGCTATGCCGGCATCGACATGGACATCACCGGCCGCAAGCGCGCCGAGGCTGCGCTGCGCGCCGGCGAGGCCCGGCTGCGGCTGGCGCTCGAAGCCGGGCGGATGGGGGTGTTCGACGTCGACGTCGACAACCAGCGCCTGATCTGGGACGACCTGGAGCGGCAGCTCTACGGCGTGGAACCGGGCGACACGCCGAAGACGCCGGGCCAGGCGCTCGAGCTCATTCATGTCGAGGACCGCGAGGCCTGCCGCCGGGCGATCGAGGCCGCCGCCGCCAGCCTGTCCGACTACCGCATCGAGTTCCGCGTGGCGCCGCCGGAGGGCGGCATGCGCTGGCTGGCGCAGCGCGGCATGGTGCTGCGGAATGCCCAAGGCGGCCTCCGGCTCACCGGCGTCGACTGGGACATCACCGAGCGCAAGCTGCTGGAGGAGCGGCAGCACCTGCTGATCGGCGAGCTGAACCATCGGGTCAAGAACCTGCTGGCGGTGATGCAGTCGATCGTGCAGCAGAGCGGCCGGCACGCCCCGACCGCTGAGGCGCTGCAGCAGGCGCTGCACGGCCGGCTGCGCGCCATGGCGGTGGCGCACGAGATCCTGGCGACCCGCCAATGGGGCGGGGCGGAGCTGCAGGCGGTGCTGCGCGCCACCCTGGCGCCGCACATCGAGGGCGAGGCGGACGACCGGCTGGTCCTCGACGTCCAGCCGCTGACGGTGGCGCCGTCGACCGCCCAGAGTCTGTCGCTCGCCATGCACGAGCTGGCGACCAACGCCATCAAGTACGGCAGCTGGTCGGTTCCGGGCGGCAGCGTGCGCATCGAGGGCCGCTCCGACGGCGCGGGCGGCTACCAGCTGACCTGGAGCGAGAGCGGCGGGCCGCCGGTGGAGACGCCGGCGCACAAGGGCTTCGGCTCGCTCCTGCTCAGCCGCGCTTTCGCCTACGAGACGGGCGGCAAGGCGATCCTGGAATGGCGTACCGAGGGGCTGCGCTGCGTGATCGGGCTGCCGGGACGCCGGTGACGGGGCGGCGCCCGAGGGGCTGGCGCTGCGCTTCGGGCATTGCTATAGACCGCCGCGCCGCCTGGTCCGGGGTAGCTCAGCGGTAGAGCAATCGGCTGTTAACCGATCGGTCCTCGGTTCGAATCCGAGCCCCGGAGCCAAATTCCTTCGCCCGTCGCGCCGTTCTCAGTGATGCCCGCCCCGGTGCAGCACCTGATCGGCCACGCCCGTGTCGTAGGCGAGGCCCGCGGGCGTCAGCGCCGGCATGCCGGTGGGTCTGGACTGCACCAGGCCCTTGCGGATCAGTGCCGTGAACACGGCCGGATTGCCGAGGCCGGTGGCGTCGCGCGCCATCACCAGGGCGTCGCCCAGGTGGAAATGGTCGCCGTGGGCGTGCGGCAGGCCGCGCAGCTGGACATTGCCCTCGGCATCGGGCGGCTCGGCGGCGCCCGGCGTGCGGGCGAGCTGCTGCAGGATCGCCATGGTCCTGGCCTGCAGCGGGTTCAGCTTCAGGGGATTGGGTCGGTCGCTCATGGCGCCGGGGCTTAGCGCGATCATCGTACGGACGCCAGAGGGCGGCCGGCGATTGATCCCGGTCAATGCCGCCGGATACATTCGATGCTCACATGAGCATCCGTGGCTGTCACGAGCCACGGATGGGGGGAAGCGAGCACATGGCGACGCTGGACGGGACGAACGGCCGCGACTCGCTGCGTGGGACCAGCGGCGACGACCTGATCAGGCTGGCAGGCGGACCGGACCTGGGCTTCGGGGTCGCCGGCAATGATACGATTTTCGGCGGGTCGGGCGACGACAGCCTCTACGGCGGCGGCGGCAACGACCTGCTGGACGGCGGTGTCGGCAATGATCTCGTCGACGGCGGCAGCGGCAACGACGATCTGAGGGGTGGGTGGGGCGACGATCTGGTCCTCGGCGGCGGCGGCGACGACCTGCTCTATGGCAGCCTCGGGCGGGACAGGCTGGAGGGCGGCGACGGCAGGGACCGGCTGTGGGGCGGCGACGATGACGACCGTCTCTACGGTGGCGCCGGCAACGACCGGATGGACGGCGGCGCCGGCAACGATCTCCTCGTGGGTGGTGACGGCGACGACACGCTGGTCGCGACGAGTGGCCATGACAGCCTCATCGGCCAAGCCGGCGACGATTTCTTCCTCTTCCAGGGAACCTACGGGAGCGAGGTGAACGTCATCGCCCGCGGCGGCATCGGCGACGACGTCATGCGCATCGGGGACGGCTGGGGCAACTACGCCCGATATGTCCACGGCAGCCTGCTCGGCGATGCCGGCGACGACACGATCACCGTCGGTCTCTACGTCGAGAATGTCAGGCTGTTCGGCGGCTCGGGCAACGATGTCATCTCGGCACCCGGCGGCCAATACGGCGCCGCCGACGTCTTCGGTGGCGATGGCAACGACACGCTCAGCGGCGCGTTCGTGCGGGGCGGCAACGGGGACGACACGATCCGTGCAACGGACGGCGGCTATGCCTACGGCGAAGCCGGCGACGACGTCATCTACGGCGGCGAGGAGGTCTATCGCACCTATTCCGGCGCCGCGATCCATGGCGGCGCGGGCGACGACCTGGTTCTCGGCGGCGGACCCGACAGCGTCTATGGCGGCTTCGGCAACGATGCCATCCGCGGCGGCGACGTCTGGGGTGGGGGCGGTATCGACACCTTCTACTTTCACGGCGCCCATCACGGCATCTATGGTTCTGACGACCGATTCGAGGACGGGTTCAGCATCGTCCACGACTTCCAGGCCGGCGAGAGCATCAGCTTGAATGGGGCGCAGATGATCACCGGCTACGATGCGTCCTACCAGGCGATCCTGGCGCCGGTGACGCTCGACGATCTCACCTTCAGCCGGGGAGGCGGCACGCTCTTCGTGTCGACCCCGGAGCATCCCGACGGGTCGGGGGAATACAGCTCGCGGTCGATCATGACCGTGCGGGACTTCTTCGAGCGCGGCCTGACCTCGATCGAGGTCGACGGCGTGGTGGTCGACCTGTCCGATCTCGCCTCGGGCTAGAGGCCGCTGTTGCGATAGAGCTCGTCGAGCGCAACCTCGCCCTCGAGGGTGGGGCTCGTGAGGCTCGACGAGCCGACGAAGTCCTGGACGCGCCAGTGGTCGCCCTCGCGCCGCCAGTGCTGCAACCAGCGGCACTCGCTGTCGATCAGCCAGATTTCCTGCACCGCCGGCAGCGACTGGTAGTCCAGCAGCTTGCGGCCGAGGTCGTGGGTGCGGGTGGAGGGCGAGAGGACCTCGACGATCAGGGAGGGCAGGGCCTCCTCCAGATCGAGGGACGAGCAGATGACGGCGAGGTCGGCCTGCCAATAGGTTCGCGCCGAGATGCGAACACCGACCTCGTTGGCTGTACGGCAGGGGGAGCGTTCCCGGAGTTGCGACCAGCAGATGCCGGTCGCGTTGGCGACGATGACGGAATGCGGCCCCGCCGGAGGTGCCATCGCCATGGGGACACCCTCGTCGAGCTCGTACCGTGTATCGGTGCCGTCGTCCCAGCGCATGAACTCGTCGACGGTCATCGGCTTCTCGGCGCTGTCGCGCATCCCGACCCTCCAGCAGTCACTCGAGGATAGCGCGCACGAGGCCATGGACAAAGCAAAGCGCCCCGGGGATCGCTCCCCGGGGCGCAGTGCGGACGAAGCGAGTGAGGTGGGACTCAGTGCGCCGCCGCACCCTCCGCACCCAGGCCGGTCTGGGAGCGCACGTATTGCGGCCAGAACGCGGCGTGCTCGCTCGAGGCCGAGCGGCTGCGGTCGAGGACCGAGAACAGCCAGATGCCGACGAAGGCGATGGTCATCGAGAACAGCGCCGGGTTGTCGTAGGGGAAGACCGCCTGGGCGTTGCCCAGCACCTTCACCCACACCGTCGGGCTCAGGACGACCATCGTCACGGCGCTGAGCAGGCCGAGGAAGCCGCCGTAGAGCGCACCCCTCGTGGTCAGCTTCGACCAGAACATCGACAGCAGCAGCACCGGGAAGTTGCAGCTCGCCGCCACGGCGAAGGCCAGGCCCACCATGAAGGCGACGTTCTGGTTCTCGAAGATGTAGCCCAGGATGATGGCGACGATGCCGAGGCAGACCGTGGCGATCTTCGAGACCCTGATCTCGTCGGCGTCGGTGGCACGGCCGCGGGCGAACACCGAGGCGTAGAGGTCGTGGCTCACCGCCGAGGCGCCGGCCAGTGTCAGGCCGGCCACCACCGCCAGGATGGTGGCGAAGGCCACGGCGGAGATGAAGCCCAGGAAGAGCGGGCCGCCGATGGCGTTGCCGAGGTGGATGGCCGCCATGTTGGTGCCGCCGATCATGTCGGCGACCTTGTTGTAGGTCGTGGTGCCGTCGGCTGCGGTGGTGGTGTGGAAGAAGCTCGGGTCGACCATCAGGAAGGTGATGGCGCCGAAGCCGATGATGAAGGTGAGGATGTAGAAGTAGCCGATGAAGCCGGTGGCGTAGAACACCGACTTGCGCGCCGCCTTGGCGTCGGCGACGGTGAAGAACCGCATCAGGATGTGCGGCAGGCCGGCGGTGCCGAACATCAGCGCCAGGCCCAGCGAGATCGCCGAGATCGGGTCGCTGACCAGCCCGCCGGGGCTCATGATCGCCAGCGCCTTGGGATGGACGTCGACGGCGGCCTGGAACATCGCACCCGGGCTGAAGCCGAAGTGCCAGAGCACGGCCAGCGCCATGAACGAGGCGCCGCAGAGCAGCAGCACGGCCTTGATGATCTGCACCCAGGTGGTGGCGAGCATGCCGCCGAAGGTGACGTAGGCGATCATCAGGATGCCGACGAGGATGACGGCATAGAGATAGGGCAGGCCGAACAGCAGCTCGATCAGCTTGCCCGCACCCACCATCTGCGCGATCAGGTAGAAGGCCACCACCGTCAGCGTGCCGATCGCGGAGAGCGTGCGGATCGGGGTCTGCTGCAGGCGGTAGGAGGCGACGTCGGCGAAGGTGTACTTGCCGAGGTTGCGCAGCCGCTCGGCGATCAGGAACAGCACGATCGGCCAGCCGACCAGCCAGCCCACCGAGTAGATCAGGCCGTCGAAGCCGCTGGCGAACACCAGGCCCGAGATGCCGAGGAAGGAGGCCGCCGACATGTAGTCGCCGGCGATGGCCAGGCCGTTCTGGAAGCCGGTGATGCCGCCGCCGGCGGCATAGAAGTCGGCCGCCGACTTGGTGCGCGAGGCCGCCCATTTCGTGATCACCATCGTCAGCGCGACGAAGATCAGGAACATCACGATGGCTTCGAGATTGATCGACGAGCGGGCTTCGCCGCCCTCGATGGCGCCGGCGGCCAGCGCCATGGCGGGAAGCATCCCACCGAGCGCCGCACCGGTCGCCGCAAGAACTCGACGCAGCGTCATCACGCGACCTCCCGCAGCAGCTCTTCGTTCAGCCGGTCGAACTCGGTATTGGCCTTGCCGACATAGATGCCGGTGAGAACGAAGGCCGAGATGATCACGAACAGGCCGATCGGGATACCTATCGTCGTCACGCCCGAGCCGAGGGGCGTGCCGAGAAATCCCGGCGCGTACGCGACCAGCAGGATGAAGCCGAAATAGATCACGAGCATGACGATCGACAGCATTGTCGCCAGCTTGCTCCGGCGTTCGACCAGTTGTCGGAACTTGGGGCTCGACTGGATGCGTTCGTAAGCCGTGGAGCTCATCGGGGCACCTCCTCCTTCTCGACGTTGCGGCGGCGCTGGGCCGCGCCACTGACTATTGTGTAACCCCCGGCCGGCGCCGCTGCGGATGCGGCACGTTGGAAACCCGGTGCGACACGTTGACAGTCGAGGCGGTTCGGTCGTTTTTCGGGCTGGACGAGGCGCCCGTCGCCGGCGGGGCAGGGACAACGCGCCGCGTGCCGCGCCCCCCCCCGTCCGACGACCATGCGCCCCCCGCC
>DAOLFG010000147.1:0-3221 GCA_035326425.1 Geminicoccus sp. | reverse complement strand
AGGATGGAAGAAGGGCAACAAGGGTGGAAGGAAGGGTCGACGGCGGTGGGGGCATGATACGGCCGCTGCATCGGCGGCCTCGACCGAGCCGCCGGAGGCCTCGAAGGTGTTCAATGACGAGGTGATGTAGCTTTCCGTGACCTTTCCGGTACTCGTTCCCGACAGACAGTGCCGCAATGCGTATGGTAGCCCCGGAATTTCGAGAATGTGCGGCGCATCATCCTTGCAATCAAGATAGCTACAAGCGGCCGACCACAATTCGTCTTCTACGGGCACTCGTCCCAGATAGCTTGTCTAATACTTTTGGTGTGGTGTGATAAAGAGTGATTAGGGAATCAGCATCGATGATGATCTTGCTTCCTCGAAGACGTTCAAGTTGCTGGATTTCGTGTTTTCGTCGCTCGATCTCGCGCGCTACATCCCGGTCGGTTAAGAAAAAGGCGTCGTCTGCAACACGCGTTGCCACACTGAGCACAAGGTCGACGTCGGCCTTGCGGAAGCCGCGCTGACGCATACGCACCTCCGCATGGCGTGTGAGCCGGAGGTCAAGCATGATCGTCTCCATCGGGCTTGCCATACGACGGAGCGTGATTGTCCTTCTCATCGTGCCCAATGAGTGCCCATAGTCGGTCGTGCTCGGCCTTCCTGGCGGTGAGTTCCTCGCCCGGAATACGTTCGATCATCCACGCAACGCGCTCGGCCTTCTTGCCGTCGCCGAGGAGTTCGTTCGGTACGTCTTTCAGTCGGACGTGCCCACGCAGCAGGGCGTATTCCGCGTCCGGGTCACCCCCGGTCAGTCGCTCGATGATGTCCGCTCCGATCCGGTACTCTGGCAGCCCCTCGCTGGCCTTCCAGCCGAAGCCCTTATCGAAGGTGATGGTCTGCGCTTGGGCCTCGCTCGCGAACTTCTCAAGGTAGTCGGCGAAAGGATTGTTCTTTGAGCGGTCGTAGCCGCAATCGAATGCCTGCTCCGAGGCCTGGACCCCAAACAGGTCCCGTTTGGCGATCGACTTGCGCTCTTCATCGGTGCCTTCATCCACACGCCAAGCAGCGTAGACGAAAGAGCAGTGCCCGCCGCCGAGTTCCTGAAGCTTTGCAGACGCCTCTTCGATGGCCTCGACGCGCTTTCGCCGCCAAGCGAGGCTTCCTTCCGCGAGCAAAGCTGCGAATAGCGGGGCCATCTCAATCTGAGATTGGATCGGGATGCCGTAGATATGCTGTACCATGTCGAAGGCGAGCATCGTTTCGGTGTCGACCATCTTGCGCAGTGGGAACTTACGCTTCTCATGGCCCTCTATCTCGGAAGGAATTCTTGACAAGTCCTCTATGCTGACGCCGAGAGCCTTGGCCAACGCTTCCGCTACACGGTTGTTGGCCTGATAAGGACCATTCTTCGTGCTCTCAATGCGCTTGATCGTCGGCAGGCTGACCTTATCCCGGCCTAGGGTGGCGTCGGCCAGCTGCTTCTGCCCCCACCGCTTACGCTCTCGGTAGGCCTTGACTGCTTCGGGGTGGATAGGCGTTGGCATCGTGCAGGCTCCTAGTCTCTGAAGTTCAGAATGATACTAAAAACTGACACAATCAACGATCAATTGGGTATCTCAATTCCTCATCGGTGCATCGAATGGGTGCGCCCAAGCTGACCCGCATATCGTGAGGTGATCTGGTGACAATGTGGGGCAGAGTTCCCATGGAAGCCGATCAGACGATGATACCTCAAGGTATCAGCCGGCCGCCGAGCCGAGGCTGCGTGAACGATGGCGGAATGGATTCCACGCCTACGTGCGGCATGACGAGGCAAAGCGAGATCGCCTAATACGCGATTTGATTGACATCTTGCTCAATCTATGACTATCTTCCTTGCATGCACACGATCCCACCCCGCCAGCGAGCCACGCTCGCCCGACGCATCGCCGCAGGCTTCCCGGTCTGGGCCGCGGCCAAGGGGTCGAACCTGCCCGCCGAGGACGTCGGCTTCCTGATGGGCGAGCACGAGTTCCGCGAGCTGATCGGGGCTTGGGCGGAAATTCTCGACATGGAGCCGGAGGCCAGGAAGACACGCCTGGAGCGCCTGGCCCATATGATCATCGAGCAGAAGATCGCCGAGGGCTGCCCGCGCACCGCCGTGCTGGTCCAGCGCACCTATGCCCGCAAGCGCGACCCGGTGGTCCAGCTCGCCAAGGGCTTTGCCCAGCTCTGCGAGATGGACCGCGCCAGGGCCGAGCGCTTCGGCGAGCCGCCCGCCACGCCGCCGCCGCTGTCGCCGGCGCAGGCCGCGGTCGAGCAGGCCAGGGCCGCCGCACGGATGCGCCCGCCGGCGCATCCCGATGATGCCGCCATCTGGCGCCAGGCCGGCCAGCTGCGCCGCGACATGCTGGGCGAGCAGGCGCTGTTCGCCGCCGTCGCCGAGCAGGAGGCCGCCGAGCTTCGCCGGCGGCCGCTGGAGCTGTGGGAGGTCGACGCCATCGAGGCCACCCAGGTCGCCGCCTTCCAGGCCAAGCAGGCCGAGGCGGAGAGGCAGAAGGCGAAAGCCGAGGCCGACCAGCTGGAGGCGACGCCTCCGGAGCCCAGGTCAGCAGAGCTGGTCGAGATCGCTCGAAGACCGATACAGCAAGACGATCAGCGTCTTGTTCGCCTGGTGCCGGTGCCGCCCGATCGGCCGCCGGCAGAGGAAATACCGGCCCCGCCCGACACATCGTTGGCCGACGACGACGTCTTCAAGGCTCGCGTGCTCGCCATGTTCGAGGAGAACCTGGCGCAGGCGCCGCCGACGGCCCGAGCCGTCCTCAGCACCTACAGCACGGCCCAACGTTTGGCGCTGATCGCCGAGTGCTGGCCGGAAGGCGATGAGAACGCCGAAGTCCTGCGGGGCATGAAAGCCCCGCAGGGGCCCTGACTCTCTATTCTCTCACTCGTAAATCCCGTTTTCGTAAATCCCGAATGGCCGCTCAGGATGGCCCGGAGGCGAGGAAGGCAAGGTGATCGGCGCGCAGCAGGCTTGTGCCTGTGAGCACCGATTATCCGCCGCCTGACGAAGTATACGGGCCATCTTGGGCGGCCACGGCCTCCAGCATGGCGGTGATGTAGCCGTAGACATAGGCGAAGGCGACACCCTGCGGGTCGCGGCCGGCGATGTGCGGCACGTGGTCGGGCATCACCATGTACGGGTAGCCGACCTCCTTGTAGACCCGGATCGACCTCCACATGTCCATGCTCCCCTC
>DAOLFG010000093.1:0-17180 GCA_035326425.1 Geminicoccus sp. | reverse complement strand
ATACTTGTAGGTCGGATCGAGGCCGACGCGCAGCAGGGTCTCGTCGACCAGGGCGTCGAGCCCGGCGCGGTCGACCAGACCATGCACCAGCGGCGCCTCGCCGATGGTGTCGCGCACGCGCTTGCGCGGATTGAGCGAGGCGAACGGATCCTGGAAGATCATCTGCACGGCCAGGCGCTGCTCGCGCGCCTCCCTGGCGGTCAGCGCGGCGCTGTCCTTGCCGCGGTACAGGATCGAGCCCTCGCTCGGCGGCAGGATGCCGGCGATCATCCGCCCGAGCGTGGACTTGCCGCAGCCGGATTCGCCGACCAGCCCCACGACCTCGCCGCTGGACACGGCGATGTCGACACGGTCGACCGCATGCACGGTCTCCTCGCGCAGGCCGGCGCCCAGCGAAGCCGCGATGCGCTCGGCGAAGTCGAGGCCCTTGGTGAACCGCTTGCTGAGGCCCCTGGCCTCGATCAGCGGCGCCGTCATGACGGCGCCGGCCACGGATTGATGCAGCGATAGCCGCGGCCGTCCTCCTCGACGGGCGGCGGCTCGGCCGCGCAGGCATCGAGCGCGCGCGGGCAGCGCGGCCGGAACGGGCAGCCCTCGGGCAGGGCGAGCGGCGACGGCGCCATGCCGGGAACCTGCGCCAGCGGCCGGCCGCGGACGTTGGCGCTCGGCACCGAGCCCAGCAGCCCCCGCGTATAGGGATGGCGCGGTGCCGAGACGACGTCGCGCACCCGGCCGGTCTCGACGATGCGGCCGGCATACATCACCGCCAGCCGGTCGGCGAGGCTCGACACCACGGCGAGGTCGTGGGTGATCCACAGCAGCGCCGTTCCGGTGTCGGCCGCCAGCGTCTGCATCTCGTAGAGGATCTGGGCCTGGATCGTGACGTCGAGGGCCGTGGTCGGCTCGTCGGCAATGATGACGTCCGGGCTGTGCAGCAGCGCGATGGCGATCGCCACCCGCTGCCGCATGCCGCCCGAGAGCTGGTGCGGATAGGCCAGCAGCCGCTCGTCGGGCGAGGGGATGCCGACGCGGGCCAGCGCGTCGCGCGCCATGGCGCGGGCTGCCCTGCGGCCGACCTTCCTGTGCGCCAGCACCGCCTCGATCATCTGGGTGTCGACGCGCAGGACCGGATTGAGCGTCATCATCGGGTCCTGGAAGATCATGGCGATGCGGTCGCCGCGCAGGGCCCGCAGCCGCTCGGGAGCCGCCGAGACGAGATCCTCGCCGCGATAGAGGATGCGCCCCCCGACGATCCGTCCCGGCGGGTCGACCAGGCCCAGGATCGAGAAGCCAGTGATCGACTTGCCGGAGCCGGACTCCCCGACCAGGCCCAGCACCTCGCCCTGGCGCAGCACGAGGCTGACGCCCTCGACGGCGCGCACGACGCCGGCGCGCGTCGCGAAGTGCGTCCGCAGCTCGTCGACCTCGAGGGTCGCCGTTGCCGTCATGTGCGCAGCCTCGGGTTCAGCACCTCGCGCAGCCGGTCGCCGACGATGTTGATGCTGAAGATCAGCACCAGCAGCAGGACGCCGGGGTAGACGCTGATCCAGTAGAGGCCCGACAGCAGGTACTGGTAGCCGTTGGCGATCAGCAGGCCGAGCGACGGCTCGGTGATCGGCAGGCCGATGCCGAGGAAGCTCAACGTCGCCTCGGCCGAGATGGCGCTGGCCACCTGGATCGTGCCGATCACGATCACCGGCGGCATGCAGTTGGGCAGGAGGTGCGAGAACAGGATGCGGCGATGGCCGAGGCCCAGGCACCGTGCCGCCTCGACATATTCCTTGCCGCGCTCGACCAGCGCGGTGCCGCGCACCGCCCGGGCGAAATAGGCCCACTGCACCAGCACCAGCGCGAAGATCACCTTGCCGACGCCCTGGCCCAGGATGGCCAGGATCATCAGGGCGACGAGGATGGTGGGAAAGCTCAGCATGAAGTCGACGAGGCGCATGATCGCCGTGTCGATCCGTCCGCCGAAATAGGCGGCGGCGAGCCCGACGCCGGTGCCGACCGCGATCGCGAACACGCCCGACAGCACGCCGACCGCGAGGCTGGTGCGCAGGCCGTAGAGCATGGCCGAGAGCATGTCGCGGCCCTGGCCGTCGGTCCCCAGCCAGTAGATCGCGCCGGCGGCATTCCGGCTGAGCGGCGGCAGCCGGGCGTCGAACAGGTCGAGCTGGGCCAGGTCGTAGGGGTCCTGCGGCGAGATCCAGGGTGCCAGCACCGCCAGCAGCACCAGGACGGCGCAGACGGCGAGGCAGATGGCGGCGGTGCGGCTGCGGCGCAGGCCGTCGAGGATCTGCCGGCCGATGCCCTCTCCCTCGACGGCGGCGGGAGCTGCCGCGGCGCTCACGCCTTGACGTCCCGCAGGCGGACGCGCGGGTCGATGACGGAATAGAGGATGTCGACGATCAGGTTGATGACGATGAACATCATCACCACCACCATCAGGTAGGCCACCACCACCGGCCGGTCGAGCTTGGTGATGCTGTCGATGATCAGCTTGCCCATGCCGGGCCAGGCGAAGATCGTCTCGGTGACGGTGGCGAAGGCGATGAGCGAGCCGAACTCCATGCCGATGACGGTGACGATCGGGATCAGGATGTTCTTCAGCACATGCACCCCGATGACGCGGCGCTCGGTCAGCCCCTTGGCGCGGGCGAACCTGACGAAGTCGAGCGGCAGCGTCTCGCGCATGCCGGCGCGGGTGAGGCGGATGACCAGCGCCAGCTTGAACAGCGACAGGTTCACCGCCGGCAGGATCAGGTGACGGATGCCGTCCCAGGTTGCGAGGCTGGTCTCGATGCCCAGCACCGTGCCGACCCGCCCGCGCCCGGTCGAGGGCAGCCATCCGAGCATCACCGAGAAGATCATGATCAGCATCATGCCCTGCCAGAAGTTCGGCAGGCTGAAGCCCAGGATGGAGCCGGTCATGATCGAGCGGTCGGCGGTGCTGTCGGGCCGCATCGCCGCCAGCATGCCGAGCGGGATGCCGAGCAGGATGGCGATGAGCAGGGCCAGGAAGGCCAGCTCGAGCGTCGCCGGCAGGCGGTGCAGGATCAGGCTGATCGAGGGCTGGTCGTAGACGAAGGAGCGGCCGAGATCACCCTGCAGCGCGTTGCCGAGGAAGGTGAGGTATTGCAGCGGCAGCGGCCGGTCGAGGCCCAGCGCCCGGCGCGCCGCCTCGATCTCGGGCTGGGTGGCGTCGGGCGGGATCAGGATCTCCAGCGGATCGCCGATCGCGTAGACGCCGGCGAACACCACGAGCGACATCGCGAGCAGCACCAGGGCGCTCTGCAGCAGTCGCCGGATGACGAAGACGGTCAACGGCCGCCTCTCCTGATCGGACCCGCAGCGTCACCGCGATCACGCCGCCTGACAAGTGTGAAATCGTCGGCCCGGATCAGCCGGCTGGGGCCGGCTTCCGCCTCAGGCGCGCCTCGACGGCGAGATCCGGCCGGTCGGTGGTGAAGACGCTGAGCCCGATGTCCAGCAGGCGGTCGAAATCCATGTCCTTGCCGGCATAGGCGCCGAGGACCAGCCCGTTGTCGCGGCAGGCGGCCGCGAGATCGGCGGTGGCGTCGGCGCCGCGCACCGCCACCTCGCCGATGCCGCGGCCGAGCGCCGCCCGGGCGAAGCCGGCGACATCCGCGAGCAGCGCCGCCGTCGGCTCCGCCTTCAGGAGCCAGAGCACCCGGCTCGCCCCCAGCGCCCTGACCTCGTCCAGGTAGGCGGTGTCGAACGAGCTGACGACCGTGCGCTGCGTCAGCCCAGCGGCACGCATGACGGCCCAGACCTCGGCCGCCATGCCCGGATAGGGACGGCCCTGCCCGTCCGGCTTCAGCTCGAGCCGCGGCCGGATCGGCGATCCGTCGAACAGGCCGAGGATCGTCACCAGCAGCGGGATGCGCTCCTGCGGCGCGCCGCGCAGCGGCACCTGGCGCAGCTCGGCCCAGTCCATCTCCGCCACGGCGCCGGTGCCGTCGGCGGTGCGGCCGAGCTGGGGGTCGTGGTGGACGACCAGCACGCCGTCGCGGGTGCGGTGGACGTCGAACTCGATGAGGTCGATCGGCATCCGCAGCGCGTTGACGAACGCCGTCCGGCTGTTCTCCGGCCAGAGCGCCGCCCCGGCGCGATGGGCGGCGATCATGGTGCCGCCCCGATCGGCTGCTGTCGGCTCCGCAGGCATGTCGGCCTCCACCCCGCACGGATGATGCATCGCAGAAAAACTTGCGGCCTTTCTAGTGGATGCAGGTTGTCTTGCAAGGCCGGCACGGCTTCGCTAGCGTGGCCGGGCGGGCCTGGGAGGGGACCACGCGGGACATGCGGCTGATCGAGCGCGTGGAGAGCTGCAGCGGCGAGCTGACCGAGGCCGACCATCGCCTGCTCGCCGTGCTGCTGGGCGACGTCGTCGGCGTCGGCGCGCTGTCGGCGCGCGAGATCGCGTCGCGCGCCGGGGTGCACGAGACCACCGCCGGCCGGCTGGCCAGCAAGCTCGGCTTCCGGACCTATCGCGAGCTGCGCCGCGAGCTGATCCAGGAGCTGGATCTCGCGGTGCGGATGAGCGACAGGCTGCACCGGATCGGCTCGGGCTCGGTGCTGGAGGCGGTGGTGGCGAGCGAGATCAAGGTCATCTCGGCCATCCCGCAGCAGGTGGCCCAGGAGCAGATCGACGAGGCCGTCGGGCTACTGCTCGCCGCCCGGCGGATCCTGGTGTTCGGCACCAGCCATGCCGGCGTGCTGGCGACGCTGCTGGCGCGGCGGCTCGTGCGGTCCGGCTACGACGCGCGGCCGCTGCACCATGTCGACTGGCAGGCGGCCGACGCGCTGCTCGGCATCGGGGCGGGCGACGTGCTGGTGGTGTTCCAGTTCTGGCGGGCGACGGAGAGCCTGTCGCGGCTGGCGGCGGCCTTCAAGTCCTCCGGCGGCGGCATCGTGCTGATCTCGGACGGGCCGGGACGGCTCGTGGAGCCCCGGCCCGACGTCACGCTGGCGGCGCTGCGCGGCGGCCTCGGCGAATCCCAGTCGCTGGCGGCACCCATGATCATCGCCAATACGCTGGTGCTCGAGCTCTCGCGCGCCGATGGCGGCAAGTCGCTCGACTCGCTGCGCCGGCTGGGCGAGCTGCGCGACAGGGTCGATTCCAGGCCGCGCGGCGACCGGGCCGCCGGCAGCTCGCTGTCCGTGCCCGGGGTGAATCCTGTTCGATCGTAGGAAGGGACGGGGAGGTCCATCATGACGAAGCGCATCCGTGCCGCATGGCTCGGCGGCCTGGCCGCCGCCCTGCTGGCGGCGAGCCCGCCGGCGAGCGCCGCCGGCAGCGAGGTCACGATCGCGCTCAACGAGCTGCCGCGCAGCCTCGATCCGGGCAGCGAGACCGGCAATGTCGACGTCCGCGTCTACTACTCGATCTTCGACACGCTGATCCGCCGCGACTTCGGGGCGGCGGGCGCCGATGGCGGCGGCGGCGATCTCGTGCCGGGCCTCGCCACCGCCTGGAAGTGGGTCGACGACACCACCTTCGAGGTCCAGCTGCGGCCCGATGTCGTCTGCCACGACGGCTCGCCGTTCGACGCCGACGACGTCCTGGCGACCTTCTCGGCCGACCGGCTCTGGGGGCCCAAGTCCTACTATCCCTCCGGGCGCAACTATTTCGGCAATCTCGACAGGGTCGAGAAGGTCGACGCCCGGACGGTCCGCTTCGTCACCAGGGCGGCGGATCCGACGCTCGAGCAGCGTCTCGCCAGCTACACGGCGTTCATCGTCTGCAACGAGGCGCTGGAAGCCTTCCGCAAGCCCGACGACAAGCCCGAGGTGTGGCTGGAGGCGGCGGCGAACGCGCTGCGCTGGAATCCGGTCGGCACCGGGCCCTACAGGTTCGCCGGCTACGAGAAGGACAATTTCGTCCGCCTCGAGGCCTTCCCCCAGTCCTGGCGCGGCGCGCCGGCGGCCGCATCGCTGACCTTCCGGTCGGTGCCCGAGGTGGCGGCGCGCATCTCGGGGCTGGTCGCCGGCGACTACGACATGGCGGTCGACATCCCGACCGACCAGTGGGACACCGTCAAGGGCTATCCCGACCTCGTCCTGAAGACGATGCCGATCGAGAACTCGCACGTCCTCGTCTTCAACATGTCCGACCCGGTCCTCGGCGACAAGAACCTGCGCCACGCCATGAGCCTCGCCATCGACCGCAAGGCGCTGATCGACGCGCTGTGGAAGGGCCAGACCTTCACGCCGAACGGCCTGCAGCTGCCGAGCTTCGGCCCGCTCTACGAGCCGTCGCGCAAGGGCTACGTCTTCGATCCCGAGGCGGCCCGCGCGGCCCTCGCCAAGAGCAGCTACAAGGGCCAGGAGATCTCCTACCGGCTGATCCCCAACTACTACACCTACAATGTCGAGGTGGCGCAGATCATCCAGGAGATGTGGCGGGCGGTCGGGATCAACGCGCGCATCGACTTCGTCGACAGCTTCAAGGAGGTCCGCGCCGACGGCATGCAGGTCCACGCCTGGTCGAACACCTTCCGCATTCCCGATCCGACCGGCTCGATCATCCCGCTCTACGGCCCCGGCGTGGGCATGCAGGACGACTACAAGTACTTCATAGCGCCCAAGGAGTTCAACGACCTGTCGGCAGCCGTCGCCTCGACGACCGATGTCGCCCAGCGCAAGAAGGACTTTCAGCGCATGCTCGACATCTTCGAGGACGAGATGCCGATGACCATGCTCTACAATCCGGTGCTGGCATACGCCATGAAGAGCAACGTCGAGTGGCAGCCCTACTCGCAGTTCTACATGGACTTCGCACCCGCCAACTTCTCGCTCAAGGGCAAGTAGGCGACGCGGCCAGCGGCGGGTCGACCGCCATGCCGCCGGTGCTCCGGGTCAGGGATCTCGCCGTGGGCTTCGCGACCTCCCAGGGCTTCGCCGAGGTCGTCCACGGCGTCGGCTTCGACCTGGAGCGCGAGCGGACGCTCTGCCTCGTCGGCGAGAGCGGCAGCGGCAAGAGCGTCACCTGCCACGCCATCCTGGGGCTGCTGGCGCGCAACGGCCGGCGCACCCGCGGCGAGATCCTGTTCGAGGGCCAGGATCTCGCCGGCCTGCCGCCGGCGGCCCTCGACCGCATCCGCGGCGGGCGGATCGGCATGGTATTCCAGGACCCGCTGGGATCGCTCAACCCGGTGCGCACGGTGGGCGCCCAGATCAGCGAGACGCTGCGCCTGCATACCGGCCTTTCCGGCCCCGCCCGCCGCGCTCGGGCCATCGAGCTGATGAGGCTGGTCGGCATCCCCGAGCCCGAGGGCCGGCTGGCGGCCTACCCGCACCAGCTTTCCGGCGGCATGGCGCAGCGGGTGATGATCGCGCTGGCGCTGGCCTGCGAGCCCGCCCTGCTGATCGCCGACGAGCCCACCACCGCCCTCGACGTCACCATCCAGGCGCAGGTGCTCGACCTGCTCCGCCGCCTCCAGCGCGAGATGGCGATGGCCATCCTGTTCGTCACCCACGACCTCGGCGTGGTCGCCGAGATGGCCGACGAGGTCGTGGTGATGCGGCACGGCGCCATCGTCGAGCGCGGCAGCGTCGAGGCGATCTTCGACCGCCCCGCCGAGGCCTATACCCGCGAGCTGATCGCGGCGATCCCGCGTCTCGACGAGCCGGCGCCGGTCTATCGCGGCGGAGCCGCGGCGTGACGGCGCCGGCACCCCTGATGGTCGTCCGCGATCTCGACCGCTTCTATGGCCCGGCCGGCGGCGCCGAGGGCGTGGTGCGCGCGGTCGAAGGCGTCAGCTTCGAGATCGGCCGGGCGGAGACGCTGGGCCTCGTCGGCGAGAGCGGCTGCGGCAAGTCCACCACCGGCCGGGTCGTCGTCAACCTCGACGCCGCCACTTCGGGCAGCGTCGTCTTCGACGGCCGGGAGATCACCGGCCTGCCCGAGCGCGAGCGGCGCGCCCTGCGCCGCCGGCTGCAGATCATCTTCCAGAACCCGCTCTCGGCCCTCGATCCGCGCATGACGATCGGCCGGCAGATCCGCGAGCCGCTCGACATCAACGGCATCGGCGCCCCGACCGAGCGCGACGCGCGCGTCGCCAAGATGCTGGACGCCGTCTCGCTGCCTGCCGCCATCGCCCTGCGCTACCCGCACCAGATCAGCGGCGGCCAGGCCCAGCGGGCGGTGATCGCCCGGGCGCTGACGCTCGCACCCGATCTCATCGTCTGCGACGAGCCGGTCTCGGCACTCGACGTCTCGGTGCAGGCCCGCGTCACCGAGCTGCTGTCCGACCTGCAGCGGCGGCTCGGCATCGCCTATCTGTTCATCTCGCACGATCTCAGGGTGGTGAAGAAGCTCTGCCACCGGGTGGCGGTGATGTATCTCGGCCAGATCGTCGAGCAGGCGCCGACCGACCCGCTCTACGCCGGGCCGCTGCATCCCTATACCCGGGCCCTGCTGTCGGCCATTCCCGACGCCGCCCGCCGCGGCAGCCGCCAGCGCATGCTGCTGAGCGGCGACCCGCCGAGCCCGCTGAACCCGCCCGCCGGCTGCCGCTTCCACACCCGCTGCCCGTTCGTGCGCGAGCGTTGCCGCGCCGAGGCGCCGGCCCTGCGCACGATCGGGCCTGGAAGATTGGCTCGCTGTCACTTCGCCGAGGAGCTGGCCGGCCTGCAATGAGCATCCTCGCCGTCGCCCATCGCGGCTACTCCGCCAGATGGCCGGAGAACACCGTCGCCGGCTGCCGTGCCGCCATCGCGGCCGGCGCCGACCTCGTCGAGGCCGACGTCCGGCTGTCGGCCGACGGCACGCCGTTCTGCTTCCACGACCCGGATCTCGCCCGGCTGGCCGGCGATCCGGCCGCCGTCGCCGAGCGCGGCGATGCCGAGTTGCGGGCCGTGCGCTATCGCGGCGGCGAGCCGCCGGCGGAATTCTCGCAGATCGTGGCCGAGACCCGCGGCCGCAGCGGGCTGCTGGTCGACGTCAAGCTCGACGGCGAGCCGGTGCTGGAGGCGCTGGAGCGGGTGCTGGCCGCCGCCGGCTGGCCGGAGAACGCCTGGCTCGGCCTGCGCTCGCCCGGCCAGGCGGAACGGGCCCGCCGCCGCTTCGGCCGGCGCGTGGCGGTGCTGGCGCTGATGCGCGAGCTGGCCGATGCCGAGGCCTTCCTCGCCGCCGGCGCCCAGGCGCTGCGGCTGTGGGAGCGCCAGCTCGACAGCGGCGAGGCACGATCCCTGCGCGCCCGCTCGGCCATCTGGGTGACCGCCGGCGGCTCGGCCGGGCACAAGGTCGGCGACACCGATGCGGCAGGGCTGCGAAGGATCGCGGACTTCGGCCCGCAGGCCGTGCTGCTCAACGATCCGACCCTGCTCGCCGCCATGGGCACGTGATGGGCAAGGGCCGCACCTTCGCCGTCAAGCTGTTCCGCGGGCTGGTCACGGTCTGGCTGGTGGTGACGCTCACCTTCGCCGCCCTGCACCTGTCGGGCGATCCGATCGAGGTGCTGGTGGGCGACCAGGCCCCGCCCGAGGTGGTGGCGCACTATCGCGCCAAGTTCGGGCTCGACCGGCCGCTCTGGCAGCAGTATCTCGCCTACTTCGCCAGCATCGCCCAGGGCGATTTCGGCCTGTCGATGTCCGACCGCACGCCGGCGGCGACGCTGATCCTGCAGGCCCTGCCCAAGACCGTGCTGCTCGGGCTCACCGCCTTCGCCGGCGGCATGGCGCTGGGGGTCGTGCTCGGCATCGTGGCCGCCATCAACCGCGACCGGCCCATCGACCGCATGGTGATGAGCTTCGCCACCTTCGGCTTCTCGATTCCCAACTTCTTCCTCGGCATCGTGCTCATCCTGGTCTTCGCGCTGTACCTGCGCGTCCTGCCGTCGGCCGGCAGCGACAGCCCGGCCCATCTGCTGCTGCCGGCCTTCACGCTCGGCACGCATCTGGCCGGCACCTTCGCCAGGTTCACCCGCTCGGCGATGCTGGACGTGCTGAACCGGCCCTACATGGTGGCGGCCGAGGCGCGCGGCGTGCCGAGGCTCGCCCGCATCTTCCTGCACGCCCTGCCCAACGCCGCGATCCCGATCGTGACCATCGCCGGCCTCAAGCTCGGCGATCTCGTCGCCGGCTCGGTGGTGGTCGAGACGGTCTTCGCCTGGCCGGGCGTCGGCCGGCTGCTGGTCAATGCCGTGGCGTCGCGCGACTTCGCCGTCGTCCAGACCATCCTGGTGATGGTCGCGGTCTCGATGACCATCGCCAACCTGGTGGTCGACGCCATCTACACCCTGATCGACCCGCGCATCCGCACCGGCCAGGGCAAGGGTTGAGCCGATGGGCCTGCCGTTCCTCGAGCCCAAGCTGGCGCTGGCGACGTCCGAAGGCACGCCCTCGCCGCCGAGATCGCGGCGGCCGGCGCTCGTCACCGCCGCCATCGTCTGGCTGGCGGTGGTGGCCCTGGTCTGCATCCTGGCAGGCTGGCTCGCGGCCTACGACTACCGGGCGCAGAACCTGCTGAAGCGGCTGGCGCCGCCGGTCTTCGTGGGCGGCAGCTGGGCCAACCCGCTGGGAACCGACCAGCTCGGCCGCGATTCCCTGAGCCGGCTGCTCTATGCCATCCGCTTCAGCATCATGATCGCCCTCGGCGGCACGGCCATCGGCGCCGTGCTCGGAACCCTGCTGGGCTTCCTGGCGGCGCATTTCCGCGGCTGGGTCGAGGAGACCATCATGATGCTGGCCGACGTGCAGGCGTCGCTGCCCTACCTGATCATCGCCTTGGCCGCGATCGCCATCTTCGGCAGCGACGTGCGGGTGTTCGTCCTGATCATGGGGTTCTTCGGCTGGGAGACCTTCGCCCGCCTGGCGCGCGGCATGGTGCTGTCGGCCAACGAGCAGGGCTATGCCAGTGCCGTCGTCGCCATCGGCGGCACGCCGCGCTACATCTACTGGCGGCACATCCTGCCCAATATCCTGAGCGTGCTGGTGGTGCAGTTCACCTTGAACTTCCCGCAGGTGATCCTGCTGGAATCCTCGCTGAGCTTCCTCGGCCTCGGCATCCGCCCGCCGCTCACCAGCCTCGGCCAGATGCTGGGCGACGGCCGGGCCTACCTGATCAACGCTCCCTGGATGGCGGTGATCCCCGGCCTCGTCATCTTCCTCACCACCATGGCGATCAGCAGCCTCGGCGACTGGCTGCGCGACCGGCTCGACGCCACCCTGCAGGGCGTCTGAGCCCCGTCCGGCCGATGAACCTCAAGCAGTTCGAGGCCTTCTACTGGATCGCCCGGCTCGGCAGCTTCCATGCGGCGGCACGCCACCTGCGCATGGCGCAGCCTTCGGTGTCCGCCCGGGTGCGCGAGCTCGAGCAGCATCTGGGCGTCGCCCTGTTCGACCGCTCGGGCCGCGCCGCCCGGCTGACGCCCAAGGGCCGCGAGCTCGTCGGCTATGCCGGGCAGATGCTGGCGCTGGCGGGCGAGGTCGAGCAGCGGGTCGGCAGCCGCGACGCCCTTGTCGGGCGGGTGCGCTTCGGCGTCACCAGCGTGCCGGCCGTCACCTGGATGCCGCGGCTGATGCATCGGCTGGCCAAGGCCTGGCCCGGCATCGAGGCCGAGTTCTGCGTCGATTCCAGCGAGAGCATGCGGCTGCAGCTGCTGCACGGCGAGCTCGATCTCGCCTTCCTGGCCGGCCCGCTCACCGAGCCGACGCTGTCGACGGAATCGCTGGGCAGCGTCGCGCTCGCCTGGCTGGCGGGGCCGGCCGTGCCGCTGCCGAACCGGCCGCTCGAGCCCGGCGACATGGTCGACATGCCGATCATCACCGACGTCCGCAGCAGCTACCTGCACGGGCTGGCGCTCGAATGGTTCCGCAAGGGCGGCGTCGAGCCGCGGCGCCACCATGCCTGCTCCAGCCTGCCGGCCCGGCTGCAGCTGGCGGCCGCCGGGCTGGGGCTCGCCATCGCCCCGCCGACGGTGGCGGCGCGCGAGCTCGCCGCCGGCACACTGCGCCTCGCCGCCACCGAGCCGCCGCTGCCGTCGCTCGACTATTTCATCGCCGTCGCCGGTGGCACGCCCACGCCGGCGGTGCGGATCGTGCGCGATCTCGCCCGCGAGGCCATTGCCGAGGAGCCCAGCCTGCCGATCGCCGTCCCGTAGGCTCGATCTACACTGATCAGCTATTTCTATCGATTATACTCGATATTACCAAGTTCGACAAAAATCCTTGACCATTGTGATGGACGCCGAAAAACTGCCCGGCGATCGGGAGAAGAAAGGGGAGCGACGATGCGGAGACTTCGGCTCGCGGCCACGGCGTTGGCCATCATCCTGCCCGCGGCGGCCGGCGCCGCCGATCTCCGGGTCGGCGTCAGCCAGGACATCGTGACGCTCGATCCCGCCAACCATCGCAGCCGGGTCACCGAGAGCGCCGTCCACAACATCTACGACGCCGTGGTGACGCGCACCGACTCGATGCAGGTGGTGCCCGAGATCGCCGAGAGCTTCACCCAGATCGACGAGGTGACCTGGGAGGCGAGGATCCGCCCCGGCATCACCTTCCACGACGGCAGCCCGCTCACGGCCGAGGACGTCGCGTTCACCTTCGACCGTCTCACCAAGGACGGTGCGATGGACGGCCAGACCAGCCCGCGCAAGAGCCTGGTCGGACCGGTCGCCGACACCGAGGTCGTCGACGAGCTGACCGTGCGCTTCAAGCTCTCGAGCCCCTGGCCGATCTTCAAGGCCTACCTCCCGTTCAACCAGGTCGTCAGCAAGGCCTTCGTCACCAAGGTCGGGACGGAGGGCATGGCGACCCGGGCGATGGGCTCGGGTCCATTCAAGCTGGCCGAATGGCGCCGCGGCGATTCGCTGATCCTCGAGCGCTACGACGGCTACTACGGCGGTGCCGCCGACATCCCGCCGGTCGGCCCGGCGAAGGTCGACCGCGTCATCTTCAAGCTGATCCCCGAGCCGGCCTCGCGGGTGGCGGCCCTGCTGGCGGGCGAGGTCGACCTGATCGACGAGCTGCCGCACCACGCCATCGGCCAGCTCGACGCCGATCCCGGCACCAAGGTGCTGAAGACCAACGGCACGCGCAGCTTCTTCATCGACTTCAACACCACGAGGCCGCCGTTCGACGACGTCCGCGTCCGCCAGGCGGCGAACCACGCGGTCGACCGCCAGCTCATCATCGACCGCATCCTGAACGGCCTCGCCGTGCCGCTGGCCACGCTGATCAGCCCGGATTCCTACGGCTACAACCCGGATCTCCAGCCCTATTCCTACGACATCGACAAGGCCAAGGCGCTGCTGGCCGAGGCCGGCCATCCCGACGGCATCGACGTGACGCTCGACGTCGACAACGCCTTCAAGGAGCAGGCCGAGGCGGTGGCCGCCCTGCTCGCCCGCGCCGGCATCCGCGCCAAGGTCCAGCTGTGGGAGCGCACGGCGCTGACCGATCTGTGGAAGCAGCCCGGCCACGACCGGCAGATGAACTTCCGCTCCTGGGGCGACGGCGCGCTCGATCCGGTCGGCATCTTCGTGCCGGTGCTCAAGACCAGGGATCGCGGCAACCTGTCCGGCTACAGCAACGCCGAGGTCGACCGGCTGCTGACCGAGGCCGACACCGAGCTCGACGTCGACAAGCGCGCCGGGATGTACCGCGAGGCCCAGGCGATCATCCACGAGGAGGCGCCGCTGCTCTATCTCTGGCTGCCGCAGGACGTCTACGGCGCCAGCGAGCGCCTGCAGGGCTGGCAGCCCTCGCCGCGCGGCATCATCAAGCTGCACGACGCCTCGATCGCCGGCTGAGGCCAAGGCCGCATCGCCGCGCCGGCGGCCGCGATGAGCCCGCTCTCCCTCGTCGAGCGCCTGCTGCAGCTGGTACCGGTGCTGCTGGGCATCAGCGTCATCGTCTTCGCGATGATGACGCTGACGCCCGGCGATCCGGTCGAGATCGTGCTGGGCGACGCCCTGGCGACCCCGGAGCAGCGCCAGCAGATGCGCCACGAGATGGGCCTCGACCGGCCGCTGCCCGAGCGCTTCCTGCTGTTCCTGGGCGACGCCGTCCGCGGCGACTTCGGCACCAGCTTCACCCACCGCCGGCCGGTGGCCGACGTCATCCTCGAGCGCGTGCCGGCCACCATCGAGCTGACGCTGGCCTCGATGCTGGTCGCCATCGCCGTCGGCGTGCCGCTGGGCGTGCTGGCCGCCGTGCGGCGCGACAGCTGGCTCGACCGCGCGGCCACCGCCGGCGCCCTGCTCGGCGTGTCCCTGCCGGGCTTCTGGTTCGGCATCCTGCTGATCCTGCTGTTCTCGGTCACCCTGGGACTGTTCCCGGTGTCCGGCCGGATCGGCTTCTCGGGCGAGGTGCCGTTCGTCACCGGCTTCCTGCTGATCGACACCCTGCTCGCCGGCCGCCTCGACAGCTTCCTCGACGCCCTGCGCCACCTGCTGCTGCCGGCCGTGACGCTGGGCCTCGCCATGGCGGCGCTGCTGATGCGGGTGACGCGCAGCTCGATGCTGGAGGCGCTGCGCCAGGACTACGTCACCTTCGCCGAGGCCAAGGGCCTGTCGCGTCGCCGGGTGGTGTTCGGCCACGCGCTGAAGAACGCGCTCATCCCCACCGTCACGGTGGCGGCGATCGAGACCGGCACGCTGCTCGGCGGCAACATGATCGTCGAGACGGTGTTCGGCTGGCCCGGGCTCGGCCGGCTGGTGGTCGACGCGATCTTCCGGCGCGACTATCCGATCGTGCAGGCGGCGGTGCTGCTCTACGCCGTCACCTATGTGCTGCTGAACCTCGTGGCGGACCTGCTCTACACGGTCCTCAACCCGCGGGTCCGGCTGTGATGGCCGGCGCCCTGACCGCCCAGGCGCCCGAGCGCGCCGCGCCGGCATCCGCCAGCCAGTCGCTGTTCCGCGCCAACCTGCACCAGCTCCTGTCGAACTGGACCGCCATCGGCGCCGCCGCCGTCGTGCTGGCCTTCGGGCTCGTCGCCCTGCTCGCCCCCTGGCTGGCGCCGCAGGATCCCTACGAGGCCGACCTGTTCCGCCGGTTGCAGCCGCCCGCCTGGCTCGAAGGCGGCGAGTGGGCCTATCCCCTGGGCTGCGACGCGCTCGGCCGCGACATCCTCAGCCGGATCGTCTACGGCACGCGGATTTCCATGCTGATCGGCGTCGTCGTCGTGCTGGCGGCGACCGTGGTCGGCACCGTCGCCGGCCTCGCCGCCGGCTATCTGCGCGGCTGGGTGGACATCGCCGTCTCGCGCGTCGTCGACGTGCTGCTGGGCTTTCCGTACCTCATCTTCGCCATCGGCCTGATGGCGGCGATGGGGCCGGGCCTGGGCAACATCATCCTGGCTCTGGTGGTCAAGGAATGGGTGCTGCCCTGCCGGGTGGTGCGCGCCGAGACGCTGGCTGCCCGGCAGATGGAATATGTCGAGGCGGCGCGGGCGCTCGGCGCCTCGTCGCTCCACATCACCCTGCGCGAGATCCTGCCCAACATCCTCTCGCCGGTGATCGTGGTCGCCACCTTCCGCATGGCCAGCGTCATCATCATCGAGGCCAGCCTGTCGTTCCTGGGCCTGGGCGTGCAGCCGCCGGCGCCGTCCTGGGGCTCGATGGTCGCCGATGGCCGCCAGTTCCTGCTCGACGCCTGGTGGGTCAGCACCCTGCCCGGCATCGCCATCCTGCTGCTGGTGCTGGCGATCAACCTCGCGAGCCAGGGCCTGCGCGACGCCTTCGACCCGAGGGCCCGCTCGTGAGCGCGACACCGCTGCTCGAGCTGCGCGGCCTCACCACCGTGTTCGAGACCCGCGCCGGCACCGTCCGGGCGGTCGACGGCGTCGACCTCGAGGTGATGCCGGGCGAATGCCTGGGCGTCGTCGGCGAATCCGGCTCGGGCAAGAGCGTCACCTTCCTGTCCGTGCTGGGCCTCCTCGCGCCGCCCGGCCGGATCGAGGCCGGCGAGATCCGCTTCGACGGCCGCGACCTCCGCAGCCTGCCGCCGGCCGGGCTGCGCGCCCTGCGCGGCCGCGACATCGCCATGACCATGCAGGACGCGCTCACCGCCCTGAACCCGGCCTTCACGGTCCTGACCCAGATCACCGAGACCATCCGGGCCCACGATTCCGGCCTGCCCAGGGGCCGCGCCGGCCGCGACGCCGCGCGGCAGCGGGCGCTGGAGATGCTGCGGCTGGTCGGCATCCCCGAGGCCGAGCGGCGGCTCGACGACTATCCGCACCAGTTCTCCGGCGGCATGCGCCAGCGGGTGATGATCGCCATCGCCCTGTCCTGCCGGCCGAGGCTGCTGATCGCCGACGAGCCGACCACGGCGCTCGACGTCACCATCCAGGCCCAGGTCCTCGACCTCGTGGCCGAGATGCGCCACCGGCTCGGCATGAGCGTCGTGCTGATCAGCCACGATCTCGGCGTCGTGGCCCGGCACTGCGACCGCGTGGCCGTGATGTATGCCGGCCAGGTGGTCGAGACCGGTCCCACCGCCGAGGTCATCGGGGCGCCGCTGCATCCCTACACCCAGGGCCTGCTGCGCTCGATCCCGCTGCTCTCCGATCCCGACCGCCCGATCGAGCCGATCGCCGGCCAGGTGCCGGATCTGATCGACCTGCCCCCCGCCTGCCGCTTCATGCCGCGCTGCCCGCTGGCGGCACCGGCCTGCGCTCGGCCGGTCAGCCTGCGCGGCGTCCGGCCGGCGCGCGCCGCCCGTTGCATCCGGGTCGCCGCATGACCGCCGCCGCCCCCCTCGTCAGTGCCCAGGGCCTCGTCAAGCACTACGACCTGCGTCGCGGGCTGCGGCGGCTGGTCGAGAGGCCCGAGGGCCACACCGTCCGGGCGCTCGACGGCGTCAGCCTGGAGATCGCCAGGGGCGAGACACTGGGCGTCATCGGCGAGAGCGGCTGCGGCAAGACCACGCTCGGCCGCACCGTGCTGCGGCTGCACGAGCCGACGGCCGGCCGCATCGTCTTCGACGGCCAGGATCTCGCCGCCCTCGACAGGGCCGGCCTGACGGCGATGCGGCGCCGCATGCAGATCATCTTCCAGGATCCCTACGCCTCGCTCAACCCGCGCCGCACGGTCGAGCAGATCGTCGGCCTCGGGCTCGAGATCCACGACCGCCAAACGGCCGTGGCCCGCCGCGAGCGCGTGGCGCGGATGGTCGACCGCATCGGCCTGTCGCGCTCGCATCTCGGC
>DAOLFG010000021.1:0-71253 GCA_035326425.1 Geminicoccus sp. | reverse complement strand
ACATTGTTCTTCTTCGAGAAGCCATCGACGATGCGGCAGGTGCAGCGGTTCTTCAAGTCGCCGACCACCGTCTGCGTCGCCGCCGAGGGCCATCTCCTCGTGGCGCAGGAGCCCGGCGAGGTCCGGGCCGGCTGGAAGCCGTGGCGCTTCGAGACGCTGCCGATCGTCATCGACCCGATCCCACTCACCTACGGCAAGAGCCGGTCGGGCGCCTCGCACAAGGCCAAGGTCGAGGGCATCGCCCGCGAGCTGCGCGGCGTCGATCGCGTGATCGTCGCCACCGATCCGGGCCGGGAGGGCTCGATGATCGCCTGGGAGATGTTGGAACATCTCGGCTACCGGGGACAGGTGGATCGGCTGAGGCTCGGTGCGTTGGACGATCTGTCCATCCGCCGCGCCTTCTCGACGATGGCTGCGGAGCAGGGTTCGGGCGAGCGGGACTATGCCGCCTATCTCGAAGCGCTCTGCCGCCAGTACGAGGACTACCATCTCGGACTCAACGGCACGCGCGCGGTGTCGCTCCGGCTGCGGCCGTCGGGCTTCAAGGAGCCGTGGCGCTTTGGCGGCGTGCAGACGCCCACCCTTGGCCGACCTCGAACGGCGCATCCTCGACTTCGTGCCGCAGGACTATTTCAAGGTCGCCTTGGTCGCCGCCACCGAGAGCGGCGCAAAGGTGACCCTTTGGCATGCTCCCAAGGAGCACCTGTTCGACAGGGTGGTGGCGGAGACGATCCGTATTGCCGCGTCGGTCTGGTCCGGGCAGCTTGGTGTTGAGCAGAAGGATGCACGACGGCCGCCGCCGAAGCTGTTCTCTAAGGACGCGCTGGCGCGGCGCTGCGCCAAGCGGTTCGGCTGGGACCCGCAGCGGACGGCCAAGCTCGCCCAGGACCTCTATGACCAAGGCTACCTGAGCTACCCGCGCACCGAGTCCGAGTACTTGCCGGAGAGCCAGTCAGGTGACGCCTGGGCGATCATCGACGGCATCGTCACTGTCCTCACCGACCTCGTGTCCGTCGTGGCGGCGGCCGGCGATCCGATCATCCGGAAGGGGCAGAAGGGTCACTACATCAAGGGCCCCGGCGAGCATCATGCTATCGTCCCTTTGCGCAAGGTGCCGACGCCGGGAACCGTCGGTGCGGATCAGTTCCGGCTGTGGGACCTCGTCGCGCGGAGCTTCCTGGCCGCTCACCTGCCGGACGGGGTAGACGCCCGCACGAGGGTCACTGCCGAGGTCGATACGCCGGTCGGCCCGAAGCTGTTCTCAGTGAGCGGCAGCGTGGTCAAGGTCCCCGGCTGGCGTGCGGTCTACGGCACCGAGGCAGAGAACGAGCCGGACGACGTTCCTGGCCGCACGAAAGTCCAGCAGGAGGCGACAGCGGTGCGTCTGCCGCCGATCAATGACGGCGAGGCCGCGCGTGCGACGCGGGCGCGGGTCGAGACGGCCACGACCGAGCCGCCGCGGCGGATCACCCGTGGCGAGCTTCCCGTGGTCATGGGCCGGTTGATCGACCAGGTCGAGGATCCGACGCTGAAGGCCGCGCTCGCTAATCCCGCGAACCCGAACGAGCCGAAGGGCCTGGGGACGGCGGCGACGCGCGACAGTATCCTGCCGAAGCTGCTGAAGAGCGAGTATGTCTCGCTCCTAAAGGGCAAGGACCCGCCGATCAAGGTCACGGACGTGGGGTTGGTGTTCATCGCCGTTGTCCGCGGCGTCTTCCCGGCGTACGCCGATCCGGTCGGGCGGGCTCAGTTCGAGGCTCAGCTGGGCGAGATCGGCCGCGCCACGACACCGGCGGAGGCTCAGGCCCGCGTTGCCGTGTTCAAGGAACAGACGCGGACCAGGGTGGTGGAGCTGATCGCCGCCGTCGGGCGCGCCAACGTGGTCGAGGTTGCGCCGGCGCCGATCGCCAAGCGTTCGGGCGGGACGAAGCAGCGCCCGACGAAAGCGATGGTGAAGTTCGCCAGCTCCATCGCGGCGCGGAAGGACATCAAGCTGCCGCGCGGGCTGAAGAGCAAAAGCGCGATCTGCCGGGCATTTCTGGACGAGCATGCAGCAGCGCCTGGGGCTGGGCCGGCAGCGTCGGAACGGCGTCAGCCTACGGAAGCAATGCTGCGCTACGCGCGCGAGCTGGCTCAGGATCCCGTGGTCGACTGCCCGCCGGCCGTCTTCACGGACTTTTCAGCCTGCAAGGCGTTCCTAGCCCGATACGACGCCGGAGACCGCGCTCCTGAGCCGCATCGATCGGCTCCAGCTCGCAGAGATGTTCGACGGAGCGGCCCGCCCTGACGGTCGCCTCGATCCCCGCGGCGGCACCGTCCAGTCAGAAGTATTCCATCTCATGGTTGACGCACGCCAGCGCTCCCGGCATCACCTTTCTCAATCGGGGAGTAATTATGGCCGACGACTTTTTCACCCGACCGATACTGAACTCGCCCTACGCGTATCCGGGGCGGCACTGGGAGCTGGACGAGGCGGGGCAGCCGGTCAACCGGATCGTTCCCGCACGTCGGCGCTCCGAGCTGATCACGCCGGTGCCGAAGCCGAAGAAACAGCGGCGCGGGAAAGCCCAGGCCGAGCTGGAGCTGGGTGCGGGTGACGGGTTGTCGACGGCGGAGCAGGAGTACAACCCCACTCCGATCATCAACGAAATTCGTGACTATGTCGGACAATGGCGCGGCCTTCCGGCAAGCCAATGGCAGGTCACGCCGGAAACGGCTCGGCTGCTGCAACACTGGCGGCATCATGCGTTCGGCGATCGGCGCCCCTTCTTCTGCCAGATCGAGGCGGTCGAGACCGCCATCTGGCTTGCCGAGGTCGCCCCTGGTCTCGGCAGGCGGACGGAGAAGTTCTGGGCGCATGTGAAGGCCGCCAACGCCCAGGCCAATCCGGAGCTTTTGCGGCTTGCCCTGAAACTCGCGACCGGCGCCGGCAAGACGACGGTGATGGCGATGCTGATCGCTTGGCAGACCGTCAATGCGGTGCGGCACCCGGGCACCAAATCGTTCAGCCGCGGCTTCCTCATCGTCACGCCGGGCATCACGATCAGGGACCGGCTGCGCGTGCTGCAGCCGAACGACCCCGAGAGCTATTACCGCGAGCGCGAGCTGGTGCCGGCGGACATGCTGGGCGACATCGACCGCGCCAAGATCGTCATCACCAACTATCACGCCTTCAAGCAGCGCGAGGAGCTGGACGTCCCGAAGACCAACCGTGCTCTGCTGCAGGGACACGGGCCGCCGCTGGTCACCGTCGAAAGCGAAGGCAAGATGCTTAAGCGCGTGATGCCTGAGCTGATGGGCCTCAAGGGCGTCGTCGTGCTGAACGACGAGGCGCATCACTGCTATCGCGAGAAGGTCAAGGACGGCATCGACACCGACCTCAAGGGCGAGGACAAGGACGAGGCCAAGAAGAACAACGAGGCCGCGCGGTTGTGGATTTCCGGCATCGAGGCCGTCCGGCGCAAGCTCGGCACGCGCGGCATCTATGACCTGTCGGCGACGCCGTTCTTCCTCCGCGGCTCGGGCTATGCCGAGGGCACGCTGTTCCCCTGGACCGTCAGCGACTTCTCGCTGATGGATGCGATCGAGTGCGGCATCGTCAAGCTGCCGCGGGTGCCGATCGCCGACAACGTGCCCGGCGGCGACATGCCGAAGCTGCGCAACCTGTGGGAGCATATCGGCAAGCGGATGCCGAAGAAGGGGCGCGGGACCGCCGGCAAGGCCTACGATCCGCTGAGCCTGCCGGCCGGGCTGCAGACGGCGCTCGAGGCTCTCTACGGCCACTACGAGAAGACATTCGAGCTTTGGCGGCAGGAGGGCATCGATGTCCCGCCCGTCTTCATCGTCGTCTGCAACAACACCTCGACCTCGAAGCTGGTCTACGACTTCGTCTCCGGCTTCCATCGCCAGAACGAGGACGGCTCCGACACCCTGGAGAACGGCCGGCTCGCCCTGTTCCGCAACTTCGACGACTATGGCAACAGGGTGCCGCGGCCGCGCACGCTGCTGATCGACAGCGAGCAGCTGGAATCCGGCGAGGCGCTGGACAAGGATTTCCGCGAGATGGCCGGCGACGAGATCGAACGGTTCCGCCGCGAGATCGTCGCCCGCACCGGCGACCTGCAGGCCGGGCAGAGCATCTCAGACCAGGACCTGCTGCGCGAGGTAATGAACACAGTGGGCAAGCCGGGCCGTCTCGGCGAGCAGGTCCGCTGCGTGGTGTCGGTGTCGATGCTGACCGAGGGATGGGATGCCAACACCGTCACCCACATCCTGGGCGTAAGGGCCTTCGGCACGCAGCTGCTGTGCGAACAGGTGGTCGGCCGCGGCCTCAGGCGGCAGTCCTACGAGCTGAACGACGACGGCCTGTTCAACGTCGAATATGCCGACATCCTGGGCATCCCGTTCGACTTCGCCGCCAAGCCGGTGGTGGCGCCGCCGCAGCCGCCGCGCGAGACGGTGCGCGTCCACGCCGTCAAGCCGGACGGGGACGCGCTGGAAATCCGCTTTCCGCGTGTCGAAGGCTATCGCGTCGAGCTGCCCGAGGAGCGGCTGACGGCGAGCTTCAGCCGCGATTCGACCCTGGAGCTGACGCCGCAGCTGGTCGGGCCGTCGCGCACCACCAACCAGGGCCTGATCGGCGAGGCGGTGGAGCTGAACGTCACCCATCTGGAGAACGTCCGTCTCTCGACCGTGCTGTTCGTGCTCACCAAGCGGCTGATCATGACCAAGCTGCGCGATCCGGGCGAGGCGCCGAAGCTGCACCTGTTCGGCCAGGTCAAGCGCATCTGCCGCGAATGGCTCGACAACCATCTGCGCTGCTCCGGCGGCACCTTCCCGGCGCAGCTCCTCTACCAGGAGATCGCCGACAACGCCGCCAACAGGATCATGGCGGCAATCACCAGGAGCTTCGAGGACCGCAAGCCGATCAAGGCGATCCTCGATCCCTACAACGCCACGGGCTCCACCGCCCATGTAAACTTCACGACCTCGAAGGCGCTGCGCTGGAAGACCGACGCGCGCAAATGCCACGTCAATTGGGTGGTCTGCGATTCCGACTGGGAAGCGGAGCTGTGCCGCGTCGTCGAGGGGCACCCTCGCGTGCTGGCCTACGTCAAGAACCAGGGCCTGGGTTTCGAGGTGCCCTACCTGTTCGGCTCGACACCGCGCCGCTACCTGCCCGACTTCATCGTCCGCGTCGACGACGGCCGCATCGCCACCGACGGCACGCCCGATCCCTTGAGCCTCGTCGTCGAGACCAAGGGCTTTCGCGGCGAAGACGCCAAGGACAAGGCCGAGACCATGCGTGCCTACTGGGTGCCCGGAGTCAACAACCTGCAGAAATTCGGCCGCTGGGCCTTCGTCGAGTTCAATGCCGTCTATGACATCGAGCAGGACTTCGCCAAGCTCGTCGATTCGCTCGTCAGGATCAACGCCACCGCCGCCGCGGCTTGAGGGATTTTCGAAGCATGGCCAAGAAAGAGATCGGCGTCGAGGCGCTGACCCATGTCGCCGCCAACCGGAAGAACATCCCGACGGCCGAGCTGGAATCGGTGATGCGGCCGGAGCAGAAGTCGCCGCTGCGCGTGGCCTACGAACGCCGCAACCGCGACCTCGACCCGCAGCTGGTCTGGCGCGGCAAGGACGAGCAGGACTGGTCCGACCTCGTGGTGCCGGCCCCGCCGCTCTACATCCAGGAGAAGGTCCACCCCAAGGCGCTGATCGAGGATTTGCGCCACCAGAGCCGCCGGCGCCGCGAGGAGGCGTCGCCCGCCCCCGACCTGTTCGCCGACTTCAACGGCCTGCCCGACATCGAGGCCAGGACCGAGTTCTACCAGCACGATGCCCACTGGTCGAACCGGATGATCCTCGGCGACAGCCTGAGCGTGATGGCGAGCCTTGCCGAGCGCGAGGGGCTGCGCGGCAAGGTGCAGTGTATCTATATTGATCCCCCTTATGGGATCAAATTCAACTCGAACTTTCAATGGTCGACGACTTCGAGAGACGTAAAGGACGGAAGCAAGGATCATATCACCCGCGAGCCAGAGCAGGTGCGAGCATTCCGCGATACGTGGCGAGATGGCATACACTCGTACCTGACATACCTGTGCGATCGGCTGACCGTAGCCCGAGACCTGCTGCACGAGAGCGGCAGCATCTTTGTACAAATAGGGGATGAGAACGGCCACCGCGTGCGCGCTCTGATGGATGAGATATTCGGACCACAGAATGCTTGCGCTCAGATAACCGTTGTTAAGACAGCGGGGCAGACTTCCGAACTCATCGCGGGTACCGCGGACTATATTCTGTGGTATTCGAGGAGTCGTTCGTTAGCAAAATTTCGAGTTCCACTTGTTACGAAGAATCTTGATAGTGATAAATCCGGTGTTTACCGCTGGATACGCGGAGAGGACGGTTCATCAAGGTTACTTTCGGATGCGGAGCGCGCCGAGAACAGAACCGCCGGGGTGTATCGTCTGGACAATCTGACCTCGCAGCGCCCGCCAGGCAGCTTCCCGGTGACAATCGACGGCCGAATATTTGGCTCGAGGAAAGGATATTGGAAAACTGGCGAGCATGGCATGGCCCGCCTCATCAGGGCATCACGAATTGGACAGGCCAAGAATAGCCTGACTTATGTGAGATTTTTGGATGATTTTATAGCGCAGGCGGTCAGCAACGTCTGGAACGATACTGGCACTGGGAGCTTCACCGACGAAAAAATCTATGTTGTGCAAAGCGGCACGAAGGCTGTTCAGCGCTGCGTACTAATGGCTACGGACCCCGGCGATCTCGTGCTCGACCCGACCTGCGGCTCTGGGACCAGCGCCTATGTTGCGGAGCAGTGGGGCCGGCGGTGGATCACCATCGACACCTCCCGCGTCGCGCTGGCGCTGGCCCGCTCGCGGCTGATGGGTGCCCGCTACTCCTACTACCTTCTCGCCGACAGCCCCGAAGGGCAGACGAAGGAGGCGGAGGTGACGCGGACAGCGCCGCGGACGACGCCGACGCGCGGCGACATCCGCCAGGGCTTCGTCTACGAGCGCGTGCCGCACGTCACGCTGAAATCCATCGCCAACAATGCCGAGATCGACGTCATCTGGGAGAGCTGGCAGCCGAAGGTCGTGGAAGCGCTGGCCCAGCTCAACACGGCGCTGAAAGGTCACGGTACACCCTTCAAGATCACGACCGGCGGGCGCAGCGGCAAGGAGGTGAATTTCCGCGCGGCCGACGGCGTGGCGGTGAAGCTGCCTTCGGGCGAAGACTCGCCGGCAGGAGCCCTCCTCGACTGGGAGGTGCCACGCGAGGCGCCCGCCGACTGGCCCGAGGCCGCGGCCGAGCCGCTCGCCGCCTTTTGGGAGGCCCGCATCGCCCGGCAGAAGGAGATCGACGCGTCGATCGCCGCCAAGGCCGAGTTCGAGTATCTCTACGACAAGCCCTATGTCGACAATGCGCGGGTGCGCGTCGCCGGGCCGTTCACGGTCGAGAGCCTGTCGCCGCACCGGCTGCTGGCCTTCGACGCCGAGGACGGCCTGGTCGACCCGCTGGAAGCCAGCGAGCGCCGCCGCGCCTCGACCGACCGCGAGACCGGCGTGCGCGACTTTGCGCAGTCCATACTCGAGAATTTGCGTACCGCCGGTGTGCAGCAGGCGCACAAGGAGGACCGCATCGCCTTCACCTCGCTGACCGGCTGGCCGGGCAAGCAGGTTTGCGCCGAGGGCCGCTTCCTGGAAGGCGAGACCGAGCGTCGGGCGGCGATCATGATTGGCCCGGAATTCGGCACCGTCGCTCGGCCCGACCTGATGGCGGCCGCCCGCGAGGCCGGCGACGCCGGCTTCGATGTTCTGATCGCCTGCGCCTTCAGCTTCGATGCCCGTTCCGCCGAGGTCGAGAAGCTCGGCCGTGTCCGCATCCTGAAGGCGCGGATGAACCCCGACCTGCACATGGCGACCGACCTCAAGGCCACGGCTGCCGGCAATCTGTTCGTGATCTTCGGCGAGCCCGACATCGCCATCGAGGATGCGGGCGAGGACCAGGTCCGCGTGCGCATCAGGGGGGTCGACGTCTTCAAGCCACAGACCGGCGAGGTCGTCTCCGAGGGGCCGGAAGGCATCGCACTGTGGATGATCGACACCGACTACGACGAGGAGAGCTTCTTCGTCCGCCACGCCTACTTCCTGGGCGCCAACGACCCCTACAAGGCGCTGAAGACGACCCTGAAGGCCGAGATCGACGAGGAGGCCTGGTCCAGCCTCAACAGCGAGGTGTCGCGGCCGTTCGCCAAGCCGAGCACCGGGCGGATCGCGGTGAAGGTGATCAATCACCTTGGCGACGAGGCGATGAAGGTGTTCGGGGTGGCGTGAGATGGCCGATCCGACCGACGTAGAGGACTTCGGCGAGGCTCTGCTGCGTGCGAACGCCACGCCCGAGACCATCGCCTTCGAGATCGCCGACGTGCTGCGCGATCTGTTGCGCGCCATCGCCGCCGAGGATCCGTGGACCGGCACCTATCGAGCGGCCATGAGAATGGACCGCGCGCTGGAGTTGATCGAGCGTTGTCCCGAGCCGCTGTCGTGGTCGCGCTTGTTCAAGGAGGCGGTCGAGAACATCCGGGACACCGGCCGGGCCGGCGAGCTGGAAGAGCCCATCATCCAGGCGGCACGCGCGGGCCTACGCTATCTGGTCGAGCAGTCCTGTGACGACAATGCAGCGCGTGGGCGTGCATCTCAGCGACGGGCCGCGTTCCTCCACGAGATCGCCGCCATCGAGCAAAGGCGGGATGCGGTCATCAGGCGCCGGCAGCGGTAGCGCGCCATGGAGTTCCGTATCGCCGATACCTTCACCGCCAGCCTCGGCAGGCTGAACGCCCAGGAGCAGAAGGCGGTCAAGATCACCGCCATGGACCTGCAGCTGGAGCCGGCGTCGCCGGGCCATGTGTTCCACAAGCTCGACCGTGCCCAGGACAGGAATTTCTGGTCGGTGCGAGTGAACGCCGACATCCGGCTGATCGTGCATCGGACGGAGTCCAGTCTGCTGCTCGCCTATGTCGATCACCACGACGCCGCCTACAGATGGGCCGAGCGTCGCCGGATCGAGCGCCATCCCAAGACGGGGGCTGCGCAGCTCGTGGAGCTGCGTCGGCGTGTCGAGGACAGGGCAGAGTTCTCATCTGCGGCGTCGTCCCACCTGTCCTTCGAACAGCCCAGTGTCGTCCGGCAATTTCACTCTTATCCTTTCGCAAACACCGATGACGACACGCTGCTCGGCTTCGGTGTGCCTGGGGAATGGCTCGAGGGTGTCAGGCGCACGCCCACGGACGACCTGCTCGATCTGGCGCCGCACCTGCCGCAGGAGGCGATGGAGGCCCTGCTCCAGTTCGCGACGGGCGGGACGCCGGAGCCGCCACCGCCGATCGCAGCCGACGCCGACCCGTTCAGTCATCCCGATGCCCAACGCCGCTTCCGCACCGTTGCCAGCCAGGAGGAGCTGGAACGGGCGCTGGAGGCGCCCTGGGAGAAATGGGCGGTATTCCTCCACCCCTCGCAACGCCGCCTGGTCGAACGTCGCTTCAATGGACCGGCCAGGGTCACCGGCTCGGCCGGTACCGGCAAGACGATCGTGGCCCTGCACCGTGCCGTCCACCTCGCGCGCCGCCAGCCGCAGGCGAAGTTGCTGCTGACGACCTTCTCGAAGGCGCTGGCCAACGCACTGCAGGCGAGGCTCCGCACCCTCGTCGGCAACGAGCCCGCCATCGCGGACCGCATCACCGTCCGGCCGCTGACCGGCATCGGCTACGAGCTGTACACGCGCGCGTTCGGCCAGCCCACGCTGCCGCTCGAACAGCGTCGGCCAGACGACGAGGTTGGCCACCCCGGTCTCGTCCTCGAGGGTGACGAACAGCACGCCCTTGGCCGAGCCCGGCATCTGCCGCACCAGCACCAGGCCGGCGACGCGGGCGGGGCGGCGGTCGGGCACGAGGTTGGCCTCGGCGCAGCTCCGGTAGCGCTGGGCAGCCAGCTCGGCACGCAGGAAGGCCACCGGGTGCTGCCGCAGCGTCAGCCCGAGATGGCCATAGTCCTCGACGACCTCGCGGCCCTCGGTCATCGGCGCCAGGATCGTGGGCGGCTCGTGTGTCCCCGGCAGCAGGGCGCGCTCGCACTCATCTGCGGCCAGGAACAACGGCAGCGGCGCGTCACGCAGCGCCTTCACCGCCCACAAGGCCTGGCGGCGGCTCAGGCCCAGGGCATGGAAGGCGTCGGCCTGGGCCAGGCGGGCGAGGCTCGATGCCGGCACGCCGGCGCGGCGCCACAGCTCTCAATACACGTGAACGGCGTCTCACCCTCGCGACGACCGGTCGGGCAGCATCGGCGTTAGCGAGGCCCCTGAACATGCGTAGGCCCAACCGCACCGCGAAGCCGTCACCGGCGGGCTCAAGCGTGCAGTCCAAGGGCAAGGCCAGGGCGCAGACCGGCCTGACCTCGACGCCATGCTCCCTGGCATCCCTGACGATCTGCGCCGGGGCATAGAAGCCCATGGGCTGGCTGTTGAACAGTGCGGTGGCAGCCCAGCCGCTGCAAACCTCGTCCTGGTTCGCGACGGCGGTCAGAGCCGCCGTACCACGGCAATCCACTCGCAGATGAGCGGGGTATCGTCGGAGAAGTCCTCGCCATGGCGCGCGGCCGCAGCGCGGTACCACGCCCGTTCCTCCGACCGCCACCAAGCGAGCGTTCGCTCCCCTTCGCCGTAGGAGCGGGCGAAGTCTTCGTCGATCGACCCAAACGACACGATCTCGACGCGCTCGGTCTCCACGATCGCGCGGGCACGGCCCTGCCCGTCCAGCAAGACGCTCAACGCGCCCACGAAGGGAATGCGTCCGTCCGGCCAGTCCCAGTGCGCGGATGAGGTCTTGGTCCCGTCCAGGATGGCGGCCGCGCCCGAATCAGCGGCGGACGGCGAACCGCCGATGGACATTGGGGCAAAGTAGCGGGCCTCCTCGCCGGGGAACGCGTCTTCGAGCAAGTGCCGCAGTTCTAGGGCCATGCTCGCCCTCCACGCCGCCATGATGCACACGCTGTGTTCACCCCTGCCTCGCTGCCAACCCGGATGAGACCTCGACCGGACCGGCCAGCGACGTCAACGGGACATACGCCGCGCCCGCCGGTGCGCCCAGACGCCAATGGAATGCGACGGGCCGAACCTCAGCTATTGCGTCACTCTCCACAGAGACCGAGAGGAAGGTATCGGCCTCGGCGAACCGGGTCAGGCTGGAGACCGGCACGTCGGCCCAGCGCCATAGGTCCGCGACGGGGGCGAAGAGCCTTGTATGAGGCGGTGTCTGTCAAGCCTCCGTGGTCTCGAGTAGCGTCATAGCTGACAAATGCATCGGAGGCTGGCGATGCCGGTCAGGTCGATCGATCACGTCCAGCTCGCCATGCCGCCGGGCTGCGAGGCAGAGGCCCGCGCCTTCTACGAGGGCGTCCTCGGCATCCCGGAGGTGGCCAAACCGCCGCACCTCGCCCGGCGCGGGGGCTGCTGGTTCCAGCTCGGGGAGCTCAAGGTCCACCTCGGCGTGGAGGCGGACTTCCGGCCCGCCCGCAAGGCCCATCCGGCGTTCCTCGTCGAAGACCTGGCGGGGCTCGTGGCCGCACTCGGCGAGGCCGGCCATCAGGTCGGGACGGACGAGCCGCTGGAGGGCTACGCCCGCGTGTACGTGAGCGACCCATTCGGAAACAGGATCGAGCTGATGGAGCCGCACATCGGCCCGAGCTAATGCACGGCCCCGTCATGGCAGGAGGTCGGCTGTCGGGGTGAGATCGGAACCGGCCTCGCTGATCCATCCGCGGGAGGGTCGGCGCGCTCCATCCAAAGGCCATCCCCGTGATCCTGACGACCGAGGTGGAGATCGAGACCTGGATGATGGCGCCAACCGAGGAGGCGCTGAAGCTGCAGCGGCCGTTGCCGGACGGCTTGCTAAGATCGTGGCGCAGGGCAACAAGGAGGATGGCGGCGGCTCGGATTTGTAGAGCACGAGGCTCATTCGGGGGACCCGTTGGCAGATGGGACCCAAGATTGGGGGGCGGTGGGGTGTACCCGGCCTTTGGGTCAATAATCGAAAGCTCTGCATCCTCGGTCGCCGCCTGTCGATACGCAGGTCCGGCACGAACATGTCCCGTGCCTTCACGCTCCTTGGCGGCTTGCCCCTCGGACTAGGACCGGAGCCGCCGCTACGGGCCTCGTCGCCCCACCCATTCGCCAACGGGAAGGCCGTATCGCGCCGACCCGGGCAGGCCAGCAGAACCGTGAGGTCGTGCAGCCGTTGCGCCACGACGTGCCGCACCTCGCCCTCGCGCCGGATTTCAATCCCGAGCATGCCGACAGAGAGAATCGCCCGCCGCTGACACTCGAACGGGCTCGGCCGTTGTCATGCCTTCCTGACGAAGCCGATACCGATCACAGCCGCGGATCGATCGGCTCGCTCTCCAGCGCCAGCACGGCGAAGACGCATTCATGCACGCGCCGCAACGGTTGGCGGACGACGAATCGGATCAGTGCCTCGTGGCCGAGCGCAAATTCCTTGAGCGCCAGCGCGCGCTTGCCGCCGAGGCCGCGCTGCTTGAGACGTTCCAGATGCTCCGGGGCGTCATACTCCGGTCCATAGATGATGCGCAGATATTCGGGGCCGCGCACCTTCAGCGCAGGCTGGATCACCCCTTTCGCGCCATGCGCGACGAAGTCGTGGGGCTTCACCACCATGCCTTCGCCGCCGCCCGCCGTCAGCTCCTCCCACCATGCGACGGCCTCGGCGCAGGCCGCTTCGTCCCCGAGACTCAGGCTGCGCCACCTCGTGCCCTGGATCAGCCGGTGCCCCGATTTCGACAGCCGTCCCATGACCTCCATGTGCCACGCGTGAGGCTTGTCGAAGTGCACGGCACCTTCGCTGGCGAGCAGGTGGAAGGGGGCGACGCGGAGGTCGTCGATGCCGCCTACCGGCCACACATAGGGCGCCCAGGCCGAGGCGTATCTGGACGCCCGCTTCAGCCGATCTTCCGTGCGCTGCAGCAGCGCCTCCATCGGTACACCGCGCTCCGCTGTACGCTTTGCGGCATCCAGGGCCGCGCCGAGCCCAGCCTGCGATGACGCGGCCACCGGCGCATACTGGTTCTCGATCAGGCTCGACGCCTTGGCCGACCACGGCATGATTTCGGTGTCGAACAGCAGCCAGTCCGTCCCGAGATCGTCCCACAGGCCGGCCTCCGACACCGCGACCCTCAGGCGATCCAGGACGGCTTCGCTCACGGCGGCGTCGCTGAAGAAGGCCCTGCCGGTGCGGGTCCAGATGGCACCGGCCTCATCGGTCACCGTACCGAACCGGGCGCGGGCAACGCCTGCGTCGCGACAGAGCGCGACAACGGCGCGCGAGCCCATGTGCTTCTCTTCGAGCACGACCTCGCCCTGACCGCGCTCGCGGAAGAACGCGAATGCCTCTTCCGGGCGCTCGAGCCAGCCTTCGCGCCGGCTCGTCTCCACCGGGGACATGGTCGGCGGCAGATGGATCAGCCACTGCGGTGCGATGGCGAACCGGCTCATCGCCTCGAGTGCCGCGGCGGCGTTCTCCTCGGCCACGACGATCCGCTTCATGAGCGTGGTGTCGATCCACCGCCGCCCGGAGACGTCGGCGTAGTCGAGGAGATCGTCGGCGGCGCTCTGCAGGCTGCGCGACGAGGCCGGTACGGCCAGCGGCTTGGCGGGCTCGAAGTAGGTCCGCGCCGCCGGCACGCCGACCAGCTCGCGCTCGGGCCAGCGCAGGGCCGTGAGCCTGCCGCCGAAGACGCAGCCGGTATCGATGCAGATCGTGTTGTTGACCCACTCGGCATCGACCACGGGCGTATGTCCGTAGACAACGGCGCAGTCGCCACGATAGCTCGCCGCCCAGTCGGCACGCACGGGCAAGCCGAACTCGTCGGTTTCGCCGGTGGTCTCGCCGTAGAGCGCGAAGTCACGAACCGCAGGCGAGCCGCGGCCGATCATCTCCTGCCTGAGGCCGGCATGGGCGACGGCTAGCTTGCCGCCATCGAGCCAATAGTGGCTGCGCAGGTCATGGAGGAACGCCTTGGCGCCAGCCCTGAACGCGTCGGCCTCGCCGGCCAGCTGCTCGATCGTCCCCTGGAGGCCGTGCGCAATCTTGACGTTGCGTCCCTCCATCCAGCGCAGGAGCTTGGCGTCGTGATTGCCTTGCACGGCGTAGCCGCCCGCGGCGACGGCAGCCATGGCGATGCGGATCACATCGGGCGAGCGTGGGCCGCGGTCGACGAGATCGCCGACGAACACCAGCCTGCGGCCGTGCGGCGCCTCGATGCTCACCGCGTGCCCGTCCGCCCAAGTGAGCCGATAGCCGAGCGCAGCCAGCAGTGCTTCCAGCTCGTTGGCACAGCCGTGAACGTCGCCGACGATGTCGAAGGGACCCGCATCATCGCGCCTGTCGGTCCAGAGCGGCCGGCGCTCGACGGTTGCGGCCTCGATGTCGGCCACGCTTTCGAGCTTCCAGACCTGCCGGAAGCCTTCGCGCTGAAGACCGCGCAGGCCTTTGCGGATTTCCGAGATCATGCGCTGGGGCACGCCCGGCCCGAAATTCCGATCGGGGCGCAGCCTGTTGCGCTCGATGCACACCTGCAGCCCCGGATCGAGAACGATGGCGACGGGAAGCGCATGCCAACGACGTGCGATCTCCACCCAATGCTTGCGGTCAGGTGCGCGCACATTTGTGGCGTCGACCACGGTGAGCTTGCGGTTTTTCAGCCGCTTCTCGGCGACAACCCGCACGAGATCGAAGGCATCGGCGCTGACCGCCTGGTCGTTCTCGTCATCCGAAACGAGGGCGCGCGCCCGATCCGAAGAGATGACCTCGGTCGGCTTGAAATGCCTGCCCGCGAAGGTGCTCTTGCCCGAGCCCGTCGCACCGATCAGGACGATGAGCGAGAAGTCGGGCACGTCGATCGCAGTGCCGGTCATCGGACGAACACCGCCATCTGAGTGGGTGCCCCGAATTCTTCGTGATGTGCGCCGATGCCCGAGATCGTCGCAGTATAGCCGAAGTGCTCCTCGATCCCGGCGACCCAGGTGCCGAATTCGCTGCGGCTCCATTCGAAGCGGTGGTCGGGGTGCCGGAACCTACCTGGCGGCAGATCGGGAAACAGCCGGTTGTGCTCGGCGTTCGGCGTCGTCACCACGACGGTCTTCGGGCGGGCCTCGCCGAACACCACCCGCGCCAGCGCCGGCAGCCGGTCGGGATTGAGATGCTCGATGACCTCTACGAGTGCCACTGCATCGGCGTCCTTCCAGCGCTCGTCGCGATAGGTGAGCGCCCCGTGCAACAGCGTGACCCGTTCGCTCGGGCCGCCAGCGCGATCGAGCTTCAGCCGCTCAGCCGCATGCTCTAGTGAGCGCGCGGACGCGTCTAGACCGATCAGGCATGCAAAGCGCCGGTCGCGCACCAGGCGGGCGAGAAGCTTGCCTTCGCCGCAGCCGAGGTCGGCGACCGTCCTCGCTCCGGCCGCGGCCAGAGCCTCGGTAACGACGTCCAGGCGCTGCGTATGGAGCCGGAGCGGCTTCTCCAGAGCCTCCTCGGCGGCGTCGCGCGGTGCTGTCTCGGGCTCCGACTCCTCCGCTTCCTCGGGTGCCAGGCGCGCCAGCGCCGCCCGCGCCAAGCTGCGCCGGTGCTTGAGGTAGCGGTGGGCGATCATCTCCTTCTCGGGATGTCCCGCGAGCCAGTCGCCACCTTTCGCCAGGAGCTTCTCGACCTCGTCGTCGCCGACCCAATAGTGCTTGTCGTCGTCCAGCACCGGAATCAGCACATAGAGATGGGACAGCGCGTCGGCGACCCGATGGTTTCCCGACAGGCTGAGGGCCACATAGCGCGACATGCCGCCCGCGCCGTGGATGCGCTCGATCCCGACATCCCATCCGAGCGGCTCGAACAGTGCTCGCACGAAATCATCGCCGCCGCGCGCCGGCAGCGGCAGCACGCGAAGCTCGAGCGGGATAGCCATTGCCGCCAGTTCCGGCCGCTCTCTCGAAGCCCCGGTCATGGCGGTGCGGAACGCCCGGTTGAGTGCCACCGACAGCAGCGACGAGGCCGCATAGGGCCGGTCATTCACGTACTGATCGAGCAGGCCCTCGCTCGAACCGCGGCCACGCACGAGCCCGACAGGATCGATGTCGAGCACGAGCGCCGCCTCGCAACGCCTCGCGCTGGCCTCGGGGTAGAACACAAGTGCCTTGCCGAAGGCCAGATCGAACTCATGCACCCGATCGGGGTGCTTCATGAGCAGGTAGCCGAGATCGGAGGCCGGCTGGTGCGTGGTGGCAATCGACAGGAACATGAGACCTGCATAGCCGATCGCATCGAACGCGCGAAATGGTTGACGTGCTGGAATGCTATGGTGGATCGAAGTGCGTCATCTCCCCTTTATCCTCGCATCGACTGGCACGGGACCTCGGCCGGTCGTCCTGGACGAACCTATCGGGCCGGCTGTCCCAGAGCATCGTCAGGTCGGCCGTTCGGATTTCCAGGGGAGGAGGCTCATTCGGGGGACCCGTCGGGCAATGGGACCCAGAACTTGGGGGTCGGCGGGGTACACCCGGCCTATCCGGGGGGGTGCCGCCAGCCGCTGACGCCTTACGAGAAGGGCGCCTCGCCCCGCTACTAGCAAACTCCGGCCGATGCTGGACCTGGCACGAGCGCCAGTGGAAGCCGGGCATTTCCTTCCGCGGGGCGAGAGGACGTCGGACTGGGCGCGCGCGTCTTGGTGCGGTCCTTAGCGTCTCGAGGCAAGCCCCGACCTCTACCACCAGCAAAAGGGCCGAGCCCGACGCCACGGGAGAAGATAGCGACAGCGGGGATGTTGTGCAGCCCGCTCTCGGGTATTCCGCGCAGGCCCGGTCAGGGCGTGACAGGTGGCGCATTGCTGTTACGATTTCCTAAGAAAAAGATCCAGAAACGCCCAGGAGATCGAACAGTGTCACGGGGAAACGGCCGGGAGAAGGTGGAGGCTTTGGGCTATGTCCGGACCTCGTCGGCCGCCAATGTCGCGCCGATCGAGACAGCGAGACCCGGCAGCGGCTGGCGATCGAGCGGCATGCCGCCCTGACCGGCGTCGAGCTGGTCGGCTGGTACAACGACCCGGCCTGGCTTCGCCGCCATGCTCGGGCACATCGAGGGCAACGGCGTGCGCCTGGTGCTGGTCGAGGACGCCAGCCGCTTCGCCCGCTCGGTGATCGCCGCCGAGCTGGGCGTGCTCTTGATGATCCAGCGCGGCGTGCGGGTGGTCACCGCCGGCGGCGAGGACCTGACCCAGGCCGAGGATCCGGCCAAGGTGATGATGCGGCAGGTGGCGGCGGCGTTCGCCGAGTACGAGAAGGCTCGGCTGGTCGGCAAGCTGCGCGGGGCCAGGGATAGGGCGTCGGAGCGGGTCGGGCGGCGCGTCGAGGGTCGAAAGGGCTGGGGCGAGCTGCAGCCCGCCCTGGTGCGCGAGGCCAAGCGGCTGGCACGGCGCAGCCCGAAGACCGGTGAGAAGCGGTCCTTGCGCGAGATCGCGGCCGAACTGGCGGCGTTGGGCTACATCAACGGTGCCGGCCAGCCCTTCGCCGCCGCGCAGGTGCGGCGGATGCTTGATCCCTGATCGGCTCGCCGGAAGTTCTGAGCTACTCTTGTGGCCAGTGGACCAGCAATAGCGCGAGGGCACACATGAGCGACATCCGGCGCAAGCTCGAAGCCTTGTGCGACGCCTTCAACGCCCACGATCTCGACGCCGTCATGGGCCACTTTGCCGATGACTGCGTGCTCGAGATGCCGCGTGGCCCGGACCCGTGGGGAGCCCGCTCGCAAGGCAAGGCTGCCGTGCGCGAAGCTCTTGCGGGACGCTTTCGCGGCCTCCCCGATGTCCACTACGGCGATGCCAATCACTTCGTCGATGGCGACATCGGCATCTCGAAATGGACCCTCACCGGCACCCCTTCCGAGGGCCGTCGCCTCGAGGTGAGGGGTTGCGACTTCTACACCTTTCGCGACGGGCTGGTGGTGCGGAAGGATTCCTACTGGAAGATCGTCGGATAATCGAAGCGCGCCAGCCGCAGGGACCGGCGATGGCAGGCCCAAGGCGACGACATCTACTTCTGGGCCTGGATCGGCTTCTCCATGTTGTTCAGCTTGTCCTCCCAGCTGAACGGCTGGGGGTCCAGCCCAGGGCAGCCGCCGGCGTAGGCCTTCGGGTCGTAGGTCTCGCCGCGAAAGGCGTACTCGGCAGCGAAGCCCAGCGCATCCGAGAAGCTGCCGTCGGTAAACCGGCTGACGCAGCCGCCGGTGTGGCTGTTGATGCGGATCAGATGGCCGATCTCGTGGGCGATGACGTGAGCGTAGAGGCTGCCGGTCTTGACCGCATCGCCGTCGCCGCTGGCGTTGATGTTCGTCGAGCACAGGTTGATGCGCTGCTGGGCGAACACCGGCACCACCTTGCCGAGCAGGTGGTCGCATTTGTCCTTCTGGTTGATACAGTGGAACTCGAGCTTCTTGTCCAGCTTCTCCTCGAACTTCTCCCGGGTGTTGCCAGGCCAGGACATCAGATAGCTGGATTCAGCCATCTTGGCGGTGATCGCCGGGATATTGTTCTCCAGCCAGGTGACGGCAGCGCCGATCCGTCGGGAATCGGCACTCGAACAGTCTTCGGTGGTGACGTTCGACGGCAGATAGACGGGCGGCGGTCCGGTGTTGGTGTTGGTCTGGATCGGCAGGTCGTCGCCGCCTTCCATGCAGCCGGTCCCCACGCAGTGGTCCCCGGTCGCCTGGTCGGTCATCCCGGCCCGTCCCGGCGCAGTGCCGAGCAGGACGGTTGCCAGAGTCGTCGAGAAAACCAAGACAGCCTTGGTAGTCAACGCGTAGACGTTCTTGTCCATAGCGGCAGGTCCTTCACGCATTGACGTTGGCAGGCACAAGAAGATCACCAACCATCGATGGTAGTGCATCCTCTTGCGAGCTGATATTCAACAGCTTGTCTCCACGATTGTATGTGAACCTGGTCACACGACCGGAAAAATGCTTGTCTTATGACGTTCTCGGCTCGTCGAGCGAAGATGGGCCGTCGCCGGTGAGTTGCGAGCTCACCGGCGACGGGAGGGGACGGGTCGGGAAAATGCTGGCCGTTGCGGGCCGAGCTAGAGTGTGACCGCCCCTCTCTTTTCCTGGTGGTCTGAACGGATACCCGGGCGTGACGGCCCGGACGACAAGCAGAGGACCCGGAAAAGATGCCGGACACCGTAGCGCAATCGGTCGGCGTGGACATCGCCAAAGATACACTCGACGTCCTGCCGGGGTATCGCGCCGGCTCGCCAATGACGCCAGGGGATGGTCCGCCCTGATCGCCTGGCTCGAGGGCTTTGTGATCGCTCGGATCGCCTTCGAGCCCACCGGCGCCTATCACCACGCCTTCGAGCGAAGGCTCGCCCAGGCCGGCCTGCCCGGAGCCACCGGTCAGCGTCTCCGTCACCGCGTCGAGTATGAGCGTCCTCAAGCGGGCCGCGGGGCGCTGTGTCGGCCGGGGCGGAGGGATAGACGCTGGCCGGCTCGCCTCAGCCACCGCAGCCGCCGCTGGGTAGTGCCAGGACACGTGGGATCGGGCCTTCTGCCGTGGGGTAGGACAGCGGGATCGCTGGAGCCGCAGGCGGCGGTGCCATCGCCGTGGCCGGGTCGTCGGACGCCGTCATCGGCGCTGGTGCCGGTGCGGGAACAGGGACTTCCATCCCGCGCAGCTTGGCCTCGCGCTCGGCGAGTTGCCGCTCGGCCGGCTGCCGATCGCCGGTCGGCCGACAGCTTCGATTTCCAACCCGACTCTTCACGGAGATCTGTCAGAACGGCAGCGCGATGCGCAGCGAGCCGCCGTGGCTGGTCAGGTTGCTGGAGAACTGGCCGTCGTACTGTAGCCGCAGCTCCAGGCCGCGCTGGGTGTCAAGCTGCAGGCCGGCGCCGACCTTCGTCGTCACCTCGTCCATCGGCACGCTCGACTCGAAGCCGTCGGCGCCGCCGGGTGCTGCGGCGAGGCGGGCCTTGCTGGTCCAGTCGTCCTGGTTGGACAGGGCCAGCCCGACGCGGGCGTAGGGGCGGAGGGTGTTGGTTTCGCCTACCGTGACCCGGCCGCCGACCTCGACCGACGGTGTGGCGACGAGGCTCCACTGGTCGCTGCTGCGCACGTCCAGATTGAGATCGCCGGCACCGGATTCGTCGTAGCTCGGCTGGCGTGTGTAGATGGCGTCGAGATCGACATAGGGGGCGGACATAGAGCTTCTCCCGGCCCCAGTTGTAGGCGGCGCGGACGCGTAGACCGACGTTCTGCAACTCGGGCTCGCTGTCGGCTTTGCCGCTGAAGCCGGGGATGCTGATCTTGCGGGTGGTGTCGTACCAGCCATAGCCGCCGCTCAGCACGCCGCCCACCTGCCACGCACCCCACTGCCGCTTGAGGGAAACCCCGGCGAAGGCGCTGTCGCCGTCGCTGCTCGAGCGGCCGTCGTCGCTGTCGAACCAGTCGTGCTGGTAGGCGGCGGCGAGGCCCAGGAACCAGTCGGGCGACACCTCCCACTATGCCCCCAGCTGATAGCTGATCGCGTCCTCGTCGAAGCCGGAGGCGCCGTCGTCGGCATCCTGGTCGGCGCGGCTGCCAGCGACGCGCGCCCACATGCAGGCGTCCTCGCGCAGCACGGCCGTGCCGTCCTCGAACACCGGGCAGCTGCTCAAGCCGTCGGCGAAGCCCAGCGTGGTGGCCTGCCGGCGGGTAGCCGGCGCCGCGGCCACGCCGAGCGACAGGTCGGAGAGCGCATCGCCGTAGGCGCCTGCCCTGGCCTGCGTGTCGATCGCCGCGAAGAAAGCCCCGAAGCGCTCGACGTCTCCATCGTCCCACGCGGCCTGCAGGTGCCGAGCCACCTCGCGCTCGTTGTCGGAGCGGCCCGCAGCCGGCATGCGGAAGTCCGCCGATGCGACGGAAATCGTGCCGGTGTTCCCGGTCGTCTCGACCGCATAGCGGAAAATCGGCGAGGCTTCGGCCTCGAGGCCGCCCTGCAGTGCCCCGCCGACGCTGAGGAAATCGGCGCTGCGGCCGGGCAAGAGGGTAAGAGGCGCCACCCTGACCGCACCGTCGAGTGTCGCGTCGCCGGCGACCACGAGGGTGTCGGCGGCATTGTCGGCGAGGTCGACGTCGACCACCGTCCGGCCGGCCGAGGTCTGTTCGAGATTGCCGGCGATCTCCGTGCTGTCGACGGTGCCGCTATCGCCGACCTCGATCGTGCCGCTGTTGCGCACATCGGCATCGAGGCTGCGGGCGCCAGCGACGGTGCCGCGGTTGTCGAGGGTGATCGTCGAGCCAGCCTCGGTGGCCGCCGCCGCGACACGTGCCTGCTGCGTGTTGGCGCCGGTGGCGTCGTCGATGCTGCCGGTGATCGTACCGTGGTTGGTGATGGTGAAGGTGTTGGCGCCAGGATCGAGCCTGGTCGTGTACCGGACGGCCACGCCCGAGGCGGCCGAGATGCTGCCGCCGCTGCCGACGGTCAGCGTGTTGTCCACCCCGGTATCGATCTGCACGCCGACGCCCTGATCGCCCGAGCCGCCGGAGACGCTGCCGTTCACGGTGACCGCGATATTCCTCATGTCTGTCGGGCCATCACTCTGTGCGAAGATGCCGATCGAGCCGTCACCGCTCGCGACCAGGCTGCCCGCCTGGGTGACGGTGACCGAGTTGGCATCGCCAATTTGATCGGGGCTGCCGGTCCGACCCGCAAACGAGCCGCTACTGTCGCCACCGATACCACCGCCGCCGGCAATCGACTGGGCCAGGATGCCGAAAGCTCCATCGCCATCGGTCTGAATGCTGGCGTTTACGTTGACCGTAACTGTCTCGGCATTACCGCCGCCGTTGTTGGGCGTAGCCCCGCCGACGGTGAAATCGAGCTGACCGCCCGTCGCATCGCCGCCGATGCCGCCGCCGCCGCCGATCGACTGCGCCACAATGCCGAAGGCGCGGTCGCCGGCGGTGGTCACCTGGAACTCGCCGTCGATCGTCGAGGTCCCGCCGGCGCCCGTGCTTCCTGCTGCGCCGCCAATCGTGGCCTCGATGTCGAGGGCGAGGCCGCTCTCGCTGCTGCCGGCGCCTCCGATACCGCCGCCGGCGCCGATCGACTGCACCACGATTCCCACTGCGTCGTCGCCGGCGGTCTCGACCACCGCGGCGTGGCCGTTCGGCGTCTCGATCGCGACCGCTCCGCCATCGCCCGAGGCTCCACCCGAGCCGCCGATGCCGGCGCCACCACCTATCTTCATGACCATGGTCGAGGAATCCGAGCCGTCGCCACCCTGGCCACCACCACCACCGATCGATTGCGCCACGATGCCGTAGGCGCCGCGGCCCGCGGTCGTGATCGTGCCGCTTGCCGTCGTGGTGACTTTGCCGCCATTGCCGCCGCCACCTCCGCCGCCGCCCACGCCGACCTCGGTGTCGGCCTTGGCCTCGCTGCCGCTGGCCACGGAGGTACCGCCGACACCTCCACCACCGCCGATCGATTGGGCGACGATACCGTCGGCCCAGTCGCCCGAGGTCTTGATCGTGCTGGAGCTGGTGAGGTCGACCTCGCCGCCGGTACCCCCGGTGCCGCCCTGGCCACCGACGCTGACGCCGAACTTGTAGGTGGTGAGCTTGTCGACGATGAGCGACAGCGCGTTGGCCAGCTGGTGGTCCGCCGAGCCGTCATTGCCGATCGAGCCGCCGAGGCCACCGCCGCCGCCGATCGGCTGCACCAGGATGCCATCGGCGTCACCGCCGCTGGTGGTGATCCCGCCGACGCTGGAGATCGTGACGGTGTTGCCGACGCCGCCGCTGCCGCCGGTTCGTCCGACGCCGATATTGACGCTGGCCGAATAGTCCTTGGCGGAGCCGCCGAGGATCAGGGTCGAGCCTTGCGACGTGCCGCCGCCGCCACCGACCGACTGCAGCACCACACCATGCGAGCCCTGCCCCACGGTGCTGACCGAGGAGCCGCCGTCGAGCGTGAAGGCGACCGCACCACCGTCTCCGGCCGCACCCGAAGCACCGCCCACCGCCACGGCCACGCTGACGGCAAGGCTGACGTCCTCGAAGGTCGGAGCGAGAACAGCCAGATCGTCGGCCGTGGCCGAGCCGCCATTGCCGCCGCCGCCGACCGAGTGCACCACCACGCCGAACGTATCGGTCGGCTGGTTGCCCTCGTTGCCGTTCGGCAGGGCCTTGCCGGAGGTGATGTGCGTGCCGGACAGATCGATGGTGACCGCTCCGCCGCTGCCGCCCGCACCGCCCGAGCCGCCGACGCTGACGCCGACGGCCAGCCCCAGATCGGCGTCGAGGCCGGTCGCAGCGCCACCGCTGCCGCCGCCGCCGCCGCCGCCGCCGATCGACTGGACGAGCATGCCAGCACTCCGTGCCTGGCTCGTGGTGATCGACAGCTCGTCGAGGTCGATGGTCACCTTGCCGCCATTGGCCGGTGCCGTGGCGCCCGAGCCGCCGATCTCGAGATTGAAGAAGTCGGCAAAGCCTGCGCCGGTGGCGTCGCCGCCCGTGCCGCCGCCGCCGCCGATCGATTGCACCACCAACCCCACCGCCGCTTCGCCGGTGGTGGTGATGCTGGAGGCCACGGGCTTTGCCGATTGTCCAGCGTGATGGTGCCCCCGGCCCCGCCGCCCGCCGCGTCGCCGCCGATGGCTTCAGGCGGCCGCGTGACCGAGAAGTCGAAGGCGTTGCCGCCGTTGCCGCCGCCGATCGATTGCAGCACGACGCCATGCGCGAACTCGCCGGCCGTCGACACCGTACCGAGGGTTCCGTTCTGCGCGAACGACCACGGTGCCGCCGCTGCCACCGGCCGAGCCCGAGCCGCCGACGGAGTCGATGCCGACCGACCCGGCCCCGGTGCCGCCACCACCGCCGATCGATTGGGCCAGAATGCCTATCGCCGCATCGCCCGAGGTCTTGATCTGCGCGCTGTTGCTGAAGTCGATGTTGCCGCCATTGGCGGTGTAGCTGGTGTCCGAGTTGCCGCCGATGGCGAACAGCCCACCGGCGCTGCCGGCGGCACCACCACCACCGGCGATCGATTGGAGCACGATGCCGATCGCCCCATAGCCCTTCGTCGTGATGTTGCCGGTGTTCAGAACCTCGGCGGTGCCGCCACTGCCTGAGACAGCTTGGGCCAGGAGTCCGTAGGCGTGGTCGCCCTCCGTGGTGATCGTCGAGCCGGAGTTGATGGCCGCCCGCAGGCCGCTGCCGCCGTTGCCGCCATTGCCGGCGCTTCCCCTCAGCACGCCGACGAAGCTGCCGCCCGTGCCAACGCCGCCGATCGACTGGAAGGCGATGCCGGCTGCGAAGTCACCCTTGGTCGAGATCGTCGTTCCGGACGAGGTGAAGGCACCGGCACTGCTGCTGTTGCCGCCGGCCCCGGCGCTGCCGGCCGTGCCGAAGATCGCCGTGTCATTGCCGGTGTTACCGCCGAGCCCGCCTATGCTCTGGCCCAGTATGCCGTAGGCGTATTCGTCAGTCGTGCTGACCGATCCGCCATCCTGGAGATTGATCTGGATGGCCCCGCCTGTGCCACCGGAGCCACCGCTGCTCTTGTTCTCGTCGTCGCCGGGACCGCCATCGCCGCCGGCAGACAAGGCGAAGATCCCGCCGAACCCGATGCCCTGCGTGGTGACAGACGAGCCGTCGACCGTGACCGTGATGGCGCCGCCGCTGCCTCCGTTGCCGCCTTGGCCGCCGCTGCCGTCCTGCTTGTTGCCCTGCCCGCCCTTGCCGCCTCGACTGGTCGCGCTGATTCCAGCCCCGCCACTGTTGACCGGCTCGACGGTTGATATGTCGATGTCGCCGCCCTTGTTCAGCGTGATGGTGACGTTGCCGCCCGAACCACCGCTGCCACCACTGTTGTAGTTGTAGGAAGAGGCGGCACCGGCGCCGCCGGCCGAGCTTCCCATGATGCCCATGACCTGGCCGCTGCCGTCGGTCCCTTCGATATGCAGGCTGATCTGTGCGCTGTTGCTGATCGTGATCGCGCCGCCGGTCCCGCCGGCGCCGGAAGCCGGAACATTGCCATTGCCGTTGGCGCTCGTATCGCCGCTGCCGCCGTTGGATTCGGCTTGGACTCCGTAGGCAAAGCCCGCATTTGCGACGGGCGTGGAAGCGCTGCCCATCGTGATCGCCGCGGTGTTGGAGATGCTGATCGTCCCAGCGGCACCGCCATTGCCGCCGGGCTGGTTGATTCCGGCCTCGACGTTGGCCTCGCCGCCGGAGCCACCCTGAGAAAGCGCATAGATGCCAGTTCCGCCTTCGGGCAGGCTGGGGTCCAGGGAGATCGCGGCGGTATTCGTGATGGTCACGGCGCCAGCACCACCGCCATTGCCGCCTGAAGAGCCGTTGTTGTCGTTGTCTGTGTCCGCATTGCCGCCGACCGAACGGGCATCGATGCCGATCAGCTCGCTAGTGCCGTCGCTTTGCGTGACCTTGAGCGTACCTGTGTTGTCGATCGTCACGAACCCGCCATTGCCGCCCCGGCCATCATCGACGCCGTTGGTACCGGTCGAGGTCACTCGGATGGCGAAGGCATCGGAGCCCGCGGTGACGTTGAAGGTCCCGCTGGTGGTGAGCGATACGGAGAGACCGTCGACCCCGGGATTTGCACTCTCGTTCTGGATATCGATCGGCGTCGTGAAGCTGCCGGAGCCCTGGGTGCATTGGTCGACATAGTTCACCTCCGAGCAGCTCGGCGTCGTCGCTTGCGCCGCCGATACAGCTATCACCCAGGTGGCACTGCCGAGCATCAAGCAGCGGCGCAAGAGCCGAGTCTTTCCGCGCGACATGGCCTGCGGCCTCCCGTCTTCTAGTTGTTTGAATCCCTATCCTGGGCCATTCTGAGGTTCACGAGCGACTCGACGAATCGGGCCGAATCGTCGACGAATCGGGCGGCAGGCGCGGACTGCCGCTTACTGTACACGGCGCTGCCGTAGGGTTGCGGCGATGATCGACACAAGACCGGCGATGGCCGGCCCGTGGGCGTCCCGGCCCCTGGGATTGTCCAGCTTCTGGCAGGGGCAGGCCTTGCTTCTGTTGCTGCTGCTGCTCTTCGGCACGATCTCGCGCACCTTTATCTACAATGAGCTCAAGGCCGGTGCCACCATGACGGCGGTGTTGGAGCCTTCGGCCGTGGCCGTGACGGCGGTCATGCGGGAGATCTACCGCCGGCTCGACGATGCGGCGGTGATGCGTCGCGGCACGGTGGCGCTGGTCGCTCAGGTCAGCTTCCTGGGGGCGATCATTCTCGTCGTGATCGCCGGCGTTACCCGTGTCGTGTTCGACCTGCCGATGACCCAGTCGGAGCCGGTGCAATGGGTCGTGTTGCCGTTCATCTATTACCTCTTCATCTTTTTGAGCTGGAGCATGCTGTACTTCTGGATCTCGGCCAGCATTTCCGCCCGCGACAGTCGCGAAAGGGCGGCGGTGGCCGAGAACGCGGCTCTGCGTGCGGAGCTCGACCAGCTCAGACTGCAGCTCGATCCGCATTTCCTGTTCAACGCGCTGAACGGCGTGGCCGTCGAGATTCCCGAGCGGCCCGAGGTGGCGCTCGGCATGCTGCACGATATCGCCGACTATCTGCGCAGCTCGCTGCGGCTGCCGCACCGGACGGTCTGCCTCGTCGAGGACGAGGAGGCGACGCTGCGCGCCTATCTGGCCATCCAGCAGGCGCGCTTCGGCGAGCGGCTGTCGTGCCAGCTGCAGATCGACGAGGCGGCGCGCGAGCGACCCATGCCGAGCTTCGTCCTTCAACTGCTGGTCGAGAACACCATCAAGCACGGGCTGCGCGGTGGCGGCGAGCGGCTCGACGTGCTGGTCCGGGTCGAAGCGGTGACGGATGGTCTAAGGATCCTGGTCCGCAACACCGGCAGGCTGATCGACGGCAGCGGCTCCGCCGGCATTGGGCTCCACAACCTCAAGCGGCGCCTGGCGATCGACTATCCCGGTCGGCACGACTTCCGGCTCGCCCAGGACGGGCGTGGCGTCCTGGCGGAACTCAGCCTGAGGGGTGCCCCGTGCCACGGGTAGTCCTGGTCGACGACGAGGCGCTGGCGCGGCGGGGGATGCGCCGCCTGCTCGCGCGGCACCCCAACGTGGAGATCGTCGGTGAGGCGGATACGCTGGCGGCGGCCATTGCGGTGATCGAGCGGGAGAAGCCGGATGTCGTCTTTCTCGATCTCGAGCTTCCCGACGCGCACGGCTTCGACCTTCTGGCCTGCCTGCCATCGCCGCCGAAGGTGGTCATCGCCACTGCCCATGCGGAGCACGCGCTGCAGGCGTTCGACATCGCTGCCGTCGACTATCTTCTGAAGCCGATCTCGGCGGCGCGCCTGGCCGAGACCATGGCGAGGCTGGAGCGTGCGCCAAGTCCGGCCCACAGCGAACCCGGGGACGACGTCGAGCCCGTTCTCCGCCTGCGCACCTCCAGCCGTGTGGTCGTGACTCCGGCCAGGCGCGTGATCGCCGCCAGTGCCGAGGGTGATTTCAGCCGGCTGGTGATCGAGCGCCTGGCCTCCCTGCTGGTGCTGCAGCCCTTGAAACAGATCGAGCGCAGCCTGCCATCGCCGCCCTTCCTGCGGCTCGGCCGGTCTCTCATCGTCAACAGTCGTTGCGTCAGCGAGATCCGATACGAGTCGCGCGACCGGTCGGTCATCGCTCTGGCTGGCGCCACACACTCGCTGCGCCTGGGACGAGCGGCGACGGCGAGGCTGAGGGCCTGGGCGACCGCCGGCGTATGAGCGGAGCCCGCTCCCGCCGCCTTCCTGGCCGCGGGAGCGTCGCCTCAGGCGCCCATCACCCGCGGCTGCACCGCAGCCCCAGATTGCCGGCGATGATGGCGCGATCGGCAGTATTGGTCAGACCGTCGACATTGATGTCGTAACGGCTGGGGCCGGTGCCGCTGAATGCCTCCCAGCCTTTGATGTCCCGGGCATCGACGACGAGGTCCAGGTTGCCGTCACCCTTGGCGGCACAATCGTTCTGCGGCTTGGCCGAAAGCTGGATGCGCTTCAGCTCGCCGTCGAGCTGGGCGAAGACGGGCTTCAACCAGCCGGGCAGGCATGCCTTGGGGTTGGTGCCGCAGGCGGCGATCTTGTTGCCGCTCGGATTGTCGAGGCCCGTCGGATTGGTCCTGGTCTTGCGGATGTCGTACAGCTCGTAGGTGGCCTGGGTCTGGTACTCGGCCCAGGGGAAGGGCCTGGGCTGGCCGGACTGGGGCGGTGCGGCGCAGTTCGTGTTCTGGATCTCCACCAGCTTGAACCGCTTGTCGCGCACGGCCGCCTGATAGACCGGCACGATCCGCTCGCCGGCCGAAGGGTCGATGATGGCGCAGCAGGACGAAATCTGCTGCTGGCCGCCCGGGCCGTACCAGGTGCCACCATTGTCCTCGCAGAAGCCCTGGGTCGGGAACTCCGTGTCGCTGCAGGTCGCGGCGACCTTGCACGGCCAGCTGCGCCGGCTCGGATCGGAGAAATAGGTGCCGACGCCGATCTCGGTGAAGTTGGTCTGGCGGATCGCCGGCTGCTTCGGCCGCATCAGATAAGGCAGCAGCGGCTTGGCATCGACGGTCGTCGTAGACGGCACCTCCCCCTCGACGTTCACGCCGGCCAAGGCACCGAACAGGTTGAAGAGGTCGACCGTATTCACCAGCTCGTCGACCGCGCGCCCCGGCTGGGCGACGAAGTCGCCGGCGACGATCAACGGCACCCAGACGCCTGTCTGGTAGACGTAGCCCTTGGCCCGGCTCGCATCGAAGCCGGCGTCGGTCCGCACCGTCGGACCGAAGCTGCCATTGTCGCCGACGACGACGAGGGCCTTGCCGCGCAGATCCAGCCGCTCGATCGTCCGCCCGTCGGGCTGCAGGGTAGCGACGCCGATCTGCTGCAGGAACTGGCCGATCTCGGAATCCATGGCCTCGAAGATGCTGTCGATCAATGCCCGCTGCGCCGGCACGGCACCGCAGTCATAGATGCGGTCGATGGGACGGCGGGCCAGCTGGTCGGGTGCGGGCTGCAGCGGCGTGTGGATGGCGTTGAAGCTCAGCGTCACCATGCGATGGCCGGACTGGGCGTTCCACCAGTCGGCGGCATCGTCGGCCTGCCGGCTCGACATGTAGCGGCGGACGGTCTGCGCCCGGTCACAGGCCGGTGCCGCATAGGCCGGGCGGGCGCCATCGAGCGTGGTGTGCGGCCAGGCGTAGTAGGCGTTGAAGACGTCGAAGGCGGTCTGTTGCGGCGGGTTGGCGCCACAGGCCTGGCCCGGCGTGAAGATGCCGCCGCGCTGGATGCAGCTTTCGGCCGGCGTGGACTTGTTCGAGGCGTTGCCGCTGTTGATGGCGCGGCAGGTGACGGTCCGGCCCTGCTGGAAATAGCAGGCCCCGGCCTGGGTGGTCTGGAAGAAGCCGCAGGCCTGTCGACCCGACGGGTCGACGCCGCCGGCCGTCGGGTCGATCGAAGGCGGGCCGGCGGTCATGTTGCCGCGGAAGGCATCGAAGCCGCGCGTGGCCGGGGCGCAGTCGCCGGCCGGGTCGTTCTCGTTGCCGAGGTGGTACTTGCCGGACATGGCCATCTTTTGTAGCCGGCGTCGGACAGCAGCCGCGGCAGGGTGGCCTCGAAGGAGGACAGGTAGGTCTGCGGGATATGGTTGTCGACGATCGCCGCCTCCACCCCGGTGCGGATCGGGTAGCGGCCGCTGAAGAAGGTGGCCCGCGAGGGCGAGCATTCCGGCATCGCCCAAACATTGGTGAAGCGCACGCCGCGGTCGGCGATCTTCACCAGGTTGGGCGTGCGCGGGGGATTGTCGCCGCCATAGCCGAACAGCTTGAGCTGGTCGATGCCGACGTCGTCCATGATGATGAAGATGATGTCCTTGCGCTCCTTGCCGCTCAGGACCTCGTTGCCGGATGCCGGGCTCGTGCCGCCAGCCAGAACCATGACGCCGGCCATCGCCGCAGCCATCATACGATTCAGGGCGTTGCGCATCCTTTCTGGTTCCCCCCGCGCTCGTGCCGCCGGCGCCGTCGATGCGGCACCATGATGCGGCCAGGATGGAGCTTCAAGGGGAACCCTAGCTCTTGCGCTTCCTGGCTTCCTGGACGACTCGACGAATCGGGCAGATTCGTCGACGAACCGAGCAGCGGGGTGCCGACGGCGACACTTACCTCTTGGCCCGAGAAGGTTGGAGTGAGGGGCCTTCGGACGGATCCCATTTCGCTTCTGGCGTTACCCCCTTCTTGGGTCGCCTCCTGCATCACGCAAATCTTCTTCGTGTCGAACGATCCAACGAGGTCGAGGTGGCGCGGACGACGAGGCAGGACTTGCCGTCCGCTCCGCTGGATCGCGTCAGTGCGGACCGCCATCATCGCGCCGAACACCGCCGTCCCGTCGGAAGCCGGCACATTCAGCTCGGTGCGTTCGCGATAGGCAGCTTCCGGATGCCGTAACATAGTCCACGGTTGGTAGAAGGAAGGTTCTAGGCCCCCTCCGGTATGGGACCCATCGCGATCCCGATTTATCCCCCTGGGTCGACCCCCCCCCGGGGGGGGGTGCCCATGCCACGCCTGACTTCCTCGCGTCGTGCGCGCCAACGGATCGGAGTGAAGGCATGATCGATCACGCCTTCTTCAATGATACAAGTCGGGGGGAGATATCGGCAGCTCCGACAGCTGCCGATCGGCGCACCGTTACGAGACGCCGCGGACCCGCTCGTCAGGAAAACCAGGGCGGAGGTGGAATGCCTGAACCTGGGAGGCAAACGACATGACGTCGCTTCCCATTAGTCAACTTGGGAAGCATGAACCGTCCAAACCTGCCTCTAAGCCATTGAAATCACTGGTGCCGTAGGAGGGATTTGAACCCCCGACCACCCGCTTACGAAGCGGATGCTCTACCGCTGAGCTACTACGGCGACGCGCGGCTTGTAGACGGGGGGGCGGCGCAAGGCAAGGGTTCGGGGCGGCCCGTCATTCGGTGACCGCGGCCGTGGACATGTCCGGCGCCGGGGCTCGCGGCAACGGACGCGGCGGCGGCACCGGCGCACCGCCCTCGACGATGGTGCTCAGCGACTGGTCGTAGGCGATGAGCCTGGTCAGCCGCGGCGGCTCCGACCAGTGCACGACGTCGAAGGCGCCGCTCGCGCCGAAGGGCGCCCAGGCGGGCATGATCTCGCCGGTATCCTCGCACACCCACGTCTTGTCCGGCGGCGCCTCGGCGACGCGGGAGCGCCAGTCGCGCGCCTTGTCGGGCTCGCCGGCGGCATCCTCGAGGTTGGCGAGCGCCCTGTAGAGCGCCGCGGTCGGTCCGAGCGTCAGCCCGCGCTCGAGGTGGATGCGGGCCTCGTCGTAGCGATGCGCGGCGACGGCCGCCTCGCCCAGCACGACCTGAGCCTGCGGACTGTCGGCGCGGAGCTTCTCGAGAGCGCGCAGGCGCTCGTAGAGCCGGGTCGGGTTCTCCGACGGCTGCAATGCCAGCCAGGCTGCCGCCACCTCCGGCTGCGGTGCCACGCGCCAGGAAGCTTCGAGCAGCTTGCGGGCCTCGCGGGACTTGCCGCAGGCGGTGGCGAGGCCCGATGCGGCGATGGCGGCAGGCGCGAAATCGGGAGCGAGCCTGGTGGCGCGCCGGGCGAGCGTCAGCCCCTCGGCGGTCCTGCCCTGCTCGCGCTCCTGCTCGGCCAGCATGTGGAGCAGGATGGCGCGGCGTCGGTGGAGCACGCGTTCGCCCAGCAGCTTCTCGCGGCCCATGCCGTCGAGCACGGGCTGCGCCTCCGCCCATTTGCGATCCCGGACCAGGAGCTCGAACAGGGTCTGCAGTACCCAGGGCGCGCGCGGGCTGCGCGCGTAGGCTCGGCGGGCGAGATCCAGGGCCTCGTTGCGGTCGCCGGCACGGACCGCCTGGGCCAGCAGGCCGCGCAGTCCGAGCAGCTCGGTGTCGGGTACCTCGACCATGGCGCGAAAGACCCTGGCGGCCTCGTCGTCACGGCCGTCCAGCTGGGCGGTCTGCGCCGCCAGGAGCAGTGCCCCGGGACGATCCGGCGCCAGCTTCGCCGCCTGCCGGCTGTGCCACTGTGCCGCCGCCCGGTCACCGCCGGCGGCGGCCAGCAAGCCCCTGGTGATCGATTCGTAGCCGCGAACCTCGCGACGATGCTCGCGGTTCCTGCGGACCCGGCGCGGCAGCCCGCGCAGCCAGCGATAGACCTCGATCACCACCGTCACGGCGAGCGCGAAGGCCAGCAGCAGCACGGCCGTCACGCCGACACTGGTGACAGCCTCGTACTCGCCCCAGCGCAGGGTGACGCTGCCCGGCTGGTCGGCCAGCCAGACGGCGACCACCGCCAGGGCTGTGGCGACGACGAGGAAGATGATCAGACGCAGCAAGAGCGGTTCTCCCGAAGCCGGCCCGGGCAAGGGTCACCCCACTGGCGGGGCGCGTGCAACTCCACCATCCCCGTCAACCGGGGGCCGGCATGTGCGCCGACAGATAGCTCCGCAGGCGGTCCATCGCGGAGAAGCCGTCCAGCCGGCGTCCTGCCTGGGCGACCCATTCGGCAGCTCCGGCATTGCCGGCGTCGGCGAGCGGCCGCATCGCTCCGACCGCCGCCTCGACATCGCCCTGCGCCAGGGCCTGCTCGGCCTTGTCGAGCTCCGCGACCGTGCCCGACGCGCCATCATCGCCGCGTCGGAGGTCGACGAGCCCCGCGAGGTTCTGGGCGGTGCGGTCCAGCCAGCCCGACGAGCCCTCGAAACGCACCGCCTCGGTGATACGCGGGCGCAGGCCGGCGAGATTCGCCTGCAGCCGGGCGATGGTGGGCGCGCCTTCGCTCCGCAGCGGCCGCAGCTGTTCCAGCGGGCCCGCGACGCCCGGATCGGCGGCGAGCGGCGCGAACGGCTCGAGCGCGGCGGCCAGCGGCTCGCCGGCGGTGAGCGCGCGATCGAGCTCGACCATCGCCAGGGCCAGGCGGGCGGTGTCGGCGGCGGCGGCACGAGCGCCGGCCAGCGTCCCTTCGAGCATCGCGACGCGCGCGGCGAGATCCGCGAGCTTGCCCTCCTGAGCCGCCAGCACCTTGCGCGCGTCCTGGATGCCGGCGGTCAGCGGCTGCAGATCCGGACGTTGCGCCACCAGAGTGTCGATGCGGGAACGCTGCTCGGCCAGCGAGAGCGACAGGCCGCTCACCGTCTCGCGCAACTCGCGCATCGCCTGATCGGTGCTGGCACGCGCGAGATCGGCGCTGTCGGCCTGCTTGGCGAGACCGTCGCGGAGAGTCTCCAGCACGGCGTGCTGGGCCGTCAGGTCGTCGCGAAGCCCGGTAGCCGCCTGCTGCAGCGGCACCAGGTCCGGCTGGGCGGGCACGGGGCGCTGCTCGACCGCCGTCAATCGCTGGTCGATGCCGCCTGCGCCCGAGCGGAGGGCAGCGATTTCGGCGTCGAGTCCGCCCATGCGCTGGGCGAGCGCCGGGTCCGGACGATGGAGCCAACCCGAGGCGTCGAGGCCGAAGCTCACCAGCAGGGCTACGATGGCGCCGGCGACACCACCGCCGACGAGGCCGGCGCGCGACCTCGGCGCCGTCTCCGGCACCGGCCGGGCACCGGGTTCCTCGGTCGCCGCACCGGCCGGCACGCCCTCGGGCTCCTCAGCCGCCGAAACGCGATCGCTGTCGCTGTTGCCCGACATCAGGCTCCCTTCGTCCCTCCCACACCCTGGCCGGTACAATGGCTCGGGCGCCGCGAGTTTCGCGCTATCACCTTCACCTGGGGTCATCAAGGCTGTCGACCAGTGCTCTTTGGTCGCGCGACCGAGCCACCCGCAGCTCCCGCCAAGTCAGGCTTCGCGCCGCCTCGGCGACAGCATTGCTCAGGCAGGCGACGATGAGAGCTTCGGCCCGGCGGGCCAGCCCCACCTCGTGGACGAGCCGGCACCAGAGACGAGCGGTGCGCGGCGACATCAACAGGACGGCATCGAGGCGATCGCCCACCAGGGCATCCCGCGTTGCCGACGGCAGCGTCGGCACGACGACGGCGCGATAAGCGACGCGATGATCGAGGGCCAGCCGGCTGCCGGCCAGCCCTTCCGCGAGGCCCGCAGCCCTGTCCTCTCCACCGATGTGCAGGATCCGGCCGCTGCGCAACTCCGCGACCAGCAACCGCGCCAGGGCCTCGCCATCCCCGGATGCCATCGCCGAGACCCGCCAGCCCGCTGCTGTTGCGGCGGCGGACGTCGCGGCGCCGACGACGTAGAGCGGCAGGGCCTGCATGGAGTCCGGCAGGGCAGGCACGGCATTGGCGCTGGTGATGACGGCTGCGGCGTAGCCCTGGACGCTGATCGGCGCCAGGGGGACCGGCTCGATGCTCAGCACCGGATCCACCAGGACGTCGTGACCGCGGCAGCGCAGCAGCTCGGCGGTCGCCTCCGCCTGGTCGCGCGGCCTGGTGACGAGGACGCGCAACCGCCTAGCCGAACGCGTCGCTTCGCCGCAAGGCACGGCCGGCCTCGAGGCCCATCGCCCGGGCGTCGGCGGCCGCGCCGCGCAGCTCGACCCTGGCGATCCGGCTGCCGTCGGGGCTGGCGGCGAGACCGCGCAGCCACAGCCCCTGCCCTTCCTCGATGCACAGCCCGGCAATCGGTGTCCTGCAGGAGCCGTCGAGCTCGGCCAGCAATGCCCTCTCAGCCGCCACACAGCGGGAGGTCGCGGCGTCGTCGATTCGAGAGAGCAGCATGAAGACGCCTTCGTCCGCCTGTCGAGCCTCGATCGCAATGGCTCCCTGCGCCACCGCCGGCAGCATGGTCTCGACCGGCAGCGGGTGGACGCGACGATCGTCGGCGACGCCGAGGCGGTCGAGCCCGGCCATGGCGAGGAAGGTCGCCTGGACCTGCCCTTCCTCCAGCTTGCGCAGGCGGGTTCCGACCGAGCCGCGCAGGGGGACGGCGCGCAGGTCGGGCCGGACCGCCAATGCCTGGGCCACTCGCCGGACCGAGGCCGATCCGAGTCGCGCGGCCGGCTGAAGCTCCTCGATGGTCGAGGCCCCCTCGCAGATCAGCGCGTCGCGCGCATCGGCGCGCGGCAGGCTGGCGGCAAGGACGAGTCCCTGTGGCAGGACAGTCGGCATGTCCTTGCAGGAATGGACGGCGATATCGATGCGGCCATCGAGCAGCGCATCCTCGATCTCCTTGGTGAACAGCCCCTTGCCGCCGATCTCGGCCAGTGGCCGGTCCTGCACCGCGTCGCCACTGGTCCGGATGACCTGCGTGGCGATGGCCCCGGGTCCGGCCAGCTCGGGCACGGCGCGGGCCAACGCCTGCTCGACCAGCCTCGCCTGGGCGAGCGCCAGGGGCGAGCCGCGCGTGCCGATGACGAGTCGTGCTGTGCTGGCCATGCTGCCTTGCGCTGACTAAAGGATGCGCCGCTTCTAGCAGAGGGTATCCGTTTGGCCGAGCCGATCGTCCTGGGCATCGAGACGAGCTGCGACGAGACGGCGGCGGCGCTCGTCACCGCCGACCGCAGGGTGCTCACGGCGCCGATCGCGGCGCAGCTCGACCTGCACGCCCCCTATGGCGGTGTGGTCCCCGAGATCGCCGCCCGCGCCCATGTCGAGCGGCTGGATCGGCTGATCGAGGCGGCGATGGCCGAGGCCGGGCTCGGCTTTCGCGATCTCAGGGCAGTGGCGGCGACAGCGGGGCCTGGGTTGATCGGCGGGCTGATGGTGGGTCTCGTCACCGCCAAGACCCTCTGTCTGGTCCATCGGCTGCCGCTGATCGCGATCAACCACCTGGAGGGTCACGCGCTCACCGCCCGCCTGACCGACGGTGTGGATTTCCCCTATCTGCTGCTCCTCGTCTCAGGCGGGCACTGCCAGCTGCTCGTCGTCGAGGATGTCGGACGCTATCGCCGGCTGGGCACCACGATCGACGACGCGCTGGGCGAGGCCTTCGACAAGGTCGCCAAGATGCTGGGCCTCGGCTATCCGGGCGGTCCGGCGGTCGAGGGGCTGGCCCGCAGCGGCGATCCCGCCAGGTTCGCCTTCCCGAGGCCGCTGGCCGGCCAGCCCGGCTGCCATTTCTCCTTCTCCGGCCTCAAGACTGCCGTGCGCCACGCCGTCCTGAAGCTCGGCCCGGCGGCCCTCGAGCCCCGCAACCTCGCCGATCTCTGCGCATCCTTCCAGGAGGCGGCGGCGGACAGCCTGGTCGAGCGCACCGCCAATGCCATCGCATTGTTCCGCCAGCGCCACCCGCTCGGCGACACACTCGTGGTGGCGGGCGGGGTCGCCGCCAACGCACGGATCCGCGAACGCCTCGACCGCCTCGCGACGAGACGAGAGATGCGGCTAGTAGCGCCGCCGCTGCCGTTGTGCGGCGACAATGCGGTGATGATCGCCTGGGCCGGCCAGGAGCGGCTGGCGCTCGGTCACGACGATCCGCTGGACACGCCGGCGCGTGCGCGCTGGCCGCTCGACCCCGGAGCCGAGCCGGCGATCGGGGCGGGAGTGAAGGCCTAGGCGGATTGCGGGCCGGCGGGGTCGCCCTCGCTCGCCTGCTTAGCCCACAACTCGGCATAGAGGCCGCCCAGCTCCAGCAGCTCGGCATGGATGCCTCTCTCGGCGACACGACCGCCGTCGAGCACCACGATCTCGTCGGCATCGACGACGGTCGAAAGCCGGTGGGCGATGACGAGGGTGGTGGTCCCCTCCGAGACGGCGCGCAGATTGGCCTGAACGCGGCGCTCGGTGCCGCTGTCGAGCGACGAGGTGGCCTCGTCGAGGATGAAGATGCGGGGGCGCTTCAACACGGCGCGGGCGATTGCGACGCGCTGCTTCTCGCCGCCGGAGAGCTTGAGTCCACGCTCGCCGACGACCGTCTCGTAGCCTTCCGGCAGCCCGATGATGAAGTCGTGCAGCTCGGCGACACGCGCGGCATCCTCGATCTCGTCCTGCGTCGCGTCGGGCCGGCCGAAGCCGATGTTGTAGCCGATGGTCTCGTTGAACAGGACGGAGTCCTGCGGCACCACGGCGATGGCGGCACGCAGCGATTCCTGGGTGAGGTCGCGCAGATCGTTGCCGTCGACGGTCACGCGCCCGGCCGTGGGATCCCAGAAGCGGAACAGCAGTCGGGCGATCGTCGACTTACCAGCACCGGTCGGACCGACCACGGCCAGCGCCTCCCCTGGCCGGATGGCGAGGTCGACATGGTCGAGGATCGGCCGGTCGGGGCCATACCCGAAGCTCACCTCCTCGAAGCGGACCTCGCCCGGTCCCGAGGGCAAGATTCTCGCACCCGGGCGGTCCGCGACTTCCGGAACCTCGTCCAGCAGCTCGAGGAGCTGCTCAAGGTCGACGAAGGCCTGCTTGATCGAGCGGTAGATCTGCCCGAGCCGCTCCATCGGCCGGACGAGCTGGAGCATGTAGACGTTGACCAGGACCAGCTCGCCGACGCTCATGGCACCCGACGCGACGCGGCTGCCGGCCAGGAACAGGATAGTCGCCATGCCGGCGCTGAGGATCGTGACCAGCGTCACACCGGTGGCGGTTCGCAGCGACAGCGCCTTGACGGTCAGCCGTTCGACCTCGGCGAGGCTGGCATCGTAGCGGCCGGCGACATGCCGCTCGTTGGTGAAGTACTTGACCGTCTCGTAGTTGAGCAGGCTGTCGACCGCCCGGCCATGCGCCAGGGCCCCTTCCGCGACGGCCTTGCGCTGGTGGGCGCGCAGCCATTCCGAGCCCACCACCAGCACGGTGCCGTGGAGGATGAGCGTCACCAGCAGGACGAGGGCGAACACCGCATCCAGCCGCACGACCAGCACGGCGCTGACGAAGAGTATCTCCGCCAACAGCGGAAGCACCACGAAGATGCCGTCGAACAGCAACTCGCGAAGGCCGTTGAGGCCGTTCTCCAGCACGCGGCTGATCTGGCCGGTGCGCCGGCCGAGGTGGAAGCCCAGCGACAGGCCGTGCAGGTGCTCCAAGGCACCCAGGGCCAGGCGCCGCCGCGCACGCTGCTCGATCGGGCCGTACAGCGCCCAGCGCAGCTCGTTGACGACCCGCGCGATCCAGCCCAGCGCCACGTAGCCGGCGAGCAGCGCGACGGGCAGCACCACCGCCACTGGTGCCGACAACCGATCGATCGCAGTTGCGAACAGCATCGGCACGAACGCGTTGAGCAGAGCGGCGGAGGCGAGACAGAACACGGTGAGCACGAGCCGGCGCCGGAATGCCAGATCATCCGCCGGCCAGGCGATGGCGCGCAGACGTTCGACGATCCGCCGATCCAGGCCGATCCCGACCGCGGTGGTGTTGGTGAGAGCGCGCAGCTCGCGGGACATGGACGCTACATAGTGGGTCGGCCCGCCCCTGCCCATCGCGGCGCGGCCCTTGATCTGCGGAGGCGTCGCCTGTCAACTCGCCACGACGGCAGGGAGGTCGGGCAATGCGGTGCATCGGTGTGGGCTTCGTCGGGGCCGGGCGCATCTCCGACCTCCACGCCATCGAATATCTGCGCAACGAACGCGCCGGCATCGTCGCCTTGTGCGATGCCTCGCCCGAGATCGGCCGCGCAAAGGCGGAAGCCTGGGGCGTCCCGCCGGAGCGACTGTTCACCCGCCCGGAGGATCTACTCGCCTGCGACGAGGTCGAGCTGGTCGAGGTGCTGCTGCCGCATCACCTGCACGCGCCGGCAGCCCTTGCCGCCCTGCGGGCCGGCCGGGCGGTATCGGTGCAGAAGCCGATGGCGACCGGCCTCGCCGACGCCCGGGCGATGGTGGCCGAGGCCGAGCGGCGCGGCCTGTTCTTCAAGCTGTTCGAGAACTTCGTGTTCTACCCGCCGGTGCAGAAGGCCAAGGAGCTGGTCGACGCCGGCGCCATCGGCGAGCCCCTCACCATCCGCATCAAGAGCGTGTTCGGCGACCCGCGACACGGCTGGTCGGTCCCGCCGGCGGCCCGGTCCTGGCGGCTCGATCCCGCCACCTGCGGTGGTGGTCCCATCGTGTTCGACGACGGCCACCACAAGTTCGCACTCGCCTGGTGGTTCATGGGCATGCCCGACGAGGTGCACGCCTGGATCGGACGGACCGAGATCGAGGGCGGCATCGTCGACGGGCCGGCGATGATCTCGTTCCGCTTTCCCGGCAGCCGCATGGGCGTGTTCGAGGCGGTGCACGCGCGCGACCTGATGGTCGATACCGTGCACTACGCACAGGACGATCAGGTCGAGATCACCGGCACGCGCGGCGTGGTGTGGATCACCCGAGGCCACGGCCGGCTGGGCGACCGGCCGCCGGTGATCCTCTATCGCGACGGCGAGACCACGGGCTTCTCGGCCATGCCGACCGGCTGGGAGGAGAGCTTCGTCCGCTCGACCCGCGACACCATCGAGGCGCTTCACGACCGGCGGCCACCGTTGCTGACCGGAGGCCAAGGGCTGGATGTGCTGCGGTTCTCGCTGGCAGCCCTGCGCTCGGCGGAATCCGGGCGGGCCGTCCGCCTAGCGGAGATCGACTGATGTCGGCCCCGGCTGGCACGCCGCCTCGCCAGCCTCTATAGAGGTCGCGCCGCCATTCCGACGCGCAGGACATGCAGCGCTATTCGATCTTCTCGCTCGCCCGCAACGCGCTCACCGGCCACCGCAACTGGCAGGCCGCATGGCGCTCGCCGGAGCCGCGGCCGAGCTACGAGGTCGTGATCATCGGCGGCGGCGGCCATGGGCTCGCCACCGCCTATTATCTCGCCAGGGAGCACGGCATCACCGACGTCGCGGTGATCGAGAAGGGCTGGCTCGGCGGCGGCAACACCGGCCGCAACACGACGGTGGTGCGCTCCAACTATCTCTACGACGAGAGCGCCGGCATCTACGAGCACAGCATGAAGCTGTGGGAGAGCCTGTCGGCCGAGCTGAACTACAACGTCATGTTCAGCCAGCGCGGCGTGATGATGATCGCGCACAACACCCACGACGAGCAGATCCTCAAGCGCCACATCCACGCCGACCGGTTGAACGGCATCGACAACGAGTGGCTGACCGCCGAGCAGGCCAAGGCGTTCTGCCCGCCACTGAACATCGATCCGAACATCCGCTACCCAGTAACCGGAGCCGCCCTGCAGCGGCGCGGCGGCACAGCGCGGCACGACGCGGTGGCCTGGGGCTTCGCCCGTGGGGCCGATGCGCGCGGGGTCGACATCATCCAGAACTGCGAGGTCACCGGCATCCGGCGCGACGGCGGACGGATCGTGGGGGTCGAGACCAGCCGCGGCTTCATCGGGGCCAGGAAGATCGGCGTGGTGGCGGCAGGGCATACCAGTGTCGTCATGACGATGGCGGGCGTGCGCATGCCGATCGAGTCCAACCCGCTGCAGGCCCTGGTCAGCGAGCCGGTGAAGCCGGTGTTCCCCTGCGTCGCCATGTCCAACACCGTCCACGCCTATGTCAGTCAGTCCGACAAGGGCGAGCTGGTGATCGGCGCCGGCACCGACCAGTATGTCAGCTACAGCCAGCGCGGCGGCCTGCAGGTGATCGAGCACACGCTCGAGGCGATCTGCGAGCTGTTTCCGATCTTCTCGCGCCTGCGGATGCTGCGCCAATGGGGCGGCATCGTCGACGTCACGCCCGACCGTTCGCCGATCCTCGCCAGAACGCCGGTGCAGGGTCTCTACGTCAACTGCGGCTGGGGCACCGGCGGCTTCAAGGCGACCCCGGGCTCGGGCCACGTCTTCGCCCACACCATCGCCCGCGACGAGCCGCACCCGATCAACGCGCCGTTCACGCTGGAGCGGTTCCGCACCGGCCGGCTGATCGACGAGGCCGCGGCCGCGGCAGTCGCGCATTGAGAGCCGTCACATGCTCCTGATCCACTGCCCGCATTGCGGCCCGCGCGCCGAGATCGAGTTCCGCTGCGGCGGCGAGGCGCACATAGCCCGGCCGGACCCGACGGCCGCCAGCGACGCCGATTGGGAGGCCTACCTGTTCCTGCGGCAGAATACCAAGGGCCTGCTGCTCGAGCGGTGGCTGCATGCGCATGGCTGCCGGCGGTGGTTCAACGCCGCCCGCGATACCGTGAGCGACCGCTTCCTCACCGTCTATCCGATGGGCGAGCGGCCGCCGGAGGGATCGGGGTCGTGAGCCAAGCTTGGCGGTTGCCGTCAGGAGGCAGGCTCGACCGCGGGCGGCGCCTGCGGTTCAGCTTCGATGGTCGCGCCTACGAGGGTTTCGCCGGCGACACGCTGGCCTCGGCCCTGCTGGCCAATGGCGTCCATCTGGCCGGCCGCAGCTTCAAGTACCACCGGCCGCGCGGGATCATGACGGCAGGAGCCGAGGAGCCCAACGCCCTGGTGGGTATCGACCGCGGTAACGGCGCCGAGGATCCGAACCTGCGGGCGACGCAGGTCGAGCTGTTCGACGGGCTCGCCGCCACCAGCCAGAACCGTTGGCCCTCGCTGGCGTTCGACATTGGGGCAGTGGGCGACCTGCTGTCCCCCTTCCTGCCCGCCGGCTTCTACTACAAGACCTTCATGTGGCCGCCGTCGTGGTGGACCAGGGTCTACGAGCCGCGCATCCGGGCGGCAGCCGGACTCGGCCGCAGCCCTGCCGGGCCCGATCCCGACCGCTATCTGCACCGCCACGCCCATTGCGACGTGCTGGTGGTGGGCGCCGGGCCGGCCGGCCTCATGGCAGCGGCAACGGCCGCCGCCGCGGGTGCCCGCGTCATCCTCGCCGACGATCAGCCCGAACCGGGCGGCGCCCTGCTGGCCGATGCGGCGAGCCGGATCGACGGCCTGCCTGCGCTGCGCTGGGTGGGCCGGGCCGCCGAAGAGCTCGAGGCTATGCCCGAGGTGACGATCCTCAGCCGGGCCTCGGTGTTCGGCTACTACGATCACAACTACCTGGGGATCCTCGAGCGGCTAGCCGACCACCTCTCCGCGACTCCTCCACGCATGCCCCGCCAGCGGCTGTGGCGGGTGCGGGCGAAGCAGGTGGTCCTGGCGACCGGCGCCATCGAGCGGCCGCTGGTGTTCGGCGACAACGACCGGCCGGGCATCATGCTGGCCGCCTCGGCCCGCGCCTATCTGAACCGCTGGGCGGTGAAGGCGGGTGGGCGCGTCGTGCTGTTCACCAACAACGACAGCGCCTATGCGGCGGCCCTCGATCTCGCCGCCGCCGGCAGCGCAGTCGAGGCCATCGTCGATGCGCGGCCGGACCCGCAAGGCCCTCTGCCCGCACGGGCGCGCGAGGCCGGCATCGTCGTGCGCGCCGGATCGATCCTCGTGCGCACCGAAGGCCGTCGGCGTATCGACCATGCCTGGATCGCCCCGGCGGACTCGCCGGATGTCGTGCCCGAGAGGGTCGCCTGCGACACGCTCCTGATGTCAGGAGGCTGGAACCCGGCCGTCCATCTGCACTCGCAGGCTCGCGGCCGGCTGAGGTTCGACGACCGGATCGCGGCGTTCGTGCCGGATGGCGACCTGCCGGCCGGACGGTCGGCCGGCGCCTGCAACGGCAGCTATGGCCTGGCCGATTGCCTCGGCGAAGGCGCCAGGGCCGGCGCCGAGGCGGCCGAAGCGGCGGGCTTCGTGGCGGCTGTACCGACCGTGCCGGCCGTCTACGAGGAGTCCGCCTCGACGATGGCCCCGCTCTGGCTGGCGCCGAGCCGGGAGCCCGCCCACAAGGTCAGGGCCTTCGTCGACTTCCAGAACGACGTCACCGCCAAGGATCTGAAGCTGGCACTGTCCGAGGGCTTCCGCTCGATCGAGCATGTCAAGCGCTATACCACCACGGGCATGGGCACCGACCAGGGCAAGACCTCGAACGTCAACGCGCTGGCCATCGTCGCGGACGCCCTGGGCCAGGGAATCGAGGCCACCGGCTACACGACGTTCCGCGCACCTTACACGCCCGTCACCTTCGGAGCATTGGCCGGCCCCGGCCCGGGCGCGCTGTTCGACCCGGTTCGCAAGACGCCCAGCCACGGCTGGGCCGAGCAGCAGGGGGCGGTGTTCGAGGATGTCGGCCAGTGGAAACGGGCACGCTACTTTCCACGGGCCGGCGAGACGATGCAGGAAGCCGTCGCGCGCGAATGCCGCGCCGCGCGGAGGGCCGCCGGGCTGTTCGATGCCAGCACGCTGGGCAAGATCGACATCCGCGGGCCGGATGCGGCGTCGTTCCTCGACCGCGTCTATACCAACGCCTGGAGCAAGCTGGAGGTCGGCCGCTGCCGTTACGGCCTGATGCTCAGGGACGACGGCATGGTGCTGGACGATGGCGTCACCGCGCGCCTCGGTCCCGACCGTTTCCATATGACCACGACCTCGGGCAATGCGGCGCGGGTCTTCGCCTGGCTCGAGGAATGGCTGCAGTGCGAATGGCCGGGCTTGCGGGTGTTCTGCACCTCGGTGACCGAGCAATGGGCCGCGATCGCCGTCACGGGCCCGAAGGCCCGTGACGTGCTGGCGGCCGCCGGCACCGATATCGACCTCTCGCGCGAGGCCTTCCCGCATCTGAGCTGGCGCGAGGGACGGGTGGCGGGACTGCCGGCGCGCGTCTTCCGCATCAGCTTCACCGGAGAGCTGTCCTACGAAGTCAACGTCGCCTCGGGCTATGGCGCCGCCTTGTGGGAGAGCCTGTGGCGAACCGGCCAGCCGTTCGGCATCACGCCCTACGGCACCGAGGCGATGCACGTGCTGCGCGCCGAGAAGGGCTACGTCATCGTCGGCCAGGAGACCGACGGAACGGTGACGCCGCACGACCTGGGCATGGGCCGGATTGTCAGCCGGCAGAAGACCGATTTCATAGGCAAGCGCGGCCTCGCCCGTCCGGACCTCGTCGCCAAGGGTCGCAAGCAGCTGGTCGGGCTGCTCACCAGGGATCCGGCGGTGGTCCTCGAGGAAGGGGCCCAGATCGTCGAGGACCCGAAGCAGGCGCTGCCGATGCGGATGCTTGGCCACGTCACCTCGAGCTACATGAGCGCCAATCTCGGACGGTCGATCGCTCTCGCCCTGGTGGCGGGCGGCGCCGAGCGGAGCGGCCAGACCTTGTGGGTGCCGATGCCCGACGGTGCCGTCGAGATCGAGGTGACGCCGTCGACCGTCTTCTACGATCCGAAAAACGAGCGACTCGATGGCTGAGCCTTTCCTGGCCAGCCCCACCGCCGACCTGCCCGCCATCGTCGGCACGGGCGTGACGGTGGTGGAGGCGCCCTTCCGTGGCAAGCTGGTGCTGCGCCTCGACCCCGCGGGGCGGGAAAAGGCCAGTGCCACGCTGGGCTTCCTGGTGCCGGCACGCCCCCTCGCCGCGACGATGGCCGACCAGGCGGCATGCCTCTGGCTCGGACCGGACGAATGGCTGCTGCTCTGTCCCGCCGACCTGGTCGAGCCGGCGATCCAGGCCCTGGATGAGGCGCTGGAAGGCTGTCACCACGCCGTGGTCGACGTGTCGCATCGGATCGTGACCCTGCGGCTCGCCGGACCACGCGTCACGACCGCGCTGGCGGCGGGCTGCCCGCTCGATCTGCATGGCCGCGTCTTTCCATCGGGCTCTGTCGCGAGATCGCTGCTCGGCAAGGTGGGCATCACCCTGCACCGGCTCGACGCCGAGCGGTTCGAGCTGCATGTCGACCGGTCGTTCGCGGAATATGCGTGGCTGTTCCTCGCCGAGGCGGCGCGCGAGCTGAACGGGTGAGCCGGGCGGTCGACGACCGGCTCGCCGATCAAATCGGCGAGCTGATGCGCGAAACGGCAACCGAGGTGATTCTCCCACGGTTCGCGAGGCTGCGCGACGACGAGATCAGCGAGAAATCACCGGGAGAGATAGTCACGGCGGTCGATCGCATTGCCGAGGGCCGTCTGGCGTCACGCCTGCAATCGCTGCTTCCGGGCTCCTTCGTTGTTGGCGAGGAACGGGCCGCAGCGGATCCAACCATCATGGAGCGCGTCGACAAGGAGACGATCTGGCTGGTCGACCCGTTGGACGGGACCGCGAACTTCGTCGCTGGAAATCCTCGCTTCGCCATGATGGTGGCGTTGATCTCGACAGGCGAGACGGTACGCTCCTGGCTGCTCGATATCCCGGCCGACCGGCTGGCGGTCGCAGAGCAGGGCGCTGGCGCCTTCGTCGAAGGGCGCCGAATCCGCCCCTCGCGGCATTGTCCATCGATCATCGACCTGCGCGGCGCGGTGCTGACGCGCTACATGCCTGCCGACTTGCGAGCGGCGATCGAACCACGACTACCTGCGACCGGTGAGGCGCTTCCGACCCTGCCATGCGCCGGCCTCGACTATCCGGCAGTGGCGACAGGAGCCCGGCATTTCGCCCTCTACTGGCGGACACTACCATGGGATCATGCGCCGGGCGCCCTGCTCGCCACGGAGGCTGGCGGCCGCGTGGCTCGCCTCGACGGCAATCGCTACCGACCGGGAGATGGACGGAACGGCCTGTTGGTCGCGGCCAATCCGGCCATCTGGGACCTGGTCCATGCCACGCTGCTCGGCTGAGGCCGGCCGGACGTCCTCATCGACATCCGGCCGGCCGCCTGGCATCCGGTGCGATCAGACCAGGATGTCCTCTCCTACGACGAGCGCAACGCCGTTGACCGTCACGGTCTGCAGATCGTCGGCGATGAAGCCCTGGAGCACGATCTCGTTGGCTGTGCTGTTCTGGGTGATGACGAGGTCGTCGCCCGCCGCCACGAAGGTCAGGGCGTCCCTGACCACCCCGCGCAGCTGGAGATTCTCGCCCTCCTCGTAGTCGGCGATCGTGTCGGTCTGCCAGTTCGGCGTGAAGGTGAAACGGTCGACCCCGGCACCGCCGAAGATCAGATCGGCACCGTCGTTGCCGTCGAGACGGTCGTTGCCGTCACCGCCGTACAGCGTGTCGGCCCCCTGGCCGCCGATCAGGAAGTCGTTGCCGATCCCGCCTTCGAGCGTGTCGTCGCCGGCGTCGCCGCTCAGCCGGGAATTGCCGGCGACGTCGACGATGTTGACGATCCAGTCGTTGCCGGCGCCGCCCCACATGCTGTCGTTGCCGTGGCCGCTGATCCTGTCGTCGCCATCGCCGCCGTACAGGCGATCATGGCCGAGACCGCCGATCAGCCGGTCGGCTCCGGCACCGCCGTCGACGACATCGTCGCCGCCGCCGGCATTGAGCGTATCGGCCCCGTCGCCTCCGGCGAGCGTGTCGTTGCCGCTGCCCCCCAGGCCGACGTCGTCGCCTGCGCCCCCGGCGAGCCGGTCGTTGCCATTGCCGCCGTCGAGGCTGTCGTTGCCGTCGCCGCCGCTCAGCAGGTCGTCGCCGTTGCCGCCGTACAGCAGGTCGTCGCCGGCGTTGCCGTTGATCGTGTCGTTGCCGTCGCCGCCGTAGACCCGATCGTTGCCGTCGCCACCATCCAGTCGATCATTGTCCGTCTGGCCGTCGAGAAGATCGTTGCCGACCTGGCCCAGTAGCGTGTCGTTGCCAGAGTAGCCGCTCAGTATGTCGTTGCCGTTGCCGCCGGCGATGACGTCGTTGCCGACGTGGCCGTTGGCGATGTCGTCGCCGTTCAGCAGATTCATCCGGTCGTCGCCGCGATGGCCGACCAACCGGTCCGCGCGGTTGCTGCCGGTCATCACGTCGTCGAAGCGCAGGGCGAGGCCCAGCAGCGCGCTCGCCTTGTCGCCGGCCTCGATCGAGCGGACGAGCTGTGCCGCCTTGATCGATGTGTCCTTGAGATCGAAGGCCTGGCTGCCGTCGGCATTGAAGGCGACAATCCGCTCGATCGTGCCTCCGACCAGCGTCCGCACGCCGCCGACCGTCTGGAAGGTCAGGCCCGTGCCCAGGATCTTGATCTTCTCGCCGTCGGCCATCGACAGCTCGGCAAGCTTGGCGCGTGCCACCGGAATGCCGCTCACGCCGGCGAAGGTGTCGGTCGTTACGTTGTAGCCGCGCGCGCCCGCACGAATTGTGGCCACGTCTTTCTCCTAGCGTCGGTATGGGGGAGGCCTGAAGGGCTTGTCTAGCTATTTCCTAGGAATCTCCTATTCCACGCCAGAATCGCCAGGTCAATGCGGCAGGCGCCAGGGCCGGAAGAATCGCGTATCCGCGTACGCAACATCATTTGTACACTTTTTATAAGATATATCTGGCTTTTCTTGACACCAAACTGTGATTTCCTATTTTGTCGGTCGCGTGTGATTCTCCAGAATGCACCGTACAGATGTTGTGAAATCAGGACCTTTCCGGGCATGCGGTATTTCCCGATCTTCCTCGACCTCGACGGGCAGAAGGTGCTCGTCGTCGGCGGCGGCGAGCAGGCGGCGCAGAAGCTCCGGCTGCTGCTGAAGACGTCGGCGCGCGTCTGCGTGGTCGCGGCCGAGGCGTGTGCGGAGATCGAGGCCGCGGCAGCAGCCGGAAGGCTCGAGCTGCAGCGGCGTCCCTTCCGGCCGCGCGATCTGGCCGATGTCCGGCTGGCCATCGCCGCTACCGACGACGAGGGCGAAACAGCAGGGGTCGCAGCCGCAGCGCGTGCCATGGGCGTGCCGCTCAACGTCGTCGACCGGCAGGATCTCTCGTCCTTCATCACGCCGTCGATCGTGGATCGCGATCCGGTGGTGGTGGCGATCGGGACCGAGGGCACCGCACCGGTGCTGGCGCGCCGCATCAAGGCGCTGATGGAGCCGCTGCTGCCGGCCCGCCTGGGCATGTTGGCCCGGTTCGCTGCCAGCTGGCGGACGAGCGTCGCCGAGCGCGTGAGGGACGTGGGCGCGCGTCGCGGCTTCTGGGAGCGATTCTTCGGCGGCCGGATCGCCGATCGCTTCCTCGGCGGTGACGTCGCCGGCGCCGTGGCCGAGCTGGACGACGAGATCGACCGGGCCAACGTCGAGGCCGTGGGCTCGGTGGCGCTGGTCGGCGCCGGCCCCGGCGATCCCGACCTGCTGACCTTCAAGGCACTGCGGGCGCTGCAGGAGGCCGACGTCATCGTCGTCGACCGGCTGGTGCCGAAGGCGATCCTCGACCGCGCCCGGCGCGATGCGCGGCGGATCGAGGTCGGCAAGAATCCGCGCGGCCGCTCCACCCCGCAGGCCGAGATCGATGCCATCCTGGTCCGCGAGGCCCTGGCGGGTCGCAAGGTGGTCCGGCTCAAGGGCGGCGATCCGATGATCTTCGGTCGCGCCGTCGAGGAGATGACGGCGCTGGCCGAGGCCGGCGTGCCGTTCGAGGTCGTGCCCGGCATCACCGCCGCCCTCGGCTGTGCGGCCACCATCGGGCTGCCGTTGACCGAGCGCGAGGCGCGGCGCGGCTTCACCATTGTCACCGGCCATTCCACCGACGGCGCAGCCGAGCACGACTGGCAGGCGCTGGCGCGGCCGGGCCAGACCGTTGCGGTCTATATGGGCGTGGGTGCCGCTCCGCACATCGAGTCCCGGCTGCTGGCCGTCGGCATCGACCCGAACACACCGGTCACGGTGGTCGAGAACGGCACGCTGCCGCAGCAGAAGTTGGCGCTGGGCACGGCCGGGCGCCTGGTCGAGACGCTGATCGATGGCGGCATCAAGGGGCCGGCGATCATCTTCATCGGCGCCCATCCCCTGCCCCGCCCCTGCGCCGCCCGGACGCCGGCGCACCTTTCCGACCGAATCGATACCATCCACGCGGAGGCCGCATGATGGCACAGATCGCCACCGCCAACCGTCTGGTCGACGGCGAGGTCGTGTTCCTCGGTGCCCGAGGCTGGGTCGAGCGCATCGAGAGCGCCAGCATCGCCCGCAGCGACGGCGAGGTCAGGGCCCTGGAGGCCCTGGCGCGCCAGTCGGAGGCGGTGAACGAGGTCGTGGGCAGCTATCTCGTCGACGTCGAGGACAAGGGCCGCGGGCCGTGGCCCCTTCGCTTCCGCGAGCAGCTGCGCGCCAAGGGACCGACGGTGCGCAGCGACCTCGGCAAGCAGGCTCAGGGCTTCGCCTACCCATGACGATGTACCGCTACGACGAGTTCGACCACGCCTTCGTCCGCGAGCGCGTGGCCCAGTTCCGCGACCAGGTGGCGCGCCGGCTGACCGGCGAGCTGAGCGAGGACGAGTTCCGGCCGCTGCGGCTGATGAACGGCCTCTACCTGCAGCTGCACGCCTACATGCTGCGCATCGCCATTCCCTATGGCGTCCTGTCGTCGCGGCAGATGCGCCAGCTCGCCTGGGTCGCCGAGCGCTGGGACAAGGGCTACGGCCACTTCACCACGCGCCAGAACATGCAGCTCAACTGGCCGCGCCTGGCCGACGCGCCGGACATCCTGGATGCGCTGGCCGAGGTCGAGATGCACGCCATCCAGACCAGCGGCAACTGCATCCGCAACGTCACTACCGACCAGTGGGCCGGCGTGGCCGCCGACGAGGTGGAGGACCCTCGCCCCTGGTGCGAGCTGCTGCGCCAGTGGTCGAGCCTGCACCCGGAATTCTCGTTCCTGCCGCGCAAGTTCAAGATCGCGGTGACCGGGGCGCCGCACGACCGGGCGGCGGTCAAGGTCCACGACATCGGCCTGCGCATGCACCGCCACCCCGACACCGGCAGGCCGGGCTTCGAGGTGATCGTCGGCGGCGGGCTCGGGCGGACGCCCATGATCGGCAAGACCGTACGCGAGCACCTGCCGCTGGACGAGCTGCTGCCCTACCTGACGGCGATCATGCGGGTCTACAACCGGCACGGCCGGCGCGACAACAAGTTCAAGGCGCGCATCAAGATCCTGGTCCACGAGCTGACCGCGCCCGAGTTCATCCGACAGGTCGAGGAGGAGTACGCGCTGATCCGGCGGGACGGCGAGGCCTATGCGCTGGCCGATGCCGAGGTGGGGCGCATCGCCGCCTATTTCGCCCCGCCTGCCTATGAGCGCCTGCCCGAGCGTGACCCCGTGCACGATCAGCGGGTGTTCGAGAACAAGCCCTTCGCCCAGTGGGTCCGGGCCAACACCGTCCGCCACAAGGTACCGGGCTACGCCATCGCCAACATTTCGCTGAAGCCGATCGGCGGCATCCCGGGCGATGCGACCTCCGCACAGATGCGCAAGGTGGCAGAGCTCGCCGACGACTACAGCCATGGCGAGATCCGCGTCACGCACCACCAGAACCTGGTGCTGCCCGACGTCCGCACCCGCGACCTGTTCGCGGTCTGGGAGGGCCTGGTCGAGGCCGAGCTCGCCACGCCCAACATCGGCTTGGTCAGCGACATCATCGCCTGCCCGGGCATGGACTACTGCTCGCTGGCCACCGCCCGCTCGATCCCGATCGCCCAGGCGATCAGCACGCGGTTCGAGCAGCTCGACCGCCAGCTCGAGGTCGGGCCGCTCGAGATCAAGATCTCGGGCTGCATCAATGCCTGCGGCCATCACCATATCGGCCATATCGGCATCCTGGGCGTCGATAAGCACGGCCAGGAGCTCTACCAGGTGACGCTTGGCGGCAGCCCCGACGAGACTGCCGCCATCGGCACGATCATCGGCCCCGGCTTCGCCGGCGACCGGGTGGTCGATGCCGTCGAGACCATCGTCGACACCTACGTCAAGGGCCGCGACGGCGAGGAACCGTTCCTCGCCTACTACCGTCGCGTCGGCCAGAAGCCGTTCAAGGAGGCGCTCTATGGTCCTGCTAAGAGCTGACCAGCACCCCGTCGCCGATCGCTGGACCCGTATCGCCGACGACCAGCCGATTCCGGCAGCCGGGGCGGTCATCCTCAGCCACTCCCGACTCGAGTCCGAGGCCGAGCATCTCTGGCACCGGCCGGACGGACTCGGCGTCGAGCTGACCTCGGCCGATGCCGTCGAGTCGATCGCCGACTGGCTACCGCACCTCCAGCTGGTGGCGCTGCGCTTTCCCGCCTTCACCGACGGCCGGCCGTTCAGCGCCGCGCGGTTGCTCCGCACCCGCTACGGCTTCGGCGGCGAGGTCCGCGCCGTCGGGCCGGTGATCGCCGACCAGCGGCAGTTCCTGCTGCAGTGCGGCTTCGACAGCTTCGAGATCGACGATCCGCGCATCCTGTCGAGCTGGCAGAAGGCCGATGTCTGGATGCCGCTGAGCTACCAGCCCGCCTATGACGAGACGTTGGGGCCGAGGTCGCTGAACGTGCTGATCGCGAGGCATTCGCGTCCTGCGGCAGCGGCGGCGTGAGGTTCGCCGGGCCGCCGCTGCCGCCGGGGGCGGCGCGAGGCTCACAACCATATCGTCGCCGGGCGGCAGTCGGGTTATGATGGTGAGCGGACGCCGGGAGCGGCGCCCGCTTCCGCCAGAGGGTGGGGGCTTTCCCAGCGAGAAGGCCGCACCCTGGCAACCCCGCACGCGCTCGTCACGACTCCGGCGGTACCCAGCCGCGACCTCGTAGCGCTTCCCGACCCGTCGGAGCTCGATCCGGCGCTGCGGCGGCTGGTCGACGGCGGGACGCTGGCGATGGAGGATGCTCTGCGCGCGCAAGGGCTGGCGCAGCAGGGCCGCGAGCCGCTGGCACGGCTGCTCCAGCGCACCGGCATCGTGAAGGCGGCGGTCTGGGCCGGCGCCGTGGCCGAGGAGCACGGCATCCAGCTCATCGGCGCCGATGATCATCCGCAGACGCCCGTGCTGCCCGAGCTGCTGGCGCCCCGATTCCTGCGCCACAACCTCGTCCTGCCGGTGCATGCGGACGACGAGACCCTGTGGCTGGCGATGGCCGATCCGCTCGACGTCACCGCGCTCAAGGCGGTGAGGCTCGCCACCGGCCGCGAGGTGGTGCCGCTGGTGGGACCCATCGACGATCTCGAGCGTAGCTTCGCGCGCCTCTGGGACCATGGCGCCGGCGCCCTGCAGAAAATCGTCGACGACATCGGCGAAGGCGGCCCGGCAGCGTCGGGAGACGTCGAGCACCTCATCGACCAGGCGCAGGAGGCCCCGGTCGTCCGCCTGGTCAACCAGCTGCTGTCCGACGCGGTCCGGATGCACGCCTCGGACATCCACATCGAGCCCTACCGCGACCGGCTGCGCGTGCGCTTCCGCATCCATGGCCGCCTGCGCGAGATCAGCTCGCCACCGGCACGGCTGAGCGCCGCCGTGGTGTCCCGCATCAAGATCCTGGCCAAGCTCGACATCGCCGAGCGCCGCCTGCCGCAGGACGGCCGGGCGCGGCTCAATATCGACGAGCGGCGCATCGACCTGCGCGTCGCCACCGCCCCGACGCCGCACGGCGAGAGCCTGGTCATCCGCCTGCTCGACCAGAGCGGCCACGGCGCGGTGATGGCCGACCTCGGCCTGGAGCCCGGCGTCGAGGCGCGGCTGCGGCGGATGCTGGAAGCGCCGCACGGCATGATCCTCGTCACCGGCCCGACGGGCAGCGGCAAGACCACGACGCTCTACGCCGCCCTGCGCGAGCTCAACGCCGCCACCGACAAGATCATCAGCATCGAGGATCCGATCGAGTACCAGATCGACGGCATCACCCAGATCCACGTCCGCCCCGACATCGGCCTCGACTTCGCCCGCATCCTGCGCTCGGTGGTGCGCCACGATCCCGACATCGTCATGGTCGGCGAGACCCGCGATCCCGAGACCGCCGAGATCGCCGTCCACGCCGCCCTGACCGGCCATCTGCTGCTGACCACCCTCCACACCAACAACGCCGCCGGTGCCGTGGCCCGCCTGCTCGACATGCGCGTCGAGCCCTACCTGCTGGCCTCCGTCCTGCGTGGCGTCATCGGCCAGCGGCTGGTCGGCACGCTCTGCCCGTCCTGCAAGCGGCCGCGCCCGGCGACGCCCGAGGAGCGCGCCTTCTTCACCGCCGCCGGCGTCCCCGTCGACGAGGGCACGCAGCTCTACGAGGCACCTGGCTGCCGCGACTGCGAGAATGTCGGGCTGATCGGCCGGCAGGGCATCTTCGAGATGCTGGAGGTCACGGACGAGATACGCGAGCTGATCCGCGCCCAGGCGCCGAGCCAGGCGATTCTGAGCCGGGCCGTCACCCAGGGCATGCGCACCATGTCGGTCGACGGTCTCCACAAATGCCTGGCCGGGGTGACGACGCTCGAGGAGGTCACCCGGGTCACCGAGGACTGGTAGCGCCTTGGCGACCTTCGCCTACCAGGCCCTCACCGCGGCCGGCGAGCGCGTCGCCGGCGAGATAGAGGCCGCCGACGTGCGCGGCGCCATCCAACGGCTGCAGGATGGCGGGCTGATACCGATCGAGGCCCAGCCGGTGGTCGGGCGGGCCGGTGCCGCCGGCGGCACGGTCTCGATCGGCGGCGGGGCCTCCGCGGCCCAGCTCACCGCAGCCACCCGCGAGCTCGCCACCCTGATCGGCGCTGGCCAGACTGTGGAGAGCGCCCTCGACATGGTGACCGAGGACGCCGGCAGCCGGAAGCTCGCCGGCGCCCTCGGCCGCGTGCTGGCCAAGGTCCGCGGCGGCAGTTCGCTCGCCGACGCCATGGCCGAGGAAGGCGGTACCTTTCCCCGGCTCTACGTGGCGATGGTGCGGGCCGGCGAGGCCTCCGGCCAGCTCGATCGCACGCTCACCGAGCTCGTGACGCTGCGCGAGAAATCCGAGGCGATGCGCTCGAAGCTGACGTCGGCGCTGATCTATCCGGCCCTGCTGGTGCTGACGGCCGTGGGCGCCCTCGGCATCCTGCTGACGGTAGTGGTGCCGCAGTTCGCCCCGCTGTTCGAGCAGGCGGGCGAGCAGCTGCCCGCCGGATCGCGGATGGTGCTGGCCGTCGCCTCGACGGTACAGGCCAACGGCGTGGCGATCCTGATCGTCCTGCTGCTGGTGCTGCTGGTGGGCTCGCGTCTGCTGCGCATGGAGGGTCCCGGGCGAGCCTTCGACCGGCTGCTGCTGGGCCTTCCGGGCATCGGCCGGCTGGTGCGCGAGCGAATCACGGCCCAGGTCTGTCGCGGGCTGGCCAGCCTTCTGTCCGGCGGCCTCGATCTCCCGGCCGCTCTCGGCATGACCCGGGACATGGTCGCCAACCGCTGGGCGCGCGGCAGGCTCGACCAAGTGATCTCGGGGGTGCGGCAGGGCCGGACGCTCAGCGATTGCCTCGCCGACGCCGACGTCATGGTGCCGATGGCGGTGAAGCTCCTGCGGGCGGGCGAGGAGGGCGGAAGGCTGCGGCCGGTCGCCGCACACCTGGCCGAGTCGTTCGACGAACGCGTCGCCACCAGGCTCGCACGCCTGGTGGCGGTCCTCGAGCCGACCCTCGTCATCGTCCTAGGCGTGCTGGTGGGAGGCATCGTCATGTCGATCCTCACGGCTGTGATAAGCGTCAACGACCTCGCCATATGAGCATGTCATGACTTGACCGATATTGACCTGGAGGCGGTGGCGTCGTTAGGTGATGATCCGCCGGTTGCAGCCATGAGAACCGATTCCGCCTTGAGCCATTGGCATCCCGCGACGAAAGCCCTCGTCGGCGTGGCGATCGTCGCCTTGCCCTATCTGGCCTGGACCTCGCTCGGCGAGGCGCCGGCGGCGGTGGCCGTGGCGCAGCGGCTGGCACCGGCCGAGCCCCCGGCCGCCGTACCGCAGGCCGAGCCGCTGGAGGTGGCGGCACTCCGCCAGCTCCCGCCGCTCGACCAGCTGTCGACCATGGTCGAACGTCCGCTGTTCTCGCCTACCCGCCGGCCCCAGCTCGCCGCCGTCGCGCCGTCGGCCGGACCCGAGGAGCTCGGCGAGGAGGAGGCCGCGGTGGATCAGCCGGCGGACGGGGCACCTTCCCTCCGCTTCGTCGGCACGATCGGCCAGGGCGGGGGCATGACGGCGCTGGTGCTGCACGACGAGGAAGCTGCGGTGAGCAAGCTCGTCGTGGGCGACGAGATCGACGGCTGGCGCGTGACGGAAGTAACCGCGAGCCAGCTCGTCATCGAGCACGAAGCCGACCGCCTCGTCCTCACCATCCTGCAGTGACATTTCCCGGCCGGGCCGGGATCGAGTGACCGGATCGAACATGCCCAATCCTTCCGACCGGATCCGCCGCCGGAGACCCAGCGGCGATGCCGGCTTCACCCTGATCGAGCTGCTCGTCGTGCTCGTGATCCTGGGCCTCCTGGCGGCCCTGGCCGGGCCGCGCGTGCTGAGCTACCTGTCGGGTGCCAAGGTCGACACGGCCAAGCTGCAGATCGACAATCTCGGCAAGGCGCTCGACCTGTTCCGGCTCGATACCGGCAAGTACCCGACCACCCAGCAGGGCCTCCAGGTGCTGATCGTCAACAACGAGCGGCTGCCGGGCTGGAAGGGTCCTTATCTCGATGCGAAGGAGATGCCCAAGGATCCCTGGGGCACGCCCTATGTCTACCGGTCGCCGGGTGATCGCAGCCTCTACGATCTGATCTCGCTGGGCGCCGACCAGACGCCGGGTGGACAGGGCGATGCGGCGGACATCGCGAGCAGCCAGCGCTGAGCTACCCGTCCTTCACGCCCGGGATCGCGCGCGTGGTTTCACGCTGGTCGAGCTGCTAGTCGTGCTGACGCTGCTCGCCCTGGCGAGCGCCATCGTGCTGCCGCGCTTCATGGCGAGTGCCGGTCCGAACGCGCGCATGCAGGCGGCGCTGGTGGCGAGCAAGCTGCGCGACGCCCGGCGCGAGGCCGTCGCTTCCGCCCGCCCCATCGCGGTGCCGATCGACGCCGCGGGCGTGGAGGCCACGGGGCCCGACGGGCGGCGGCTGCCAGAGATCCTCTTTTTCCCAGACGGCAGCTCCAGCGGCGCAGTGCTCATCGTCGAGGTCGATCGGCGACGGGCCCTGATCGAGGTCGACGACCTGACGGGCTCGGTGAGGCTGCGCGATGAGTGAGCGGTCTGACGACAGGGGCTTCACGCTGATCGAGGTGATGGTGGCGCTGGCCGTGCTCGGCATCGTGCTGGCCGCCATCTTCCGCATCTACGGCACCGGCATCCTCTCGGTCGGCCGCGGCGTCGACGAGTTGCGCCTGGCACTGGCCGCCGAGGCAGTGCTGGAGCGTACCCGCCTCGATCTCGACCCGCGCCAGGGACATGCCGAGGGCAATATCGACGGCATCGACTGGCTGATGGAGGCGCGACCCGTGCCCCTTCCGCCCGGGTCGGGGCGGACGCCAGCTCGAACATCCGATCGCACCGGTGCTCCGGGCAATATCGCCCAGCAGCAGCCGCAGCTCTGGGAAGTCAGGGTGACCGTCGCGGCAGCGGGCCACAGCTTCGAGCTCGCGAGCGTGCAGTGGCTGTCGCGCCCGTGACCCGCAGGACCTCCCAGGCGGGATTCACGCTCGTCGAGCTCCTGGTTGCCATGGCGGTCATGGGCCTAGTGATGCTGCTGGTCACACAGGGCTTGCGCTTCGCCGCCACGGCGCGCGAGCGGATGCTGGCGCGCAGCGACGGACTGCAGGAGCTGGTGCTGGGTCGCGAACTGCTGGAGCGCCAGCTGTCGCGCGCGCAGCTGATCGCCTGGGGCGCCGCCGGCCGCAAGCGGATCGCCTTCTCGGGCGACCCGGAGCGCATCCGCTTCGTCAACGTAGCGCCCGACTACCAGCCGGGCGCCGCCTGGCAGCTCTGGGAGTTCTCGCTGGAGCCGACGGCACGGGGCGGGCGCGAGCTTCTGGTGCGGCGCGCGCCCCTCGGAACGGCCGAGCGCGAGTTCCAGCCCCTGGAACAGGTGCAGCCGCGCCTGCTCGCCACCATCGAGGCGCCGGTCCGGTTCGTCTTCTTCGGCAAAGCCGGGGCCGGCGATCGTGGCCGCTGGGTCGACCGATGGACCGAGACCGAGAGCGTGCCGGCAGCGGTTCGCCTGACCGGCGGCGGCAACGACTGGCCGGAGCTCGTCGTCCGCATAGCGATCGATGCCGGGGCGCGATGTGCTGCCGAAGGCAACGAAGAGACGATCGGGTGCGGCACGTGAGCAGGCCCGCCCGCGACAACGGTGTAGCCCTCGTGGCCGTGCTCTGGTTCACGGTGGCGATGGCCGGAATGGCGGCGGCATTCGCCACGCTCGCGCGCGGCGAGGCCCTGCGCAGCCGCAATATGGTCGACGGCATCCGAGCGCGTGCCATCCTCGAGGCGTCGCTCGATCGCGCTGCCCTGGAGCTGGTGAGCCCGACTGTCCAGCCGACCTTGCGCGGCGTGGAGATCGAATGGCCGTTCGATGGCGCCCTGGTCCATATCGTGGTCACGGGAGAATCCGGCCTGGTGGACCTGAACTCGACGAGCCCGGAGCTCATGGCCGCTCTCGCCCGGGAGCTCGGCGCCGACCGCGATCTGGCGCAGCGGGTGGCCGACGCCGTCCTCGATTGGCGGGACGAGAACTCGCTGCGCCGCCCGAAGGGCGCAGAGGACCGGGACTATCGCTCGGCCGGGCGGCAGGGCGGTGCCGCGGATGCCCAGTTCGGGCATGTCGGGGAGCTGCGCCAGCTGCTGCCCGTGGAGCCCGCCCTCTATCGCAAGTTGCGTGACCTGGTCACCGTCGCGACCGGCCGCGGCAATCCGGACAGCGAGCTGGCTCCCGAGCCTGTCCGCAGGGCGCTTCTCGGAAGAGCTGCGTCGGGCGACCGCGACCGCAGCTCGGGAGACGACGAAGGCGACACGCCGAACCCCGACGGGACCTATGAAGAGCCGGACGAGAATGACCCGGAAAGCGAGATCGTGGATGATCCCGACCTGAAGCCGGAAGGCGACGAGCAGGACCCGTCGGAGACGGGCTTCACCGATCCGGCCGGTGTCTATGCCGTGCGGCTGGACGCGGTGTTGCGAAGCGGCTACCGCGCCCATGCCGATGCGGTGATCTGGGTCCAGGAGACCTCGGGCGGCCGGCCCTTCCGGGTGCTCGACTGGGATCCGTCGCCCTGGCGTGCCTCGGAGAGCAGGTAGTGGCAACCCGCGTCGAGGATGTCTCGGGTTCGTCTCCGGGAGTGCTGGCCTGGTGGCTCGACGAGCTGCGCGGCCTGTTTCCACGCCGGGCATGGCGGCCGCCGGTACGGCCGGAGGCGGTGATCGTACTCTACGAGCCCGGCGGCATCGCCGTCGCGGCACGGCGCCATCGCCGCATCAAGGAATTGGGCAGGCTGGACCTTCCCGAGGCCGGGCGGGACGACACGGCGCTGGCCGGGCTCGCCCAGGCGCCGGCCACCAGGGTGCTGCTGCGCGCCATCCGCCAGGCGAAGCTGCCCGTGGTATTGCGCCTGCCGGCTTCCATGGGCGTGGTACGCCATGACCTGTTGCCGGCCTCCGCCGCCCGCGAGCTCGGCTCGATCATGGCGCACAAGATCGACATGCTGACCCCCTGGACACTGGATCAGGTCCATTTCGACCAGCGCATCGACGAGCAGCGCGGCGACGGCCAGATCGAGGTGTCGCTCGTCGCAGCACCGCGCAGCGTCGTGGCCGAGGCCCGCCGCCGCCTCGCCGCCATCGGCATCGAGGCGCGCGGCGTCGATATCGTCGAGGACGATCCCCTGGCCCCGCCGAGCGTCGACCTCGCCCATGGGCTCGATACATCGAGGCCGGGGCGGCGCTGGGGCGGCGTGCTGCTCTGGCTCGCCATCGTCCTGGCGACGGCAGGCGGGGTCGCGGCGGCGCACCACATCGCGACCCGCCATGCCATCGTATCCCAGCGCCGCGCACTGGTGCTGGGCCTGGAGCAGCGGCTGGCCGACTTGCCCGAGCTGCGCAGCAGCATCGATGCCCTGCGCAACGAGACCCGCTTCGTCGCCGAGCAGCAGCGGGCGTCGGCCTCGCCGCTGCTGGTGCTCGAGGCGCTCAGCAGGCTGCTGCCGGACGGCGTCTGGCTCACCGACATAGCCGTCACCGGCAATTCCATGACCATCCAGGGATATGCCGACGAGGTGGCCGGCATCGTCGGCCTGATCGAGGCGTCGCCGCTGTTCGCGAGGGCCGAGTTCCGTGCCCCCAGCACACGCGAGCGTGTGCAGCTGCCCGACGGCAGCGAGCGCGAGGTCAGCCGATTCTCGGTTGCCGCCAACGTCGAGCCCAACGCGGGGACGCTCCCGTGATCGGCGGCATGTCCCGCAGCATGCGCCGGGCCCTAGCGGTGGCGATCCTCATCGTCCTCGTCCTAGCCATTGGCGGCCTCGTCTGGCTGCCGTTCGGGATCCTCCACGGCCAGGACGCCGAGATCGTCCACCTCGGCGAACGGATGCGGGAGCTGGAGGCGCGCCTGCGCGGACGGGAGCAGCTGCTGGCCGAGCAGCGGCTGCTCGAGCGCGCGAGCCAGGCCGACCAGACCCTGGCCCAGGCGGACACGCCGGCGCTTGCCGGTGCGGAGCTGCAGCGGGTGCTCACCGAGCTCGTGGCGGCCGGTGGCGGCGCACTGGAGAGCGTGCAGGTATTGGAGCCGGTGCAGCGTCTGCCGTTCGTGCAGATTTCGATCCGGCTCAGCTTCACCAGCACCATCGAGGCGCTGCGGCAGTTCCTCTATGCCGTGGAGCGCCATGCGCCGGTCCTGCTGGTGCACGATCTCTCCGTCACCGAGGCCGCGACCTACGATTCGCAGGGCGAGCCCCTGCCTTCGCAGCTCTACAGCACGGTCGAGATCCAGGCCTTCACACGCGCGCAGGCGCCCTCCTGAGCGCCCCTCGGGCGTTGCCCTGTGGCCCGGCGATTGCAAAGATGGTGAAAGGACCATCGGAGGCCCCGCATGTGCGGCATCGTCGGCGTCATCGGTAAGCGTGAGGCGGCTTCGCTGCTGCTGGAGGCGCTGCGTCGGCTCGAATATCGCGGCTACGACAGCGCGGGCATCGCCACGCTCGCCGAGGGCCGGCTCGACCGGCGTCGCGCCGCCGGCAAGCTGGACCGGCTGGCCGCGGAGATCGAGAGCCGGCCGCTGGCCGGACGGACAGGGATCGGCCACACCCGCTGGGCGACACACGGGGCTCCGACCGAGTCCAACGCCCATCCGCACATCGCCACCGGCGTGGCCGTCGTCCACAACGGCATCATCGAGAACTTCCAGGATCTGCGGGCCGGGCTGATCCGCGAGGGCCACAGCTTCACCACCCAGACCGACACCGAAGTCGTGCCACACTTGGTGTCGCGCTACCTCCAGCGCGGCGCCGGCCCCGAGGAGGCGGCGAGGCTGGCGATCGGACGGCTGCACGGCGCCTTCGCGCTGGCCATCCTGTTCGAGGGCCGCGAGGATCTGCTGGTCGGGGCCCGCAAGGGGGCGCCGCTCGCCGTTGGGTATGGCGACGGTGAGATGTACCTGGGCTCGGACGCCCTGGCGCTGGCGCCGCTGACCGATCGGATCCAGTACCTCGAGGAGGGTGACATAGCCCTGCTGCGGCCGGATGGCGCCAGTGTCATCGATGCCAGGGGCGAGCCGGTCGAGCGGGCGATCCAGCAGACCGCCTTCTCGGGTGCCATGATCGGCAAGGGCAACCATCGCCACTTCATGGAGAAGGAGATCCACGAGCAGCCGGCGGTCATCGGCGACACGCTGCGCGCCTTCGCCGATCCGCGCGACCACCGCATCACCCTGCCCGACCTGCCGTTCGATCTGGCCGCGGTGCCCCGGCTCTCGCTGATCGCCTGCGGTACCTCGTCCTATGCCTGCATGGTGGCGAAGTACTGGTTCGAGCGGTTGGCCGGCCTGCCCGTGGAATGCGACCTGGGCAGCGAGTACCGCTACCGCGACGCGCCACTGGTGCCCGGACAGGTCGGGCTGTTCGTCTCGCAGTCCGGCGAGACCGCCGACACGCTGGCGGCATTGCGCCACGTCAAGGCGCAAGGCCACGCCACGCTGTCGCTGGTCAACGTGCCGGAAAGCACCCTGGCGCGCGAGGCCGATGTGGTTCTGCGCACCCTCGCCGGCCCCGAGATCGGCGTGGCTTCGACCAAGGCCTTCACCACCCAGCTCGCCACGCTGGCCTGCCTCGCCGTCGGTACGGCCCGCGCCAAGGGACGCCTGTCGCCCGAGGCCGAGCTGGCGCTGACCCAGGCGCTCGACGAGGTTCCGGCGCGGGCGCACCAGATGCTGGAGGCCGACGCCGAGATCCGCGACATCGCCGCCACGCTCGCCCAGGCCCGCGACGTGCTCTATTTCGGCCGCGGCCCGATGTACCCGATCGCCCTCGAGGGAGCCCTCAAGCTCAAGGAGATCAGCTACATCCACGCCGAAGGCTATGCCGCAGGCGAGCTCAAGCACGGCCCCATCGCGCTGATCGATGATTCCGTTCCCGTCATCGTCGTGGCGCCGCGCGACGATCTCTTCGACAAGACCGCCAGCAACCTCCAGGAGGTCGTGGCGCGCGGCGGCAAGGTGGTGCTGCTGAGCGACCGGCGGGGCGTCGACGAGCTGGCTTCTTATTGCTGGCGGACGGTGACGCTGCCCGACTGCGACCCGTTCGTGGCCCCCATCCTCTACAGCCTGCCCATCCAGCTGCTGGCCTACCACACCGCCGTGCTCAAGGGCACCGACGTCGACCAGCCGAGGAACCTGGCGAAATCGGTCACCGTCGAGTAGCTGGCGCCCGCGTGCCGGCGCTGCTCGCCATCCGGCGGCTCGAGGTCCACCTGCCGGCGGAGCACGGCGAGATACCGGTCGTGGCCGGCATCGACCTCGACCTGGATCGCGGCCAACGCCTGGCGCTGGTCGGCGAATCCGGCTCGGGCAAGTCGATGACGGCGCTTGCCGTCATGGGCCTGCTGCCGCGGGCGGCCCGGGCGCGAGGCAGCATCGCGCTCGACAGCCGGGAGCTCCTGGGCCTCGACGATCACGAGCTGGCGGCATTGCGTGGCCAACGGATGGCGATGGTCTTCCAGGAGCCGATGACGGCTCTCAACCCCGTCCACACGATCGGTCACCAGATCGGCGAGGCGCCACTGCGGCTGGGCATGGCGCGCGCGGAAGTGCGCGACCTCGTCCGCGCGTCGATGGCGAGGGTCGGGCTCGATCCGGGTCACATCTCGCCGGACCGCTATCCGCACCAGCTGTCCGGCGGCCAGCGACAGCGGGTCATGCTGGCGATGGCCCTCGCGACCGATCCCGACCTGCTGATCGCCGACGAGCCGACGACGGCACTCGACGTGACCGTACAGGCCCGCATCCTGCGGCTGATCGACGGCATCGTCGAAGAGCGCGGCATGGCACTGCTGTTGATCACGCACGATCTCGGCGTCGTCGCCGCCATGGCCGAGCGCGTGGCCGTCATGCGAGCCGGCCGGATCGTCGAGAGCGGGTCGGTCGAGAATGTTCTCCGCCATCCGGCCGCCGCCCATACCCGGCGGCTGCTGGCGGCGCGCCTGCCCGAGGTGGGGACGACCTCGTGAGTACACTGCTGGAGGTGCGAGGCCTCGTCCGCGACTACCGCCTGCTGCGCTCGACCCTCCTCGGCCCGCCGCCGGTACGTCGGGCGCTCGACGGTGTATCGCTGACGATCGGGGCCGGCCAATGTCTGGGTCTGGTCGGCGAATCCGGCTCGGGCAAGTCGACATTGGCGCGGGCGGTGATGGGGGTCGAGCCGCCGGATGCCGGCTCCGTACGTCTGATGGGCAAGGACCTCTATGCGCTGCCCGCAGCCGAGCTGCGGTCGCTTCGGCGCCATTTCCAGATGGTGTTCCAGGATCCGGACGGCTCGCTCGACCCGCGGCACAAGGTTGGACGAATCGTGGCGGAGCCGCTGTTCGTCGAACGCTCGAGTGGGGCGGAAGCACGCGCGCGCGTGGCGGCCGCGCTTCGATCGGTCGGCATCGAGCCGGCCATGGCCGAGCGCTATCCGCACGAGTTGTCGGGCGGCCAGCGCCAGCGCGTGGCCATCGCCCGGGCTCTGGTGACGGAGCCGTCGCTGGTGGTGGCCGACGAGCCGGTCTCCGCCCTCGACATGTCGATCCAGGCACAGGTGCTGGCCCTGATGCTGGACCTGAAGCGCCGGCTCGGCCTCGCCTTCCTCCTGATCAGCCACGACCTCGCCGTGGTGGCGCACATGGCCGACCGCGTGGCGGTGCTGAAGGAGGGGAGGATCGTCGAGCAAGGCGAGACCGCCGCCGTGCTGCGACAGCCCGGCCATCCCTATACACGAGAGCTGCTGGCGGCGACGCTGCCCGCGGATCCGGCAAGGGCGCGGGCAGCGTTGCTTCGCGCGAACGCTTGACCGCTCAAGCCACGGTCAGCCGGACGTCGACGTTGTTGCGCGTGGCGTTGCTGTAGGGACAGACCTGATGGGCCTTCTCGACGAGGCCCTGCGCCGTGGCCTTGTCCATGCCGGGTATCTTGATGATGAGGCCGATATCCAGCCCGAAGCCGTGCGGCAGCTGGCCGAAGCCCACCTCGGCGGTGACTGTGGCGTCCGGCGGCACCGTGATCTTCTCGTTCTTCGCGACGAAGCGCATGGCGCCGAGGAAGCAGGCCGCATAGCCGCAGGCGAACAGCTTTTCGGGATTGGCGGCCGGGCCACCCGGGCCGCCCATCTCCTTCGGCACCGCGAGCTGGAACTCCAGCGTATTGTCGTCGGTATGGACGCTGCCGTCCCGACCGCCGCCGGTCGCGGTGGCGGACGTCTTGTACAGGACCTTCTCGACCTTCACCTCAGTATCCTCCCGTTCTGGGCTGGTTGCCGCCGACAGAGATAGCGCAGGCCCGGGTTCCCGCCCATGCCGGCGGGCTCAACTCTTCGGCAACGGATAGGCGAACACCCGCTCGAGCGGACCTCGGAGATCGTCGCGCTTGTCCATGTCGATGACGCCTGAATCGAGCTTGCCGGGCAGGTCGCGGCAGAAGGCGCGAGGATCGGGCCGGTGCTCGATGTCCCTTCGGATCACCTGGTCGCCCATGCGATTCATCTCGGCACGCCGCTCGGGCGAGAGGCCGCCCACGGCCTCGATCACCTGCAGCGCCCGGTCGTTGACCGTCCGGTTCCGCTCCTGCCAGGCCTGCACCGAGGCGGCGAGCGCCGGATCGTCGGCGATGTTCAGCGAGCACCAGTTGCTGGCGGAAGCGACATAGGTGCGAGCGCCCAGCAGACGCATCGCGTCCGCGAGCAGGACGTCGCGCGCATCGGCGGTTAGGGCCAACGCGGTGGACGCCGAGCCCAGCAGTACCAGTACCAAGGACAACACACTCCCCCCCATCTCGACCTCCTGCCGCCACGGCTCGCGGCCATCCGGGAACTCGTCTTTGGCCCGTGCGTTCCTCGCCCGAACGGCAATCCCCCATATCGGAGACACGAGATGCGTTGTACGGCATGGCGCGCATGGGCGCTCGTCCTGGCCACGGGCATGACCCTCGGGCTTTCGGCCTGCGGCGACACCTGGTCCGGCTTCAAGGAAGATACCAAGGAGAACACGGCCGCCGTGGGCCGTGGTGTCGAGCACGCCGGCGAGAAGGTGCAGGACGCCGCGCAGTGATCGGCCTCTCAGCCTGAGACCACTGGGCTCGGCCTCCACACGCAGCGAAAGCCGACGTGGGAGGTCGAGCTCTCGATGGCCTGCGGATACCGGGCCGCCGGCCGGTAGCGTCGGCAATAGCTCGGGGCGCACAGGTGCGACCCCCCTTTCAGCACCTTCCTCGGAATGGTGATCTCCGGCATGTTGGGATCATAACTTCCCGCCTCCGGCCCCCCGCGCGGATTGCTCGGTACGCAGCACGCCTTTCGCGGGTCGGCGGCATGGCGCGGACTGTACCAGTCCTTGGTCCACTCCCAGACATTGCCGATCATGTCGTAGAGGCCGTAGCCGTTGGCCGGAAACGCCGTCACCGGCGATGTTCGCGCGAATCCGTCGTCCAGTAGGTTCTCGTGAGGGAAAACGCCCTGCCAGGTGTTCGCCATGTGGCGGCCGTCGGGCACCAGCTCGTCGCCCCAGGCGAACTCGGCGCCTTCCAGTCCGCCCCGGGCCGCCAGCTCCCATTCCGCCTCGGTGGGGAGGTCCTTGCCGGCCCAACGCGCATAGGCCAGTGCGTCGGTATAGGCGACATGCACGACCGGGTGGCTGTCCAGGCTGTTGATGTTGCTGCGCGGGCCGGTCGGATGCCGCCAGTCGGCCGCCTTCTCGAAGGTCCACCAGTGCCCGATGTTGCGCATGTCGACGGGACCGCTCGGCCGGTTGAAGACCAGCGAGCCGGCATAGAGCATGTGCGGCAGGGCGCCGGGATAGTCCTCGGCCTCGGGCGTCTTCTGGGCCACCGTCACATGACCCGTCGCCCGCACGAAGGCGCGGAATTCCCAGTTGGTCACCGGATAGGGATCCATCCAGAAGCCGTCCACGGTCACGAGATGCGCCGGCGCCTCCTCGGGATAGTGGTGATCCGACCCCATGCGGAAGGTCCTACCCGGAATCGCGATCATGCCGGGCGGCGGTGCGATACGTTCCAGCGGCGCCATGTCCTGAGCCAGCATATGCTCCTCCACTGATCGCGAGGACGTAGATCCGAATCGGGCACTTCGGCAATGCCGACCCCGGATCGCCTCGGCTTTGGCAAGGTCCGGCGCCTGTGCTATGAGCCCGCACCTTTCTCGGACACGACCATGCTCGCCATCGAAGGCTACGCCAACCCCGTCTTCTGCGCACTCGATCGCCCCGACCTGCCGGCGGCCGTCGAGCTCGCCCGCAGCCTCGTCGGCACGGTCGGTGGCGTGAAGGTGGGGCTCGAGCTGTTCACCGCCAACGGACCGCCGGCAGTGCGCGAGGTCTCGGCGCTGGGCCTGCCGGTCTTTCTCGATCTGAAGCTGCACGATATCCCCAACACGGTGGCCGGTGCCGTCAGGGCAGTGCTGCCGCTGGCTCCCGCGATGCTGACGCTGCATGCCAGCGGCGGGCGACGGATGCTGGAAGCGGCGGTGGCGGCCGCGCGATCGGCACCGCGACGGCCTTGGCTCCTGGGTATCACCGTGCTGACCAGCCTCGGCGACGAGGATCTGGCTGAGACCGGAGTCGCCGGCACGACGCTGGACCATGCGCTGCGTATGGCGGCGCTGTGCTTGGAATGCAGGCTCGACGGCGTGGTCTGCTCGCCGCATGAGATCGAAGGCCTGCGCCGGCGGTTCGGCCATGAGCTGCGCCTCGTTGTCCCTGGCATCCGGGCGGCCGGCGATGCCGTCGGCGACCAGAAGCGCACCATGGCGCCTGCCGAGGCGGTAGCACTCGGCGCCGACGTGCTGGTGATCGGGCGCCCGATCACCCAGGCACCGGCTCCCCGCGCCGCCGCCGAGACCTTGGCACGCGGGCTGGCCAGGGCCGCCTGATGACGTTCAAGGTGAAGATCTGCGGCATCAGGGATGCGGCGACGCTGTCCGCCGCCGCCGATGGCGGCGCCGACTATGTCGGCTTCGTGTTCTATCCGCCCTCGCCGCGCTCGATCGACCTGTTCGCCGCCGGCGATCTCGCCCGCGCCGTTCCCGACGGGATCGAGCGGGTCGCAGTGCTGGTCGATCCGGACGATCGTGAGCTCGACGGCCTGCTGGCGCACGTGCCCATCGACATCCTGCAGCTCCACGGCATCGAGACGCCCGAGCGGGTCCGGGGCGTCGCCGCTCGGACGGGCTGCAAGGTGATGAAGGCCGTCCGCGTCCTCGACCACGACGACCTCGCCGCCGCCGACGCGTATAGCGATGCCGCCGACCTCCTGATGCTCGACGCCAAGCCCCGGCCGGGTGCGGTGCTGCCGGGCGGCAACGGCGAGGCATTCGACTGGCGTATCCTCGACGGCTATCGGCCACCCCTGCCCTGGGCGCTGGCGGGCGGCCTCAATGCCGGCAACATAGCGACCGCGGTGCGCGACGCCGGCCCGGACATCGTCGACGTGTCCTCGGGCGTCGAGAGCGCTCCCGGGGTCAAGGACGCGGCGAGGTTGCGCGCCTTTCTGGAGATCGCGCAGAAGCTGCGCAGCGACAAGACCTCGATGTGAGCACGATGACACTGGTCAACAGCTACCGCGCCGGACCGGACGAGCGCGGCCATTTCGGCATCTATGGCGGCCGCTACGTCGCCGAGACCCTGATGCCGCTGATCCTGGAGCTGGAGCGCGCCTATGACGCGGCCAGGGCCGACCCGGCCTTCCAGGGCGAGCTCGACGCCTGGCTGAAGCACTATGTCGGTCGCCCCAGCCCGCTCTACTACGCCGAGCGGCTGACCGTCCGGCTCGGCGGCGCCAGGATCTATTTCAAGCGCGAGGAGCTGAACCACACCGGCTCGCACAAGATCAACAACTGCCTCGGCCAGATCATGCTGGCCAAGCGCATGGGCCGCACACGGATCATCGCCGAGACGGGCGCCGGCCAGCACGGCGTCGCGACCGCCACCGTGGCCGCACGCTTCGGCCTGCCCTGCGTCATCTACATGGGCGAGGTCGACATCGCCCGGCAGCAGCCCAACGTCTTCCGCATGCGACTGCTCGGCGCCGAGGTCCGCTCGGTGACCTCGGGATCGCGCACGCTCAAGGACGCGATGAACGAGGCGCTGCGCGACTGGGTCACCAACGTCGACGACACCTTCTACATCATCGGCAGCGTCGCCGGCCCACACCCCTATCCGGCGATGGTGCGCGACTTCCAGTCGGTGATCGGCAGCGAGGCGCGCCGCCAGATCATGGAGGCCGAGGGCCGGCTGCCGGACGTGCTGGTGGCGGCCGTCGGCGGCGGCTCCAACGCCATGGGACTGTTCCACCCGTTCCTCGACGACCGCGACGTGCGGATCGTCGCCGTCGAGGCGGCTGGCGACGGCGTCGAGACCGGTAGGCACGCCGCCGCCATGACGGCGGGCAGGCCGGGCGTTCTGCACGGCTCGCGCTCCTATCTGCTGCAGAACGAGGACGGCCAGGTGATCGAGCCGCACTCGATCTCGGCCGGCCTCGACTATCCGGGCATCGGGCCCGAGCACAGCTGGCTCAAGGACATGGGTCGGATCGAGGTGGCGGCCGTCACCGACCGCGAGGCGCTCGACGCCTTCCAGACCTGCTCGGCCCTCGAAGGCATCCTGCCGGCGCTGGAGCCGGCGCATGCGCTGGCCCATGTGGCCAGGCTCGCGCCGATGCTGCCCCGCGACGCTCTCATCCTCGTCAATCTCTCGGGCCGCGGTGACAAGGACATCTTCACGGTCGCCAGCCATCTCGGGGTGAAGCTGTGAGCGGGCGGATCGAGGCGCGCTTCGCGGCGCTGCGCCGGGAGGGCCGCGCCGGGCTCGTGACCTTTCTGACCGCCGGCGATCCCGACCGCGAGACCTCGTTCGCGCTGCTGCGTGGCCTCGCCGCCGCCGGCGCCGACCTGATCGAGATCGGCATGCCGTTCAGCGATCCCATGGCGGACGGACCTGTCATCCAGGCCGGTGGCCTGCGGGCGCTCGGGGCCGGCATGACGCTGGCCGGCACGCTGCAACTGGTCCGCAGGCTCCGCGCCGAAGACGGCGAGACACCGCTGGTGCTGATGGGCTATTTCAACCCGATCCACGCTTATGGCAGCCGGCGCTTCCTCGACGATGCCAAGGCCGCCGGCGTCGACGGCCTGATCGTCGTCGACCTCCCTCCGGAGGAGGACGAGGAGCTCTGCCTGCCGGCGCTGGAGCGCGGGCTCGCCTTCATCCGGCTGGCCACGCCCACGACCGACGATGCCCGGCTGCCGGCGGTGCTGCGCCATACGAGCGGCTTTCTCTACTACGTCTCGATCACCGGCATCACCGGTGCCGCGGCCCCGGTGGCCGAACGCGTGGGACAGGCCGTGGAAAGACTGCGGCGGCACACCGACATGCCAATCGTCGTCGGCTTCGGCATCCGCGAGCCGGCCCAGGCCGCCGAGATCGCTCGGCTGGCCGATGCGGCAGTCGTGGGCTCGGCCCTCGTCGCGCTGGTGGCCGGCGGGCTCGACCAGCAGGGCAAGCCGACGCCGGGCTTGGTCGAGCGCGTTCATGCGCAGGTGAAGGCGCTGGCAGAGGGTGTCAGGGAGGCGCGGCGCCGGTGAACTGGCTCACCAATTTCGTTCCGCCCAAGCTGCGCGCTTGGGTCGGTGTCGAGCGGCCAGAGGTGCCGGAGAATCTCTGGCATCAGTGTCCGTCCTGCGAGCGAATGATCTTCCACCGCGACCTCGAGGCCAACCAGCGCGTCTGCCCGCAATGCGGCTTCCACATGCGGGTAGGGCCTGCCTATCGATTCAACAGCCTGTTCGACGAGGGCTCCTGGCAGCCGGTCGAGCTGCCGAAGGTGCCGGTCGACCCGCTGCGCTTCCGCGATCAGAAGCGCTACACCGACCGGTTGAAGGAGGCCCAGGCCCGTACCCGCGTCCCCGATGCGCTGCAGGCGGCGCACGGGCTGATCGACGGCCTGCCGGCGGTCATCGCCGTCATGAACTTCGAGTTCATGGCAGGCTCGATGGGTGCTGCCCTGGGCGAGGGCTTCGTCACCGCGGCCCGGCTGGCCGTGATGCAGGAGGCGGCCTTCATCGTCGTCACCTCCTCTGGCGGTGCCCGCATGCAGGAGGGCTCGCTGTCGCTGATGCAGATGGCGCGCACCACCATCGCGGTCGACGAGGTCAAGGAAGCCGGGCTGCCCTACATCGTCATCCTGAGCGATCCGACGACCGGCGGTGTGACGGCCTCGTTCGCGATGCTTGGGGACATCCACCTGGCCGAGCCGGGCGCGGTGATCGGCTTCGCCGGAGCGCGCGTCATCGAGCAGACCATCCGGGAAAAGCTGCCGGACGGCTTCCAGCGCGCCGAATATCTGCGCGAGCACGGCATGGTCGATGCGGTGGTGCACCGCTTCGAGCTGCGCGCCACGGTGGCGCGCCTGCTCGACCTGCTGCTGCGCCGCGACCGCGCCGACGAAGCGCGCCTGACGGGCGAGGTGGCCAATGGCGGTGCCGCGCCGTTGCCGGCGACGGTCGAGCCGGCGGAGACCACGATTGTCGAAGCCAACGAGTGAGGCGATCCTCGCCAGGCTGTCGCGGCTGCATCCGAAAAGCATCGATCTGTCGCTCGACCGGGTCGAGCGCTTGCTGGCCAGACTCGGCCATCCCGAGCGCCGGCTGCCGCCCGTTGTCCATATCGCCGGGACCAACGGCAAGGGATCGACCCTGGCGATGCTGGCGGCGATGCTGGCGGCCGACGGCCGGCGCGTCCATCGCTATATCTCGCCGCATCTGGTGCGCTTCAACGAGCGCATTCTCATCAATGGGGCTCCAATCGACGAGCGGCGGCTCGCCGAAGCGCTGGAAAGCTGCGAGCGCGCCAACGGCGCTACGCCGATCACCTTCTTCGAGATCACCACTGCGGCGGCGTTCCTCGCCTTCGCCGAGAACCCGGCCGACATCGTGCTGCTGGAGACAGGCCTCGGCGGACGCCTCGACGCCACCAATGTCGTGGCGAGGCCGCGGCTGACGCTGATCTCGCCGATCTCGATGGATCACGAGAGCTATCTCGGCGCGACGCTCACCGCCATCGCCGGCGAGAAGGCGGGAATCCTCAAGGCCGACGCACCAGCCATCGCCGGCCCACAGCCAGCCGAGGTGGCGGATGTCCTGGACCGTCGCGCCTCGGCCATCTCTGCCCCCCTCATGCTCCACGGCCGCGACTGGTCGGTCGAACGCAAGGGCTCAGGAATGGTCGTCGCCTATCGGGGCAGCCGGCTCGCCTTGCCGCTTCCGAGCCTTGCCGGCGCCTATCAGGTCGAGAACGCCGGGCTCGCCGTCATGGCGGCTCTGTCGCTGGACGACCTGGCGCCTGGACGCCAGAGCATCGAGAAAGGCCTGCGACGCGCGGCATGGCCCGCCAGAATGCAACGCCTGGTGCGGGGGCCGATGGTGGATGCGCTGCCGGCGGGCAGCCGCCTGCTCCTGGATGGCGGGCACAACCCGGCCGCGGGCGAGGCGCTGGCGCGGAGCCTCGCCGGCATGCCGGGGGCGCCATCCTGGACACTTGTCGTCGGCATGCTCTCGACCAAGGACGTCTTGGGCTTCCTTCGACCGCTGGCGCCCTTGGCCTCGGCGCTGATCGCCGTTCCGCTCGGCGAGGGCCATGCCGGGCAGCTGCCCCGGGCGATCGCCGAGGTCGGGTGCTCGCTCGGACTGCCGTCCGAGGTGGCGGCCTCGCCAGAGGCCGCGATCGCAGCCGTTCCGCACGGCGGCCATCCGGTGAACGTCCTCATCTGCGGCTCGCTCTACCTCGCCGGCGAGGTACTGGCGACCAATGGCTGACCATGAGCGGCCGGGGCCGCCCCCGGGTCGTCATTGCAGCAGCTTCAGCAGGTTCTGAGGCATCTGGTTGGCCTGGGCCAGCATCGCCACGCCCGCCTGCGTCAGCAC
>DAOLFG010000146.1:0-3346 GCA_035326425.1 Geminicoccus sp. | reverse complement strand
CAAGAGGCCGATAGGCAAATCGGAATCAGAGCATTTTCGGTCGGACCGAAAATGCTCTAGGCTCGACGGGATGCCGCAGCGGCTCGATCGCTGCCGGGCGTCCGCCTGCCGATCGATACGAGGAGCGCCGCATGGATGACGGGCTGTCGGCCCGCAAGGCCGAGGCCGCCGGCTCGGCCATTGCCAGGGGCCTGGTCGGCGAGGCGCAGCCCGTCGCCGGCTTCGTCGACCTCGACGGCCTGAAGGCCACGATCGCCGCCCTGCATGCCAGCTTCCCGCCGCATTTCATGCACGCCTTCGCCGCCAAGGCCGGCTCGATCGCCTCGCTGCTGCGCCTCGTCCGCGACGCCGGCATGGGCTGCGAGGTGGCGAGCCCGGGCGAGCTGGCGCTGGCCAGGGCAGCCGGCTTCGCGCCCGAGCGTACCGTGTTCGACTCCCCGGCCAAGACCAGGGCCGAGATCGCCCTGGCGCTCGGCAGCGGCATGGCGCTCAACATCGACAGCTTCCAGGAGCTGGAGCGCGTCGACGCTTGGCTCGCCGCCCACCCCGATTGCCGCTCGGTGATCGGCATCCGCGTCAACCCGCAGGTCGGCCGCGGCAGCATCGCCGCCATGAGCACCGCCACCGATACCTCGAAGTTCGGCATTGGCCTCGAGGACGCCGGCAACCGCCAACGGCTGCTGGCTGCCTATCGCGATCGCCCCTGGCTCGGCGCCATCCATGCCCATGTCGGCTCGCAGGGCTGCCCGCTCGAGCTGATCGGCCGCGGCCTCGCCCGCACCGTCGAGCTGGCCCAAGAGATCAATGCCGCCGCCGGCCGCCGCCAGATCGCCACCGTCGACATCGGCGGCGGCCTGCCGGTCAACTTCTCCAGTGACGAGATCACGCCCGGCTTCGCCGACTACGCCGCCATGCTGCGCCGTTTCGTGCCGGCGCTGTTCACCGGCGAGCTCGGCGTCGTCACCGAGCTCGGCCGCTCGGTGCTGGCCAAGAACGGCTTCATCCTGGCCAGGGTCGAGTACACCAAGACCATGGGCGGCCGCGCCATCGCCATCACCCACGCCGGTGCCCAGGTCGCCACCCGCACCGTCTTCATGCCCGATCTCTGGCCGATCCGCATCTCGGCCCTCGACCCGCAGGGCCGCCCCAAGACCGGCCCCAGGATCGAGCAGGACATCGCCGGCCCCTGCTGCTTCGCCGGCGACATCATCGCCCACCGCCGTGCTCTGCCGCTGCTGCAGCCCGACGACTGGATCCTGGCCCACGACACCGGCGCCTACTATTTCTCGACGCCGTTCGTCTACAACAGCCTGCCGGTGGTGGCGGTGCATGGGTTCGAGACGAGGGGCGACAAGATGGACTTCGGCATCCTGCGCTCTCAGGAAGATACCGGCCCGTCGTTCTGACGACGAGCGTCAAAGCCGCTTCCAGAGCCTCTCGTTGTATGGACGCAGGCCCGTTCCTGCGAAAAATTCCCTCGCCTCTCGGTTGAAGCTCCAGACGTCCAGCGCGACGGTCGCAATGCCGAGATCGCATGCCGTCTCCTCGACGCATTCCAGTAGCTTCGTTCCAACGCCCCGCCTCCGGCAGGCGGCAGATATGCTGATATGGTGAACGTAAATGGCGTCATAAGCCCAATGGATCGAGCTTTCCGGCTTTCGAACAATCTCCGCATACACATAGCCCGCGGGCGACAATTCCAGATATGCGACCAGAACCAAGGAGTCGGGCCTGGAGATCAATGCCTCTACTTCTTCCGGTGGAAAGGTATCCGGGCCGGGTTCCTTGAACCGCCAAGGAACCGCCTTCGCATGAATTCCCTGAACCTCGCGGTTCAGGGCCGAGATCGCTTCCGCGTCCGCCTTGGTTGCCGGGCGGATCTCAATGTCCTTCATGGTCCATCAGCCGCCTTACCTAGCTGTCCCGCGTAAGTTGCCTGAATCCGCTCAAATTCGCAGTATTATGTAGCAAACACACCATGTCACGACTCCACGTTCCCTCCGCCTACCAGGGAGGTCTGCTAACGCGAGCCTTGCTCGGTTATTCCGATAAATCCTTTCGCATCATCACACAGTCCATGACAGCGCCACTGTGCATGGTATGTTTGCCACGCCCAACAACCTGATAGCCACAATGGACGTAAAACTTCTCGGCGTTGGCCGAACTTTCCATGTGCAGGTGATCCAGACCTTTTTCACGCGCGATACGTTCCAGTTCTGTGACGAGAGCCTTTCCCACGCCTTTGCCGCCAGCCGATGACGATACATAACATGCGCCTAGCAGGTTATCGGCTATGATCAGTTCGCCATAACCTATGATCCTATCCTCTCTTTCAGCAACGATCCGAACGTCGGCAGAGTTGGATAGTAATTTTTGAATGCGATCCTCAACCGGCCCCGCCCATTCATCCAGAACGGATTGATCGTAGCTGTCATGCTTTACATTTCGGATTGCATCGCCGCGCACTTCCGCAATTGCCGGAGCATCATCGGTTGTTGCTGGTCTGATTACTATCTGATTTTTCTCCAATATGCTGCCCTCGCTGCTTGCAACGCTTACTGATTATAATACCAGGGCTTGTCATCCCGACATGGAGAACAGATCCCAGCGCACGCTCACGGCCGGCCCCCGATCAGCCGATGGAGCTTGGTGTGTTTGCTCCATAGTGCCGCAAATTCGCGACAAAGACCAACAGTTGACAATAGCCTCGGTCTGAGCCGATAGGCTGGGAGATTTCTACTATCGGTAGATCATCCATGCCTCTCGATCCCACCCTCGCCCAGTCCGAGGCCTCCCGCCTCAACGCTCTCCGCTCCACCGGCCCGGTCACCGGGGCCGGCAAGGCCGCCGCCTCTCGCAACGCCGTCCGCCACGGGCTGCGCGGTGCCAGCATCGAGGTTACGCCCGACGAGCATGACTTCCTCAGCCAGACCACCGCCAGCCTCGAGCGCCGCTGGAAGCCGGTCGACGCCATCGAGCACAACCTCGTCCAGGCGCTCGCCCTGATGGAGCTGAAGCTGGTGCGCCTCGACACCATCGAGATGCAGGTTCTCGCAGCATCCATCGAGGAGCCGGACGGCAGGCGCCTGCCGTCGCTCGGTACGCTCACCCGCTACCGCAACCGCATCCTCAAGGAGCGCTGGGAGGCCGAGCACCGCCTGCGCACCGCCATCGCGCAACGCTGCACGAACGAAGCCGAGGCCAAGGCACTGGCGAAAGGCCGCGACGACATCGACCGCCGCGACACCAGCACCTTCCTGCTCGACGCCCTCGACCAGACCCGCGCCGGCACCCCGCTCAACCGCGAGCAGCGCCGCCGCCTCGCCGCCGTGCAGCGCAAGGCGGC
>DAOLFG010000145.1:0-3380 GCA_035326425.1 Geminicoccus sp. | reverse complement strand
TTGCCCAGCATCGCCACCTCGACGTCGAGCGGCAGCGGCGGGAAGCGCCCGGGGTCGAGCGAGCCGCCGATGTCCAGCCGCAGCCGGGCGCCGACACCCGCCTCGTGGGCACGGGCAACCGCCGGCGCGTCGACGATCGGGATGATGGCGCGGCCCGGATAGCCGTGCTCCAGCAGCCCGGCGAGGATGGCGTTGCCGTCGCCGGAAGCGCCGCTGCTCGGCGCGTCGGCGGCGTCGGTGAAGGTCACGGGACTGCCGGCCGACAACGCTCCGTCGATGGCTTCCTTCATGCCGATCAGCGAGGCCTGCATCCGCTGCCGCTTGCCCCAGAAGTCCCGGGCCATCGCCAGCGCCTCGCGGCTGGCCGCCGCGGCGTCGCCGTCCGTGGTCACCAGCGACTGGCTGCACAGCTCGGGCACGTCGGTGAACGGATTGCCGATCATCATCGCCGCGGCCAGGGCGCCGTGGGCCTCGAGGCCCTTGGCATGGCGGATAATGTCGCCGTAGCAGCCGGTGGCGGTGATGAGCTCCGGCCCGCGCACCAGCGCCGGGATCCGCACCCGCGCCGTCACCGGCCGCACATGCTCGTCGAGGATGCGCAGCAGCAGGCGGGCGGCGCGCTCGCCGGTGTCGGCGAAGTCCTGATGCGGGTAGGTGTGGTAGACGGTGGCGGCGGTCATGTTGCGCAGCATGCGCGCGGTCAGGATGCCGTGCAGATCGAGCGAGACCACGATCGGGATGCGCGGCCCGAGGATGCGGCGGGCCTCCTCGAGCAGATGGCCCTCGGGATCGAGCTCGCCCTCGGCGCCCATGGCACCGTGCAGCGAGAAATAGAGTGCGTCGGCACCGTCGGCGTGCCGGCGCAGGCCGGCCAGCAGGTCGCCGGCGATGCGGCGGAAGGCTTCGCCGCGCAGTGTGCCGCCACTGCAGGCCTTGGCCCCGTAGACCGGCACGACGGTGACGTCGGATCTCGCTCCGAGGACGTCGAGCGCCCCACGGATGCATGTATCCGTGCTACGATTTCTGTCGATCAGGGCTTGGCCGACTTCGATCTCGAAGGCGTCGTACTCGGTGGGCACCGGATTGAACGACGAGATCTCCTGCTCGCACTGCGCTATCAGGATTCGATACATACCGCCCCTGCCCGACCTCCCACCGTCCTAGACGAGGAGCCGGCGCGGCCTCGACCAGGCGATGATGTGGACGTGAGGTTAGCTGGCGCGGATCGACAATGGAACCTTGCAAAACCGGTAGCCCAGGGGCAGACCTTGTCGGAAAGCCTTGGGGGAGGCCCGTGATGTCAATGAAACTATTTGCATGTGCAGCGGCGACGGCGCTGCTTCTGGGTACGGCCCCGGTGGCGGTGGCCGCCGACCTCGTCATCTGGTGGACCAAGGGTGTCACGGAGGACGAGGACAACGCGCTGAAGGCCGTGATCGCCAAGTGGGAGGCCCAGACCGGCAAGAAGGCCGAGCTCGGCTTCTACGGCTCGGGTGACACCGAGGCCAAGGTGATCGCTGCCCTGGAAGCCGGCTCGCCGCCCGACATCACCTTCGACTATGCCTACGACCTCGCCTTCAGCCCGACCTGGGCCTACCAGGGCAGGCTCGCCGACGTCACCGAGGTGCTGGCGCCGATCAAGGACCAGTTCCAGGCCACGGCGCTCGATTCGGTGAACATGCTGAACGGCAAGACCGGCCAGCGGGCGTACTACGCCATCCCCTGGACGCAGATGACCCCGCACATCCACTACTGGAAGGACCTGCTGGAGGAGGGTGGTCTCACCGAGGCCGACATTCCCGAGGACTGGCAGGCCTTCTTCGATTTCTGGTGCGACAAGGTCCAGCCGGCGCTGCGCCAGAAGGGCGAGCGGATCTACGGCCTGGGCCTCGGCACCGGCACCGGCGGCAACGACCCGTTCTTCAACATCCACATCTTCCTCAACGCCTTCGGCGCCGAGGTCCTCGACGAGGACGGCAACCTGCAGATCGACAAGCCGGAGATCCGCGAGAAGGTGATCGCCGCCGTCAACTCCTTCGTCAAGCCGACGGCCGAGAAATGCGTGCCGCCGGACGGCGTCAACTGGGCGGGTGCCGACGACAACGTCTCCTTCATCAACCGCAAGAACCTGGTGGCCTTCAACCCGACGCTGTCGATCCCGGCCTCGCAGCTCAAGGACAATCCCAAGAACTACTATGAGAACATGAAGACCCGCTCCTGGCCCAAGGGCATGGACGGCAAGCCGACGCCGGCCATGGTCTCGGTCAAGCAGGTGCTGATCTTCGAGAGCTCGCCGAACAGGGAGAACGCCAAGGACTTCATGAAGCTGCTGCTGCAGCCCGACAATATCGGGCCGATGCTCAAGGGCTCGCTCGGCCGCTTCATGCCGGTGATGCCGGCGCTGCTGCAGGATCCGTTCTACAGCGATCCCAAGGATCCGCACCGCTACGCCATGTACACCCAGTTCACCGAGGTCGAGAACAAGCCCTTCCTGCAGGCCCGCAACTACAAATACGCCAAGGTCATGGCCGAGCAGCTCTGGGGCAAGGCCACCGGCCGCATCCTGCTCGACGGCTGGTCCACCGAGGATGCCGTCGACGAGCTGTCCAAGCGCATGCACGAGCTGCTCGACACGCCCTGAGCCCTGAGCCCTGGGCATCGCCCGATGGCCATCACGACGGCCGCGACACCGTGGCCGATCTCGCGGTCCGATTCGTTGGACAAGGCGTGGGGGGTCGTGCTGCTGATCCCCTACGCCGCCATCTTCCTGCTGTTCGTGCTCTACCCGATCGTCTACGGTGCCTGGCTCGGCAGCGGCTTGCACGGCTACGAGCGCCTGCTCGACGATCCGATCTACTGGCGGACGGTCCGCAACACGCTGGTGTTCCTGATCGTCGGCGTGAACCTCAAGATGCTGCTGGCCCTCGGGCTCTCCAGCTTCCTGGTCCTGCCCTACACCTGGGTCAGGGTCGTGGGCGTGCTGTTCATCCTGCCCTGGGCCGTGCCGCACATCCCCTCGATCCTCTCCATTCGCTGGTTCCTCAATTCCGAATGGGGAATGCTCAACAACCTGCTGTTCCAGCTCACCGGCGCTTTCGGCCCGTCCTGGCTCAGCAATCCCACCTACGCCTTCGGCTCGGTCATCGCCGTGCACGTCTGGAAATACCTGCCGTTCTGGACGCTCATCCTGGTCGCCGGGCGCATGGCGATCAGCCGCGATCTCTACGAGGCAGCGACCCTCGACGGTGCCTCGCCCTGGCAGGTGTTCCAGAACGTCACCTTCCCGCAGATCCGCAACCTGTTCGTCACCAGCACGCTGCTCACCACCATCTGGTCGCTCGGCGACTTCAACAGCGTCTACCTGCTGACCGGCGGCGGCC
>DAOLFG010000092.1:0-18055 GCA_035326425.1 Geminicoccus sp. | reverse complement strand
CCGATCGGCCGCGGCCAGCGCGAGCTGATCATCGGCGACCGCCAGACCGGCAAGAGCGCCATCGCCCTCGACTGCTTCATCAACCAGAAGAGCTACAACGACATCGCCGGCGCCGACGAGCACAAGAAGCTCTACTGCATCTACGTCGCCGTCGGCCAGAAGCGCAGCACCGTCGCCAAGCTGGTCAAGACGCTGACCGACGCCGGTGCGATGGACTACACCATCGTCGTGGCGGCGACGGCCTCGGATCCGGCGCCGATGCAGTATCTCGCTCCCTATTGCGGTGCGACGATGGGCGAGTTCTTCCGCGACAACGGCATGCACGCCGTGATCGTCTACGACGACCTGTCGAAGCAGGCCACCGCCTACCGCCAGATGTCGCTGCTGCTGCGCCGCCCGCCGGGCCGCGAGGCCTTCCCGGGCGACGTGTTCTACCTGCACTCGCGGCTGCTCGAGCGGGCGGCCAAGATGAACGACGCCAACGGCGCCGGCTCGCTCACCGCCCTGCCGATCGTCGAGACCCAGGCCAACGACGTGTCGGCCTACATCCCGACCAACGTCATCTCGATCACCGACGGCCAGATCTTCCTCGAGACCACGCTGTTCTACCAGGGCATCCGCCCGGCGGTGAACGTCGGCCTCAGCGTCAGCCGGGTGGGCTCGGCGGCGCAGACCAAGGCGATGAAGAAGGTCGCGGGCTCGATCAAGCTCGAGCTGGCGCAGTACCGCGAGATGGCCGCCTTCTCGCAGTTCGCCTCGGATCTCGACGCCTCGACGCAGCGCCTCCTGAACCGCGGCGCCCGGCTGACCGAGCTGCTGAAGCAGCCGCAGTTCAGCCCGATGCCGATGGAGGAGCAGGTCTGCGCGATCTACTCGGGCGTCAAGGGCTATCTCGACGCCTTGAAGGTCAGCGACGTCGGCCGCTTCGAGCAGGAGCTGCTGGCGGAGCTGCGCGCCTCGGGCGGCGACATCCTGCAGGCGATCCGCAGCTCCGGCCAGCTCGACGACGCGACCGAGGGCAAGCTCAAGGCGCTGCTCGACAAGTTCAGCCAGCGCTTCGGCTGAGGGGACGCCGCCTAGATGGCCAGCCTCAAGGACATGCGGGTCCGCATCAACTCGGTGAAGCAGACCCGCAAGATCACCAGCGCCATGAAGCTGGTGGCCGCCTCCAAGCTCAAGCGGGCGCAGGAGCAGGCGGAATCGTCGCGGCCGTTCGCCGAGCGCATGTCGGCGATGCTGGCCAATCTCGCCGCCGGCGTGCGCGACCTGCCCGGCGCGCCGCCGCTGCTCGCCGGCACCGGTGGTGACCAGAAGCATCTGCTGATCGTGGCGACCGCCGACCGCGGCCTGTGCGGCGGCTTCAACAGCTCGATCGTGCGCGGCGCCCGGCGGCGCATCCAGGAGCTGAAGGCCGACGGCAAGCAGATCCAGATCATCTGCATCGGCCGCAAGGGCCGCGACGCGCTGCGCCGCGACTATCGCGACCTGATCGTCGACTATGTCGACGGCGTGGCCGGCAAGCGGCGCATCGACTATGCCGACGCCGAGGCGGTGGCGCACAGCGTCGTCGCCCGCTTCGAGGCCGGCGAGGTCGACGTCTGCACGATCGTCTACAACAAGTTCAAGTCGGCGATCTCGCAGGTGCTGACCTTCAAGCAGCTCATTCCCGTCGAGCTGCCGGCGCAGGCCGAGGCGGCGGACGGCGAGCCGAAGGCCATCTACGAGTTCGAGCCCGAGGAGGAGGGCATCCTGGGCGCCCTGCTGCCGCGCAACTTGGCGGTGCAGGTGTTCGGGGCGCTGCTCGAGAACTCGGCCAGCGAGCAGGGGGCGCGCATGGCGGCGATGGACAACGCCACGCGCAACGCCGGCGACATGATCAACCGGCTGACGCTGAGCTACAACCGCCAGCGCCAGGCGCAGATCACCAAGGAACTCATCGAGATCATCTCCGGCGCCCAGGCTGTCTAGCCGGGGTCGGTTGCTGGGAGTCCGGACATGGCAAGAAAGCCGAAGCAGAAAGAGAACGTGGCGGCGGGCCGCGTCACCCAGGTGATGGGGGCCGTCGTCGACGTGCAGTTCGCCAGCGAGGAGACGCTGCCGCAGATCCTCAACGCGCTGACCACGGAGAACAACGGCAAGAAGCTGGTGCTGGAGGTGGCGCAGCAGCTGGGCGAGGCCACGGTCCGCACCATCGCCATGGACACCACCGACGGCCTGACCCGCGGCCACGAGGTGATCGACACCGGCGCACCGATCACCGTGCCGGTCGGCCGCGAAACCCTGGGCCGCATCCTCAACGTCATCGGCGAGCCGGTCGACGACGGCCCGGCGCTCAACGTCTCGGTGACGGCACCCATCCACGCCCCGGCCCCGCCCTTCGTCGACCAGTCGACCGAGGCCGAGATCCTGGCCACCGGCATCAAGGTCGTCGACCTGCTGACCCCCTATCCGAAGGGCGGCAAGATCGGCCTGTTCGGCGGTGCGGGCGTCGGCAAGACCGTGCTGATCATGGAGCTGATCAACAACATCGCCAAGGCGCACGGCGGCGTGTCGGTGTTCGCCGGCGTCGGCGAGCGCACCCGCGAGGGCAACGACCTCTACCACGAGATGGTGGAGTCGGGCGTCATCCAGCTCGACGACTTCGCCAAGTCGAAGGTGTCGCTGGTCTACGGCCAGATGAACGAGCCGCCGGGTGCCCGCGCCCGCGTCGGCCTGACCGGCCTCACCGTGGCGGAGTATTTCCGCGACCAGGAAGGCCAGGACGTGCTGTTCTTCGTCGACAACATCTTCCGCTTCACCCAGGCGGGCTCGGAAGTGTCGGCGCTGCTCGGCCGCATTCCCTCGGCGGTGGGCTACCAGCCGACGCTGGGCACCGACATGGGGGCGCTGCAGGAGCGGATCACCTCGACCAAGAAGGGCTCGATCACCTCGGTGCAGGCGATCTACGTGCCGGCCGACGACCTGACCGACCCGGCGCCGGCCACGGCGTTCTCGCATCTCGACGCCACCACGGTGCTGTCGCGGCAGATCGCCGAGCTCGGCATCTACCCGGCGGTGGATCCGCTGGATTCGACCTCGCGCATCCTCGAGCCCGGCGTCGTCGGCGAGGAGCACTACCGCGTCGCCCGCAACGTCCAGGAGACGCTGCAGCGCTACAAGGCGCTGCAGGACATCATCGCCATCCTGGGCATGGACGAGCTGTCGGAGGACGACAAGCTGGTGGTGGCGCGCGCCCGCAAGATCCAGCGCTTCCTGAGCCAGCCCTTCCACGTCGCCGAGGTGTTCACCGGCAGCCCGGGCAAGCTCGTGGCGGTCGCCGACACCATCAAGGGCTTCAAGGGCATCGTCGAGGGCGCCTACGACGATCTGCCGGAGGCCGCCTTCTACATGGTCGGCACCATCGAGGAGGCGGTTGAGAAGGCCAAGAAGCTCGCCGCCGCCGCGGCCTGAGCCCCGAGCCGACAGCGAGAGGACGGACGGAACGATGGCGGCCGGCAAGGTCAGCTTCGAGCTGGTGGCCCCGGAGCGCGTGCTGGCGCGCTCCGAGGTCGACATGGTGGTCATCCCCGGGGCCGAGGGCGATTTCGGCGTGCTGCCCGAGCACGCGCCGTTCCTGTCGCTGCTGCGCCCCGGCGTGATCTCGATCTGGGAAGCCGACAAGATCACCGGCCGCGTCTTCGTCGCCGGCGGCTTCGCCGAGGTGAACCCGATGGGCTGCATCGTGCTGGCCGAGCACGCCGAGCGGGTGGAGGACATCTCGCTGCCCTCGGCCCAGCAGGCGCTCAAGGACGCGCAGGAGGATCTGGCCGACAAGAAGGACCCCAGCGAGGCCGAGAAGGCGCGGCTGGAGCTGGCGGTGGCGGTCGCCGAGGCGCGGGTGGCGGCGGTGGGCGAGGGGGCTGCGGCGGGGCATTGAGGGCGCGGTGCAACTGGCTGCCGCGATTGGCTCCCAGGTGGCCGGTTCGGTCTCGCATTCGGCCTACAGCCCCCTTTGACGTGAGAGACCGCAGCCGTGGAGCAGCAAGGCCGGTCTCTACATGGGCAGCGTCCCTGCTCTGTCGACCACGGACATGCAGGCGGCGATGCTCAACGAGTTGAAGGCAGAGGAGCAGCAGCGCTTTCTGTCGTCAAAGCAACGGCCGGACGATGGGGGCGCCTCATTTTGCTGGCCGCGATTTCGCCCCGGCGCTAGCAAGGTCTACTCTCGCAGACATTCGTATAGGCACCGAGTAAGGTCTGAGCATATTGCGCTAGGCACGGCTCGTTGCACAGCACTATATGCTTGATGGCCAGGCCCACCGCCAGTTCATGTATAGGCTACTTCTCTGTAGCTTGCCGGTGCCAGAGACAGATCTGCGGGATACGACTTGTTTAGCTTGTGGAAGGTTAAATGACCGCCTCCTATAAGACAATCTATCTTGCCATTGCTTTGGCTTTCGCTGCGACTGTTGCACACGCGGAAGGATTCAAGTTAGATCAGGATCCGAGTATCATACTGCGGGAACTTGGAGCTGGCACCATCAGCGATTTAGGCGTTGGCGAAATAGGAACTATTTCACGCTTTGTGAGGGGTTGCGTTGGTGAGGACATGACGCTTTATTTAAGTGGTAATCAGGAAATTGAGCGCGGCGAGATCAGCAAGTATGGGACGTATCTTCAGGTAGAACGAACTTCGTTGAATGAAATATCAATTAGGGCGCATCCTCAATCAAGAAAAGACTTCGACGATATAAAAAATATCATCGGGGTCGTATCGTCAATCGCAAATTTGCGATGCGACTATTACAAGTCAGCTCGAATTTTCGATGATCATCTTATACAGATTCGTAGTTTATTTGGTTATAACTCATTGACTAATCTAGTAAACTTCACCAAAGAAAATGCCGGCCCAGAAAAGCGCGGCGAGAACAGTACCTCGTCGTCAAAATTCGATGGAAGAGATGATAATACATTGAACTGGATCGTGTCTGAGAGTAAAGATCCGATTGACGATTCCCCTCAAGTTATTATAGGTCGCCAAGACAAATCAAGCGATACTAGATTGATTATGCGCTGTAGGCGAAACACAACCGATCTATATATTGCTGGCTCGGATTTCTACATCGATCGCGATGATGCTATCGAGGTAGCATATCGGATTGATCAGAATAATCCCGTAGTGCGACGATGGGACATTTCCACTGATAACAAGGCGCTATTCTATCCAGGATCGCCTATAGGCTTCATCAAGTCCATCTCGGAAGGAGAGGCGCTGACTGTTGAGATTCGTTACAAGATCGATCGTGTCCTAAATTTTGACGTCAAAGGATTGAATGATGTCATTGGTCCGCTCCGAAAGGCCTGTAATTGGTAGTGAAGGCGGCCAGGCTGGATGTCGCACAAAGGAGAAACGCTGCGCGATCTGCCGTCAGCGTCTTTGTCGCGAAGATTGGCAGGTACAGTTTGCGCAATCCGCGCTGCCGAACCTTCCCTGTCGGCCATTGAGAACGTGACATCTCGGTCTCTTGTCGGAGCAACCGTTTTGCCGCGGTGATCGCGAATGCAGCGGCGACGATGGCCCAGAGTGCCGGGGCATTGCCCGCCCGGGCATCGGTTTGATAGGGTCCTTGCATGGCGGAGGAATCCGACAGCATCATCCTTCAGTATCTGCGCCGTTTCGATACGCGACTCGGCCGCATTGAGACGGAGTTGCAGGACCTCAAGATCCGCGTCGGAGCGGTCGAGGCCAATCTGGCTCGGCTGCACGGAATGGTCGCCGATCTTCACGGCGGCATTGCCGCGCAGAGTGTGCGCATCGATCGTCTCGATGGCCGGCTGGATCGGATCGAGCGGCGGTTGGATCTGGTCAGCGTCGACTGACCTTGCGCAGCCGGCGCAGGCGGCCGGTCGAGTCCTCACGACATCGGCCCGCCTCACGGCAGCGGGCGGCGGCGTTCCAGCATGCGCAGGATCCACCAGGCGCCGGCTCCCGAGGCCAGGTGCTTCAGGGTGTGGCCGCTGATGCCGACCACGGCGAAGATCTCGTGGTCGAAATGCTCGAAGACCTTGGCCAGGGCGTACCAGCCGATCGCCACGAACAGGTCGGCCGTTCCAGAATAGCGGGGCGGGAAGAGCAGTGCCATCAGTGGGATGGCGACCAGGCTGCCGAACTGTACCAGGGCGTAAGGGCGCAAGTCGCCGACGCCGCGCTGCTCGCCGAAATGCCAGTAGAGCGTGCTGAGCACGCCCAGGATCACGAGCGGGCCCAGTAGATACCTGCCGAGCGCCAGATTCACCCGCTCCGCAATGATGCCCGACAGCAGCGCCATGAAGGCGATCGTCATCGGCAGCCGGTCCCAGAACAGTGTCGCGTTGTCCGGCGACCAGTGATAGTAGACCGAGCCGATCCCGGTCAGCGCCACGCCGAAGAACAGCACCCAGTAGGGCTGCCGCTCGCCCGGCGTCAGGAACGCGCCGCTGCCGCCTGCCGTCCGCTCCCGGGCCATGAACCGGAGCCCGAGCAGGCCGACGACGAGAAACGGCAGGTTCGAGGCCACGTCGAGAAAATTGGGTATCCCGAGCCACGGACGCGTGTCGGCGAAGTTGTGGTAGCCGGGATCCTGGGGGATCCGCGGCAGGGCGAACATGGCCGCGACCATCGCCACGCCGATCCCAAGGAAGAGCCAGCGGCGGCCGGCGAGACGACGGGAATCAGAGGTACCGTTCCTCATCGGCATGCATCTGCCGTAGGCGCGTCAACGGCACGTCGCGGATCGCCCACCAGACCTCACTTTGCCGCCATCTCCTTCCACACCACCGCCGCCCCTGCCGCCAGCGCCCGCAGCTTGCCTACGGCCACGCCGCGCCAATGGTGCCATGCCGCATTTGGTGCAGGGCGACACCCGCTCGGGATTCATGGGGACAGCTTGCGCCATTCGGCGCGGATCGACCCGGCGTGGGCCGGCGGCCGATCGGTTTTGCCGACAGCCCGACGCGCGATCGCTACCGCGCCTCCAGCGCATCCACCCGGCGTTCGAGCCGCTTGACCAATGCCAGCAGCCCTCGGGTCTCGACTTCCCGCCCCTCCAGCCGGAGGGCGATGCCCGTCAGCACGGTCATATCGTCGTCAAGCTTGTCCAACCGCTGCTCGATACGGCGTTGGCCTTCGAGCAACTGTGCGATCTGGCGACCAAGGAAATCGAGCGTGATGTTCTCCATGGCCATTCAATAGCATATTCGTGCCTGGAAGCGCATCTCCACGCGGCGCAAGCGGCCGATCGAGCCCTACCCGGCCGCCAGCTCCTTCCGCATCAGCCCCGCCCCTGCCGCCAACGCCCGAAGCTTGCCTACGGCCACGCCGCGCGCCAGCGGTGCCATGCCGCAATTGGTGCAGGGCGACACCCGCTCGGCATCGGCATGGGCCAGGGCATGGCGGATGGTCCCTGCCACCTGCTCCGGCGTCTCGATCTCTGTGCTGGCGACGTCGATGGCGCCGACCAGCAGCCGCTTGTCGGGCAGCAGCCGCAGCAGCGACAGCGGCACCTTGGAGTTGGCGCACTCCAGCGACACCTCGTCGATGCGGCTCTTGTTCAGCGCTGGGAAGATCGCCTCGTACTGCCGCCACTCGCTGCCGAGTGTGCCTTTCCAGTCGATGTTGGCCTTGATGCCGTAGCCGTAGCAGATGTGAACGGCCGTCGTGCATCTCAGGCCCTCGATCGCCCGGTTCAGGGCGGCGACGCCCCAGTCGACGACGTCCTTCATGAACACGTTGAAGGCCGGCTCGTCGAACTGGATGGTGTCTACGCCCGCAGCCTCCAGCTCCCTGGCCTCGGCGTTGAGCAGGCCGGCAAAGGCCATCGCCATGTCGGCGCGGCGGCCGTAATGGGCGTCGGCAATGGTGTCGCAGATGGTCATCGGGCCGGGCAGCGTCCATTTCAGCCGGTTCGTCGTGTAGGACCGGACGAAGCGGGCCTCCTCGACATGCACCGGGCGCGGCCGCCGCACCGCCGCCGTCACGGTGGGCACCTCGGCGACATAGCGGTTGTCGCGGATGCCCATGGGCGTCATCAGCGCCCAGTCGATCCCCTCGACATGCTCGAGGAAGCCGTGGACGAAGTGGCGGCGGAACTGCTCGCCGTCGGTCACGGTGTCGATGCCGGCGCTCTCCTGCTCCTTCAGCCAGACCAGCGCCGCGTCGCGCTTGGCGGCCTCCAGCTCGGCTCCCTCGAGCCGCCAGGCCGGCCACAGCTTCTCGGTCTCGGCGAGCCAGCCCGGCTTGGGCAGGCTGCCCGCGATCTGCGTCGGCAACAGCATGTCGAGGCCTCCCGATCTCTTCTGGCCGCGATCCTCCCCCGGATACAGCGGTGTCGGCAAGCCTCCAGCCTCACCGGCAGCGTGAGGGACCGGCACGGTGCGCCAGGGACCGGCTTGCGCTAGACGTTCTCCCGCAGCACCGCCGCAATGCGGACCGCGTCGCCCTCCGTCATCGCCGGTCCCTGGCGGCAGAGATAGCCCAGGGCGATGGCTTGCGCCGTGTCGGGGACGTTGCCGACCTCGGCGTGGTGCTTCAGCTCGCGCCGCAGCGCCATGCAGCCCATGCGGACGCCGTCGGCGTTCAGCTCGAAGGCCTGCCAGCGGGTCTCGACGGCACCCCTGCTCGTCGTGCCGCTGTCGCCCCAGGTGATCTCGAGGTCTTCCTTGATCATCTGGCGCACGGACTGCTGCAACGCAGCTCCCCTGAACACATAGTCTCCGACGGTGCTCAGATAGAGCATCTCGGCGAAGGCGCGGCGGGAGCCGACGGTCATCCGCCGGTAGTCGGCGCCGGTACGGCCGTTATAGACGCGGTCATATTTCGGCTCGCCGTCCATCACTTCCTGCGGCGCGAAGACGACGGGCATCTCGTCGGCGGTGATCGGCTTCTCGCTCATCCCGCCGCCGGTGCAGGCGGCGAGCCACAGCGGTGGAAGAATGGCCAGCCAAGTGCGCATGGTGCGTGCTCCCCCGGGTACCGAGCGTGCGGTGCCGTCGAGCCCTTGTCTGTGCGAATCGTCAACCGGGCGATCGCGGTACACGCAGCCGAGGCTCGATCTCGATGCCGGGAGGCAGCGGCGGGAGCTCGAAGGTCCGCTCGAGCCTCCGTGGCGTCCGCATCGACCCGCCAACGGGATGCTCCGGCTCGTTGACCCGGAGCGCCTCGGCGACACGCCGGACGTCGCGCTCGGTCAGCATGCCCAGCTTCAGGCAGAGGAGGGCCACGGCGTCGGCCTGCACCACCCCGGCGACGTTGCCGGGATCGTCGCGCAGCCGCACCGGCTTGCGCAGCGCGATGCAGTCGAGGCCTTGCGGGCTCGCGCGGATGAGCCGCCACTCGATGTCGCCGGACCAACCCGACGCCGAGGGGCGGAGAGGTTGCTCGGCACGGATCGTGAAGATCCGGGGTGGCTGCCACGTCGGATCCCCGAGGGCGTAGCCGTCGGGCCAGGTCCGGTAGTCGGCGATGGCGAAGCCGATGTCATTGCGCATGATCATCCGCTGCACGACGGCGCGCGTGAGATCGTCGGTGAAGCGGACGAACTGGCGCTCGGCTCCCGCCAGCTCCGGCACCGCCAGCTCGATCACGGGCGTGACCGTCGCTTCGGGCTGCGGCTCGGCCGCCGCCGGCTCGACGCCGAGCAGCCCGAGCAGCACCACCAGCCATTCCGACATGCCCCACTCCCGTCCCGCCATCGAGCAACATCACATTCTAATGCACGATTCTTGCGGGCGTCTATTCCAATGACCGTGATGCAACCGGCCGGGCCGATCGGACCTTCGCCCGCCGGTAAGGTGCTGGCGCCGGGCCAGCGCCGGCTCATCCCGCCCGCAGCCGTTCCGCCAGCCTGAGCGCCAGGGCTACGATCGTCAGGGTCGGGTTGGCGTGGCCGGCGGTCGGGAAGACCGAGCTGCCGGCGAGCCAGAGGTTGTCCACGCCGTGCATGCGGCCTTCGGCGTCGACCACGCCGGTGGCGGGCGTCTCGCTCATGCGGGTGGTGCCCATGTGGTGCGAAGCGTCGGTGAAGCGCATGGCGGCCGGATCGCCGGGCTCGACCCGCCCGAGGCCCGTGGCCTCGAGATGGCGGCCGAGATGCTCGTGCAGCCGCAGCACCGATCGGCGGACGTCGTCGCCGATGCGCCAGTCGACGGCGAGGCGCGGCAGGCCCAGCGCGTCGCGCTCGGCCGAGAGGGTGCAGCGGCTGTCGGGATCGGGCGGCTGCTCGCAGAAGGTGACGAGGACGAAGCGTTGCGGGCCCTTCGGCGGCCGCAGCCTCGCCTTGGCCGTCGCCAGCAGCCGGAACATCCAGTGCGGCATGATCTCCTTGGGCGAGAGCTGGTAGATCAGGTCGTCGATCCGGCCCTTGCCGATGGCCCCGAGGTCGAAGCGGCTGCCGGCATGGCCCTTGCGCAGCAGCACCTTCGCCACCTCGACCGAGGCCTGGTACTGCTGGGCGGCGTAGCCCGAGACCTCGCTCTCGAAGGTGCAGTAGTGGTTGAGCAGGCCCTGGCGGCGCTGTGCCTCGGGCGACAGCGCCATGCCGAGCTGGACCTTGCCGCGCCGCACCGGCCAGCCGGACATCAGCGGCAGGCGCGAGCCGGCGCTCAGCACCGCCTTGCCGAAGACGGTGCGCGGATGGTCCATGAAGCAGTGGCCGATATGCTCCCGGCCCTGGCCCAGGCCCTCCGAAAGCAGTAGCAGGCGGGCGTTCTCCATGCCGCCGGCGGCCAGCACGAAGCGCCCGGCCCGCACCTCCAGCCGCCTGCCGTCGAGCGTGGCGAGGCGCAGGGCGCCGACGCGCCGGCCGTCCTGGCTGTCGAGGCCGGTGGCATTGGCGTGCAGCAGGATCCGCACGTCGGGCGCTGCCTCCAGCACCGGCCCGTGGACCTGCGCGAACCGCATCGGCCTCGCCGCCCACAGCGACACCACCGGCACGAGATCGCCGGCATAGACCGAGGCCTCGGTCGGGCTCAGCTGGTCCGTCCAGGTGCGGGCCTCGAGCAGCGACGGCTCGGGCAGGCCGAGGACGGCGGCGGCGGCGGGATAGCGGCGGGCGATCTCGGCGAAGGGCAGCGGCCAGCCCTGGCCGTCGACGTCCTCGGGCCACAGGCGGATGCTGCGGCCGGCCCACAGGTTGCAGCTGCCGCCATATTGCCGGGCGCGGTTGATGTAGTTCGGCCGCAGCGGGTAGCCCAGGCTCTCGACGTCGTGCAGCGCCTGGATCGCGGCATCGGGTGCCCGGTCGCCGGCCTCGACCAGCAGGATGTCCGAGCCTGTGCCCGACAGCGCCTTGGCGAGCGTGATGCCGGCGGCACCGGCGCCGACGATGCAGATGCCGGCCTCGAGGACCCGCCCGCTCTCCAGCGTGCGGGCGTCGACCGGCCTCACGTCGGCGGCCTCATGCCGGCAGCATGCCGGTGCGGCAGGTCTCGGCATAGATGCCGGCGACGGGGCGGAGCCTGCGTTCCTGGGTGGCGAAGTCGACCTCGGCGAGGCCGAAGCGCGGCTCGAAGCCCAGCGCCCACTCGTAATTGTCCAGCAGCGACCAGTGCAGATAGCCGACCACCGGCACGCCGTCGCGCATCGCCTCGGCCATGGCGTGCAGGTGCCCCTTCAGATAGTCGGCGCGCAGCGCGTCGTCGTCGGTGGCGACGCCGTTCTCGGTGATCATCAGCGGCACGCCGAGGCCGCGATAGGAGCGCAGGACGGCCGTCATGCCGGCCGGCCAGACCTCGCCCATCACGCTGAAGCGCCGCTCCTCGCCCGGGCGCTCGGCCGGATCGTCCTCGCCCAGCAGCACGGCGCGGCCGCGCGGCACCCAGCGGACGACGTTGCGCGAATAGTAGTTGATGCCGAGATAGTCGAGCCAGCGGCTGGCCGGCCGACCGATCAGGTCGAGCAGCAGCCGGTTCAGGCCGTAGTCGCGCATCCAGGCGGCGGCGCGGTCGAGCGGCCGGTCGGGATCGGACGGCATGATGTGGGGAGCACTGTGCGACAGGCTCACCATGGCGTCCGGCCGCCGGGCATGAATGATGCGGAAGGCCAGCCTGTGGCCGCGGGCCATGCCGCGCAGGCCGCGGAAGCTCCTGTCCCAGCGGCCCTTCTCGCAGGGCGGCCAGTCGCCGGTCACGTAGGCGTGCTTGGCCCAGACCGTCGGCTCGTTGATGGTGATCCACCACCTCACCTTGGCGGCCAGCCGGTCGACGACGCGCCGGACATAGGCGGCGAACCGCTCCGGCCCGTCCTTGGCGAGCCAGCCGCCGCGCTCGGTGAACCAGGCCGGCGAGACGAAGTGGTGCAGCGTCAGCACCGGCTCGATGCCGCGCGCCCTCAGCGCGTCGACCACGCGCTCGTAGTGGTCGAGCGCCTCGTCGTCGAAGCGGCCGGGCCTGGGCTCGACGCGCGCCCATTCGACCGAGAAGCGATGGGCGTTGTGGCCCAGCGCCTTCGCCATGTCGAAATCGCGCTCGTAGAGCTGGAAGTGGCGGCAGGCCTCGCCGGAGCGGAACGGCAGCCTGCCGGCCTGCTCGTAGGCCCACCAGTCGCTGGCGGTGTTGCCGCCCTCGACCTGGTGGCCGGAGGTGGCGGCACCCCAGAGGAATCCGTCGGGAAAGGTGAAGGCTGCGCTCATCCGGCCCATCGTCAGGGTTTCATCGGCGACCGGAAGCTAGCAGCAGCGTGCGCCGCTTGGCAGTCTCTAACCCGGCAACGCATTCCAGTGCGTCAGGTCGCGGCCGGTGAGGAGACCCAGCCGCTCGTTGTGGGGGCGGAAATGCTCCACCAGCATGCGCCGCGTCTCCAGGGGTATCTCGGGCGAGGCGCCGCCCCATCTGCCGATACGACCGAGAAGCCGATGCACCGGCTTGCGCCAGGACAGCGGCAGGCGGCCGACGCCCGGCAGCCTGGCGATGTGGTGGGTGGCGAGTGCTGCGAGCCGGCCGGTCGCCACCTGCTGCGGGGCCTGGTCGCGCAGCGGCACCGGCTCGAGCCCGAGGAAACGGACTACCTTGGCGGTCACCGCTTCGGCGTCGTTCGCCAGGTCCTCGAAGAACACCACCTCGACCCGGTCGCGGCCGAACCGGCCGGCATAGCGCCCGATGTGCTCGGCATAGTGGCCAGCATCGACATAGGCGGCATGGCGCACCAGCTCGCGCGGCCCGCCCTCGCCATAGATGCGCAGATAGTCGCGCGCCGCGGCCTCGTCGGTGAACAGCGGGCCCTTGCGCAGCCGCTCGAGATTCTCGGCCATCGCCTGGGCGAACGAGCGGCGCTCGATGCCGACGCGGGCATTCTGCCACCAGTTGGAGACCGCGCGCTCCACGGGATTGCGGCACAGCACGACGAAGCGCGCTTCCGGCAGGCTGCGGGCGATCCGCTCGGTGACGAAGGGCAGGGGAAGGTTGCGTGGATCGCCGTCGCCGACCTGCGCCTCGCCGGCCCAGCCACGGAAGTACTTGCGGCGGTAGAAGTCGAGGCCGTTCTCGAACTCGAGTCGGAAGAACAGCGGCTCCTTGGGCTCGGACATCAGGATCCGCGGGTGCTGCGAGAGGTAGTAGTGCAGCGAGGTGCTGCCGGCCTTGCCCGCGCCCAGGATGAAGAAGGTCGCCGCCGGCGGCTGGGCTTCGCTTGGCGGCATTCATCGACTCCTTGGACGGCGGCTGTCCCGGCAGATAGAACGCTGCGGCCATCGCGCAAGCCGGTGGGAACCATCGGCGCGTGTGGGGGCTGTGCTGGCGGGGATCGCCCGGCTGGTACGGGGCGTGCATGGCCGGGGGCCTGCGGGGAGAGACGCTTGGGACCTGGAAGCCGCGCCCGCGGGGCGGCGCAGCAGACCGCGGCACAGCTGGTCGTGGCCCTCTCCGGCTACGTGACGGCGGTGATCCTGGCGCGCGCGCTGGGGCCGGCGGCGTTCGGCGCCTACGGCATCGTCTATTCGGTGCTGCTGAGCGTCGAGATCGTCGGCCGGCTGGGCCTGCCGCAGGCGATCACCAAGCTGGTGGCCGAGCGCGACGCGGCATCGCGCACCGCCACCGAGGCCACCGGCACGACGCTGGCGGCGATCGGCTACCTGGTGCTGTTCGCCGGCTTCGTCCTGGCCTCGCCCTGGCTCGGCCGGGTGCTCAACGTGCCGGACGGGGCCCGGCTGTTCATGATCGCGGCCCTCGACATCCCGTTCTACGGCCTGTTCCTCGTCGCCCACGCCGTGCTGACCGGCCGGGGGAACTTCGCCGCCGCCGCCGGCATCACCGTCGTCTACGCGGCGGCCAAGGCGCTGGGCATTCTCGCCATGGCGCTGATCGGCATCACCATCGAGGTGGCGCTCTACGTCAACGCCGCCGGATCGGCCGTGGGCCTGCTGGCGGCGCTGGCGGCCACCGGCAGGCAGAGCTGGCTGCCGTCGCTCGGCGCCGCCGGCCGGATCCTGAAGCTGGCCCTGCCGGTGTCGATGCGCGGCGTCGCCAGCCAGATCCTCGGCAATTTCGGCTTGTGGGCCATCGGCATGGCCGCCGCCTTCATGCCGGCCGACGCCGCCGGGCTCTATTCCGCCGCCGGCAGCGTGGCGCGGCTGCCGGTGATCGTGGCGCTGGCGATGACCGGCATCACCACGGCCGGCGTCGCGGCGGCGCGGGCGCGCGGCGACCTCGAGGGGGCGAGGGCGGTGGTGGCCGGCGCCAGCCGCGGCCTGCTGGTGCTGCTGCTGCCGGCCTCGCTGTTCGTCGCCGTCGACGCCGCGGAGCTGATGACGCTGTTCTTCGCCCGCAGCTATGCCGGGGGCGGCGAGCTGCTGGCGATCCAGGTGCCGGGGCGCGGGATGGCCTTCAGCTATCTGCTGGTGCTGACCAGCGCCCTGATCGGCGCCTCGCAGGCGCGCGCCGCCGCGCTGTTGAGCTGGGGGGCCGTGGCGCTCGGCATCGCCTCGGCGGCGCTGCTGATCCCTTGGCTGGGTGCCGCCGGTGCCGCCTGGGCCACGACGATCGGCTGCATCGGCGGGGCGGTGGCGGCGGGCGTGCTCTGCCACCGGCATTTCGGGCCGCTGCTCTCGGCGAAGGAGGTCGCGACCACCCTCCTGGCCTCGGCACCGGTGGTGGCGCTGGCGGCGATGCTGCCCGCGATGCACGGCCTGGCCTATCTCGCCGTGCTGGCCGGCCTCGGCGCCCTGCAGCTCGCGCTGCTGGCGCTGGCCGGACTCGTGCGCGCCAGCGACCTGCGCGAGCTGCTGCGGCCCTCGCCCAAGGCGGCGCGCGGCTGACGGCCGGTCAGCTGGCCCTGGCCAGCGCGTCCTGCTCCATGGCCTGGGCGGCGAGCCGCCCGGGCCCGGGCTTGCGATCGGTCGCGAGGCCCACGCTGCCGAAGAGGCCCGGCAACAGGTCGAGGACGTTCGGCTGGCCGGCGCCGAAGCCGCCGAGGCCGTGATCGCCCAGCGCCCAGCCGCGCGGCCGGTGGTTGCCGCTACGGCCCGAGGGGATGCGCCGGCCGGGCTGCCAGCGGATCTCGCCGGCACCCGGCAGCGCGATGCCGCGACTGTCGCCGATGCGGCTCTCGCTCCATTCCAGCACGATGTCGGGCAGGTAGGTGCGGAATGCCGCGTCCGTCGGCACCAGCCGGTCGACGATGTGGGCCGAGCCGACGATCGGCTGCTCGTCACCGCCCAGGCTGTACACGCGCCCGAGGCGCTCGCACAGCTCCAGGCAGAGATCGTCGTACTCGGCGTCGGGCTCGACGATGCCCTCGGCCTCGCGGCCGGCCAAGTTGACGCGGATGTTGCCGCCGAGCTCGCCCGGCACGGAGAAGACGCGGGTCGAGCGCCAAGCATGCATGCGCGACGACCACTGCCGGCCGATCATCCGGTGGACGGCGTCGGGAATGTAGGGGTGGGCCCGCAGCGCCCAGGACGAGCGCCGGAGCTGCAGCACATAGTCCCGCAGGCCGCGCCGCTGCCGTCCGCCGCCCGGCCCGCCCAGGCGGCGCACCATCTCCGGGAACAGGTCGGTCCAGCCGGGATTGGCCCCCATGCCGTGCAGCGCGAAGGCGACGATGCGGGCACCGGCCGGCGCCGCCGAGGCGATGCGGCCGACGGCGTCGTCGCAGGCGGCGTAGACGTCGTCCATGGCGCCGGAGAGCCGGGCGAGGTCGTCGGCCGGCAGCCGCTCCCTGTCGATCTGCGAGAGATCCCAGAGATAGTGGCCGAGGCGGTGGGCACCGCCGACCACCACCATGAAGAAGTCGAGCGAGTGCCGCCCGAGCAGCCATTCGGAGATGGCGGCGATCTGCCGGATCGAGGCCAGGCCCTGGCGGTGCTGGCGCAGCAGGTCGCCGGGCGTCTGCGGCCCGTAGGCCTCCGCCCGCAGCCACGGCCTGCCGAAGCCGGCCTCGAGCTCGGCGGCGAGCGCGGCCGGCCGCGTCAGGCGCGGGTGGTAGTCGTGGGTCTGCCAGCCGCTGACGAACACGCCGTCGAAGCCGGGGCCGGGATCGGGCGCGTGCGGCACGTCGACCAGGCCGATCCGCAGGCCGGCGGCGCTCATCTTGTCCCAGAAAGGCCGCAGCCGCAGCCAGTCGGGGCCGGCCTGATCGAGGCGGCCGAGCTCCGGCCGCCAGATCTTGCTGAAGTGCCAGCCGTGCTCGCCCACCGGCACGCCGTTGACGAAGCTGCGCCAGATGCCGCCGCAGAAGCCCGGCACGTCGGGCTCGACCGCGCGGAAGCGGCCGCGACGTGCCAGGGCCGCCAGATGCGGCATTCTTCCATCGGCCATCCGCCGCTCGACTTCCTGCCCTTCGACTGCATCGAGCCCGATCCAGACGGTCGGCATTCCGGTCATCGACAGGTCCGTTCGTACGGGTTGATCGCGTGTCGGGGAGAAAACCACACACGGGAATTACGTTTCAGAGCGGATTATGTTCCGTAACGACCGTGCGAGGCACGTGTCATCCGGCCGTGGGCCGTGCCCACGTCATCCGGCAGTGGGCCGTGCCCACGTCGTCCGGCAGTGGGGGCCGTGCCCACGTCGTCCGGCAGTGGAGGCCGTGGCCACATAGCCAACCCGCCCCTGTCTGTGGCAGAACGGCCGTGATGTTGGGCTCGTTCCTCGCCTTGGCCGGCTTGGCCGCGGCCGCCGGCGCCTGGGGCGTGGCGATCGAGCCGCGCCTGCTGCGCATCCGCCGCCACCGCATCGCCAGCCGGCGCTGGCCTTCCCATTGGCCGCCGCTGCGCCTGGCGGTGCTTTCCGACATCCACGCCGCCTGGCCGCACACCGGTGCCCGCCGCATCGGCCGGATCGTCGAGCACATCCTGGCCGAGGAGCCGGACCTCGTGATCCTGCCGGGCGACTTCGTCTCGACCCGGGCGCAGCTCCAGCGGCCGCTTCCACCGGACGCCATCGCCGAGGCGCTCGCACCCCTGACCCGCCATCCGGTGGTGGCGACCCTGGGCAACCACGACCGCGAGCATGGCGGTCGCGAGATCGCGGCCGCGTTGCGGGCGGTCGGCATCGTGGTGCTGTACGACGCCTGGCAGCCCATGCCGTGGGGCGACGGGGCGGTCCAGCTCGTCGGCATCCCCTATCTCGGCGACGGCCGCTTCGACAGCCGGGCGGGCCTCGCCGGCCGCGACCCGGCCATGCCGACGATCGTCAACAGCCACACGCCCGATACCTTCCCGCACCTGCCGGCCGACGTGATGCTCACCGTGGCCGGCCACACCCATGGCGGCCAGGTGAAGCTGCCGGGCCTGCCGCCGCCGGTGACCTTCAGCCGCCTGCCGCGCCGCATGGCGCACGGCCTGCACCGCGACGGCGAGCGGTTCCTCTATGTCAGCGCCGGCGTGGGGATGTCGGGGCCGCCGGTGCGGTTCGGCGTGCCGCCGGAGATCGCGGTGCTGACGGTGACAGGGGAGGAGTGACGACGCCCTCGCCGGACGGCCGCAGGCTTTGTCGGGGCGCCTTGCCCTCCTCGCCTGCGACTCGCCCGGCGAGGACTCGGAATCGGGGGGATCACGGCCCCTGCGGCTTGGCCGGCCTGATCCCGATCTCCTCGGCCAGCACGGCG
>DAOLFG010000091.1:0-18211 GCA_035326425.1 Geminicoccus sp. | reverse complement strand
CCGCACCAGTTCTCGGGCGGCCAGCGCCAGCGCATCGGCATCGCCCGCGCCCTGGTGCTCGAGCCCGACTTCGTCGTCTGCGACGAGCCGGTCTCGGCCCTCGACGTCTCGATCCAGGCCCAGATCATCGCGCTGCTGGCCGAGCTCAAGCGCGAGCTCGGCCTCACCTTCCTGTTCATCTCGCACGACCTGTCGGTCGTGGCCCATGTCAGCGACCGCGTGGCGGTGATGTATCTGGGCCAGGTCGTCGAGCAGGGTGCCGCCCGCACGCTGCTCACCGCCCCGGCCCATCCCTACACCCGTGCCCTGCTGTCGGCGGTGCCGCGCGTCGATGCGGCGGCGCGCCCGCCGCAGCCCCGGCTCAGGGGCGAGCTGCCGTCGCCACTGCGGCCGCCGCGCGGCTGCCGCTTCCACACCCGCTGCCCGGAAGCCATGCCGGTCTGCCGCGAGCAGGCGCCGGCCGCCCGCGTGGTGGCCGCCGGCCACACGGTTTGCTGCCACCTCTACCCGGAGCCGCGCGCATGAGACCCTCGGCAGCCCGTCCCGGCCGGCCGCTGCTGCTGCGGGGCGACCCCTACGCCCGCGGCCGCGCCCAGGCGGCCCGGCATCCCGATCTCGTCGACCATGTCCGCCATGCCGTCGAGCACCGGCTGGCCGAGACCGCCGCCGCCCTGGCGTTGCCGCGTGTCCGGGACTTCATCCGCGCCCAACACGCCTTCACCGCCGGGCACTACCCGGAGATCCTGGTCGAGATCGACGGCATCGCCGACGGCTTCGGGCTGCCGGCCGCCACGGTCTTCGACTACCTGCACTGCTCGAGCGCCGCCGATCTCGCGGCGCAGCCCGGGCACGATCCCGACGGCTGCACCGCCTTCGCCGCCAGCGCGCCGGGCGGCGCCATCGTCGCCAAGAACCGCGACTACCGTCCCCAGCACGTCCCGATCCAGCAGGTCATGCACCACGCCGATCCGGCATGGGGCGGCCGCGAGATCATGGTGGTGGGCTCGCTGGGCAGTCCGGGGAACTTCTCCTCGGGCATCAACAGCGACGGCCTGGCGCTGGCCGACACCGCCAGCCGCACCACCGACATGGGCGTCGGCCTGCATCGCTACTTCCTGATGACCTGGCTGCTGGTCAACTGCGCCGACGTCGACGCGGCGCTGGCTGCCATCCGGCGGACGCCCCACACCGGCAGCGGCCTCCTGGTCCTGGGCGATGCGACCGGTGCCGTGGCCGCCGTCGAGCTGGGGCACCGGGCGGTGGGCTTCGAGCACCGCTCCTCCGGCCGCGTCGGCCGCACCAACCACTTCGTCACCCCGGCGATGCGCAGGCGCAATCTCCACGCCCCGGAGAGTGCGGCGAGCCGCGCCAACTCCGAGGACCGCTTCGGCAGCCTACTGCCGCTGCTCGATGGCCTGGACGAGCCGCCCGATGCCGATGCGGCAGGGACGCTGCTCGGCCGCCACGGGGCCACCGACGCCTTCTGCCGGCATGGCGGTGCGGATCTCAGCACCACCATAGCCGGCGCCGTCTACCTCACCGCCGAGCGCCGGCTGCTCGCCGTCCTCGGCCAACCCTGTCGTGATACCTGGCAGAGCTACCAGCTCGCCGGGCGCCAGCCTGGAGCCGATGCGCGATGAGACCCATCAAGATCCTGTGCCCGACCGGACATCTGAGCTTCACGCCGCTGGAGCCGGGGAGCTTCCTGCTGGGCTGCGCCGAGAAGCCCGACTTCATCATCGCCGATGCCGGCTCGTCCGACATGGGGCCGCGCCCGCTGGGTGCCGACCAGCATGTCAGCCTCGAGGCCTGGCAGCGCCACGATCTGGAGATCATGCTGGTCGAAGCCCGGCGCCTGAGCGTGCCGATGATCGTCGGCTCGGCCTCGGACACCGGCACCGACCGCGGCGTCGACCAGTTCGTCGGGCTGATCGAGGAGATCGCACAGGCGCACCGGCTGGCCCCGTTCAGGCTGGCGGCGATCTACTCCGAGCAGCGGATCGACGACCTGCAGCGCCGTCTGGCCGCGGGCACGCCGATCGAGGGGCTGGACGGCCGTGCCGACGCCGACGCCTCGGTGCTCGCGCGCACCACCCGCGCGGTGGCGGTGATGAACGCCGAGCCGATCCGCCGGGCGCTGCGCCAGGGTGCCGACGTGGTGATCGCCGGCCGCAGCAGCGACTGCGCCATCTTCGCGGCCCCGCTGCTGGAGGCCGGCTTGCCGCCTGACATCGCCTACTACACCGGCAAGCTGATGGAGTGCGCCTCGTTCTGCGCCGAGCCCTACATGGGCAAGGAATCGATCATGGGCGAGGTCGAGGCGGATTCGGTGCGCATCACCGCCATGCATCCCGGCCAGCGCTGCACGCCGGCCTCGATCGCCAGCCACGCCATGTACGAGCGCACCAACCCGTTCCGCGAGAGCGTGGCGGGCGGCCACATCGACATGAGCGCCTGCCGCTACGAGCAGGTGGCGCCCAAGACCACGCGCGCCAGCGGCGCGGTGTTCGTCGCCTCGCCGACCTGCAAGGTCAAGCTGGAGGGGGCGGGCCTCGTCGGCCAGCGGCGCCTCGCCGTCGTCGGCATCCGCGATCCCAACACCATCCGGCTGATCGACAAGGCCATCGACTGGGCCAAGGGCAAGCTCGCCGAGCGTTTCGGGCCGATGGAGGAGGGCTACCGGGTGTTCTACCACCTCTACGGACGCAACGCCGTGATGAAGGATCTCGATCCCGCCCCGGAGATGGCGCCGCACGAGCTGGGCATCGTCGTCGAGGCCATCCATGCCGATGGCCGCAGGGCCGAGGAGATCTGCGCGCTCGCCGCCCGCAACCTGTTCTACGCCCGGCTGCCCGAGACCAAGGGCACCGCAGGCGCGGCGGCACTGATGTCCGACGAGATCCTGACCGGCGAGCCGGGCTTCGAATGGACCCTCAACCACGTCATCGAGGTGGCCGATCCCCTGGAGCTGTTCCGCACCCGCTTCACGACGGTCGGCGCCGAGCGCCTGACGGAGGCCGCGTGATGACCAGCCTGCGCGATCTCGCCTCGACCATCCGCTCGAAGAACGCCGGCGTCGACCACGTCACGTTCGACGTCATCTTCCGCGACCGCGGCCATTTCGAGCGCGTGCGCGACAGTGGCGTGCTGGGACGCGACAAGGTGGCCGGCATCTTCGGCATCGAGCCCGGGCGGATCACCCACCACACGGTGTTCGAGCCGGCCAACGCCATCAAGTTCACCATCCGGCGCCTGACCCCCAGCGGCAGCCCCGGCGAGACCGACGTCTTCGGCTCGCAGCAATACGCCCCGCTGTTCGACGTCGAGGTGCCGTAGGCGCGGCCGCTCCCGCCCTTCGGCTTGACAGGCCCGCCGCCTCGCCCGTTCCTCGCGCCAGCGCGAACGGGGAGGCGGCGATGCGGATCGGGGTGCTGGGCTGTGCCGGACGGATGGGGCGGGCGAATCTGCGGGAAGTGATCGGCACCGCCGGCGTCACCCTCTCGGGCGGGGTCGAGCGGCCGGGCCATGCCGCCGGCAACGAGGATCTCGGCGTGCTGGCGGGCCTCGATCCGATCGGCATCGCCGCCGGCAGCGACGCGGCGGCGCTGATCGCGGCCTCGGACGCGGTGATCGAGTTCTCGACGCCCGATGCGACCCTGGCCCATGCCCGGCTCTGCGCCGAGCACGGCTGCGCCCACGCCGTCGGCACCACCGGCCTCGACGCCGCCCAGGACCGGGAGCTGCGCCGGCTGGCCGAGCGCACGCCGATCGTCTGGGCCGCCAACATGAGCCTGGGCGTCAACCTGCTGCTGGGGCTGGTCCGGCAGGTGGCCTCGATCCTCGACGAGGCCTACGACATCGAGATCAACGAGATCCACCACCGCCACAAGGTCGACGCGCCGTCGGGCACCGCGCTGGCGCTGGGCCGGGCCGCCGCCGAGGGCAGGGGGGTCGATCCGGCGACGGCCTGGGTGCGCGCCCGCGACGGCTTCACCGGGCCGCGCGTGGCCGGCAGCATCGGCTTCTCGGTGCTGCGCGGCGGCGACGCCGTCGGCGATCACACGGTGATGTTCGCCGGCGAGGGCGAACGGCTCGAGCTCACCCACAAGGCCAGCGACCGCCGCATCTATGCCCGCGGTGCCCTGCGGGCGGCGCGCTGGGCGGCCGGCCGGCCGGCCGGGCTCTACGGCATGGCCGACGTGCTGGGCCTCAGCTGACCAGCCGCGGCAGGCGGCGGGCCTGCGCCACCCAGCTCTCGACCTCCTCCGGCGTCGGCGAGCGGCGGGCGATGCGCTCCTGCTCGTTGTAGCTGCGCAGCCGGCCGTGCAGCACCGCCGGGTCGGCGGCCGCCAGCGCCGGCATGTCCATGATGCCCAGCTCCTCCAGCATCATGCCGAAGACGGCGCCGATGCCGTTGATCCGCGCCATGTCGGCCCGCCGCACCAGCCACAGCAGCTCGTCCTCGTCGAGGCCGGCCTCGGCGCACAGCCGGCGGCGTGATGCTGCCGTGGCCGCGATCGCCAGCAGCTGGTCGCAATTGGTGATCCGCCGCGCCTTCAGGGCGACGCGGAGCAGGGTGGACAGGCCACGGAGCTTGCTCAGGGGCAGGCTCGGCTGCGGCGAGGCGTTCTTGGCGACGGTCGTCATTGTTCTTTGCGTTTCGACCGGCCTGACCCCGCGCGCCGGTCGCGGGGGGTCGTCTGGCAGCCGGCTGCGCGATCATTGGCACGGCCGCACGGCATTATCCAGGGCGCTGAAATGCCTTCCGCGCGAGGGGCTTAGCCCGGTATGGTTAATGCTACGTCAACGATAGGGAGCCAGAGCCGAGCGCAACGCCTGGGCTAGTCCGCGGCGCTCCTCGGCGGTCAGGAACTGGCCGATCCGCAGTGTCCGGCCGCTGGCCGACAGGGTCAGCGGGCTCTGCGGCCGCGGCGGCTCGTCCAGGCCCACCCGCACCCAGTAGGGATCGAAGCGCCACTCGGCGGAGCGGCCGTCCGGCCGCGTCTTGCGCACGTGCAGCCCGCTGTCGTCGAGCCGGATCAGCTCGCGGTGCCGGCTGCGGCGGCGGCAGGCCCGGAAGGCCAGCGCCAGCAGCAGCACGTCGAGCCCCATGAATCCCGCCACCGGCCAGGCGCCCGCCAGCACGAAGGCCGCCCCCAGGCCGGCGCTGACCAGCGCCACCGCCAGCATCAGCGCGAACAGCCCGGCATCGCCGAGCGGCGGGTTCGGATAGAGCACGGCCTCGAACGGCACGCGCCGGCTGTCCGTCTCGTCCATGCGGTCCGCCGAGATGTCGATGCCGGCCCTATAGCGCGCCGGCGGCCGGCGCGCCACGCGGCTTGCCGGCCGTCCACACCGTCCAGCGGTCGCGCTCGCGGATCTCGCCGGCCTCGGGCAGCCGCCGCACCACCCCGGCCACCAGCCGCTCGAGCTCGCCGTCGTCGAGCTCGTGCAGCAGCGAGCGCCCGGTCCGTGCCCGCAGGTCCGCCGCCAGGCCGTCGCGGCCGGCATGGACCTTGCGCGTCTCCCACAGCCCGAGACAACGCCCGTCGCGGAAGCCGGCCGCGGCCATCGCCTCCAGCAGTGCCGCCGCCTCCGGCCGCCGCCCGGCCTCGACCGCCAGCAGGCGTGGAAACAGCTCGAGGAACCAGCCGCGGATGTGCCCAGGCCCGCCCGATGCGGTGACGTCGGCCAGGGTGCGGTCCTGCACGATCAGCACGCCGCCGGGCCGCAGGATGCGCCACGCCTCGGCCAGCGCCGGGCCAGGATCGTCGAGATGGTGGACCAGGGCGCGCGCGAACACGATGTCGAAGGCGGCGTCCGGCAGCCCGGTCGCCGCCGCCTGGCCCTGCCGCACCGCGATCCTGGGCTCGCCCGCCGCCGCCCGCGCCGCGGTGGCGACCATCGCGGCCGAGACGTCGACCCCCGTCACCGCCGCAGCCCCCAGCCCGGCCCAGGCGAGGCTGTAGATCCCGCCGCCGCAGCCGATGTCGGCGACCCGCCTGCCCGCCGCGTCGACGATGCCGCGCATCGCCGCCGCCCATTCCGCGTCCACCTGCCTGCCGGCATAGCCCTGCGCATTGGCCGGGGCGTGAAAGTCGATCGGCATGCTCCCTCCGCCATGGTTCCCGGTTGCCGCCGGCTCGGCTATCGAGAGGGCCCACCAGGGGGCCGCGATGACGCCCGAGCAGCGTGAGACGATGTTCGCCCGGCTGGCGGCCGCCAACCCCAGCCCGCGCACCGAGCTCGACTACCGCGATCCCTACACCCTGCTGGTGGCCGTCGTCCTCTCGGCCCAGGCCACCGACCTCGGCGTCAACAAGGCGACGAGGCGGCTGTTCGCCGCCGCCCCGACGCCGCAGGCGATGCTGGCGCTGGGCGAGGACGCGGTGCGCGAGCACATCAGGACCATCGGCCTGTTCCGCAACAAGGCCAGGAACGTCATGGCGCTGAGCCGCATCCTGGTCGAACGGTACGGCGGCCGGGTGCCGCACGACCGCGAGGCCCTGGAGAGCCTGCCGGGAGTGGGGCGCAAGACCGCCAACGTCGTGCTCAACGAGGCTTTCGGCGAGCCCACCATCGCCGTCGACACCCATGTCTTCCGCGTCGCCAACCGCACCGGCCTCGCCCCCGGCAGGACGCCCGAGGCGGTCGAGCGCCGGCTGCTCGAGGTCGTGCCCGAGGCCTACCGCCACGGCGCCCACCACTGGCTGATCCTGCACGGCCGCTATGTCTGCAAGGCCGCCAAGCCCTTGTGCGGCAAGTGCGTCATCCGCGACGTCTGCGCCTATCCCGACAAGACCGCGTCGTAGCGGCCGACCAGCCCGCCCGGCGTCAGCTTGGCCTCGGTCAGCCGCCGCTCCGCCGACCGCATCCGCCAGCCCAGCATGCCTCGCGCCAGATCCCGCACCACCGGCGCCAGCGCCGGCTCGCCGATCAGGTCGCGTGTCCAGGCCGGGTCGCTCGCATGGTCGAACAGCAGCGCCGGCAGCCCGGCGAAATGCACATAGGCCCAGCGATCCTCCAGCCGCACCGCGATGCCGCACGCCTCGGGTGCGAGATCGAGCGCGGTCTCGTAGTGCCGGGTCTCGACGTCGCGGAAATCGTGCTCCCAGTGCGTCGCCTCGCGCCATCCGGCCGGCGTGTCACCTTCGAGGAACGGCCGCAGCGAGCGGCCGTCGCACTGCAGCGGCACCTCCAGGCCCAGGAGGTCGAGGACGGTCGGCATCAGGTCGACATGCTCGCTGAAGGCCTCGACCATCCGCCCGCGCGCCCCGTCCGGCGCCCGCACGACCAGCGGCACGTGGAAGGCCGAGCGGAAGAAGCCCGACTTGCCGAGCATGCCGTGCTCGCCCAGCATCTCGCCGTGGTCGGCGGTGAAGATCACCAGCGTCTCGTCGAGCGCCCCGCCTGCGGCGAGCGCCGCCACGATCCGCCCCACATGGTGGTCGACCTCGGCGACCAGCCCCAGATAGACCGCCCGCAGCCGGCGCAGCTCGGCCTCGCCCAGCTCGCCCGGCCGCCGTCCTCGCAGCGCGGCCCAGCTGTGGCCGAGCCTCTCCTGGCGATGCAGGTCGAGCCAGGGATGCCGCACCGCCTCGGGACCCGCGGCCGGCAGCGCCACCCCCGAGGGATCCACCATCGCATGGAACGGTGCCGGCGCCACCAGCGGCGGATGCGGCTTGATGAACGAGACGTGGGCGAACCAGGGCCGCGCCCCCTGCCGCCCGAGCCAGGCGAGGAAACGGTCGGCGAGAAATGCCGTCTCGCTGTCCTCGGCACGCCAGACGGCGGGCTCGCCCAGCTCGGTGCCGTACCAGTCCCAGACGCTGTCCCGCCGCCCGTAGCCCTTGGCCGCCAGATGGTCGCGCCAGGCATCCAGCGCCTCCGGCAGCGGCGTCTCGACCCGGTAGCCGGGTGCGATGCCCTCGTAACCGTTCAGCCGCGGATCGCCCGCCGGCACGGTGCGCGGATCGGTGCTGGTGTCGGTGTAGCCGAACAGCACCGGATCGCCGCCGGCCCGCCGCACCAGTTGCGCCAGGGTGACGTGCCGCGCGTCCAGCGGCGTGCCGTTGGTGATCGAGCGGTGGTTGAAGGCGTAGAGGCCGGTGTGCAGCGAGGCCCGCGCCGGGCCGCAGGGTGTCGCCTGGCCGTGGTGGCGGCGGAACAGCACGGCCTCGGCCGCCAACCGGTCGAGATGCGGCGTGCGCGCCGCCGGATGCCCCACCGCACCCAGGCAGTCGCCGCGCCACTGGTCGGCGGTGATGAGCAGGACGTTCACGTGCCGGCACCTCCCTGGCGGCTGCGCGGCGAGCAAGGCACCGCCCGGCGGCGATGGCAAGCGCGAGGAAAGCGCTTGCTTTCTCTACTCTAGGTTGATATTCCTGGCATCGGTTCAGCCCGCGCGAGGCTCCATGCTCTTCATCACCAACCGCCGGCTCAACGAGGGCCGCCGCTCCTCCGCCGGCCGCAGCATCAGCTTCGACCTCACCGACAGCGAGCCCGGCGCCTCGCTCTATTTCTGCCAGCGCCGCGGCTCCGGCCTCTACGAGGAGCTGCTGGCAGCACCCTTCCTCGGCCGTCTGCGCCGCTCGCCACGCCAGCAGATCCTGCTGGTGACGCATGGCTTCAACTGCCAGCCCGAGAAGGACGTCTTTCCGCGCGCCCTCGAGCTGCAGGGATTGTGCGACCAGCTGGCGCCGGGCCTCGTCGAGGTGGTGCCGCTGGTCTGGCCCTGCGACGACGATTTCGGCGTGATGCTCGACTACTGGGACGACCAGGCCTCGGCCGAGGTCAGCGGCCATGCCTTCGCCAGGCTGATCGGCAAGTTCATCGACTGGCGCGACCGGCTGGCGACGGAGGAGATCTGCCTCAAGCACATCAACATCCTGGCCCATTCGATGGGCAACCGCGTGCTGCGCGCGGCGCTCGCCCGCTGGTCGCGCGACTACGGGTCGGTGCCGGCGATCTTCCGCAGCATCTTCATGGTGGCGGCCGACGTCGCCAACGAGTGCCTGGAGCCCGGCCACGACGGCGCGATGATCCCGCAGGCCGCCCGCAACCTCGTCGTCTACCACGCCGCCGACGACTTCGCCCTGCGCTCGAGCAAGGTCGCCAACCTGAGGAACAAGGTCGTCACCCGCCGCCTCGGCCATACCGGGCCCGAGCGCCTGGACCGTGTTCCCGCCAACGTCTCGGCCGTCGACTGCGACGCCTTCAACTCGGCCTACGACCGCCTCGGCCACACCTACTTCCTCGGCGACGGCCAGGGCCGCCCCGGCACCGTGCTGCGCCACATCGTCGAGACCATGCGCACCGGCCGCCCCGGCACGCGGCGCCAAGTGCTCGGCGAGTCGCTGGTCGCCGCCAACGACGACCTGGCCGGCGCCAGGGTGGCGTGACCCGTCCCGCCGCCCGTACCCTCAGCCGCAGCAGTCCGGCCCGCAGCACGCCGCGGGCCTGGTGCCGAGCACGGTGATGCTCTGGAGCGTGGTGCCGGCGGCGCGGAAGGCCGAGATGGCGGCGGCGTCCATGTGCGGCGCCAGCGCGTCATCGGGCAAGTCGATGGCTTTGGACTCGGTTATTTGTACCCCGTCGAAGCCGGCGGCCTCGATCAGCCCCAGATACTCGCGGCGCGGCAAGGCGCCGGCGATGCAGCCGACATAGAGGCCGGCCGCCTCGCGTACCGGCCCGGGCAGCTCTCCCGTCGCCACGATGTCCGAGACGCAGAACCGTCCGCCCGGCCGGAGCACGCGGAACATCTCGGCGAAGGCCGGCGCCTTGTCGGGCAGCAGGTTCAGCACGCAATTGCTGATCACCACGTCGACGCTGGCCGGATCGACCGGCAGGTGCTCGATCTCGCCGAGCCGGAACTCGACATTGTCGCAGCCGAGCTTCGCGGCATTGGCCCAGGCGCGCGCGATCATATCCGGCGTCATGTCGACGCCGATCACCCGGCCGGCCGATCCGACCTCCCGCCGGGCGATGAACACGTCGTTGCCCGCCCCCGACCCCAGATCGAGCACGGTCTCGCCCGGCTTCAGCGCCGCATGGCGGGTCGGCACGCCGCAACCGAGGCTGAGATCGGCCTCGGCCATCCGGCCCTCGACGCCGGCATAGGCGTCGCCGATGACGTCGAGGCCGTCGGGCGCCATCTCCGATCCGCAGCAGCTCGGTCCGCAGCAGCTGCCGGCCTCGCGCGCTATCGCGGCATAGCGCTCGCGCACCATCGTCCTGATCTCGTCCTCGCCACGCATCGCCTGCCCCCGTTTCGCCAGTCGGCCTTGCGGCCTCGCATTACTTCGATTATTATCGAAATATGGAAACGAAGCAAGCCCTCGCTGCCCTCTCGGCCCTGGCCCACGACACCCGGCTGTCGGTGTTCCGCCTGCTGGTCAGGCAAGGCCCCGACGGCATGGCGGCGGGCGGGATCGCCCAGGCGCTGGACGTGCCGGCGCCGACGCTCTCCTTCCACCTCAAGGAACTGGAATCGGCCGGCCTGCTGCAGGCGACCCGCCGGCATCGCCACGTCATCTACGCCGTGGATTTCGCCGGCGCCCGCGCCCTGCTCGACTTCCTGATGCGGGACTGCTGCCAGGGCCTCCCGGAGATATGCTGCGGAGCGCCCTGGGAGAAGCTGGAGGCCCTGCCGTGACCGTCACCATCTACCACAACCCCGCCTGCGGCACCTCGCGCAGCGTCCTGGCCCTGATCCGCGGTCACGGCCTGGAGCCGGCGATCGTCGAATACCTGAAGGCCCCGCCCGACCGCGAGACCCTCGAGGATCTGCTCCGGCGGATGGGCATCACGGCCCGCGGGCTGCTCCGCCGCCGGGGAACGCCCTACGACGAGCTGGGGCTGGGCGATCCCTCGCTGACCGATGGGCAACTCGTCGACGCCATGCTGGCCCACCCGATCCTCATCGAGCGGCCCATCGTGGTGACGCCGCTGGGTGCTCGGCTGTGCAGGCCCGCCGAGACCGTGCACGATCTTCTTGGCCGATAGGCGGCGTCTGCGAGCGGCCATCATCCGAAGGGATGGCCGCGCCGCTCCGATTGACTGCGGCGGCAGTCACTATTCTGTAAGGCTCTTCCCTTTTATCAGCCGCCGCGTATCGTCCTACGCAAGGACGTCAGACGTTCGGGGAGAGAGACGATGCGCCAACTACCGATTGCCGCCTTCGCGGCCGCGATGCTCGCGAGCCCGCTGGCCCACGCGGTCACGGTGTCGATCTCGTGCGGCGCCGTCGGCCAGGAGCTGCAGCTCTGCCAGGAAGGGGCCGAGGCCTGGGCCAAGGCCACCGGCAACGAGGTCAAGATCGTCAGCACGCCGAACTCGGCGACCGAGCGCCTGGCGCTCTACCAGCAGATCCTGGCCGCCGGCTCGGCCGACATCGACGTCTACCAGATCGACGTCATCTGGCCGGGCATCCTCGCCAACCACATGATCGACCTGGCGCCGCACGTGCCGGCCGAGGTCGCCAAGGAGCATTTCAAGGCCATCGTCGACAACAACACCGTCGGCGGCAAGCTCGTGGCCCTGCCCTGGTACACCGATGCCGGCGTGCTCTACTACCGCAAGGATCTGCTGGAGAAGTACGGCAAGCAGCCGCCGGCGACCTGGCAGGAGCTGTCCGAGATCGCCAAGGAGATCCAGGACGGGGAGAGGGCCGCCGGCAACGGCTCGATGTGGGGCTATGTCTACCAGGCCAAGGCCTATGAGGGCCTGACCTGCAACGGCCTCGAATGGATCGACAGCTTCGGCGGCGGCGCCCTCGTCGCCGATGACGGCGCGCTGACCGTCAACAACCCGAAGTCGGCCGAGGCGCTGGCCTGGGCGGCCTCGACGGTCGGCAGCATCTCGCCCGAGGGCGTGCTCAACTACACCGAGGAGGAGTCGCGCGGCGTCTGGCAGTCCGGCAACGCCGTGTTCATGCGCAACTGGCCCTATGCCTGGGCGCTCGGCAACGCTCCCGACAGCCCGATCAAGGACAAGATCGGCGTCGCCACGCTGCCCAAGGGCGGGCCGGACGGCAAGAACACCGGCACGCTCGGCGGCTGGCAGCTCGCCGTGTCGAAGTACAGCGCCAACCCCGATGCCGCCGCCAGCCTCGCAGCCTACCTGACCGGCAAGGACGAGCAGAAGCGCCGCGCCATCAAGGGCTCCTACAACCCGACCATCGAGGCCCTCTACAAGGACCAGGAGGTGCTGGCGGCGGTGCCGTTCTTCGGTGACCTCTACACCACCTTCACCAGCGCGGTGGCGCGGCCCTCGAGGGTGACGGGTACCAAGTACAACCAGGTCAGCTCCGAGTTCTTCAATGCCGTGCACGAGGTGCTGAGCGGCAAGGCCGAGCCGGAAGCGGCGCTGGCCTCGCTCGAGGGCCGGCTCAACCGCCTGTCGCGCGGCGGCAAGTGGTGACCTGACGCAGGCGCGGGACCGGGCCTGCGCGGTGTGCGACCGCGCAGGCCCGGGACCCGCCGCAACCACCAACGAATTCGGGGGGAGGCCATGGCGACGCTGGCAGGTGCCGGAGCCACGACGAGGCCGATCGCGGCCGCAGGCCACGCCTCCCGGCTGACCAGGGAGCGCACCCGCTACGCCTGGCTGTTCATGGCGCCGATGCTGGTGGTGCTGGCGCTGGTGGCGGCCTGGCCGCTCGGCCGCACCATCTGGTTCGGCTTCACCGACGCCAATCTCTCCGACCTGTCGGTCGCCCAGTTCGTCGGCACCGACAACTTCGTCTTCCTGCTGCAGGATCCGGACTGGTGGCAGGCGTTCTGGAACACCGTCCGGTTCGCCGTCATCTCCGTGACCCTCGAGACCATACTGGGCCTCGGCATCGCCATGGCGATCAACGCCAACATGCCGGGCAAGGGCCTGATGCGCACCGCCGTGCTGATCCCCTGGGCGATCCCCACCATCGTCTCGGCGCAGATCTGGGCCTGGATGTTCAACGACGTGTTCGGCGTGCTCAACGCCATGCTGATGACGGTCGGCATCATCAGCGCACCTGTGGCCTGGACCGCCAATCCCGACACCGCGCTGTGGGCCGTCATCCTGGTCGACGTCTGGAAGACCACGCCCTTCATGGCGCTGCTGATCCTGGCCGGCCTGCAGATGCTGCCGAGCGAATGCTACGAGGCCGCCAAGGTCGACGGCATCCATCCCCTGCGGGTGTTCTGGAAGGTGACGCTGCCGCTGCTGCGGCCGGCGCTGATGGTGGCGATCATCTTCCGGGCACTCGACGCCTTCCGCGTCTTCGACGCCATCTACGTCCTGACCGGCAACAACAAGTCGACCATGTCGATGTCGATCTACGCCCGCCAGCAGCTGGTCGACTTCCAGGACGTCGGCTACGGCTCGGCGGCCGCCACCATGCTCTTCCTCATCATCGCCGTGTTCACGATCATCTACATGACCGCGGCGCGCGTCGGACAGGAGGACTGAGCCATGAGCCGCTCCCAGCGCCGCATCCTCGGCCGCATCGGCTTCTACCTGCTGATGCTGGTCATCATCCTCTACACGGTGTTCCCGTTCTACTGGGCCATCGTGTCGTCGCTGAAGCCGGCCTCGGAGATGTTCCGCGTCGACTTCCTGCCGCCGCTGAACTTCGACAACTACCGCGCCGTCTTCGAGGGCCAGCCCTTCGCCCGCAACATCCTGAACTCGGTGCTGGTCTCGGTCTCGACCGTGATCCTGTCGCTGGCGCTCGCCGTGGCCGCCGCCTATGCGCTCGGCCGCATCCAGTTCAGGGGCCGCTCGATCCTGCTGTTCACCATCCTCGGCGTCTCGATGTTCCCGCAGATCGCCGTGCTGTCCGGCATGTTCGAGCTGGTCCGCGCCCTGGGTCTCTACAACCGCCTGCCGGCGCTGACCCTGTCCTACATGATCTTCACCCTGCCCTTCACGGTCTGGGTGCTCACCACCTTCATGCGCGAGCTGCCCAAGGAGCTGGAGGAGGCGGCCATCGTCGACGGTGCCAAGCCCGTCACCATCGTCACCAAGGTGTTCATGCCGCTGATGTGGCCGGCGCTGGCCACCACCGGCCTGCTCGCCTTCATCGCCGCCTGGAACGAGTTCCTGTTCGCGCTGACCTTCACGCTCACCACCGAGCAGCGCACCGTGCCGGTCGCCATCGCCCTGATCTCGGGAGCCAGCACCTACGAGCTGCCCTGGGGCAACATCATGGCGGCTTCCGTCATCGTCACCGTGCCGCTTATCGTCCTGGTGCTGGTCTTCCAGCGCCGCATCGTCTCCGGCCTCACCGCCGGCGCCGTGAAAGGATGAGCCGAGTGGCCCGTTACCGCTACCGCAGGCTGCCGCCCGCCGCCGCCCGCAAGGACGACTGGTGGCGTGGCAAGGTCGTCTACCAGATCTATCCGCGCAGCTTCCAGGACAGCAACGGCGACGGCGTCGGCGACCTGAAAGGCATCACCGACCGGCTGGAGCACGTGGCAAAGCTCGGCGCCGACATCGTCTGGGTATCGCCCTTCATGGCCAGCCCGATGAAGGACTACGGCTACGACGTCTCCAACTACTCCGACGTCGACCCGATCTTCGGCACCCTCGACGACTTCGACGCCATGCTGGCGAGAGCGCACGGGCTGGGCATGGCGCTGATCGTCGACTTCGTCGCCAGCCACACCTCCGACCGGCACGCCTGGTTCGAGGAGAGCCGCACCTCGCGCGACAATCCCAAGGCCGACTGGTACGTCTGGGCCGACGCCAAGCCCGACGGCTCGCCGCCAAACAACTGGCTTTCCGTCTTCGGCGGCCCGGCCTGGGAATGGGATTCCCGCCGCGGCCAATATTATCTGCACAACTTCCTGAAAGAGCAGCCCGATCTCAACTTCCACAACCCGGAAGTCATCCAAGGCCTGCTCGACCAGGCCGAGTTCTGGCTGAAACGCGGCGTCGACGGCTTCAGGCTCGATGCCATCGACTTCGGCGTCCACGACCGCCGGCTGCGCAACAACCCGCCGCGCCCGCCATCGCCCGAGGGCAACACCGGCGACCTCGCCCGCTCGCCCTTCGGCATGCAGATCCAGCTCTACAACAAGGCCCGGCCCGAGCTCGCCGACCTGTTCTTCAAGCCGCTGCGCCGGCTCACCGACCGCTACGGCGAACGCATGCTGCTGGGCGAGATCTCTGGCGAGCGCGCCCTGGAACGCATGGCCGAGTATTCCGCCGGCGGCGGCCTCGACATCGCCTACAGCTTCGATCTGCTGACCTGCGAGCCGACGCCCGCCGAGATCCGCCGCATCGTCGAGGCCTGCGAGCAGGTGCTGGGCGAGGGCTGGGCCTGCTGGTCCTTGTGCAACCACGACGTCACCCGCGCCGTCACCCGCTTCGCCGCCGGCGGCGAGATCACCGACGCCTTGCGCGCCATGCTGCCGGTGCTGCTCTGCTCGCTGCGCGGCACGCCCTGCCTCTACCAGGGCGAGGAGCTGGGCCTGGAGGAGGCCGAGCTGGCCTTCGAGGATCTCCGCGACCCTTTTGGCATCACCTTCTGGCCGACCTACAAGGGCCGCGACGGCTGCCGCACGCCGATGCCCTGGTCCGGCGAGCTGGTCAACGCCGGCTTCTCGACAGGGAAACCCTGGCTGCCGGTGCCGGCCTCGCACCTGCCGCTCGCCGTCGACGTCGAGGAAGCGAAGAAGAGCTCGCCGCTGCACATCGTCCGCGACTTCCTGAACTGGCGCCGCCGCCGGCCCGCGCTGGTCCGCGGCGACATCCGCTTCCTCGATCTCGGCGAGCAGGTCCTGGGCTTCACCCGCCGCCACGACGCCGACGGCCTGCTCTGCCTGTTCAATCTCTCGCCCGAGCCCGCCCACGCGGAGGTCGAGGCCGGCAAGGTGCTGAAGGCCTCGTCGGGCGAGGCGAAGATCGTCGACGCGCGCGCCCTGCTGCCGCCGCATGGCTGGCTGCTGGCCGAAGCCTCATGAGGGAGCATTGCCGATGGCCGCGATCAAGCTCACCGACGTGCGCAAGTCCTTCGGCAGCGTCCACATCATCAAGGGCGTGAGCCTCGACATCCAGCCCAACGAGTTCATCGTCTTCGTCGGTCCCTCGGGCTGCGGCAAGTCCACGCTGCTGCGCCTGGTCGCCGGCCTCGAGGACATCAGCTCGGGCCAGCTCGAGATCGGCGGCCAGGTGGTCAACGACCTGCCGCCGGCCGAGCGCGGCATCTCGATGGTGTTCCAGTCCTACGCGCTCTACCCGCACATGTCGGTCTACGAGAACATGGCCTTCGGCCTGAAGCTGGCGAAGACCGAGGCCGGCGAGGCCGACCGCCGGGTGCGCGAGGCGGCGAGGATCCTCCAGCTCGACCACCTCCTGGAGCGCAAGCCCAAGCAGCTCTCCGGTGGCCAGCGCCAGCGCGTCGCCATCGGCCGCGCCATCGTCCGCAACCCCAAGGTCTTCCTGTTCGACGAGCCGCTCTCCAACCTCGACGCCGCCCTGCGCGTCCAGATGCGCATCGAGATCGCCAAGCTGCACCACGAGCTCGACGCCACCATGATCTACGTCACCCACGACCAGGTCGAGGCCATGACGCTCGCCGACCGCATCGTCGTGCTGGAGGCCGGCCTCGTCCGCCAGTTCGGCACGCCCATCGACCTCTACCAGCACCCCGACAACCAGTTCGTCGCCGGCTTCATCGGCAGCCCGAAGATGAACTTCCTGCCCGGCGAGATCGTGGGTGCGGGCTCCGGGGGCGGCAACGAGGGCGCCACCGTCCGCCTGCCCGGCGGCGACGCGCTGACCACCACCAGCACCGCCGACGGCCACACCGGCCCCGTCACCATCGGCGTCCGCCCCGAGCACCTGCGCGCCGACGGCAGCGGCGACGGCCGCGTCTCCGGCACCGTCGTCACCGCCGAGCAGCTGGGTGCCGAGAGCTGGATCTATCTCGACATCGGCCAGCCCGACCTGCTGGTCGTCAAGGCCGGCGCCGACAGCGGCGCCAAGCCCGGCGACACCCTGTCGGTCGGCGTGCCCGCCGCCGCCTGCTACCTGTTCGACAAGGAGGGCAACTGCGCTCCCCGCAGCGTCTACAACTAGTGGTGTGGCTCCAACATTCGATTCCCCATCCTGTCATGGCCGGCCATGACAAGGGAACGAACCGTCAGGTTTTACACGATTGGCAGCCCGGGCCCTAGCCGGCCCGTTCAACCGGAGAAACGCCGATGCGCACCGCCGCGATCGCTTCCGGTCTGCTCCTGGCCCTGGCCGCATCCGCCCAGGCCGCCGAGATCTCGATCTACTGCGGTGCCCAGCCCGAGGAGCTGGCGCTGTGCCGCCAGGGCTCGGAAGCCTGGGCGCAGGAGTCCGGCAACACCGTCCGCGTCCTGCCCGCCCCCGAAAGCAGCACCGAACGCTATTTCCTCTATCTCGACCTGCTGGGCCGCAAGGATTCCAGCGTCGACGTGCTGCAGATCGACGTCATCTGGCCCAGCGCCCTCGCCCCCCAGCTCGCCGACCTGAAGGACCTCCTGCCCGCCGACGCCACCGCCGGCCACATCCCGGCCATCCTCGCTAACAACACCGTGAACGGCCGGCTGGTCGCCATGCCCTGGTTCACCGACGCCGGCCTGCTCTACTACCGCCGGGATCTCCTGGAGCAGGCCGGCCTGCCCGTTCCCCAGACCTATGGCGAGCTCGCCGCCACCGCCCTCGTCCTGCAGGAGGCCGGCCGCCGCACCCGCCCGGAATTCTGGGGTTTCGTCTTCCAGGGTGCCGCCTACGAGGGCCTGACCTGCAACGCGCTCGAATGGATCGACGCCTATGGCGGCATGATCGTCGGCGACGACGGCGCCATTGCCATCGCCAACCCGCGCGCCGCCCTGGCGCTCGCCCAGGCGGCGAGCTGGATCGGCACGATCGCCCCGCCACGCGTCACCCGCTTCATCGAGGAGGATGCCCGCATCACCTTCCAGCTCGGCAACGCCGCCTTCATGCGAAACTGGCCCTACGCCTGGGCGGTCCTGAACGCCGACGACTCCCCCGTCAAAGGCAAGGTCGGCGTCGCCCCCCTGCCCGCGGCCCTGCCCGGCGGCAAGCACAGCGCCACCCTCGGCGGCTGGCAGCTCGCCGTCTCGACCTATTCCAAGTCGCCCAACGAGGCCGCCAGCCTCGTCGCCTTCCTGACCAGCCAGCCCGAGCAGAAACGCCGCGCCATCCAGGGCTCCTACGCTCCCACCATCTCGGC
>DAOLFG010000144.1:0-3445 GCA_035326425.1 Geminicoccus sp. | reverse complement strand
CCCCGGCGCCAAGTACAACTACAAGGACGCCCCGCCCGAGATTCTCGACCGCGTGCGGAAAATCGAGGCCGTCTGCAAGCGCCACGACGTCCCGCTGGCCGCCGCCGCCATCCAGTTCCCGCTCGGCCATGACCGGGTGGCGTCGATCATTCCGGGTGCGGTGCGGCCCGAGGAGGTCGAGGCAAATCTGTCGCTGATGACGCGGAAGATCCCGGCGGACCTGTGGGCGGAGCTGAAGCGGGAGGGGCTCCTGGCTGAGGCGGCGCCGGTGCCGAGGTGATGGGAAGTCACGTTGAGCTATAGCTGCGGTCGTGATCGTCAGGGCGTGGAGCACATGAGAATGATCATGTGCGGCAAGTTTGTGTGACATCCGAAAAGGCAACCTCCCTTTTCACGACGCGCCAGCTATGTTGGCCGCACCCCAGCGATTTCAGGAGGAAGGATGGCGACGCGGCTCAAAGCGATCTCGGCATCAGCAGTGGGAGCGCCCGCTCTTGAGCGCGTCAATGGGGCAGTCCGACCGTCTGTGTTTGGCAACAGCCGGGAGCTTGAGCAGCCGCAAGTCAGGATACCTGCGGGCTTCACGCTCGATCAACGCAACCAGGCCGACGGCCTTGGACTACTGAGAGGCCTCGCCGACGATGGCTTTCCGCTCTGCATTTTCGATCCGCAGTATCGGGGCGTGTTGGATCGACAGCGATATGGTAACGAAGGCAGTAGGCAACAGGAACGTTCTACCTTGCCCCAGATGGACGAAAAGCAGATTATAGATTTTATTAAGGAGATTGGCCGATCGCTTATGCCGAGTGGCCATTTATTGCTATGGATCGACAAATTTCATCTGTGCACGGGGATGTCGCATTGGTTCTCTGGTACGCAGCTTGCTACAGTTGATCTTATTGTTTGGAACAAGATGCGGTTTGGGATGGGCTATCGGACGCGCCGGAAAAGCGAATATTGCTTGGTGATGCAGAAAGTGCCGTTGCGTGCGAAAGGTGTGTGGCGTTCGCATGACATCCCGGATGTATGGGATGAGAAGATCGATACCGGCGGCTTCACGCACGCGAAGCCTGTCACGCTCCAGACTAAGCTGATAGAGGCACTCACCAACACCTGCGATATAGTGATCGACCCGGCAGCGGGCAGTTTCTCCGTACTCGAGGCGTGCCGGCGCACCAATCGTCGCTTTCTGGGATGTGACATTCGAGGATAGAGATGGCACTTCTCAAGGCCACCATTGGCCGCGATGAGGGCGGCTACACCCGACTCTTTGGTGATCCGGGCCTCGGCCGCCTTCTTAGCCGTGTGCAATCGGCTGTGATCAGAGCTGGCGCAGAATTGGAGCAGGTTATCATCGACCTCGCGAGAAAGGTCGATGATGTGGATCAGTTCCTCGGTGCCGATATTATCCCAGAGGGAGTCTATGCGGTTCCAAAGAAGCAACTCAAGAAGAGCAAGACATTGAACTATGCCGGCGTCGAACCGGATTTTATCATATTTCAACGCGATGGGAGGAAGCAGCATTGCTATCTTGTCGAGCTGAAGGACGGCGATACTTTCGATACCAAGAAAGCGGCCGGAGAGAAGGACAGCCTACAGAGGTTCTTGACGGCAGTAGCGCCGCACATACAATTTACTATGTCGATACACTTTTGTTGTTTTCACAGGAAGAATAGACAGGAAATTGTCTCTGGATTCAAAAAGAAGATAACTCTACAGGAAGCGATGACTGGTCGCGAATTTTGTGAACTTCTGGGCATAGATTATGACGACGTACTGATCAAACGGAAAGAGCATCAAGAAGAGAATTTGAAGTTCTTTGTCGAGCAGCTATTGGAAATTGACGCAGTGAAAGATGTTCTTAGTGAAGTCTTAGGCTTTGGGAATGTCGAATGGGATGACGATGGGTCCGACACTCATCATTAGTGACTGGTGACATGAACGATCATCAACACGACGGGGAAAGTAAAGTGGTTTCGGGAGCGGCATGAATGAGCGAGGTCGATTTGGCGCTGGTAAGGGGCAGCGACAATCCCTTCCGCGACATCTGCCCGTCCGACCCCGACACCAAGCTCATGAAGGCCGATCTCGCCGCCGGGATCGTTCGAGTCCTCCGCGAGCGGGCGCTGAGCGCCACCGAGGCCGCAGGCCTGGCCGAGGTCGCCGTGGCGGACATTTCCCGCATCAAAAGGGCAGACCTCGACCGGTTCACCATCGACCGGCTGGTGCGCATTCACAATCGGCTGGACCGGGGCATTCGCATCAGGGTCGATTTTTGCTCCGAGCCCGCCAATCGTCACATCTCCGCGGTACAGCGATGACCGTGAACGAAGAATCGCCGGAAACCGAAGGCGCGGCGAAGCTGGAACGGTTGCGAGCCGCCATCGGGCGGGGGCGCCGCAGCGGCATCAGCGACCGCGCCGCCGACGAGATCCTCGCCGAGGCCAGGGCCGCCGCCCGCTCGACGATGGACAGCGCCCGCGAACGGGAGGGTGGCGCCGCGCCACGCCCTGGCCCATCTGTCACCAAAGGCTGAACGGATTCGCCGATGGCCGACCTCACCCTCGATCTGATCGGCGAGCAGCTGAAGCGGCTGCTCGACGGCCAGGAGCTGCTGATGGAATCCGTCGAGGATGTGAAGCAGCGGCTCAATCGCGTCGAGCGCGTGACGGTCGAGCTGCACGGCGATGTCGTCCGCATCGATCACCGCCTCGATCGTCTCGAGGAACGGCTCGTACGCATCGAGAAGCGGCTCGATCTGGTTGAGGCATGAAGCCATCGGCTTCGGCAATTTGTCGCCGATTTTATCGCAAATCCCGAATGTTGCCTTTCTCTCGCTGATAGAGCGATAGCCTGCAGGATTTCATCCCACCTGGTGATCGCCCATGCCGCTCGCCCCGACGCCCGCCCAGTCCGAAGCCTCCCGCCGCAACGCGCTCCGCTCCACCGGCCCGGTCACCGAGGCCGGCAAGGCCGCCGCCTCCCGCAACGCCGTCCGCCACGGCCTGCGCGGGGCCACCATCGACGTGACGCCCGACGAGCACGACCTCCTCAGCCGGACCACCGCCAGCCTGGAGCGCCGCTGGAAGCCGGTCGACGCCACCGAGCACAACCTCGTCCAGTCGCTGGCGCTGATGGAGCTGAAGCTCGTGCGCCTCGACACCATCGAGATGCAGGTGCTCGCGGCCGCCATCGAGGAGCCCGACGGCAAGCGGCTGCCCTCGCTCAACACGCTGCTGCGCTACCGCAACCTCAAGGAACGCTGGGAAGCCGAATACCGCCTGCGCACCGCCATCGCCCAGCGTTGCACGAACGAAGCCGAGGCCGCAGCACTGACGAAAGGCCGCGACGACATCGACCGCCGCGACACCAGCACCTTCCTGCTCGACACCCTGGACCAGACCCGCGCCGGCCAGCCGCTCAACCGCGAGCAGCGGCGCAGGCT
>DAOLFG010000020.1:0-72793 GCA_035326425.1 Geminicoccus sp. | reverse complement strand
ACGATCGGCACCAGCTGCACCGTGGAGGCCGCGAACAGCGTGCCCCAATCGACCCCCTCGACCGAGCCCAGCATCTCGCTGATCACGAGCGGCGTGGTCTTGGCCTCGCGGGTGGTGAAGATCAGCGCGAAGACGAACTCGTTCCACGAGAACACCAGCACGAACACGCAGGCCGCGACCAGGCCGTGCGCCGCCAGCGGGATGACGACGCGCCACAGCGTCTGGCCGAGCGTGGCGCCGTCGACGATGGCGGCCTCCTCGAGCTCGACCGGGATCTGGTCGATGAACGCCTTCATGATCCAGGTGGCGAGGCTGACGAAGAAGCTGGCGTAGAGCACCACCAGCACGATGTGGGTGTCGCTGAGCCCCAGCCAGTTGACCGCCGGGAACAGCGGCAGCGTCACGATGATCGGCGGCAGCATGCGCACGAACAGCATGAAGAAGGCCGAGGCCGCCAAGGGCCCGGAGCGCCGGCGCGAGTAGACGTAGCCGGCGGCCGAGGCCGTCACCGCCGTCAGCAGCGTGGCGCCGGCGGTGATGATCAGGCTGTTGCGCATGTCGCGGAAGAATTCCGGCCATTCGCGCCACAGGCGCTCGTAGTGCTCGAGCGTCGGCCAGAACACCAGCGTCGGCGGCACGGCGAAGATCTCGGTGCCGGGCTTCAGCGACGAGGCGACGACGAGGTAGATCGGGAAGCCCGACCACAGCAGTGCCGTGGCGATGCAGAGCAGGCGCAGCAGCTTGCCGAGCAGGCCCGGCTCAGGCACGGGCGAACATCCGCCTATAGAGCTGGTGCAGGTACCAGGCGGCGATCAGCAGCGACAGGGTCGCCATGATCCAGCCCGTGGCGGCGGCGATGCCGAACTCGTAGTAGCGGAAGGCGTGGCGGTAGAGATAGACCGCCAGCACCTCGGTCAGCCGCGCCGGCCCGCCCTGGGTCAGGAGCCAGACCTCCGAGAACAGCCGCATCGCGAAGATGTAGCGGAACAGCAGCGCCACCAGCACCGCCGGCATGATCACCCGCAGCGTTATGTGCCAGAACGCCTTCCAGCCGTTGGCGCCGTCGACGCGCGCCGCCTCCAGCAGCTCCTTGGGCACCGTCGTCACCGCCGCGTAGAGGATCAGGAAGGTGAAGGGCAGGTGGATCCAGATCGACAGCAGCACGATCACCAGCAGCGCGTGGTTGGCGTCGACCGTCCAGGCGATCTGGCCGAGGCCCAGGCCCTGCAGCCACCAGTTGATCATGCCGGTGTCGGGCTCCAGCATGTAGCGCCACATCACCACCGCCGAGACCTCCGTCACGGCATAGGGTGCGAGCAGCAGCGAGATCACCAGCCGCTTCATCGGCACCCAGCCGGCCATCAGCATGGCCAGCGCCAGGCCTGCCGCCAGCTCGCCATAGACCACGAGGTTGACGACGATCAGCGTGTTGAGGCAGGCGCGCCAGAAGATCGGATCGGCCAGGATGGCGGCGTAGTTGGCGAGCCCGACGAAGACCGGCGGCTGCGCCATGGCGTATTCGTGGAAGCTCAGCCACAGCACCCACAAGGACGGCACGAAGATGCAGGCCAGCAGCAGAAGCTGGACCGGTGCCACCATCAGCCAGTGGACGAGGCGCGGCGCTCCCACCTTTGCAGCCGTTCAGCCCATGTAGAGGCCGCCGTTGACGTCGAGGCTGACGCCCGTGACGTAGCTGGCGAAGGGCGAGGCCAGGAACACCACGGCACCGGCAATGTCCTCGTCGGTGCCGGTGCGCCCGAGCGGAATCAAGCCCTTCGCCCGCTCGCGCAGCTCCGGCGTCGAGCTGCCGTGCTTCTCGCCCCAGGCGTCCGACCAGTCGATCCAGCCGGGGCAGATGGCGTTGGCGGTGATGCCGTAGGGCCCGCACTCGATCGCCATGCCCTTCACGTAGCCGATCATCGCCGCCTTGGAGCCGGCATAGGTCGGCGAGGTCGAGCGGAAGGCGCGGCCGGAGCGGCCGACCACCGAGCTGATGGCGATGATCCGGCCGGCCTTGCGCTCCTTCATGCCCGGCAGCACCGCGCGTGCCGCCGCCATGAAGCCGCGGACGTTGATGCCGAACACCCGCTCGTGCTCGGCATCGGAGGTCTCGGTCACCGGCGAGGCGATGCCGGCACCGGCATTGGCGACCAGGATGTCGATCCTGCCGAAGCGCCCGAGGCCCGCGGCCACCGTGGCGTCGATCTGGCTGGTGTCCGCCACGTCGCAACGTTGCAGCACCGCCTGCCGGCCGAGCCCCTCGACCTCGCGGACCAGCGCCTCGCCGGCATCGCGATTGGTCGCCCAGGTGACGACGACGTCGCAGCCGGCCTTGGCCAGCCACAGGGCGCTGGTGCGTCCGATGCCGCGTGCCGAGCCGGTGACCAGCGCCACCCGGCCGGAAAGATCGATCGGGAACATGCAGCCTCCCTGCGGCCAGCAGCCTTGTAGTTGAGCTACGGATACTGCCGCGAGCCGGCAGGGTAAAGCTCGAACCACGGCAGATTAGTAGGAACGCAACATGATTCGACTAGGCCCGGCCGGCCGGAGGGGGTAGCATCGCCGCGACCGATCGGCCGAAGGCCGACCAAGGGAGGCAAAGAAGATGACCATCGCCCTCGGCCGCCGTCCCCTGTTGGCCGGCCTCGCCGCCACCACCGCGCTGCCGATGATCGGGCGCCGAGCCCGTGCCGCCGAGCGGCTGACCATCATCGGCCACGCCGTGCACCAGCGCGCGGTCAGCGAGGGCCCGGGCGGCAACCTCGCCGCCGAGTGGGCGGCCGCTAACAATGTCGAGCTGGAATGGGTGACGCTGGGCGTGCCGGAGGTCCACGAGCGGCTCTATCGCGAGCTGACGCTGGGCCAGGGCCAGTTCCAGGTCGCCTTCATCCTGCACCGGCTGCTGCGGCCGAGCGTGGTGACGCAGCTCGTGAGCCTGAACGACTTCCAGGCCAAGGACCCCATCGCCGACATCGACGGCATCGCCGGCGGCATGCGCTCCGACTTCACGCTCAACGGCAACAGCTTCGCCATTCCCTACCGCCACGCCACCGACGGCCTGCACTTCAACGAGGAGCTGCTGGCCGAGCAGGGCGTCACCTCGGTCCCGGACACGATCGAGGAGGTGGTCGAGCTGGCCGAGAAGCTGACCTACAAGCGCGCCGATGGCACCCAGGTCCACGGCCTGCTGATCGACGGCGTGCAGCCCTCCAACGTCATCAATCTCGCCCGCTGCTGGGACGGCGACTTCATCACCAGCGACTTCAGGATCGCGGTCGACCAGCCGCCGATGGTCAAGGCGGTGACGCTGGTGAAGACGCTCTACGACAAGGGCATCCTGCCCAAGGCCGTCACCACCTTCGTCACCGAGGATCTCATCACCTGGATGCAGCAGGGCAGGGGTGCGATGGCGATCAGCCCGTTCGGCCGCTATCGCAACTTCAACGATCCCAAGGCGTCCAAATTCCCCGGCAAGTTCTCGGTCAAGGCCCTGCCGGCCTCGAAGGACTTGGCGCCGATGAAGGTGGCGCCGGCCAAGACCGACATCTGGGCCGCTTCCATCCCGGCCAATGGCGGCAAGCCCGAGCTCGCCTGGTCGTTCATCCGCCACATCTCCAGCCCGGACTCCACCGTCCGCGGGGCCTTGAACGGCAACGGCCCGGTCCGCGCCGCGGCCTACGACGACCCGCGCGTCAAGGAGCTGGTCCCCTACTGGCAGGCCGAGGCCGCGGCGATCCCGACCGCCCGCACCGCCCTGCCCGGCTTCGAGCAGGCCGCCAAGGCGCAGGATCTCTACATCGAGGAGATCCAGAGCGTGCTGGTCGCCGGTAAGGACCCGCAGCAGGCGATGAGCGACGTGGCGCGGCGGCTGAAGCCGCTATTGCCGGCGTGAGGAGCGCGCGAGCCGCCCTATTCGGTTGCGGTGGGCGATCAGTAGGCGGGCCAGGTCTGCTTGACGGTGTGTGCCGGTCTTCTCGAAGACACGCTCCAGCAAGGTGCGGACCGTCGACAGGCTGACCGACAGCATCGCGGCGACATCGGCCAGCCTGCTGGCGCTTGCCAGCGCCAACACGATCCGGACCTCTCTGGGCTGCCGTTCGTGGCGACAGGGAGACGGCGTAGCCTACCCGCCGGCCGATTCGATCCTCCGATCTGCGTGAATTTGGGCTCCGTCATATGAACGGCTGACGCGGCGGCGGCGGATTCGGGTTGAAATGCGCCGCGAACGGCCGGCGCTGACCGATGACCGGCAGTGCGAGCCTGTTGGAGGGTGGGCGCATGGCGAATTTCATCGGCGGGACCCCGGGTGCTCCCCGGAGCGACGACAGCATCTCCGGGACGAGCGGGGACGATGTGATCTTCGGCGATCGCTTCACCACGGGCAATTCGTGGGGCGCGCCCGAGGTCGGCGGCATCCTGTCGTCGGGGCAGGCGGGCGACGACCGGCTCTACGGCAAGGACGGCAACGACGTCATCGTCGGCGACGCTGCCTTCATCTCGGGCAGCGGGCGCGGAGGCGACGACACCTGTTACGGTGGGAACGGCAACGATTTCCTGATCGGCGACGCCGATCTCACCATGTCCGAGAACGCGCGCGGAGGCAACGACACCCTTTATGGTGGCGGAGGCGACACGAACACGCTCGTGGGCGACGCCAATGTCCTGACGGATGATGCGCGCGGAGGCGATGACAAGCTCTATGGCGATTTCGGCTTCGACCGCATTTTCGGCGACGCAGACTATCAGATGACCGGCAATGCCCGGGGGGGCAACGACCGGCTCTTCGGCGGATTCGGCAACGATTATCTCATCGGCGACGCCTTGGAGCTTTCACAAGACAGCCGAGGCGGCAACGATTCGATCTATGGTGGCGACGGCAATGACGCGATCCAGGGAGATTCCTCGGTCGTGCTCATCGACAATGCCACCGGCGGCAACGATGTCATCTTCGGGGGCGCCGGTAACGACGGAATGTACGGTGACGGCTGGCTTTACGGGACCAGCCGCGGCGGCAACGACCGGATGTACGGCGGAAGCGGTAACGACGTCATCTACGGCGATGACTTCATCATCACCGACGAGGGCAGGGCAGGCAACGATACGGTCGACGGGGGCGCCGGCGACGATTTCCTGGCAGGCGATGGCGACGACGTCTCGGGGCATGCCCGCTGCGGCAACGACGTCCTCATTGGCGGATACGGCAACGACCTTCTGAGCGGCGACTACGATCGCCTGTTCAGCGACGATGTCACCTTCGTCACCCGTGGCTCGGACCGCTTCGTCTTCGCCAACAACAACGGCATCGACACGATCATCGACTTCGACAACGGCAAGGACCGCATCGTGCTCACCGCCTACACCGGCATCGACAACTTCGCCGAGGTCAGGGCCGAGGCGACGCAGGTCGGGCAGGACGTGGTGATCGACCTCGGCGCCGCCTCGGGCTCGGACGCCGGGCTGAACACGGTCACACTCCTCGGCTTCAAGTTGTCGAGGCTCGACGCCGGCGACTTCGTCTTCAGCTGATCTCCCCGGCCGCGGCAAGGAGGCTCACCGCCTCCTCGCCCGTCCCAAATCCCGGCCCGCCCAGATGGTCTCGTCGACGGTGCCATGAGCAGGCAGGCGGCCCATGACGCGCCTCCAGACCGGACGCATGTCCGGACGGGTGATCAGCGGCAGGTAGCTCTGCCGGAATGCCGGCGCGACGCCGACCAGGATGGGCTCGCGGACGGGAGAGCCTGTTACGTCCTGGAGCAGCAACTCGCCCCGAGCGACGCGACGATCAAGGCTACAGCCTCGACCCTGCCGCCACGTCGGGTGGCTGCCGCATAGAGAAGCTCGACATGGGACAGCGGCTCGGGCGCCGACGGCATATTGCATCGCCAAATCTGTGCGCGGCAGTACCCGGGCCGAGCATAAGCCATTGTTGATGTCACATATGTGCGATCCACGATGTTTGAGAAGCTGTGTCGTATGAACGGCTGACGCAGCGATGCAGAGTTTGCATTGAAGTGCGATCCGCACCGGCCGTCACACGCGAATGGCACCCAACGGCCGCCTGACGGAGGATGTTGCAATGGCGACGATTTTCGGGACCTCGGGCCGCGACGTCCTGCTCGGCACGCCGGAAGACGACCTTATCAAGGGCTTCGGCGGCAACGATACGTTGGAGGGCATCGCAGGCAACGACACGATGCATGGCGGCGACAGCTTCGACTTCGTTCTCGGCGGAGCCGGCAACGATCAGCTCTACGGTGGCGCCGGCTACGACGAGCTGTACGGTCACAGCGGCGACGACAGGATCTATGGCGGCGATGACGACGACTTCCTCTTTGGCGGTGCCGGTACCGACAAGCTGGCCGGCGGTGCCGGAGAGGATGCCGTGGACGGCGGAGCCGGCGAGGACACGCTCTACGGCGGCGGCGGAGACGATGGCCTCGATGGCGGGTCCGGGGACGACACCGTCAGCGGCGGCGACGGCGACGACGAATTGGCAGGCGGCGTCGGCTACAACACGCTCTACGGTGACGGCGGCGACGACGTGATCATCGGCACGGGAATCCTCGACACCATCGAGGGCGGCGACGGCGATGATGTGCTTGATGCCACAGGTCTTACCTTCTTTGGCGCTCTGCGGGGCGGAAACGGCGACGACGTGCTGATCGGCAGCAACGCCGACGGTGACTTTATGAATGGCGGCTCCGGATCGGACTTCTACCGGCCCGGCAACGGCAACGACGTCATCAACGACATCGGCGATTTCCCCAATGGCGAAGAGCGTGACGTCTTCTTGTTCGTCGCCCCGGAGGCCGGTGGATTTGGCCAGGACCTGCTGGTCAACTTCGCCATCGGCTACGACCAGCTCCGCTTCGATGGCTACACGGCCGCGGACGTCACGATCACGACGACGGTGATCCCGCTGGATATCGACGATCCGCCGGATGGCATTGTCGACTATACCGAGATAGATTGGCAGTTCACTTTCACCGATGGCTCGAGCCTGTTCCTCGTCACCCTCGAGGAAGGCGCGCCGGTCTCCGGTCGTGACTACGCACCGATTGTCGGGCAGGACTATCTGTTTGTCTAAGCCGTAGAGCAGCGTCGATCTCACTGCACGCAGGAGGCTCGACGCCGGCGACTTCGTCTTCAGCTGATCTCCCCGGCCGCGGCGAGCAGGCTCACCACCTCCTCGTCGGTGGCCTGGGTGAAGTCGCCATAGTGCTCGCCGACGGCGCGGAACAGCTCGGGGGTATGGAGGCAGACGAGGTCGTCGCAGAGCGGCCGCAGCTTCTCGACCGTGTCCTCGGGCCCGACCGGCACGGCCAGGATCACCTTGGCCGGGTGCTGCCGCGCCAGGCCGGCGAGGGCGGCGCGGACGGTGCCGCCGGTGGCGATGCCGTCGTCGACCAGGATGACGGTGCGGCCCTCGACGGAAAGGGGGCCGACGCCGTAGAGCCTGCGCCGGCGGGCGATCTCCGCGAGCTGGCGTTTGCGCTCGGCCTCGACGTAGCCGCGCCGCGGCGCCACGGCGCGGACGAGGTCGTCGTTGAGGACGAGCTGCGGCGGATCGCCGTCGACCAGCGCACCGAGGCCCAGCTCCGGATCCCCGGGTGCGCCGATCTTGCGCACCAGCAGCACGCCCAACTCCGCCTTCAGCGCCCTCGCCACCTCGAAGCCGACCGGCACGCCGCCGCGCGGCAGCGCCAGGACCAGCGGCGCCGGCGCCTCGACATGGGCGAGCGCCGACGCCAGCCGGCGGCCGGCGTCGCGCCGGTCGGCGAAGAAGGGTCGCTCAGGCCACACTGCGCGTGGCGTCGAGCAGCCTGACCGAGCTGGCCTGCGGCCCCATCGGCCCCTCGGTGGTGGCGACGGTCACGTGGACCAGCGTGCCGGGCTGCAGGTCGTCGAAGTCGCCGCCGATCACGGCGTTGCGGGTGAAGTAGAGGTCCGGTGCGCCGCGCACCTCGATGAAGCCGTAGCTCTGCTCGGGGAAGAGCCGAACCACCTGGCCGGTCGAGCCGTGGTTCTCGTGCTGCTTGACCTCGGACTTCTGCACGTCGACGGCGTCCTGCAGCTGCCGCTGCGCCGCCTCGAACACCCGGCCCACCACCGCCGCCTGCCCTCCCTTCGAATCGACCCGGTCGGCGGCCTCCCTGGCGACGATCATCGGCCGGCCCGGCACCTCGACCTCGACGGTGAGGCCCAGGGGAGGACGGGTGCCCTCGGCGCTGCGGTAGGGGGCCTCGACGACGACGCGGCAGCCGATGATCGCCGGATGGAACCGCCCGAGCCGCTCGGCACGCTCACGTACCATGGCCTCCAGGGTGTCGGAGTGGTCCAGATCCTTGAAGGTGATCTGCAGCGGCTTCTGCATTCGCGATCTCCAACGCTCGTGTCACCGTCCCCGCGCTTCGAGAACGGGAGCCGCCTCGCGGCCGTTCCTCGCCACTGGCGGCGCACGGCGTAGTCTGCCATGAATTCGTCATGGCCCGCAGCTACTCCGCGCCGCACCGTTCGCCGGGCTCGCGGGGGCGTGACGTGCCCAAGAGCCGTTCAGGAGAGGTTTCGATGCGTATCTCGATGATGCTGGCCGCCGGCCTGCTCGCCGGTTCCGCGTGGCTCGGCCCGCAGCTTGCCGCTCATGCCGAGGAGGTGACGGTCAAGCTGTGGGCGCGCTCCGACCGTTCCGGCCCGCTGCGCGCCGGCAACATCGTGGCGGCCGCCGAGCCGCTGAACGCCGCACTCAAGGCCGCCGGCAGCGACAAGACCGTCAAGGTCGAGGTGTTCGAGGGCCCGGCCACCGGCTACGACGCCGATGCGCTCGACATCCTGAAGGCCTTCTCCGTCGGCGAGGGGCCCGACCTCTACGTCGCCGCCCACGAATGGGTCGGCGAGTTCGCCAAGTCCGGCTACGCCATGGATCTGGAGGATTTCGTCAAGGCCAACCCCTGGGCCTTCGCCGATGTCGTCCCCGTGCTGTGGGACTCCACCAAGTACCAGGGTGAGATCCACGCGATTCCGCAGGATTCCGAGATCCGCATGTTCTTCTACAACAAGGACATGCTGCGCAAGATCGGCAAGGACGAGGCGTTCGTCGAGGGCCTGCCCGACCTGGTCGAGAAGGGCGAGTTCACCATGGAGGACCTCTCCAAGCTCGCCAAGGAGGTGGTCGACAAGGGCGCGGCGCAGATCGGCATCGTCCACAGGCCCAATGCCGGCCCGGACTACCTGATGACCTTCGCCTCCTTCGGCGTCCGCTACATGGATCCCGAGACCGGCAAGCTGCTGCTGCCCAAGGCCGAGATGCAAAAGGGCCTCGAGTGGTTCGCCTGGAATGCCAAGAACGGCGTGACGCCGCAGAACAACACCGCCATGGTCTGGGACGAGATCCAGGGCGGCTTCAAGCAGGAGAAGACCTTCGTCTACCACCAGGGCATCTGGGCGGTCGGCGAGTTCATGCTGGGCGACAAGAAGGGTGCCGTCTGGCCCGAGGACGAGGAAGGCTTCTTCAAGAAGATCGGCTGGTTCCACGCGCCGGCCGCCGTCAAGGGCGGCGAGCCCAAGAACCTGTCCCATCCGATCGTCTACATCGTCAATCCGAAGTCCGAGCATGCCGACCTCGCGGCCCAGCTCGTCGCCTATGCCAGCCTGCCCTACTACAACACCAAGCATGCGGTGACGACCGCGCACACCGGCATCCTCAACGGCCAGCGCAGCATGCCCGACTACGAGAAGGCCTGGTACCTGCAGGCGGCGACGCCGATGTTGGCGCGCTCGACCTTCATCCCCAACCACCCGGACTTCGGCCGCTACAACGGCATCCTGTTCAAGGCGCTGCAGGGCGTGGAGACCGGCCGCCTGTCGCCCGAGGAGGCGATCCAGTTCCTCGAGGACGAGCTGACCGGCGAGCTCGGCGACCAGCTCAAGGTCGTCGACAGCCTGGGCTGAGGCAGCCGGATCCGGGCGGCCCGGCCGCCCGGATCGGTCGCGCCATGCCGAGACACGCCGCAACGCGCCGTCGCGTCGACCGGCTCCTGTTCCTGGGGCCGGCGACGCTGCTGCTGTTCCTGTTCTTCCTCGCCCCGGTGGTGGTCGACATCGGCCTCGCCTTCACCGACATGGGGCGCAACCTGCAGGTCACCGGCTTCACCACCGCCAATTTCGAGCGGATGCTGACCGCCGACAGCCGCGTGGCCAGCGTCATGGGCACGACGCTGGTCTACGTGCTGTGCACGCTGGCCTTCTTCAACATCGGCTACGCCCTGCTCCTGGCGCTGACCACGACGGCGCTGCCCGAGCGCACCGGCGCCTTCTTCCGTGCCGTCTGGCTGTTGCCGCGGATGAGCCCGTCGGTGGTCTATGCGCTGCTGTGGAGCTGGGTGGTGGCACCCACCGATTTCGGCCTGCTGAACCAGGGCCTGGCCCTGTTCGGCCTGCCGCCCGTCGACATGAAGAGCGACGCGCCGATGCTCCTGGTGATCATCGCCAACGGCTTCATCGGCGCCTCGTTCGGCATGATCATCTTCACCAGCGCCATCCGCTCGATCCCGCAGCACCTGTTCTACGCCGCACGGGTCGACGGCGCCTCGGGCCTCGCCATCGTCCGCCACGTGACGCTGCCGCAGATCCGCTGGCAGCTCAGCTTCGTCACGCTCTACCAGGCGCTCTCGCTGCTGGTGAGCTTCGAGTACATCTGGCTGATCACCGACGGCGGGCCGTTCTACGATACCACCGTCTTCGCCCTCTACATCTACAAGCGTGCCTTCGAGAACGGCCAGTACGCCTATGGCGCCGCCCTGGCGCTGGGCCTGGTGATCGTCGGCATGGCGGTGGCGCTTGCGATGTGGCGGTTCTTCGACATGAAGGCGCTGCTGCAGCGGCCACGGATCGAGGTGTCGTGAGCAGCGCCGCACTCCCGCGCCTCGCCGCCGTGGCCACCGACTGGCAGGCCGTGGCGGCCCGCTCGCGGCGCAGCCGGCGGCTGACCACCACACTGCTCTACGCCTTCCTCGTCCTCGGCTCGATGCCGATCCTCATCCCCTATCTGTGGCTGGTGACCGTCGCCTTCTCCGGCCGTACCGGCGCCAGCACGCTGGTGCTGTGGCGCACGCTCGGCGTCGTGCTGCCGGCCCTGCTGCTCTGGTCGATCCTGCGGCTGTCGCTGGAGGAGGGCCGGCGGCTGCGGCAGATGGAGATCGGCCTCGGCCTCGTCACCCTGGCGCTGGTGGCGGTGCTCACCGGGCCCTACCTGCATGTCGACAACTGGCGGTTCTTGTGGAATCCCAATATCGCCGACACCTTGAAGGGCGCTTCCGGCGTCGGCGCCAAGTTCCCCAACGTCTGGGTCGCCTTCGGCAACTCGCTGACGCTGGCGCTGCTGCAGATGACGCTGGTGCTCGTCGTCAGCACGCTCGCCGGCTACTACCTGTCGCGCTACGAGTTTCCCGGCCGGGCCAACTACCTGAGGGGCCTGCTGGTCCTGCACGCCTTCCCGGCGATGACGCTGATCATCCCGATCTTCCTGCTCATGCACTGGATCGGCCTGCTCGACACGCTGACCGGCGTCATCCTGGTCATCGCGGCCTTGGAGCTGCCCTTCGCCATCTTCGTGATGAAGGGCTTCTTCGACGCCGTGCCCTGGGACATCGAGATGAGCGCCATGACCGACGGCGCCTCGCGGCGGCAGGCCTTCCTCCTGGTCGTGCTGCCGCAGGTCAAGGTCGGCATGATCGCCGTCGGCATCTTCGCCTTCCTGCGCGGCTGGGAGGAGTACGTCTTCGTCCGCACCCTGCTGCTCGCCAAGTCGAACTGGACGATGAGCCTCTATCTGTTCTGGATGCGCGAGGACGTCATGGGCACCGACTACGCCATGGTGTCGGCCATGGGCGTGTTCTACGTGCTGCCAAGCGTGCTGCTCTACACCTTCACCCAGAAATACCTGACGCAGATGACCATCGGCGGGATCAAGGGCTGACCCATGGCGCGCATCGAGCTGCACCGCGTCGGCAAGCGATGGGGCGAGGTCACGGCGGTCGAGCCCACCGACCTCGACATCGCCGACGGCGAGTTCGTCGCCATCCTGGGCCCCTCGGGCTGCGGCAAGTCGACGACCCTGTTCATGCTGGCCGGCATCTACGAGCCGAGCCAGGGCGACATCCGGTTCGACGGTGCGCGCGTCAACGAGGTCGAGGCGCGCGACCGCAATGTCGGCATCGTCTTCCAGTCCTACGCGCTCTATCCGCACATGAGCGCCGCCGACAACATCCGCTTTCCCCTGCGCTTCAAGGACGTGCCCAGGGACGAGGCGGAGCGGCGCGCCACCGAGATGGCCCGCCTCGTCCAGGTCGAGGAGCTGCTGCAGCGCAAGCCGTCGGAAATGTCCGGCGGCCAGCAGCAGCGCGTCGCTCTGGCCCGGGCCCTGGTGAAGCAGCCGCAGCTGCTGCTGCTCGACGAGCCGCTCTCCAACCTCGACGCCTCGTTGCGCCTGACCATGCGCGGCGAGATCCGCCGGCTGCAGCGCAGCCTCGGCGTCACCACCATCCTGGTCACCCACGACCAGATCGAGGCCACGACGATGGCCGACCGGATCATCTGCATGAGCAAGGGCCGCATCGAGCAGATCGGCACCGCCGAGGACCTCTACCAGCGCCCGGACAGCCTGTTCGTCGCCAGCTTCATCGGCTCGCCGCCCATCAACCTGATCGAGGGCAGCGCCGCCGCCGGCCGCGTCCGGCTGGGCGAGGCCGAGCTGCCTTGCCCGGCCAATGCCAACGGCCGCGTCGTCGCCGGCATCCGGCCGGAAGACCTGCGGCTCGGCTCGGGCGACCTGCCGTCGCGCATCGAGGATCTCGAGCCGCACGGCCGCGAGACCATCTACCACCTCTCGACGCCGCTCGGCCGGCTGCACGCGCTGGAGGCCGGTGCGGTGGCGCGCTTCGCGGTCGGCGACCAGCTCCCCGTCGGCGTCGCCTCGACGCTGTTCTTCGACGCCGCCACCAGCCGCCGGATCGCCGCATGAGGCGCGAGCCGCCGCGCCTGAAATGGCACCAGCTCCGCCGCCGCCACAGCGATCCGGTCTTTCTCCGCGCCAATCTCGAAGCGGCGCTGGCCGGGCGCGCCGCCTGCGAGGTCGACCTCGTGCTGACAGGCGACGGCCACTTCGTCTGCCTGCACGACCTGACGCTGGACCGCGAGACCACCGGCACCGGGCCGGTCGTCGCCGCCACCCGCGCCGAGGTCGAGCGCCTGCGCCAGCGCGGCCCCGACGGCGCCGTGCTGGCCGAGCCGCCGCTGTTCCTCGACGAGGTCGTGGCCGCCGTCCGTCGCCACCGCCTGCCGCCGACCGGCCTCGTCCAGCTCGACATCAAGGAGCCGGACGGCAGCCTGACGCCGACCGTGCTGGACCGGCTCCGCGAGGTCCTGGGCGGCGATGCCTCGGCCTTCATCGCCGGCGGCTACGACTGGGCCGCCATCTGCCGCCTCGCGGCAGCGGCACCGGGCCTGCATCGCGGCTTCGATCCCGGCGAGATGCCCGAGGCCGAGACGGCCAGGACCGCCGCCGACTTCCGCCGCCTCGCCGAGCGGATGCAGGACATCGCGCCGGATGCCTCGATCTACTACATCGAGGCCGACCTGATCCTCGCCGGCCTCGGCGTCGGCGTGAACCTGGTCGAGCTGACGAAGGGCAACGGCGCCGAGATCGACGCCTGGACCGTCGATGCCGGTCGCCCGGACCTGCGCGGCATCCTCGAGCGGCTGGTCGCCGCCGGCTGCCACCAGATCACCACCAACGACCCCGATGCGCTGGGACCGATGGTCCGGGAGATTTCCGCATGCTCGTGACCCGCACGGTGCCGCAGCTCGATCTGCCGGCCGCCGAGGCGCGCGCGGCCGTGCTGGGCCGGCCGGTGACGGCGGAGAGCTTCCACGCCGCTTTCGCCGGCTTCGCCTGCCTGCATGCCGTCGAATGCGTCCCCCCGCCGGCCGCGCGCGGCGCCGGCGACAGCGCCCGCATCGTGTTCTGGAATGCCGAGCGCCTGAAATACCTCGAGCCTTCGATCGCCCTGCTGGCGGCGCAGCGGGCCGATGTGCTGCTGCTCTGCGAGGTCGACCTCGGCATGGCCCGCTCGGGCAACCGCCACACCATCGCCGAGCTGGCACGCAGCCTGGAAGCCGGCTGGACCTTCGGCGCCGAGTTCGTCGAGCTGGATCTCGGCGACGCCCGCGAGCGCGCCTGGCACGCCGGCCAGCAGAACAGCGCCGGGCTGCATGGCGGTGGCATCGTCTCGGCCCTGCCGCTGCGCCGGCCGGCGCTGGTGCGGCTGGAGACCTCCGGCCGCTGGTTCGACGGCGCGTTCGGCGAGCGCCGCGTCGGCGGCCGCATCGCCATGATGGCCGAGATCGAGGTCGGCGGCCGCCCCGTGCTGTTGGCCTCCGCTCACTACGAGAGCCATACCGGCCCGGCCGACCGCCTGCTGCAGACCCGCGCCATGCTGGACGCCATCGACGCCCACGCCCCGGGCGTGCCGGTGCTGATCGGCGGCGACTTCAACACCAACACCTTCGAGCTCGAGGACAAGCATCGCCGCGCCACGGATCCGGCGCTGGCCGTCGACCCGCACCGCCTCGTCGAGCCCCAGCCCTGGGAGCCGATGTTCGCCGAGCTGGCCGGCCGCGGCTATGACTGGCGGTCCTGCAACGTCCCGCTCGCCGCCACCCAGCGCACCCGTCCCGACGGCACGCCGAAGCCGCCCTTCGGCAAGATCGACTGGCTGTTCGCGCGCGGCCTGCGCTGCTGCGACCCCGCCGTCGTCCCGGCCGTCGATGACGCGGGCGTGGCCATCTCCGACCACGAGGCCCTGGCCGTCACCATCGCCCCCGCCTGAGGCACTTCATGCCCTACCGCCCGCTCGCCTCCGAGGCCGGCCGCGTCCATGTCTGCGCCCATCGCGGCCACAGCATCGCCGCGCCTGAGAACACCCTGCCGGCGCTGGTCGAGGGCGCGCGGCACGGCGCAACGGTCTGCGAGATCGACGTCGTGCTCACCGCCGACGACCAGATCGTGCTGCTGCACGACGAGATCCTCGACCGCACCACCGACGGCACCGGCCGCGTCGCCGACTTCACCCTGGCCGAGCTGCGCAGGCTCGATGCCGGTGCCTGGAAGGATGCGCGATATGCCGGCACGCTCGTGCCGACCCTGGCCGAGGCGCTGGCGACCGCCCGGACGCACGGCATGGGCCTGCTGGTCGAGATCAAGGAGCGCCGCCGCGCCGAGCGGCTGATCGAGCTGCTGCCCGCCGTGCTGGCCGATCATCTGGCCGACGTGCTGGTGATCTCCTTCGACCATCCCTCGCTGCTGCGGGTGCAGCAGCGTCTGCCCGGGACCCGCACCGAGCTGATCACCCACGCCCGCCATGTCGATATCGCCGGCATCGCCCGTCGCGCGTCAGCGGCCTCGGTGTCGATCGAGTGGGACATGTTCCATCCCGACGACGCCCGGGCGCTGCACGGGATCGGCGTCGCGGTGCGCGTCACCATCCCCCGGCCCGACAGGCTCGCCTGGCGGCGCGAGCGCGGCCTCGACGACCTGCCGCCGATCCGCGAGGCGCTGGCGGCCGGCCTGATCGACGTGCTGGCCGGCGACGACACCGCCTTCGTGGCCTCGCTCGTCCGCGACAACCCACGACTTCCGTGATCTGAAGCACAGCCCGGCGGCCTCGCCGCCGGCAAAGCTGTGCTCTGCGACACAAGTCCTCCCCGCCGTGATGCGGTCAAATCACCGGTGACGCGAAGGCGAGACCATCACCGGAACCGATGGCCGCCTCCGATACCCCAATACCGCGCGAGCGGCCAGGAGGACCTACCATGTCCACGATCAACGGCAATCTGTCGAACGTGACGGGCGGTCTGATCTGGAACGGCCCGATCTTCTACTTCGCCAGCGAAGGCGACGACAATGTGACCCTGTCGAGCGGCAACGACACCTACGACGCCCTGGGCGGCAATGACGTGGTGGCCGGCGTCGACGGCAACGACCTCGTCTATGGCGGCGCCGGCAACGACGTCCTCTATGGCGGCAACGGCTTCGACCGCCTGTTCGGTGCGCTCGGCAACGACGCGCTCTATGGCGGCGCCGATGTCGACCAGCTCGACGGCGGCGACGGCAACGACTGGATCAGCGCCGGTGCCGGCGACGACGGCATGTGGGGCGGCGCCGGCGACGACAACATGGCCGGTGCCGAAGGCAACGACTACGCCTCGGCCGGCAGCGGCAACGACTACATGCAGGGCGACAGCGGCAACGACCTGCTGATGGCCGACAGCGGCTACGACCAGCTGTTCGGCGGCGACGGCAACGACGTTCTCTACGGCGGCTCCGAGACCGACTGGCTCTACGGCGGCAACGGCAGCGACAGCACCTATGGCGGGCTCGGCAACGACACCGCCTATGGCGGCAACGGCGACGATTCGATGCTCGGCGACGACGGCAACGACAGCCTGTTCGGCGGCGAGGGCAACGACCAGATGCAGGGCGGCAATGGCGGCGACCTGGTCTATGGCGACAATGGCAACGACCGCATCTGGGGCCTCGCCGGCAACGACGTCGTGGCGGGCGGCAACGGCGACGACATCGTCTATGGCGGTGCCGACAACGACTACGCCTATGGCGGTGCCGGCAACGACGTGGTCGACGGCGGCTTCGGCATCGACGTCGTGATCGGTGCCGGCGGCAACGACAGCCTGCAGGTCCGCGGCTCGGGCGCCATGTATGGCGGCGACGGCAACGACGCACTGTTCAGCTACGGCACCACCGGCGCCACGCACTACGGCGATGCCGGCAACGACGTGCTGCTGGGCGGCGACAATGTCGAGCAGATGTACGGCGGCACCGGCAACGACACCGCCTATGGCGGCGCCGGCAACGACTTCCTCTCCGGCGGGGAAGGCTACGACCTGCTGTATGGCGGCGACGGCGACGACGCCATCACCGGCGGCAGCGGCTCCTGGGACGCCCTCTACGGCGGCGCCGGCAACGACACCCTGGTCGGCGGCAATGTCGGCTCGACGATGCGCGGCGGCACCGGCGTCGACAACATGTACAGCGGCCTCGGCTACGACACCTTCGCCTTCGCCAACGGCGACGCCTCGTTCAACGCCGGCCGCGACCATGTCTGGGGCTTCGAGCACGGCTACGACCACTTCCAGTTCGATGCGATCGGCGGCCAGCACTTCAGCTTCGTCGGCTACGGCGAGTTCACCGGTGCGATGCAGATCCGCTGGGGCATCATCGGCAACGACGTGCTGATCCAGGGCAATGTCGACGCCAACCGCGACACCGTCGACTTCGAGATCACCGTCCACAATGTCGGCTCGCTGAGCGCCGGCGACTTCATTCTCTGACCACGAGTTCCGGACGGAACGAGGCGGAGCCGGCCGGCCCCCTCGTTCCGTCCGGCGTTCGATGCAGTGGTGGTCGGGGCGGTCTCGTCGAGCAGGCGACCGCCGGCCGTGGTGACGACGCCTCGCTAGACCCAAGGACAGTTCGAGTTCCTGTCCCCGAAGGTCCGGCCTTCCGCGAACCGCGTCGGCGCGAACGGCTCCAGCTCCGCCACCCTGGCACCTTCGACCAGGTGCCGTGCCACCAGCTTGCCGACGCCGATCATCTTGAAGCCGTGATTGCTGTCGGCCAGCATGTAGGCGTTGTCGGCCACCCAGCCGAAGATCGGCACGTTGTCCGGCGTGAAGGCGCCGATGCCGCCGTTGCGGCGCTTCTTGTAGTGCTGCCGGCAGCCCTTGAAGCGGTCCATCAGGTAGGACAGCGTGGCGCAGTAATAGTCGGCGAACCAGGGATCGGCCTGGTACTCGTCGTTGGCGTGGCCGTAGGGCTCCAGCACCGCCCTGGGGCCGAGCCTGATCGGGATCGTCCCGCCCTGCACGCCCGGTGCCCCGATCCGCTCCGCGGCGTAGCGCACATAGGTATAGAAGTGCTTGCCCTCGAACTCGTGGCCGTCCTCGGTGACGACCGGCGTGTTCATCAGCTCGACATGCAGCACCGGCGGGTCGCGGTCGTCGGCGGTGCGGTAGCTCGAGCCGTTGAGAAGCACCTCGCCCTCGAGCAGCCGCCAGAACGTCCACATGTCCTGGCTCTCGGCGATACCGCCGTCGGGATAGCGCATGTCGAGCCTGTCGGGCTTGCCCAGCCACTCCCAGTGTTGCGGCATCCAGGCGCCGGCGGCGATCACCACGCAGTCGGCCCTGACATCGCCCTCGGTGGTGCGGACGGCGGTGATCCGCCCGCCGGTCATGTCGTAACCTTCGACGCCGACGCCGTAGACCTGGCGCACGCCCCACTGGTCGCACTTCTCCTTCAGCCCGCGCACCGCCGTGTGCGTGCCGGCATAGCCCGAAGGCCGCTCGTGCAGCACGCAGTCGGCACGCTCGGTGTTGAAGTCCGGCCAGATGCCCTCGAGGAATTTCCGCGCGTCCGGGCCGACATAGAGATCCGAGCGGTAGCCGACACCGTTCTGGCTCTCGTGGATCTTCTCGTAGTCGGCCTGCTGGTTGGCCTCGCCGACCGAGACGTAGCCGACCTGCTGGAAGCCGAAATTGACCGGGTCGCTCTCCCAGACGTCGACCGAGTGGCGCAGGATCGCGTGCAGCGGCGAGGTCATGTAGAGATTGCGCACGCAGCCGCAGGCGATGCCGGTGGCACCGGCACCCGGCCCGGTCTTGTCGAGCAGCAGCACGTCCGAGCCCTTGCCGCGACCCGACGTCTCCAGCGCCATCGCCAAGTGCCAGGCCGTCGACATGCCGTGCATGCCCGCACCCACGACGACATAGGCGGCGTGGCTCGGCAGGTGGCTGATGGTCATGCGGAAACCCTCTTCGGATGGCCGGCCAGCGGGTGGGCGACGCTCTCCTTGGCACTGAAGGCGTAGCGGCGGATCAGCTCGCCATAGCCCAGCGCCAGGTAGCCGCCGTTGCGCGCCAGCAGCTCGGCACGGTGGGCGCGGTAATAGGCCGGCAGCTCGTACCAGGCCAGCCCCGGCGCCTCGTGATGCGCAGCATGCAGGTTGTTGTTGAGGTAGAGCAGGCCGAACACCGGCCCGGCCTCGACGACCATCGTCCGGCCGTCGATCGTCTCGTGCGCCCGGTGCTCGCAATAGGAGCGCAGCAGCATCAGCGAGGTGCCGGGATAGACGAACAGCAGCAGGTATTCCCACAACGGGATGCCGCACACCGTCACGACCCACCAAAACACCAGCGCCACCGCCGGCAGGTGAAGCAGCCAAGCCACCGCCACCTCGCGGTCGCCGGCCAGGAGGTCGCGCAGCTCGCTGACGGCGAAGCGCGCCATCGACACCGCCGGCCCGATCGTCAGCCGGCCGGCCAGCGTGTTGTTGAGGCGGTACAGCGCCTGCAGCACCGGCGGCAGCCCGGCCCAGCGCTCCGGCAGCATGTACCAGCTCTCCGGATCGGCCTGCGGGTCGGTCAGCAGCTCGTTGCGATGATGGGTGCGGTGCAGCCTGGCATAGCGGCGGTAGGGGTACCACAGCCCCAGCGCCGGCGAGGCGATCAGCTCGTTGAGCCCGTTGTGCCGGGTGGGATGGCCGTGCAGCGCCTCGTGCTGGGCCGAGCCGTGCAGGCAGACGAGATAGCTGCCCAGCGGCATCACCAGCCACCAGGGCAACGCCGTCGCCCACCAGGTCAGCAGGCCGAAGGCCAGATAGATGCCGCCGAACAGCGTCACCGTCGGCCATTCGATGCCACGACGTGCCAGCCCAGCCGACATGTCAGGTTGTTCCGTTCTTTCCGCGCGCTGGAAAGCCTAGTCCCATTCCACAGCGGTTGAGAATGCGCGGCAATGCATCATCCGTTGACGATACGACGCACACGCTGCATCTGTTGATCAGTCGCACCATCTGTCGCGGATCGTCATGAGCAAGCGCGATACCGCCAGCGCCTTCCGCGAGCGGTTCCTCCTGCTGATCGAGCGCACCGGCCTGTCGCGCGCCGCCTTCGCCCAGAAGGCCGGGCTCGACCGCTCGACGCTGTCGCAGCTCTTGTCGGAGGCCAATGTCCGGCTGCCGCGCGCCGAGACGATCGCCCGCATCGCCGCCCGCCACAACGTCTCGATCGACTGGCTGCTGGGCCTGAGCCAGCACGACCAGATCGCCGCCGACATCGTGCCGCAATTGCAGATCGAGGCCGACGCCGCCAGCCCGGCCGACGAGCGGCTGCGGCGCTGGCAGGCCGAGGCGCACGGCTACAAGGTGCGCTACGTGCCGGCGACCCTGCCCGACCAGGTCAAGACCGACGAGGTGATCGCCTACGAGACCCGCCGGCTCAGCCCCGCCGTCGCCGAGGCCTGGGCCGGCGCCACCCATGCCCGCATCGACTTCGTCCGCCGGCCCGAGACCGACATCGAGGTCTGCTCGTCCTGCCAGAGCGTCGAGGGTTTTGCGCGCGGCGAGGGCGTCTGGCAGGGTCTGTCGGGGCGCGTCCGGCAGGAGCAGATCGAGCACATGGCCGCCATGGTCGACGAGCTCTACCCGACCTATCGCTGGTACCTGTTCGACGAGCTCGAGCGGTTCTCGGTGCCGTTCAGCGTCTTCGGGCCGAAGCGGGCGGCGATCTATGTCGGCGACATGTATTTCGTCTTCACCTCGACCGAGCACATCCGCGCCCTCACCCGTCACTTCGACGCCCTGGTCCGCCATGCCCGCGTCCAGGCCAACGACTGCGCCGCCTTCCTGCGCGATCAGGCGGGGAACGCCCGATGATCGCCTCGCTGCCGATGTACGACTGGCCGGAGATCCGCGACGCCACCGACGCTTGGTGGACCGGGCTGGCCCGCCACCTGCGCACCCAGGGCCTGCGCGGCGTGCCCCGCGCGCTGGTCCGCGGCGGCCCGCCCGAGGCGGCCTGGACGCATCCTGCGCTCCTACTCAGCCAGACCTGCGGCCTGCCGCTGGCCCGACGGCTCCATCGCAAGCTGCAGGTGGTAGCCACCCCCTGCTACGCCGCCGAGGGCTGCGACGGTCCGACCTATTCGAGCGCCATCCTGGTGCGCGACGACAGCGACATCCGCCACCTCGAAGACCTGCGCGGCCGCGTCGCCGCCTACAATTCCACGGATTCGCTCTCCGGCCACTTGGCCCTGCGCCTGGTCCTCGCCGAGTTCGGCCCGCTGCTCGCCGGCGCCATCGAGACCGGCAGCCACGCCGCCTCGATGGCGGCGGTAGCCGAGGGCCGCGCCGACGTCTGCGCCATCGACTGCGTCACCTTCGCCATCGCCGAGCGGCATCGCTCGAAGCTGACGACCGGCCTCCGCCGCATCGCCTGGTCGCCGGCGATGCCGGCGCTGCCCTACGTGACAAGCGCCTCCCGTACGAGAAGCGAGCTGCTGCAGATCGTGAAAGGCCTACGGATCGCCGCGGCGGATATGGCCCTGGCGGAGACACGCCGAACCCTGATGATCAACGGATTCGTCGAGCCGCTGCCATCGGCCTACGACAAGGTACGCAGGCTCGATGAGACGCTGCCGGCTCTGTGCTGAGCCTCGCTCGCTCAGAAATCCGTCCTGACCCCGCCCTCGGCCTTCCGTCGTGCCACGAACGCCTCCAGCTCCTCGGCGATCGCCGGATCGAGCGGCGGCGGCTCGTAGGTTGCGAGGATCTCCTTCCACAGCCGGCCGGCCTTGCCCATCGCGTCGGGCCGGCCGGCCTCGACCCAGCTCTCGTGGTTGCGCCAGTCGGAGAGCAGCGGGGCGTAGAAGGCGTCGCGGTAGCGTGCCTGGGTGTGCGGTGTGCCGAAGAAGTGGCCGCCGGGGCCGACGTCGCGCATCGCCTCCATGGCCAGCGTCTCGGGTGTAACCTCCAGCGGCGTCAGCATCTCCGCCACCATCTGCAGGAGGTCGACGTCGAGCACGGTCTTCTCGAACGAGCAGCACAGGCCGCCTTCCAGCCAGCCGGCGGCGTGCTTGATGAAGTTGCCGCCGCCCATGATCGCCCCCCACAGCGCGAGCACCGATTCGTAGGCCGCCTGGGCGTCGACGGTGTTGGCGGCACAGACGTTGGAGGTGCGGTAGGGCAGGTGGTAGCGCCGCGCCAGCTGGCCGCCGACCCAGGCCGCCTTGACATATTCCGGCGTGCCGAAGGCCGGAGCACCGCTCTTCATGTCGACGTTGGAGGTGAAGCCGCCATAGACCACCGGTGCCCCCGGCCGGACGAGCTGGGTCAGCGCGATGCCGGCCAGCGCCTCGGCGTTCTGCTGCGCCAGGGCGCCCGCCACCGTCACCGGCGCCATGGCGCCGGCGAGCGTGAACGGCGTCATCACGATCACCTGGTTGCGCGCCGACATCTCGATGATGCCCTGCAGCATCGGCGTGTCGAGCCTGAGCGGCGAGCTGGAGTTGATGATCGAGAGGATCGAGGGCTCGCGTTCCAGCGTCGCCTCGTCGATGCCGCGGCCGATGCGGGCGATCTCGATGCCGTCCCGGTTGCGCTGCCGGCCCAGCGAATAGACGTGGAAGGCCTTGTCGGTGAGCCTCACGAAGTCGGCGAGGCAGTCGAGATGGCGGATGGAGGCGTGCAGATCGACCGGCTCCACCGGATAGCCGCCGGTCAGGTGCAGGATGTTGAAGATCTGGCCGAGCTTGACCAGCTCGCGGAAATCCTGCTGCGAGCCGGGCCGGCGGCCGCGCTCGGCATCCGAGCAGTTGGGCGCGCTGGCCATCTGGGCGAAGGCGACCCAATTGCCGCCGAAGCGGACATGGTGCGCCGGGTTGCGGGCGTGCAGCGTGAACTCCGCCGGTGCGGTGGCGATGGCCTGCATGACGAGGTCGCGGTCCAGGCGGACCCGCGGGCTGCCGGGCTCGACCCGGGCGCCGGCGTCGCGCAGGATCGAGCGGGCCTCCTCGTCGAGGAAGTCCATGCCGATCTCTTCCAGCACCTCCAGCGAGGCGAGGTGGATGGCCTCGAGCTCGTCGGCGCTGACCGCCGCCACCGGCGGGAAGGGCAGCCGCGGCTGGCGGAAGGGCGGCTGGACGAAGCCCTGCGAAGCAGCCGGCCTTCCCCGCCTGCCGCGCCGCTCGGCGCGCCCCGTCTCCTCGGCCGTGACCATGCCCGCTCCCTCGCCGCCCGTCGCAGAGTGCGCGCTCGCCGCCGGCCTGCCAATGGCGGCGGCGACGCTCAGTTGTGGCCAGCTCCGAACTGCGTGCTAAGATCCCCTTCCATCAGCCGCGATCGACAACCGAACAAGCCAGGGAACGCCGATGAGCGAGAAGAAGGAAGCAGTCAGGCTGCACCCGAAGGTCGCCGAAGCGCAGGCGCTCATGGACACGGGCCGGATGGGCCGGCGCCAGTTCGTGCGCATCGCAGCGTTGCTCGGCATGTCGGCCGGCGCGGCCTACGCGATGGCGGGCCTGCCGCAGCCGGCGGCCGCCGCCGAGGGGGCGCAGGGCCTGCCCTTCCCGCCGGACGATCCGAACGCCAGACAGGGCGGCGTCCTGCGGGTGGCGATGCAGGTCCAAAAGATGGAGGATCCCGCCACCTACTCCTGGACGCAGATGTCCAACCAGTCGCGCCAGATCATCGAGTACATCGCGATGACCGGGCCCGACAACGTCACCCGGCCGATGCTGGCCGAGAGCTGGGACGTCTCGGACGACCTGAAGACCTGGACCTTCCACCTGCGCCGCAACGTCACCTGGCACAACGGCGATCCGTTCACCGCCGAGGACGTGATCTTCAACTTCACCCGCTGGGCGGATCCGGCGCTCGGCTCGTCCAACGCCGGCCTGTCGACCTTCTCCGGCCTGATCGACGAGTCGAAGAAGCTGATCCCCGGCGCCATCGAGAAGGTCGACGACCACACGGTCCGTCTCAACCTCAGCAAGCCGGTGCTGTCGGTCGCCGAGGATCTCTACAACTACCCGACCGCCATCGTTCACCGCTCGTTCGAGCCGCCCTTCAACGACAACCCGATCGGCACCGGTCCCTACGCGCTCGCCGAGTTCGAGGTCGGCAATCGCTGCATCCTCAAGCGCGTGACGCAGATGGCGAACGGCCAGCCGTTCGAATACTGGGGCGGCAAGGTCCATCTCGACGAGATCCACTATTTCAACTTCGACGCCGAGAACCAGCTCACCGCGCTGGCCTCGGGCACGGTCGACGCCATCTACGAGTTCGGCATCGAGCAGATCGAGCTGGCCAAGGCGCTGGACGGCCACGTCATCCCGACCCGCACCGCCCAGACGCTCGCCTGCCGCATGCGCGTCACCGAGAAGCCCTACGACAACGCCAAGCTGCGCAAGGCGGTGCAGCTCGGCCTCGACCGGCCGGCCTACCGCGAGCTGGTCTTCGCCGGCGACGGCGATGTCGGCGAGGACCATCACGTCTCGCCGATCCATCCGGAATATTTCCCGCTGCCGCCGCTGAAGCGCGACGTCGCCGCCGCCAAGGCCATGCTCGCCGAGGCCGGCTATCCCAACGGCGTCGAGCTCACCATCGACGTCGGCAACACCGACGGCCCGTGGCAGCAGAGCGTGTGCGAGATCATGCGCGACCAGCTGCAGGAGGCCGGCATCACGCTCAACATCAACGTCATGCCGGCGTCGAAATACTGGGAGATCTGGGACAAGACGCCGTTCGGCGCCACCGCCTGGACCCACCGGCCCCTGGGGACCATGGTGATGTCGCTGGGCTACCGCACCGGCGCCTCGTGGAACGAGAGCGCCTACAGCGATCCGGCCTTCGACCAGGCGCTGGACGCGGCCGAGGCGGTGCTCGACGTCGAGGAGCGCAAGAAGAAGATGGAGGCGGCGCAGAAGATCCTGCAGGACGCGGCCGTCGTCATGCTGCCCGTCTGGCGGCCCGTCTACACCATGACGACGAAGGCCGTGCACGGCTACCCGGCCCACCCGACCCAGTATCACCAGTTCAACAAGGTCTGGATCGAGTCCTGACGCTGCTGCGTTAGCCGCCCGGCCCGCCGGAGGGCCGGGCGGCGGGCGGGGAGACGCGCGATGAGGTGCTGGCGGCCGTGGCGAAGCTGATCCTTCGCCGTCTGGCGCAGATGGTCCTGATCATGGGCGTGATCTCGCTCGTCCTGTTCTTCATCTTCGACAGCCCGGAGTTCAAGAAGCAGATCGCCGTCAACGAGCTGGGTGGCTTCGGCGTGCGCCAGCTCAGCGAGGAGGCCTACCAGCAATGGCTGGCGCAGAAGGGGCTGAACGTGCCCTTCTTCCAGCGCTACCTCGCCTGGGTCGGCGACGTGCTGCGCGGCGATTTCGGCCGCTCCTACCAGAAGAACATGGATGTCGGCCCGCTCCTGGGCAGCCGGCTGGTCAACACCGGCATCCTGGCCTTCTGGGTGTTCGCGCTGATGATCCCGCTGGCGCTGGTCACCGGCGTGCTGGCGGGCATGCGCGAGGGCTCGGCGCAGGACCGTACCATCTCCTTCGTCTCGGTGCTGTTCACCTCGATCCCCGAGATCGCGACGGCCATCATCCTGACGGTGATCTTCGCGCTGGGCCTGGGGTGGGTGCCGGCCAAGTCCGCCATGACCCAGGGCTTCGACTGGCGCCAGCTCGCTTTGCCGGTGCTGACGCTGGTGCTCTACGACTTCGGCTACGTCGCCCGCATGACCAGGGCCTCGATGGCCGAGGTGATGACCTCGCAATACATCCGCACCGCGGTGCTGAAGGGCCTGCCCTATTCGCGCGTCATCATGCGCCACGCCCTGCGCAACGCCCTGATCGCCCCCTTCACCATCATCGTGCTGCAGCTCAACTGGCTGCTGTCGGGCGTCGTCGTGGTCGAGGTCTTCTTCCAGTACGACGGCTTCGGCAAGCTGCTGCTCGACGCCGCGCTGTTCGGCGACATCTACGTCATCCAGGCCGCCACCTTCATCGCCGTGATCGTCGCCGTGCTGTCCCAGATCATCTCGGACGTCGGCTACACCTTCCTCAACCCGCGCATCCGGTTCGCCTGATGAGCACGGCCGTCCTGCTGCCCGCCCGTCCCGGCCTGCTCGACCGGCTGAGCGCGCCCAAGCCGCTGATCGCGCTGATCCTGATCATGTGGCTGCCGCTGGTGGCCTTCGTGATGTTCCGGCCGCAGCTCGGAGCGCTCGCCGACTGGATCCTGCTGCCGGCGATCCCGGCCCTGCTGCTGCTCTACGTGCTGGGCGTGCGCGCCTGGCGGGAATCCTGGGTGGCGGTGATCGGCCTGACGCTGGTCTGCTTCTGGCTGCTGATGGCGGTCTCGGCCCCCTACCTGCCGCTGCTCGACCCCAACAAGCCGCTGGCACCCTTCGCCCTGCCGGGCACCACCCGCAACGACGTCACCTTCTGGCTCGGCACCGACTCGCGCGGCCGCGACATGCTCTCGCGCACCATCTGGGGCTGCCAGCGCGTCATCGTCTGGGGCGTCACCGCCACCCTCGTCGCCTACGTCGTCGGCACCGTCTTCGGCCTCGTCGCCGGCTATCTCGGCGGCTGGTGGGACGAGGGCATCTCCTTCGTCTCCAACGTGCTGCTGTCCTTCCCGGTGATGGTGCTGTTCATCCTGATCCTGAACTATCTGGGCCAGAGCGGCTTCAACATTGTCATCGCCGTCACCTTCGCCTCGGCACCGGCCATCATGCGCATCGTCCGCGGCCTGGCGATGGACGTGCGCACGCGCGACTATATGTACGCCGCGCAGACCCGCGGCGAGCATCCGCTCTACATCATGCTGATCGAGCTGCTGCCGAACGTCCGCGGCCCCTTGATCGTCGATGCCTGCCTGCGCCTCGGCTACACCACCGTCGCCATCACCACGCTGACCTTCCTGGGCCTCGGCCTGCAGCCGCCGGACCCGGACTGGGGCCTGATGATCAAGGAGGCCTCGACCACGGCGCTGCTGTTCAAGTTCTCCTACCAGCTGCTGATCCCGGCGCTGTCGGTATCCAGCCTGATCCTGGGTTTCAACCTCATGGCCGACGGCCTGCGGGAGATGAGCCTGCGTGACTGACCAGCAGCCGATCCTCGAATGCCGCAACCTGTCGATCTCCTACCATACCCGGGCCGGCGAGATCCCGGCGGTGATCGACTTCAACCTGCGCCTGATGCCGGGCGAGGCCCACGGCATCGTCGGCGAATCCGGCTGCGGCAAGTCGACGGTGGCGCTCGCCATCATGCAGTATCTCGGCAAGAACGGCGGCATCGCCGGCGGCGAGATCCTGTTCGAGGGCCGCGACATGCGGGCCATGGGCGAGGAGGAGCTGCGCAGGATCCGCGGCTCCCGCATCTCGATGGTCTACCAGGAGCCGATGGCGTCGCTGAACCCGGCGATGACGCTCGGCGAGCAGCTGGCCGAGGTGCCGATCTACCATGACGGCGCCTCGCCCGAGGCGGCGCGCGCCAAGGCGCTGGAGATGCTGGCGGCCGTCCGCCTGCCGGATCCCGAGCGCATCATGCGCAGCTATCCGCACCAGATCTCCGGCGGCCAGCAGCAGCGCGTCGTCATCGCCATGGCGCTGCTCTCCAATCCCAAGCTGCTGCTGCTGGACGAGCCGACCACGGCGCTCGACGTCACGGTCGAGGCCGGCATCGTCGAGCTGATCAAGGAGATCTCGGCCGAGTTCGGCACCTCCATGATCTACATCTCGCACAATCTCGGCCTGATCCTCGAGACCTGCCACCGCATCACCGTGATGTATTCGGGCCAGGCGGTCGAGGTCGGCGACGTGCCGGACGTGTTCGAGACCATGCGCCACCCCTACACCCGCGGCCTGTTCGGCTCGATCCCGCTGCCGGGTGCGGACAAGAACGCCCGGCCGCTGGTGGCCATCCCCGGCCAGCTGCCGCTGCCGTACGCCAGGCCCAGGGGCTGCTTCTACGGCCCCCGCTGCGAGTTCTTCGTCGCCGGCCGCTGCGATGCCGGCCCGATCCCGATGCTCGACGCCCCGCCCGGCGAGGGGCACCGCGCCCGCTGCGTCCGGCTGGACGAGATCGACTGGTCGCTGCGCCGGGTCAGGGGCGAGGAGCGCCTGCCGGTCGAGCCCGGCGGGGTGGTGCTGCGGGTCGAGGACCTGAAGAAGCACTACGTCATCGAGCAGCCGGCGATGTTCGTGCGCGGCAATGGCGGCGCGCGGACGGTCAAGGCCAACGAGAGCCTGACCTTCGACGCCCGCGAGGCCGAGACCGTCGCCATCGTCGGCGAATCCGGCTGCGGCAAGTCGACCTTCGCGAAAGTGCTGATGGGCCTCGAGCAGGCCACCGACGGCACGGTCCATCTGGGCGACCTCGAGCTCGGCCAGCTGCCGGTGATGAAACGGAACGCCAAAACCATCGCCAATCTGCAGATGGTCTTCCAGAACCCGTTCGACACGCTGAACCCCAGCCACAGCGTCGGCTGGCAGATCGGCCGGGTGATCAGGAAGTTCGGCGTCGAGACCGATTCCGCCAAGATCAAGGAGCGCGTCGGCCAGCTCCTCGACACCGTCAAGCTGCCGCGCGACTTCGCCAAGCGCCGGCCGCGCCAGCTCTCCGGCGGCCAGAAGCAGCGCGTCGGCATCGCCCGCGCCTTCGCCGGCCGGCCGCCCGTGGTGATCGCCGACGAGCCGGTATCGGCGCTCGACGTCTCGGTGCAGGCCGCCGTCACCGAGCTGTTGATGGACGTGCAGCGCAACCACCGCACCACGCTCCTGTTCATCAGCCACGACCTGTCGGTGGTCCGCTACATCGCCGACCGCATCGTCGTGATGTATCTGGGCCAGGTGATGGAGCAGGGTGCGACCGAGCAGATCTTCGCCCCGCCCTACCACCCCTACACCGAGGCGCTGCTCTCGGCCGTGCCGATCGCCGACACCTCGGTCGAGAAGCGCAAGGTGGTGCTCACCGGCGAGATCCCCTCGCCCGCCAACCCGCCCAGGGGCTGCCCGTTCAACACCCGCTGCCCCTACGTCATGCCCGGCCTGTGCGACATCGAGCGCCCGCCGGTGCGCGAGATGGCGCCCGGCCACTTCATCGCCTGCCACCTCGACGAGGACCGGCTGCGCGGCATGGCGCCGGTGATCAGGGTGCCGGAGCAGGCGGCCGCCGCACCTTCGTGACGGGACGCGCCGCCGACCGACCGTCCACGATGCCGCGTGCAGCCCATCGGACGATCTGCTAGACGACGACCCATGAACGTCGTCGGCCTGTTCGCCGGGATCGGAGGGTTCGAGCACGGGCTCGCCCGGACCGGCCATCGGACCATCCTGACATGCGAGAGCTGGGCGCCGGCGCGGGCCGTGCTGGCCGCGCGGCTGGGCGGCGTCCCCAACCACGACGATGTCCGCACGCTGCCGGATCTCCCCGCCGGGACCGAGCTGCTGTGCGGCGGCTTCCCCTGCCAGGATCTCAGCCAGGCGGGCAGGACGGCTGGCATCGACGGCCTGCGCTCGGGCCTCGTCGGCGAGGTCTTCCGCCTGCTGGACCGCCGCCGCGTGCCGTGGGTGGTGCTGGAGAACGTCTCGTTCATGCTCCACCTCGACGGCGGCCGGGCGATGGAGCGGCTCGTCGGCGCGCTGGAGGAGCGGGGCTACAGGTGGGCCTATCGGGTCGTGAACTCGCTGGCATTCCTGCCGCAGCGGCGACAGCGCGTGTTCATCGTCGCATCGACGGTCGCCGATCCCGCGCACGTCCTGCTGGCCGAGAACCGCGAGGCTCCGGAGTCCCCGACACGGCTCGACACCCACGCGCACGGCTTCTACTGGACCGAGGGCATCAGGGGCCTCGGCTGGGCGCCGGACTCGGTGCCGACGCTGAAGAACGGGTCGACGCTCGGCATACCGTCGCCGCCGGCGATCCTGCTGCCGGACGGCACGATCATCCAGCCGGACCTGCGCGACGCCGAACGGCTGCAGGGCTTCGCGGAAGACTGGACGGCGCCGGCGGCCGAGATCGCCCGCCCGTCGCTGCGCTGGTCGCTGGTGGGAAACGCGGTCACCGTGCCGGTCGTCGAGTGGCTCGGCTCGAGGCTGAACGATCCGCCCGAGCACGACCCGGTCGACGATCGCCCCTTGCCCGCCGGTGGACGCTGGCCGCAGGCGGCCCGCTTCGACGGCAGGCACCGCCATGCGGTCGCCGTCGGCGGTTTCCCCGTCTGGCGTCACCGCCAGCCTCTCCACCGGTTCCTGCGCTACCCCGGCCGCCCGCTTTCCGAACGCGCGACGGCAGGCTTCCTCGCCCGCGCGGAGACCAGCTCGCTGCGGCTCATCACGGAAGAGTTCAAGGCCCTGGTCCGTGGCCATCTCGCCCTCGTGAGGGGGGAGAGGTCCCTGGATCCCATCGCGGCCGAGTGATCGGTGCCGAAGCCGGCCCTGGTCACCGATCCGGCACGCAGCGCGCTCATGCGGCGCGTGCGGCAGAAGCGGACCGCCCCTGAGGAGGCCGTAGCGGCGATGCTCCGCCGGGCCGGCGCCGGCTACCGCCGCAACGTCCGCGGCCTCCCCGGATCGCCCGACTTCGCCAACAGGACCCGCGGATGGGCCATCTTTGTCATGGGCTGCTTCTGGCACGGCCACACCGACTGCCGGATGGCGACCGTGCCGAAGCGCAACCGCGACTTCTGGCTCGACAAGCTGCAGGCCAACCGGCGCCGCGACGCCCGGAAGATCCGGGCCCTTCGCGCCATGGCGATGCGTGTGTGCCTGGTCTGGGAATGCCAGCTGACCTCGTCCGCTGAACAGGTGGAGACGCGAATCCGTGGAATCCTCGATCCGCGACGTCCTTTCCGATCTCGAGCCGAGGCGGCTCGAGATTCTGCAATTGGAGCGTGACTTCCTCGAGCTGATCAAGCGCTACGATGTTCGCGGGCGGAAGAAGAACTACAGCCAGACATTGTCGGACAAGCTGGCGAAGAAGCTCGTCGCCGACCTCGCCCCGTCGTTCCCTGGCCTGCTCGCCGGCGAGACCCGGGCAGGCGGCCACGCCGGCCCGGTCAAGGTGGACGTGCGCCTGCACACGCCGCTCGGCATGAGCTTGGGCATCTCGATTAAGACCATCAACTTTCGCGATCTCGCGACGGGCCGCTTCACCAAGAACGTCGTCCGGAACGACAAGGAGCTCAGGGCCGAAGCCGCCGAGCTGCATCAGTACCAGCCCTACGCCGTCCTGGCCGGCCTGGTGCTCCTGCCGGCTGAAGCCCGCGACGATGCGCGTGTCGGCCGCTCGAGCTTCATGCATGCCATGGACAAGTTCCGGCATCGGACCGGCCGGACCGACCCGGCGCGCGACCATCATCTCTTCGAGCTGCTCTTTGTCGGGACCTATAGCCTGGAGCCGGAACATCTGGGTGATGTGACGCTCCATGACGCTGCTGCCTATTCGGGCGGCGACACGCTTCCACCCCGGCTGGGGTGGCTGGAGTTTCTCGAGGCGATACGCGGAGCTTATGAGAAACGGCATCGCTCGCCGGTCCCGCGGGCGAAGAAATAGGGCGCCGAGCGTCGCAGCCATTCGGATCACACGGACGAAAGCCCGATTCTCCAGCGAATTCGCCTCGACTCCCGAATATTGACTTTCGCCCCACGGCAGCGCGATAGGCTGAACAATTCAACCCATGAGGTCGTCCATGCCGCTCGCCCCGACACCCGCCCAGTCCGAAGCCTCCCGCCTCAACGCGCTGCATTCCACCGGCCCGGTCACCGAGGCCGGCAAGGCCGCCGCCTCGCGCAACGCCGTCCGCCACGGCCTGCGCGGTGCCGTCATCGAGGTCACGCCCGAGGAGCGGGACTTCCTCACCGACACTGCCGCCAGCCTGGAGCGCCGCTGGAAGCCAATCGACGCCGTCGAGCACAACCTCGTCCAGGCCCTGGCGCTGATCGAGCTGAAGCTGGTGCGCCTCGACACGGTCGAGATGCAGGTGCTGGCCGCCGCGATCGAGCAGCCCGACGGCAAGCGGCTGCCGTCGCTCGGCACGCTGACCCGCTACCGCAACCGCATCCTCAAGGAGCGCTGGGAAGCGGAGTACCGGCTGCGCACCGCCATCACGCAACGCTGCACGAACGAAGCCGAGGCCAAGGCGCCGGCCACGGGCCGCGACGCCGTCGCCATGGACGAGACAGGCCATCTGCTGCGCGAGGCCCTGGTACGGGTGGAATCCGGCCAGCCGCTCAACCGCGAGCAGCGCCGCCGCCTCGCCGCCGTGCAGCGCAGGGCGGCGTAGGCTCGGCGCGAGGCTACCGAATCGAGGCAGCGGGCGAATCGAGGCAGCGGGAAGCGGAGACCGCCGATGCAAGATTGCGGCTGATGCCGCGGCGGCAGGCCGGCTACGATCGCGTTCGATCCTTGCGCCACCCCGATGGCCGCAGCCGGCACCCGACAGGTGCCGCGGCCGGGAGCCTGCCCATGTCCGCGACCATCGACCGCGATCAGCGGGCGCGCGGCGCCGTCCTGGCGCAGTTCGTCGGTGACGCGCTCTGCCTCGGCAGCCACTGGTACTACAACCTCGCCGACCGGCGGCGGGTCTATCCGGGCGGCATCGAGGGCTTCGAGGCGCCGGTCGCCGGCCACTACCATGCCGGGCGCGAGCCGGGCGATCCCACCCACTATGGCGACGCAGCCATGGTGCTGCTGCGCTCGGTGGCCGAGCGCGGCCGGGCCGATCCCGTCGACTACGGCCGCCGCTTCGTCGCCCTGTTCGATCCCGAGACCTACGAGGGCTATCTCGACAAGCCGACGCGGCTCACCGTCCAGGCCTTCCGCGACGCCGGCGGCGATGCCGGGCGCTTCTCGTTCCAGCGCGGCGCCGACGATGCCCAGAACGTCACCACCTCGCGGCTGGCGCCGGTGGTGGTCCGCCACGCCGCCGATCCCGACCTCGACGGCATCGTCGAGCGCATCACCCGCGTCTGCCAGGACAATCCCGACGCCGTGGCGCACGCCCTGGTCCACGCCCATGTGCTGCGCCGGCTGCTGGCCGGCGAGCCGCTGGAGCCGGCGCTCGACGCCGTGATCGGCGGCGCCGACGGCCCGGTGCCCCTGGCACTGGCGATGCGCTACGAGGATGCCAAGGCGATGCGCGAGGTCCCGGTGGTCGAGGCCACCGGCGAGTTCGGCCGCTCCTGCTACCTGCCCTCGACCTTCCCCTCGCTGATGCACGCTGCCCTGAAGCACGGGCACGACCTGCCGGCGGCTCTGCTCGAATGCTGCCGCGCCGGCGGCGACAACGCCTCGCGCTGCGCCGTCCTCGGGTCCTGGCTGGGTGCGGCGCACGGCATCGACGCCGTCCCGGCGCCCTGGCGGCAGCGGCTGAAGGCGGCCCCCGAGGTCGAGGCGCTGACCGGCCGGCTGCTCAGCGCAGGCTGAAGCCCCAGGCCAGCGGGTCGTCCTCCTCGACGGTGAAGGTCGAGGTGCCGGTGTAGTGGGCGCGGCCGCGCACCTCGACGATCACCGCCGGATAGGGTCCGGCGCGGGCGTCGCGCACCGCCCGGCCCTCGAACACCGCGCCGGTGACGCTCTCGAACCGGCGCGGCTCGCCCAGGCCCAGCTGGCCGCGGCGGTGCATCAGCGCCACCCGCGCCGTGACGCCGGAGCCTGTGGGGCTGCGGTCGACCTGCCGGTCGGCGAAGACGCAGATGTTGGCGCTGGGCCCGCCGGCCAGCCCGTCGCGGCCGTCGGTCAGGATGGTGCCGTAGAGGAAGGCGAGGTCGGGATCGTCCGGGTGGCTCAGCGGCAGCTGCCGCTTGGCCGCCTCGGTGACGACGGTGGCGGCCTCGACGAGATCGCGCGTGGCGCTGCGGCGCACGTCCAGGCCCAGGTGCTGGGCCGGCAGCACGGCGTAGAAGGCGCCGCCGAAGCCGACGTCGAGGGTCACGGGCCCGTAGGTGCCGGTATCGACCATGGCGTCGCGGGCGAAGGCGAAGGCCGGCACGCTGAGGAAGGCGACCTCGCCGCTCCGGCCGTCCCTGACCTGCACCCGCGCCTCGACCAGGCCGCACGGGCACTGGATGCGCACCACCGTCTCGGGCTCGACCTTCGGCACCAGCCCGTGGTCGACGGCATAGCGGCCGAGCGCCACGACGGCGTGGCCGCACATCGTCGAATAGCCCTCGTTGTGCATGAACAGCACGGCCATGTCGGCGCCGGCCAGGTCGGGCTCGACCGGCAGCACGCCGTACATGTCGTGGTGGCCGCGCGGCTCGTGCATCAGCAGGCGGCGGGTCCGGTCGGCCTCGGCCAGCATCCAGCGCCGCTTGTCGAGGATGGTCCGCCCTTCCGGCCGCGGCCCGCCCTCGACGACGATGCGCACCGGCTCGCCGCCGGTGTGCATCTCGACCGTCCGTACCATCGTTGCTGCTGCGGCCATCGCTCCCGCCGCGCGACACCCCGGCCGCGCCCGCTGTTGTGGGCTTTGTCTAGGGATGCTAAGTCTATATGTCCATGAGGCGCTCTGCTCAGCTCGCGCGTGATGTCGCGCGGGGCCGGTATGCCGGCATCCACGAGCTCTTCCTCGTGGCCGGTGCCAGGCCACCTTCGATCATCTGGAACCCGTCGGCGACCAACCTGCGCTCGCGCCGGCTCATCGCGCTGCTCAGCTACTGGAACGGCCTGCGCGACAGCCAGGCGCCGCCCGAGGCCGGCCGCTGGTCGGTCGAGAGCCTGGGTCCGCTCGCCGACTACACCATGCTGATCGAGGCCGAGGACGGTGGCCGCGACCTGGTCTACCGGCACTACGGCCGCGGCATCGCCCGGCACTACGGCGAGGATCTCACCGGGCTGCGCATCTCGGAGATCGACGGCCACGTCGCCGTCTTCGCGGGCTCGGTGTACCGGGCGGTGATGATGCGGCAGGAGCCGGCCTTCACCGAGCACGAGCCGCCGCGGCACGTCTTCGTCCGCCACTGGCAGCGCGTCGTGCTGCCGCTCGGCGACGGCAGGGGCGGCGTCTCGCACCTGGCGGTGGGATCGATCCCCGAGGATCCGATCCGCGCCATCATCGACACGGTGATCGACGGCGTGCTGGCGGTCGACGAGGCCGGCGCCATCCGCATCCTCAACCCGGCCGTCGAGGCGCTGTTCGGCTACGCCGCCCGCGAGCTGGTGGGCCAGCCGCTGGCGACCGTGCTGTGCTGGCGCCACGGTCCCGCCACCGACCCGTCGCTGGTCGGCCGGTCCTCCGAAGCCCTGGGCCGGCGCCGCGACGGCTCCGAGTTCCCGGTCGAGGTGTCGGTCGGCGAGACCTCGCACGGCGGCGGCAAGCTGATGGTGGCGGTCATCCGCGACATCACCGAGCGCAAGGCCAACGAGGCCGAGATGCGCCGGCTGGCCTATCACGACCCGCTCACTGGTGCCGCCAACCGCGCCCTGTTCGAGGAGCGCTTCGCCGAGGCGATCGCGCGGGCCCGCCGCGACCGCAGCCGGATCGCCGTGATCATCCTCGACCTCGACCACTTCAAGGCCGTCAACGACAGCTACGGCCACGCCGTGGGCGACGCCGTCCTCTGCGGCATCACCCGCCGCCTCGCGCCGATCGTCCGCGAGACCGACCTGCTGGCGCGGCTGGGCGGCGACGAGTTCGCCATCCTGCTCACCGGCCTGCGCGACGCCGCCGGGGCCGCCACCTTCGCCGGCCGCATCCTCGCCAGGCTGGATGCGCCGATCGCGGTCGCCGGCTTGGCGCACCGTGTCCGGGCGAGCCTCGGCGTCGCCGTCTGGCCCGCCGGCGGCACCACCGGCGAGGCCCTGCTGCGCTGGGCCGACGAGGCGCTCTATGTCGCCAAGGGCGAGGGCGGGCATCGTTTTGTGGTGGGCGGCCCGGCCGGTCATGTACGAAGCCGGCGCAAGGCCTAGTCATCGGAGCGTTCCAGCATGAGCCTCGACGCCTATCTCGCCGCCTCGGCCGAGGTGCTGGAGGCGACCCGTCGGGCGCTGCCGCAGGCGGCGATCGACGGTGCGGTCGCCGCCATCGTGCAGGCGCTGCGCGCCGGGCGGCCGCTGCTGGTCTGCGGCAATGGCGGCTCGGCCGCCGACGCCCAGCACATCACCGCCGAGCTGGTCGGCCGATTCCTGCGCGAGCGGCCGGGCCTGCGGGTGATCTGCCTCGCCGACAACGCCGCCGTGCTCACCGCCTGGGCCAACGACTACAGCTACGAGACGGTGTTCGCCCGCCAGGTCGAGGCCTATGGCGGCGAGGGTGCGGTGCTCCTGGGCCTCAGCACGTCCGGCAACTCGCCCAACGTCGTGGCCGCGTTCGTCAGGGCCCGCGACATGGGCATGGCCACCATCGCGCTCACCGGCGAGGGCGGCGGCAGGCTGGCGCCCCTGACCGACCACCTGCTGGCGGTGCCGTCGCGCCGCACGCCGCTGATCCAGCAGGCCCATTTGTGCCTCTACCACTATCTCTGCGAGGCGGTGGAGGCGGCCTTCGCCTGACACGCATTACGGCGAATTCATCTCGATGCGCTTGAAGCGGAAAGGCTTGGCCGTATAACACGGCCCGCCCGCGATAGCGGCAGCGCGCGGCCGCGTCGGCTGCCAAGTCGGGCACGGCCCGACCCGGGCACGGCATGGAGTGACGAGCATGACCGAGATGGTGCGCCTGGAGCGGCTCACCAAGCGGTTCGGCCCGCTTTGCGCGGTGGATGGCATCAGCCTGGCCATCGGCCGCGGCGAGGTCCTGGGATTCCTCGGGCCCAACGGCGCCGGCAAGTCGACGACGATGCGGATGCTGACCGGCTTCGTCCAGCCGACCTCCGGCACCGCCTCGGTGATGGGCCACGACATCACCAGGGATCCGATCGAGGCCCGCCGCCGGATCGGCTACCTGCCGGAAGGCGCTCCGCTCTACGCCGACATGACGGTGGCGGGCTTCCTCGCCTTCATCGCCGAGATGCGCGGCTTCTCGGGCGTCGACAGGAGCGTGCGGATCACCGCGGCCGTCAGGAAGACCCAGCTCGAGGAGGTCCTGCACCGGCCGATCGAGACCCTGTCCAAGGGCTTCAAGCGCCGCGTCGGCCTCGCCCAGGCCATCCTGCACGATCCGCCCGTGCTGGTGCTCGACGAGCCCACCGACGGCCTCGACCCGAACCAGAAGCACGAGGTGCGCCGCCTGATCCGCGGCATGTCGGCCGACAAGGCCATCATCATCTCGACCCACATCCTCGAGGAGGTCGACGCGCTCTGCACCCGGGCCGTCGTCATCGCCCGCGGCCGGATCGTCGCCGACGCCACGCCCGAGGAGCTGCGCCGCCGCTCGCGCTACCACCGCTCGGTGCGCATCACCGTCCCGGCCGGGATGGCGCCGGCCGCCAGCCAGGCGCTGGCCGGGCTGCCGCAGGTCGCCGTGGTCGAGCCGAGCGGTGCCGTCAACGGCGTCGCCACCCTGCGCATCGTGCCGCATGCCGGCAGCGACATAGCGCCTCTGGTCAACGAGCGCCTGCGCGCCGGCAACATCGCCGTCGAGGAGGTGGTGGTCGAGCAAGGCCACCTCGACGACGTCTTCCGCGACCTGACCCTGCCGGCCCAGCCGGCGGCACGCTGAGCGAATCCCGGAGCCAGCCCGCGATGCACGCCACCGTCACCGTCCTCAAGCGCGAGCTGAAGGCCTATTTCGCCACGCCGCTCGCCTATGTGTTCATCGTGATCTTCCTGGCGCTGGCCGGGGCCTTCACCTTCTTCCTCGGCAGCTTCTTCGAGCGCGGCCAGGCCGACCTCGAGAGCTTCTTCGTCTTCCACCCCTGGCTCTATCTGTTCCTGGTGCCGGCCGTCGCCATGCGGCTGTGGGCCGAGGAGCGGCGCAGCGGCACCATCGAGCTGCTGATGACCCTGCCGGTCACGCCTTTCCAGGCGGTGCTGGGCAAGTTCCTGGCGGCCTGGCTGTTCGCCGGCATAGCACTCCTGCTCACCTTCCCGATCTGGCTGACCGTCAACTATCTGGGCAGCCCGGACAACGGCGCCATCCTCGTCGGCTATCTCGGCAGCTGGCTGATGGCCGGCGCCTTCATCGCCATCGGCGCCTGCGTCTCGGCGCTGACCAAGAACCAGGTGATCGCGTTCGTGCTCGGGGCCGCCGTCTGCTTCCTGTTCCTGATGAGCGGCATGGATCTGGTGCTCGTGGCCTTCCGCGCCTGGGCGCCGCCGACCCTGGTCGACGTCGTGGCCTCGTTCAGCTTCATCACCCAGTTCGGCCAGATGATGAAGGGCGTGCTCGACCTGGCGAGCATCCTGTTCTTCGCCTCGCTCATCGTCGTCTGCCTCGTCATCAACGCGCTGCTCGTCGACCTCGAGAAAGCGGCCTGAGGCGGGAGACGATCATGGACCGTCGCAAGCTGTCGATCCTCGGCGTTGGCCTCGCCATCGTCCTGTTCGTGGCGCTCAACACCTGGGGCGGGCTGACGCTGCGCGGCGAGCGCCTCGACCTCACCCAGAACAAGCTGTTCACGCTGTCCCACGGCACGGTCGAGCTGCTGTCCGGCATGAAGGAGCCGGTGACGCTCAGGCTCTACGTGTCGCGCTCGCTGCGCGAGGCCAATCCGTTCGTCGGCACCTATGCCGACCGGGTGCAGGACACGCTGGAGACCTATGCCGCCGCCAGCCAGGGCAAGCTCAGCGTCGAGCTGATCGACCCGCAGCCCTTCTCGCCCGACGAGGACCGGGCGGTGGGCTTCGGCCTGCAGGGGATCTCCGTCGAGGGCGGCCAGACCGCCTATTTCGGCCTCGCCGGCACCAACAGCACCGACGATGTCGACACGCTGCCGGTGCTGTCGCCCGAGCGCGAGCGCTTCCTCGAATACGACCTGACCCGGCTGGTCTACAATCTGGCCAACCCCGAGAAGCCCGTGGTCTCGCTGCTCAGCAGCCTGCCGATCACCGGCGATCCGGCCAACCAGTACCGGCCCTGGGCGATCTACGAGCAGCTCCAGCAGCTGTTCGACATCCGCTACCTCGGCGGCGACCTCGACCAGATCGATCCGGCCACCAAGCTGCTGATGGTCGTCCAGCCGCAGAACCTGACGCCCAAGACGCTCTATGCGATCGACCAGTACGTCATGGGCGGCGGCCGGGCGCTGGTGTTCGTCGATCCGCATTCCGAGGCCGCGGCCGCCCGACAGCGCCAGCCCGGCGAGGGTGCGACCGATTCCGACTTCCAGCCGCTGTTCGAGAGCTGGGGCATCGAGCTGGTGAAGGATCGGATCGTCGGCGACCCGGCCGCCGCCCGGCAGGTGCAGTACCCGGTGAACGGCCGGCCGCAGGTGCTGGACTATCTCGCCTGGCTGTCGATGCCGCCCGAGAGCCTGAACCGCGAGGACCGCATCACCGGCGAGCTGAACGCGCTCAACTTCGCCAGCGCCGGCTGGCTGAAGGCCGGCGAGGGTGCGACGACGACGATGACGCCGCTCGTCACCTCCAGCGCCGACGCCATGGCGCTCGACGCCGAGCGCATCCGCATGTTCCCGGATCCGGTGGCTCTGCTCACCGGCTACAAGCGCGGCGGCGTGCCGATGGTGATGGCGGCGAGGCTGTCGGGCCCGGCGAAGTCGGCCTACGCCGACGGGCCTCCCGAAGGCGTCGAGGCCAAGCCCGACCGGCTCACCGAGACCAAGACCCCGATCGACGTCATCGTGGTCGGCGACACCGACCTGCTCGACGACAAGACCTGGATCGTCATGCAGAACGTGTTCGGCCAGCAGGTCGGCACGCCGGTGGCCGACAACGCCGATTTCGTCGCCAATGCCATGGACTACCTGGTCGGCAGCGGCGCCCTGTCGAGCCTGCGCGGCCGCGACGTGGCGTTCCGGCCCTTCGAGCGCGTCAACGAGATCCGCCGCGCCGCCGAGGCGCAGTACCGCGCCAAGGAGCAGGAGCTGACCCAGAAGCTGAACGACCTGCAGCGCAAGCTCGAAGGCATGGACGTCAAGGAGACCGACGACGGCGCCCTGCTGACGGCCGAGCAGCGCCAGGAGGTCGACGGCTTCCGCGGCCAGCTGCTCGACACCCGGCGCGAGCTGCGCGACGTCCAGCATGCTCTGCGCAGCGACATCGAGGGGCTGCGCTCCGAGCTGCGCTTCATCAACATCGCCGCCGTGCCGATCATGATCGCCATCGTGGCGCTGGTGCTGGCGATGATCCGGCGCACCCGGTTCCGGCGCCGCTTCGACGCCGCCGCCGGCTGAACGGGGAGAGGCGAGGTATGTCTCCCAGGAACTTCTCGATCCTGCTGCTGGCCACCGTGGCTTCGGTCGGCCTCGCCGGCTGGGCGGTCGTCGAGCGCCAGGTGCCGGCCGCCAGCCGTACCGTCGACGAGCCGCTGTTCGCCGGCTTCGACCAGCGGCTGGGCGACGTCGCGGCCGTGCAGGTGAGGTCGGCGGGTGAGACCGTCACGATGCGCAAGGACGGCGATGTCTGGCGCATCGTCGAGCGCGGCGGCTATCCGGCCGACCCGGCCAAGCTGCGCGAGGTGGCGCGCGCCGTCGCCGGGCTGCAGCTCGTCGAGGCCAAGACCGCGAGCGGCGACCGCCTGCCGCGCCTGGAGCTCGGCGATCCCTCGGCCGAGGGCGCCAAGTCCAAGCTGGTCACCTTCGAGGGCGCGGACGGCAAGCCGATCGCCTCGGTCGTCATCGGCAAGAGCAAGTACAACCTGTTCGGCGGCAGCCGCGGCGGCGTCTATGTGCGCCGCCAGGGCGAGGACCAAGCCTGGCTCGCGGCCGGCGAGGTGACGCTGCCCAGCGACATCATGGGCTGGATCGACAAGGACGTGGCGAGCCTGCCGGAGAAGGACATCGTCCGCGTCACCCTGGGCGAGGGCGGTGCCGATCCCATCGTCATCTCGCGGCCGCAGCCGGGCACCGACGAGCTGGTGCTGGACCGGCCGCCCGAGACCGGCAAGGTCGACGACGAGGTCCTCGCCCGCGTCGCCTCGACGCTCGACAACCTGTCGATGATCGGGGTGCGCAAGGCCGACGACAAGCCGATGCCCGCCGACGCGCCAAGGGCGCGCTTCGAGACCGCCGACGGCATCGTCGTCACCGTCACCTCGACGGTCGAGGGCCAGGGCGAGAAGGAGGAGCACTGGCTGGCGATGCGGGTGAGCGAAGGCCAGCCCGTGGTACCGCCGGCTCCGGCGCCGGCCGCTGCACCCGCAGCGGATCCGGCAGCGCCGGCCCCGGCCGAGGCGGAAGAAGCGCAGCCCGCGGCGGCGGCATCCGCGCCCGCGGCGCCGGCCAAGCCGCTGGCCGAGCGCGTCGCCGAGCTCGGGGCCAGGCTCGAAGGCTGGCAGTTCCAGGTGCCCGGCTACATCGCCGAGCGGCTGACCTACGACCGCCAGAAGATGCTGGCCAAGCCCGAGGGCACGAGCTAGCCGCTCCCGGCCCTCTGGCCCGCCGGCGCGCTTCCTGTCACAATCCGACCAGCCGCGCTGGCCCAATGCGCGGATCCGAGCATCGAGGCTGGCTGGTGGCGACGGGTCGGGAACGGCGGGATCTCATCGTCGAGCGGGCGCGGCGCCAGGGCTTCGTGGCGGTCGAGGCGCTGGCGACCGAGCTGGGCGTGACGCCCCAGACCATCCGCCGCGACATCAACGAGCTGTGCGAGCAGAACCTGCTGCAGCGCTACCACGGCGGCGCCGGGCTGCCGTCCTCGGTGGAGAACCTCGCCTACAGCGACCGGCAGGTGCTGAACCTGGAGGCCAAGCGGCGGATCGCCAGGCTGGTGGCCGACGCCATTCCGAACCATTCCTCGCTGTTCATCAACATCGGCACGACCACCGAGGAAGTGGCGCGGGCGCTACTCGGCCATTCGGATCTGCGCATCGTCACCAACAACCTGCACGTCGCCGGCCTGCTCAGCGCCGAGCCGAGCTTCGAGGTGATCGTGACGGGCGGGGTGGTGCGGACGCGCGACCGGGGGATCGTCGGCGAGGCGACGCTCGACGTCATCCGCCAGTTCAAGGTCGACTACGGCGTCATCGGCATCAGCGGCATCGACGCCGACGGCTCGCTGCTCGACTTCGACTATCGCGAGGTGCGGGTCGCCCAGGCGATCATCGCCAATTCCAGGGAGGTGCTGCTGGCCGCCGACCACAGCAAGTTCGGCCGCAACGCCATGGTCCGCCTGGGCGACCTGTCGGAGATCGACGCGCTGTTCACCGACCTCCCGCCGACCCCGGCGATGGCCGAGCTGCTGCGCCAGGCCAAGGTGGCGGTGCATGTGACGGATCCCGCAGCCTGAGGCCGAGGCGGCTCAGCTTGTCGGGATTGCGGGTGATGTAGACGGCGGTGATCCGGCCGTCCTCGATCCCGAGCGCCGTGGTCTGCAGCACGGCGCCCATCCGGCTGACGAAGCCGGGCAGGCCGTCGAGCCTGACGATGTCGAGCAGCGCCACGTCGGCGGGGCCGTACTTCCGCGCGAGGCCGGTATAGAGCCGCAGCGCCTTCTCGAGGCCGACGATCGGGTTGCGGAAGGCCAGCACCTTGCCGCCGCCGTCCGCGCGCACCACGACGTTCTCGGCCAGCATCGCGCGCAGGGTCGCCGTGTCGCCGGTGGTCGAAGCCGCGAAGAAGGCGTTGGCGATGCGCCGGCCCTCTTCCGGCGCCACCGGGAAGCGCGGCCTCGCGTCCTCGACGTGCCGGCGTGCCCGCACCGCCAGCTGGCGCACCGCCGCGGCATCGCGCTCCAGCGTCGCCGCCACCTCGGCCAGCGGCACGCCGAACACGTCGTGCAGCAGGAAGGCGGCGCGCTCCAGCGGCGACAGCCGCTCCAGCGCCAGCATCAGCGCCAGGGTCAGGTCGTCCTGCGCCGGCTCGTCGGGCTGCTCGACCAGCGGCTCGGGCAGCCAGGGACCGACATAGGCCTGCCGACGCGCCCGCGCCGACTTCAGCTCGTCGAGGCAGAGCCGGGTGACGATGCGCGACAGGAAGGACGGCGGCGACAGCACCTCGGCATGGTCCGCGCGCTGCCAGCGCAGCCAGGCGTTCTGCACCACGTCCTCGGCCTCGGCCATCGAGCCCAGCATGCGGTAGGCGAGGCGCACCAGCCGCGGCCGCTGCGCCTCGAACAGCCGGATCGCCTGCTCAGGCGGCTTCACGGACCGCTTCCACGGGATGCCCGGCCCGGAAGCCGATCTGCAGCCGGTTCCAGACATTGATGGCGCCGATGGCGAGCGTCAGATCGACCTGCTCGGCCTCGCTGAACTGCGCCTTCAGCATCGCGTAGTCGGCATCCGGCGCCCCGGTCTCGGCCACCAGCGTCAGCGCCTCGGTCCAGGCCAGGGCCGCGCGCTCGCGCTCGGTGTAGAGCGTGGATTCGCGCCATGCGTTCAGCATGTAGAGCCGCATCTCGCTGTCGCCGTCCCGGCGGGCCTCGGTGGCGTGCATGTGGAGGCAGAAGGCGCAGCCATTGATCTGCGAGGCTCGCATCTTCACCAGATGCAGCAGCCTGGGCTCGAGGCCGCTCGCCTTGATGGCGGCCTCCAGCGCCAGCATCGCCTTGATGGCCTGCGGTGCAGCCTTGATGTGATCGTTCAAGCGGGGGGTCATGCTCGTCTCCGACGCGCACCATGCGCGTTCGACACATGACGAGGCGGCATCGTCGGATGTGACATGGCCCTTGTCCATCGGCGCATATCTGCCACCGCGGCGCGGTGCTGTCGCGATGTTGCAACGCTGGGCGCTTTCGAGGCATTTTGCCGCGGCGCGGCCTTGAATCCGCTGCGGATAAAGCGCGTCTGGCGTCGAGGAGGCGTCCGCCCCGACCGAGCTGGACCTCTCGGCAGGGCGGCTGCGGCAGCAATCTGGATCGTCGGTGAGCATCGACAGCATAGCGAGCGTCAGGAGGCGCGAGGCCTCGCACGCGCACATCATGGCGGCGCAGTGGGGCCGGGGCGTCGGCACGCTCGTGCGCATCACCCGCATGACGCTGCGCCATCCCTGGCAGGTGGCGATCGCCATCGTCTCGACCTTCGTGGCGGCAGTGCTGCAGCTGTTCATCCCGCGCCTGCTGGGCCAGGCCGTCGACCAGGCGCGCGGCGTCTGGGCGGCCAGCGAGGCCAACCTCGCCGATGCGGAGGGCGCCCTGCTCACCACCGCCCTGGTGCTGCTGGCGGTCAGCGTGTTCCGCGGCCTGTTCACCATGCTGCAGAACTATTTCGGCGAATCGGTCGGCCACCACACCGCCTACGAGCTCCGCCTCGCGGTCTACGAGAAGATCCAGCGGCTGAGCTTCAGCTTCCACGACAAGGTCCACACCGGCGACCTGATCACCGTCGGCATGCTCGACCTCGAGGGCGTGCGGATGTTCTTCCACACCGGCCTCGTCAGGCTGGTGCTGCTGAGCGTGCTGATCGGCGTCGGCGCCTGGCTGCTGATCAGCACCGACCTCGTGCTGGGCCTCTTGAGCCTCAGCTTCGTGCCCTTCGTCGCCTGGCGCTCCTCGGTGACGCAGCTGGTGCTGCGCGCCACCTGGCTGACGCTGCAGGAGCGCCTGCAGGTGCTGAGCCGGGTGATGGAGGAGAATCTCGGCGGCATCCGCGTGGTGCGCGCCTTCGCCGCCCAGGACCACGAGCTCGGGAAGTTCGACCGGGCCTCGAGGAGCGCCATCGAGCTGGCGCACCGGCGCGTCGACATCCGGGTCAAGAACACCTCGGCCATGAACTTCTCGTTCTTCCTGGCCATGGGGCTGGTGCTCTGGTTCGGCGGCGGCCAAGTGATCGACGGCGAGATCACCGTCGGCACGCTCGCGACCTTCCTCACCTTCACCGCCATTCTGCAGATGCCGGTCCGCCAGCTGGGCCTGCTGGTCAACGCCTTCGCGCGGGCCTCGACCTGCGGCAGCCGGCTGTTCGAGCTGCTCGACCTCGACCTCGCCATCATGGACAAGCCGGGTGCCAAGGATCTCGTCGTCACCGACGGCACGCTGCGCTTCGAGAATGTGAGCTTCCGCTATCCCGGCACCGACCGGCCGATCCTCGAGGACATCGGCTTCGAGGCCAGGCGCGGCGAGACCATCGGCATCGTGGGGCCACCGGGCAGCGGCAAGTCCAGCCTCGTCCACCTGATCCCGCGCTTCTACGACGTCGATGCCGGCCGCATCACCATCGACGGCCAGGACATCAGCCAGGTGACGCTGCAGTCGCTGCGCAAGGCGGTGAGCGTCGTGCAGCAGGACTCCTTCCTGTTCACCACCACCATCGAGAACAACATCGTCTACGGCGATCCCTGGGCGCAGGACCGCCGCATCGAGCGCACCGCCGAATCCGCCCAGCTGCACAACTACGTCATAGGGCTGCCGCAGCAGTACCGCACGGTGGTCGGCGAGCGCGGCGTCTCGCTCTCGGGCGGCCAGCGCCAGCGGCTGTCGATCGCCCGTAGCCTGATCCTGCGGCCGGCGGTGATGGTGTTCGACGATTCCACCGCCGCCATCGACGCCGGCACCGAGCAGCGCATCCGCAGCGCCATCAAGCGCTTCGCCAGGGACCGCGTGACCATCGTCATCGCCCATCGCCTGAGCTCGCTGATGCATGCCGACAAGATCCTGTTCCTCGAGAACGGCCGCATCGTCGAGCGCGGCAGCCACGAGGAGCTGCTGGCGCTGAACGGCCGCTACCGGGCGCTCTACGACCTGCAGGTCCGGCCGGGCGACCGGGCGGGAGAGCCCTGATGGCCGCTGCCGAGATGCTGGACGACAAGGACCTGCGCGACGACGGCCGGGCGCGGGCCCCGCGCGCCGTGGTGGGCTCGCAACGCCAGGAGGAGGAGATCTTCGGCCGCGCCTTCGACGGCCGGATCCTGCGCCGCATCTGGCACTTCATCCGCCCCTATCGCCGGCAGATGGCGATCGCCGTGGCGGCGGTGCTGGTCTTCACCGCCACCCAGGTCGCGATCCCGCTGATCATCCGCTTCGCCATCGACCACGGCATGGCGACGGGCGACCGGCGGATGCTGACGCTGGCGGTGATGGCCTTCCTCGTCGCCATCCTGATCAACTACGCCGCCAGCTGGGTGCAGGAGACCGTGGTCGGCAAGGCCGCCGAGGGCGTGCTGTTCGACATGCGCCGCGCCATGTTCTCGCATCTGCAGCGCGTCTCGCTCTCCTTCATGGACCGCACCGAGGTCGGGCGGCTGATGTCGCGGCTGCAGGGCGACGTGAACTCGATGCAGGAGTTCATGGAGACCTCGGTGCTGTCGGTCGGCGACATCGTCCTGCTGTTCGGCATCATCACGGTGATGCTGTGGCTCGACTTCCGGCTCGGGCTGCTGACGCTGGCCGTGGTGCCGGCACTCTTCGTCGTCAGGATCTGGTGGCTGCCGCGCGCCAAGGTGGCGTTCATGGGTGCGCACGAGGCCAACTCCATCGCCAACGGCGCGCTCGCCGAATGCATCCACGGCGTGCGCACCGTGCAGAGCATGGACCGCCAGAGCGTCAATCTCGGCCTCTACGACCAGAAGGCCCACGCCAACCTCCGGGCGCACCTGCTGGCCTCGAAGTTCTCGCAGGTGATGGTGCCGATCGTCGACACGCTGACCGGCATCGCCATGGCGGTGGTGATCGTGGTCGGCGGCTCGATGGTGCTGGGCCAGAGCCTCGACATCGGCGTGATGGTGGCCTTCCTGTTCTACATCCAGCGCTTCTTCGACCCGATCCGCTCGCTGACGCTGCAGTACAGCGTGATGCAGCGCGCCATGGCCTCGGGCCAGCGCATCGCCGAGGTCCTGGATGTCCCGGTCGACGTCAGGGACAAGCCCGGCGCCATCGCGCTGCCGGCCGATTTCGACGGCTCGGTCGAGTTCAGGAACGTCACCTTCGGCTACCGCCAGGGCCTGCCGGTGCTGAGGAATGTCAGCTTCCGCGTCAATCCTGGCGAGACCGTGGCGCTGGTCGGTCCCACGGGCTCGGGGAAGTCCAGCGCCATGGCGCTGGCGCACCGCTTCTACGACGTCTGGGACGGCCAGGTGCTGGTCGGCGGCCACGACGTGCGCGACCTGACGCAGGAATCGCTCGGCCGGCGCATGGCGATGGTGCTGCAGGAGCCGTTCCTGTTCTCGGGCACGGTGATCGAGAACATCCGCTACAACAAGCAGGACGCCAGCCGCGACGAGGTGATCCGCGCCGCCCAGGCCGTGGGCGCGCACGACTTCGTCATGCGGCTGCCCGACGGCTACGACAGCATGCTGGAGCAGCGCGGCGGCAACCTGTCGCTCGGCCAGCGCCAGCTCATCAGCTTCGCCAGGGCGCTGGTGGCGGACGCCAAGATCCTGGTCCTCGACGAGGCCACCGCCAGCATCGACAGCTACACCGAGATGCTGATCCAGCGGGCGCTGGTGCGGCTGCTGGAGGGCAATACCGGCCTCGTCATCGCCCATCGGCTGGCGACCATCCGCAACGCCGACCGGATCATCGTGCTGCAGAACGGCGAGATCATCGAGTCCGGCACGCATGACGAGCTGATGGCGCTGGGCGGCCTCTACGCCCGGCTCTACAACATGAACTACGCCTCGTTCGACGACATTCCCGACGAGCTCATCGCCGGCATGGCGCCGGCGGGAGCGACCTAGCCTCCTATGGCGAGACCTGCACGGTGATCTGGTCGGTGGCCAGTACCTCCGGCCCCGGCGTCTGGACGGCGGCCAGGGTCAGGGTGCCGGTCGGCGGCCGATCGGTGGCGGCGCAGGCCACGAGGTTGCGGCCGGCCTGGCCGGCAGTCAGCGAGACGGCGAAGGGGCGGCTGCTGGGCAGCGGCTGCTTGGATTCGCCCGCGATGGCGAGAGGCGAGACCGTGCCGTCGGGAGCCTTGTGCCAGCAGGTGACGTGCGCCGGCAGGCTCACCGTCACCTCGAGGCCGAGCGGCTGGCCGGCGCGGACCGCGGCGGCGCGGCCGCGCTCGCTCGTGAGGTAGATCGAGGCCGGCACGCGGCGGCGGCGCAGCTCGTCGAGCTGCTGGGCAGCGGCGGCATCGCAGCCCTCGAGGCCCAGCCTCGCGATCTCCTGTACCGGGTCGGCGGCGGTCCGGGCGGCACAGATCTCGTCGCCGATGGCGCGGGCGGCACCCAGCCGGGTCGAGCCCTGGCCGCCGGCCACGACCGCCGCCAGCACGGTCAGCACCTCGCCGTCGCCCTTGACCGAGGGAATGTCGCTGACCGCCCCGCCCGGCGGCACCATGATCATGGTGGCGCCGGTCGACGCCAGCAGCGTCACCTGGGTGCCTTCGGGCAGCAGCAGCGGCTGGCCCGGCTGGACGATCCGGCCCGGCAGAATCTCGGATGCCGTCGAGGCGATCACCACCATGTCGGCGGCGGCCGGCCCTGCGAGGCTCGCCAGCATCGCCGCCAGCGCATAGGCTCGGGCGGGCGGTGCGCGACGGCGCCGCTCAGGGGCGGAGGCTGGGCTCGTCGAGGCCATGTCGAGCGCGCGGCGTTCTTGGGTCATCGCCTGCTGTCTCCTGTTGGTGGGTGCCGCTGGGGCGTGGGGGGCCAGCTGGCTCGGGCCCTTGCGGGCGGTCGAGCGGCTGAGCCAGGACGTCAGACTGGGCATGGCGACACCCGAGCCGCAGCATCAGGGGATCGTGGTGGTGGCGATCGGCGAGGAGACATTGGCCCGCCTGCCGTGGCGATCGCCGATCCATCGCGGCTTCCTCGCCGATCTGATCACCACCCTGCGCTCGCGGCAAGTCGCGGCCGTGGGAGTCGATGTGCTGGTCGACCAGGCGACCGACCCGGAGCTGGACCGGCGCCTGGCCGCCGCCGTCGATGCGCCGGGGCCGCCGGTGGTGCTGGTATCGGCCGGGTCCGCCGTGGCGCTCAGCCCGACGCAGCGGGCCTTCCACCAGGCCTTCGTCGGCCACCGGCTGCACGGCGACGGCGACCTGCTGGCCGATCCGCTCGACGGCGTGATCCGCCGCCAGCATCCCGGGGACGGCGACAGCTTCACGGCGGCACTGGCGCGGGCCGCCGGGCACGGCTTCACGGCCGACGAGCGGCCGATCGCCTGGCGGGCACCGCCCGATGCGGCGACCCCGGCCTTCCCGGTCTATCCCGCCGAGGCGGTGGGCCTGCTGCCGCCGACCTGGCTCGCCGGCAAGATCGCGCTGATCGGCATCGTGTTGCCGGGAGACGATCGCCACGTCACGCCGCCGACCCGGCTCGCCGCCGACCGCGAGATGGCGGGCGTGATGATCCATGCCCACGCGCTGGCGCAGCTCGTCGACGGCCGGCAGGCGCCGCTGCCGGCGGGCTGGGTCGAGCCGGTGGCCATCCTCGTCGCGGCCGGACTGGGGCTCGGGCTGGCGGTGCTGGGCCTGCCCTGGCCGGTGGTGCTGCTGGCCGCCTGCCTCGCCATCGCCGGCTGGGTCGCGGTGCTGGTCGCGGGATTCCGCCACGGGCTGCCGCTGCTGCCCATGGTGGGGCCGGTGCTGGCACTGCCGCTGACCGCCCTGCTCGGCACGGCCCGCATGGGGCGGGAGGAGCGGGCGCAGCGGCGGCAGGTGCGCGCCGCCTTCGAGCGCTACCTGGCGCCGAGCGTGGTGGCGCGGATGCTGCGCGGGCCCGATGCGCCGAGGCGCGGCAGCGAGCGGCGCGAGGTCAGCGTGCTGTTCACCGATCTCGCCGGCTTCTCGGCGCTGACCGAGCAGCTCGGGCCGGAAAGGCTGGCGCGGGCGCTCGATCCCTATCTCGACGGCGTGCTCGCCCTCGTGAAGGCGCATGGCGGCACGGTCGACAAGATCGTGGGCGACGCGGTGCACGCGTTCTTCGGCGCGCCGGATCCGCAGCCGGACCATGCCCGGCGCGCCGTCGCCTGTGCCGTCGCCATCGACGAGTTCGCGCAAGCGCAGGCCGCCCGCAGCGCCGCCGAGGGCGTGCCGCTGGGTGTCACGCGCATCGGCGTCGACACTGGGCCGGCCGAGGTCGGCAATTTCGGCGGCAGCGAGCGGCTCGACTACACGGTCTATGGCGACGTCATCAACACCGCCGCCCGGCTCGAGAGTGCCAACCGGCAGTTCGGCACCCGGCTGTGCGCCACCGACAGGGCGCTCGCGGCCGCCGGCGTCGCCGGCTGGCGGCGGATCGGCCGAGTGCGCTTCGCCGGCAAGGGCCAGGAGGTCGAGGTGCTGACGCCGCCCTACGGCGACGCCGCCGCCTATGCCGCGGCCTACGAGCGGCTGGCCGCCGGCGAGCCCGAGGCGGCGCGCGCCTGGCTCGAGGCCATCCTGGCGCGCGACCCGGCGGACGGCCTCAGCCGCTTCCAGCTGGCGCGCATTGCGCGCGGTGAGCGTGGAACGGCACTCGGCCTCACCGAGAAGTGATGCTATGATGGCGTGTCTCATGCGGATGGAGTGCAACTGAAACAATTTGCCGGCAGTGCTGTACGACACAGCCGGCCGGTGGCGCAGGGTGTAGACAGGCACTGCCCTGGCGTGGTCGCGCCCGGGTCGTTTCCAGCCGGCCGGCCCTGGGCTACCAAAGGGACGAGGCGCCCGGCCGCTTCGAGGACGCGGTGATGCGAGCTTGGATCGCGCTTTTGGCTGTGGCACTGGGGCTGCTGGTCTCGGTCCCCGGCTTCGCGGCCGAACGGCGCATTGCGCTGGTGATCGGCAACTCGGCCTATCGCAGCACCGACCCGCTCGCCAACCCGCGCAGCGACGCCGAGGCGATCGGCCGGACGCTGGCGCAGGCCGGCTTCGAGGTGACGCTGCTCACCGACCTCGACCAGCGCGGCCTGCAGATCGCCATGCGCGATTTCGGCCTCAAGGCCGAGAGCTCCGACGTGGCGCTGGTCTACTATGCCGGCCACGGCATCCAGTTCGACGGCGAGAACTATCTCGTTCCCACCGATGCCCGTCTGCTGCGCGAGCGCGACCTGCTCTACGAGGCTCTGCCGCTGTCGGCGGTGCTGAGCGAGGTGGCGCAGTCGCGCAAGCTCGGCCTGGTCTTCCTCGATGCCTGCCGCGACAACCCGCTGGCCGAGCGGCTGGCGCGCAACACCGATGGCCGCCACCGGGTCGGCGCCGGCCTCGCCCGCGTCGACGACGTGCCGACCGACACGCTGGTGGCCTTCGCCACGGCGTCGAGCGCGGTGGCCTTCGACGGCACGGGCGAGCACAGCCCCTACACCACGGCGCTGCTGAGCTACCTGGCCGAGCCGGACCTCGAGCTGCGGCTGATGCTGGGCAAGGTGCGCGACACCGTGCTGGCGTCGACGCAGGGCCGGCAGGAGCCGCGCTACGACGGCTCGCTCAGCGGCGAGCCGTTCTATTTCGTCCGCCGCCCGCCGAACCAGCCGCCGGTGGTGGCCGAGGCGTCGGTGCTCGAGGTCATGGACAATGTCGAATCCACGCCGATGGCGATCGAGCCGCCGCAGGATCCCGAGGGCGACAGCCTGAGCGTGCGGATCGCCGGCCTGCCGATGCGCGGTGAGGTGTTGCTGGGCGACCGCCTGGTGCGGATCGGCGAGACCGTCAGCGTCGCCGATCTCGGCCGGCTGGCCTTCGCGCCCGCCGGCGCCAAGCCCGGCCCGGCCGGCAACCTCGCCTTCATCGTCCAGGACGGCCGCGGCGGCGATGCCGGCGGCTCGCGCGCGGTGAGCATCCTGTCGTCGAACCGTCCGCCGGTGGCGGTGGCCGAGCGGCAGGTGACGATCGTGCCGGCGGCGCTGGGCATGGCCGCGCCCACCGATCCCGACGGCGACCGGCTGACGCTGTCCGTCAGCGCCGTGCCCAGGCTCGGCGTGGTGCGCCTCGCCGATCGCGTGCTGGCGGTGGGCGATCCGTTGAGCCTCGAGGATCTGCCGCAGCTCCGCCTGGACGTGCCGGTGGGTGCGAGCGGTGATGCCGGCCGCTTCGAGGTGGCGGCCGAGGATGGCCGTGGCGGCAGGGTCACGAGCGGCGTCGCCCTGCGCATCGCCGACGAGCCGGCGCCGATGGTGGTGGCGGCCCTGCCCGAGCCTGCCGCGGCCGAGCCGGCGCCGCAGGAGCCGCTGGCGGAGCCGCAGCCCGCGCCGGCCGCCGCCACGGAGCCGGCGCCCGCGACGCCTCCTCCACCCTCCGCCGCTGCCGAGCCCGCGCCGCAGGCCATGCCCGCACCGCTGGCAGCACCCGAGCCGGCGGCCGTGCCAGTCCCGGAACCGGCGCCCAAGCCCGCGCCCGAGCCGCCGGCGGCGGTCGAGGTGGCGGCGCTATCGAAGCCGGCGGAGGCGGCGACGCGCGCGCTGACGCCGACGCGCGACTGCGAAGCCTGCCCGGAGATGGTGTCGATCCCAGCCGGCAGCTTCGTCATGGGCCGCGAGCGCGGCGATCCGACCGAGCGGCCGGCGCGGCGGGTGACGATCGGCAAGCCCTTCGCCATCGGCCGCTTCGAGGTGACGGTGGCCGAGTGGCAGGCCTGCTTCGACGACGGTGCCTGCAAGCTGAAGCCGCCGGCGGGTGCCTCGCCCAAGGGGCCGATGCAGAACCTGAGCTACGACGACGCCGCGCAGTACGCCGCCTGGCTGTCGAAGCGGACCGGCCGGCCCTATCGCCTGCCGAGCGAGGCCGAGTGGGAATATGCCGCCCGCGGTGGCAGCGCCTCGAGCTACTGGTGGGGCGACGAGGTCGGCACGGCCAAGGCCAATTGCAGCGACTGCGGCGGCCCCTGGGACCGCCGCCGCCCGGCCGCGGCCGGCAGCTACGCCGCCAACGGCTTCGGCCTCAACGACACCCAGGGCGGCGTCGCCGAATGGGTTTCGGATTGCTGGATGCATTCGCACGAGGGAGCGCCGGTCGACGGCTCGGCACGGCAGGAGAAGGTCTGCACGTCGCGCGTGCTGCGCGGCGGGTCGTGGCGGAACGGCAAGGACGAGGTCACCAGCGCCAGTCGGCTCGGCTATGACGGGGTGGTGAGATATTATACGAACGGGGTGAGGGTGGTCAGGGACTTGGATTGACTGATTCTTCCAAGTCCAGAGCGGCGTTTTCCCTACCTCACCGTGATCGTGATCTTCTTCGACACCACCGGAGGATCGTGGGGTATGTGCCCCTGGTCGCCCATGATGAGCTGCAGGGTGTGTTTCCCCGGCGGCAGCTCGATCGCGGTCTCGGTCTGGCCGATGCCGAAATGCAGGTGGTTCTTGTCGTTGGGGATCGGCTCGTCGAGCGGCGGCAGGTCGTCGACGTCGATCAGCAGGTGGTGATGGCCGGTGTTGGGGGTGTCGATGCCGGCGGGTGCGACGCCCATGTTGCGCAGGCCGAACCAGACCCGGAACGGCTTGCGCCCCACCACCTCGCCGTCGTTCGGCCAGCCGATGTAGAGATAGGCGCCGGGCGGCGAGGCCGTGCGCTCGGCGTCCTGCGCCAGGGCCGGCGCGGCGAGCAGCGGCAGAAGGGCCAGGGCCTTCAGGTGCTTCAGGATCGACATCGCGGCCTCCCGGCGGTGCGGCTCAGCGCACGGTGATGGTGATCTTGGGCGACATCACCGGCGGGTCGAACGGCACATGGTTCTCGTCGGCCAGCATCAGCTGCAGGGTGTGCTTGCCGGGTGTCAGATCCTCGACCCTGGCCTCGGTCTGGCCACCGCCGAAATGGCGGTGGTTGCGGTCGTTGGGAATGGGCTCGTCGAGCGCCGGCAGGTCGTCGACATCGACCAGCAGGTGGTGGTGGCCGGTGCCGTCCCTGGCGATGCCGGCGGGTGCGACGCCCATGTTGCGCAGGCCCATGCGCACCCAGAGCTTGCCGCCCTGCACGACCTGGCCGTCGCGCGGATAGATGAAATAGACGGCGCCACCGGGCGGTGCCGGCTTGCGCTCCTGGGCCTGGACGGCGACCGGGAGCAAGGCGGCGAGCGCGAGCGTCAGGGCAACGAGCCGACCTGTGGCCACAGCATCCTCCCCGCGAAGCTGCGCCGAGACTACCACTCGCGCGCCGATCCGCACAGCCGTCAGTCGGCGAACACCACGGTCTTTCTGCCGTTGGGGAAGACGCGGTCGTCGAGGTGGTAGCGAAGGGCGCGGGCCAGCACGCGGCGCTCGATGTCGCGGCCCTTGCGGACCAGGCTGTCGGGCGTGTCGGCGTGGGTGATGCGCTCGACGTCCTGCTCGATGATCGGGCCCTCGTCGAGATCGGCGGTGACATAGTGCGCGGTGGCGCCGATCAGCTTGACGCCGCGGGCATGGGCCTGATGGTAGGGCCTGGCGCCCTTGAAGCCCGGCAGGAAGGAGTGGTGGATGTTGATGCAGGCCCCGGCCAGCTCGCCCGCCAGCCGGTCCGAAAGCACCTGCATGTAGCGGGCCAGCACCACGGTCTCGGCATCGCCGTGGCGGATCAGGCCGAGCAGGCGCTCCTCCTGGCGATCCTTGGTCTCGGGTGTCACCGGCAGGTGGTGGAAGGCGATGCCGTGCAGGTCGAGATGGGCGTAGGTGTCCTGCGGGTAGTTGGCGACGACGCCGGCGATCTCCATCGGCAGCTCGCCGATGCGCATGCGGTAGAGCAGGTCGGCGAGGCAATGGTCGAAGCGCGACACCAGGATCAGCACCCGGCGGCGGACGCTGGTGTCGCGCAGGCTCCAGTCCATGCCGAAGCCGGCGGCGAGCGGTGCCAGCAGAGTCCTCAGATCCTCGACGCCGTGCTGCGCCTCCGTCTGGTCGAACACCACCCGCATGAAGAAGCGGTCGGCCTCGACATCGTCGAACTGCTGGGAATCCAGGATGTTGCAGCCGTGCTGGAACAGCAGCGTGGCGACAGCGGCGACGATGCCCGGCCGGTTGGGGCAGGAGAGCTTCAGCACGAAGGTCGGTGAGGTCATCGCGGGCGGCCTCGCGGCGAACGGCGGATGCGGCTGCCGATAGCCTTTCCGACGGCCCTTGTCGCCTCGGGCTTGGTCCCGGCCGCCCGGCCCCGGAGGCGGCTCGCCGTCGGCGTTCTTGACGAATCGGTGCGATGTCACCCACAAACCGACATGGACCGGAGAGTCCCGCGGATCAGAGGAGGTCGTGACATGTTCCGATTGAACCGTCGTCATGCGCTCGCCGGCGGTGCGAGCCTCGCCGGTCTCGCCGCGCTGGGCGCTCGCCCGGCTTTGTCGGCGATCCCGACGGCCGAGGTGGCGCTGCCCAACCAGCCGATCGAGAAGGGTGCGACGCTGCGCGTGCTGCGCCCGGCCAAGTTCGTCCAGGGCGACGAGACGCTGTGGCTCGAGAACAGCAAGAAGTTCACCGAGGCCACTGGCGTGCCGGTCACCGTCGACAGCGAGGGCTGGGAGGATCTGCGACCCAAGACGGCGGTGGCGGCCAATGTCGGCAGCGGTCCCGACATCATCCTCGCCTGGCAGGAGGACCCCTTCCTGTTCGAGGACAAGCTGGCCGACCTCACCGAGCTCAACACCTATCTCGGCAAGAAGTACGGCGGCTGGTTCGACCTGGCCAAGGTCTACGGCATGAGCGGCGACCGCTGGATCTCGATGCCGGTCGGCGGCAGCGGCAGCACCATGGTGCATCGCCGTTCCTGGGTGCAGGAGGCCGGCTACGAGAGCGTCCCCAAGGACTTCCCGGGCTTCCTCGCCATGTGCAAGGCCTTGCAGGCCAAGGGGCACCCGGTGGGCTTCGCGCTCGGCAACGCCGTCGGCGACGGCGGCTGGACCGACTGGGTGCTGTGGGGCTACGGCTCGTCGCTGGTCGACGAGAACGACCAGGTGGTGATCGACAACCCCAAGACCGTCGAGGCGCTGGAATACGCCAAGGAGCTCTACGCCACCTTCATCCCCGGCACGCTGTCCTGGCTCGACCCATCGAACAACAAGGCGTTCCTGGCGGGCGAGATCTCGCTCACCACCAACGGCATCTCGGTCTACTACGCCGCCAAGACCTCGGACGACGCCACGCTGAAGGCGATGGCCGAGGACATCTACCACGCCGACTTCCCGATCGGCCCGGTGGGCTTCCCGACACAGGGTGCCCTGGTCATCAACTCGGTGGTGATGAACTACACGCCCTATCCGAACGCGGCGAAGGAATATCTCCGCTTCATGATGGAGGCGCCGCAGTACACCGCCTGGCAGACCGCCAGCATCGGCTACTGGTGCCATCCGCTGGCGGCCTTCGACCACGCCGAGATCTGGACCAGCGATCCCAAGATCGGCGCCTACCGCAACATCATCCGCAACGGCCTGCCGCAGAGCTACAAGGGCAGGCCGAGCCCCAAGGCGGCCGCGGCCAAGGCCGACCTCGTCGTGCTCAACATGTTCCAGTCGGTCTGCGCCGGCCAGCAGTCGCCGCAGGACGCGGCCAAGGAGGCGCAAAAGCGCGGCGAACGCTACTACAAGGCGTGAGCCGCCATCTTCCAACCCGAGGGCGCCAGTGATGCGAATCCGACATGTCGGATTCGCATCACAGCACACTGAACGGGTGGACCGATTCACGATACGCTCGGAATCGAGCGTATCGATCGGGCCGCCAAGGCGCCCTCCTTCTCAGGATCAGTGAGAGCTTCATGAGCGAAACGTCGTCACGTCCCGAGATCGCCCTCGTCGGCCCGCAGCGCCCGCAGGTGGTCGAGGCGTTGGAGCGCGCCTTCATCTGCCATCACGTCTACGCCGCCGCCGACCCTTTGGCGGCGCTGCGCGAGGTCGGCCCGCGCGTGCGCGGTGCCGCCTCGCACGGCATGGCCGGCCTGTCGCGAGCGCAGATGGACCTGATGCCGAAGCTCGAGATCTGCGCCATCAACGGCGTCGGCCTCGAGACCACCGACCTCGGCGAGGCCAGGAAGCGCGGCATCGCCGTCACCATCACGCCGGTGCTCTACGACGAGGTCGCCGACCTCGCCCTGGCGCTGGCGCTGTCCTCCTGCCGCCGCATCGCCGAGGGCGACCGTTTCGTGCGCTCCGGCAAGTGGCTGAAGGGCCGGCTGGCGCAGGGCCGCAAGCTCACCGGCATGAAGGCCGGGCTGATCGGCGTCGGCCGGATCGGCATCGAGATCGCGAGAAGGCTCGAGGCCTTCAAGTGCCGGATCGCCTATGTCGACCCGGTTCGCCGCGACCTGTCCTACGAGCGCTACGACGACGCCGTGGCGCTGGCCCGGGACAGCGACATCCTGTTCCTGGCCGCCGCCGGCAAGCCCAAGGGTGCGGCCCCGCCGATCATCAGCCGCGAGATCCTGGCGGCGCTCGGGCCGCGCGGCATCTTCGTCAACATCGCCCGGGGTTGGCTGGTCGACGAGCCGGCGATGGTCGAGCTGCTCTCCAGCGGCGGCCTGGGCGCGGCCGGCCTCGACGTGTTCGACGACGAGCCCAAGGTACCCGAAGCCCTGCTGAAGCTCGACAACGTCACCCTGACGCCGCACATCGCAAGCAACACCGAGGAGACCGCCCAGGCGATGGGCGACACCGTCGTCGCCAACCTGGTGAGCTGGTTCGAGGGCAAGGGCGCGCTGACGGCGGTGCCGTGAAGCGGGCGACCGGCGGCGTCAGCCGCCGGTCGAGCCTGCGAACCGCGACCTGAACCAGTCGTCCAGCATGGCCTTCTCGTAGCGCAGCGGGTCGCGCGACCGCTGGGCCTGCGGCCGCACCAGATAGTCGAGGTCGGTAACCTCCTCCTGCGCCGTCGCCACCGGCCGGCCGTTCTCCTCGAGCGCGTAGCGCAGGGTGATTCTCGGCCAGGTGACGTCGAGCATGGCGCGCACGTCCTGCGACGGTGCCCGCAGCGGCTCGAATCGGCCGGCGAGGTCGATGTCGATGATCTCGACCCGCAGGTCGCGGCCGGGCGGAAGCCACCGCTCGGCCATGGCCCGGAAATGCCGCTCGATGCCCTCGAGGGTGCGCTGCCGCGCCTCGTCGCCGAAGCTGCGGTCGAGGGCAGCGTCGGTGAACCGCTCGGGCCGGGTGAACGAGACGTCGACCGCGGCCAGGGCCGGCGGGGCGGCGAGGGCGAGCACGACTGTGGCGATGATCGGTGTGCGCATGTCGGTCGTTCCGCTTGGACCCCATGGATTGCAGAACGACAAGGCTGGCCCGCCGAATGTTCCAATCCGATGCCGAGCCGCGGCATGCGACGCCGGGGCCGCCTCGTCAGTAGGGCAGCAGGATGTCGAGGATCTGCGCGCCGTAGCGCGGCTGCTGGACGTCGGTGATCTGGCCTCGGCCGCCATAGGCCACCCTGAGCTCGGCGATCTTCTCGTGCGGGATGGTGTTGGCCGGCGTGATGTCCTCGGGCCGGACGATGCCGGCGACCAACACCTCGCGCACCTCGAAATTCACCCGCACCTCCTGCCGGCCCTCGATCACCATGTTGCCGTTCGGCAGGATCTGGGTGATCACGGCCGCGACGTTCATCTCGATCGATTCCTCGCGGTTGACCTCGCCGCGGCCGGCATTGTTGACGGCGCTGTTGAGGTCGACCAGCGAGCTGGGATCGACCGGCCCCGGCAGCCACTTCTCCAGCTTGTTCTGCAGGCCGAACAGGCCGGTGACGCCGAGGTCGTCGCTGTTCTGCCGCGAGCGCGAGGTCTGATTGGACAGCTCGGCCCTGTCCTCGATCGTGACATTGACGGTCAGCACGTCGCCGACCCGGCGGGCGCGCTGGTCGCGGAAGAATCCGCGGGCTCCCTCGCGCCACAGCGAGTTGGCGCCGGCGCTGGCCTGCGGCTCGGGGTCCGGCATCGGCAGCGACACCGGGCGGTAGCCCGATCGCTGGACCGGGTTCTCGATCGGCGCCAGCTCCGGCGCCTTGCCGACATTGGCCAGCCGTTCCGGCACCGTGCAGGCGGGCAGCAGCAGCAGCAGCAGCAGCAGCGGCAGCAGGCCGATGCGGGGGGCCTTCATCGGGCGGCCTCCGAGGGCCCGACGCCGACCTCGACCGTGCGCAGGCCGACGACGATGCCGCGCACCGGCCGCCCGCCGCTCGGGTTGACGACGCGGACTGTCTCGCCCTCGGCTCCGTTGTCGAGGGCGGTGCCGGCGCTGGCGAGCTCGAGCCCGCCGCGCCGGAACAGCAGGCTCACGGTCTCGTCCTTGCGCACGAGCCTGGCGGCCCGCAGGTCGCCGGCCCGGATCGCCCGGCCGGCGGCGAGCCCGCGCTCGGCCTCGTGGCCGACGAGCTCGGACACGGTCAGGACCGTGTCGCGGTCGAGCCGGGCCGACGGCAGCCAGGCGCTGCGCAGATCGGCGGCTTCGATGCGGTGGCCGCGCCGCAGCGGCCGTGCCGGCACCGGCACCTCGGCCTGGGCCTCGGCCCGCCCACGCAGCGCGATCACGCCGGCCTCGCCGCCTGCGAGGGTGACCCGCAGCGAGGCGTCCAGCAGGCCGGTGCGCGGCTCGACCGCGATGGACTCGATCTCCATCCAACCATCGGTCCGGGCCTGGTTCGGCAACGGGAAACCGGCAGGCGCCAGCTGGACGTGCCATCGCTCGCCGGGCCCGCTCTCCGGCAGGGCCGCCTCGACCAGCTCGCGGGCCATGTCCGCGGTGAGGGGCTGGCCCGCCGGCAGCGTCGACGCGGAGATCGGCCAGGGCAGCAGGCCGGCCAGCAGGACGAGAAGGGATACGAAGCGGTTCGTCATGGTCAGCGGAGCTGCGTCACGGTGGCCATCATCTCGTCGGAGGCCGAGATGACCTTGGAGTTCATGTCGTAGGCGCGCTGGGCGGTGATCAGTGCCGTGATCTCCTGCACCGGGTTGACGTTCGAGCTTTCGAGGAAGCCCTGCTGCACGCTGCCCAGCCCCTCGCTGGCCGGTGCTCCGACCAGGGCCGGGCCCGAGGCGTCGGTCTCGAGCAGCAGGTTGCTGCCGATGGCCTCGAGGCCGGTCGGATTGACGAAGGTCGCGAGCTCGAGCTGGCCCAGGTTCTGCAGCGAGACCTGGCCCTGCAGCTTCGCCGTCACCTGGCCGTCCTGGCTGACGGCGACCTCGAGGGCGTCGCGCGGCACGGTGATGCTGGGGCTGACGGTGTAGCCGTCGGGCGTGACGATCACGCCCTCCGGGCTGAGCTGGAAATTGCCCGAGCGGGTGTAGCCGCGTTCGCCGGTCGGCAGCTCGACGACGAAGAAGCCCTCGCCCTGGATGGCGATGTCGTAGCGGTTCTCGGTGTTGACGAGATCGCCCTGGCCGTGGACGCGGTAGACCGAGGCGGTCTTCACGCCGAGGCCCAGATGCACGCCGGCCGGCACCACCGTACCATCGGTCGAGGAGGCGGAGCCGATGCGGCGCTGGCTCTGGTAGAGCAGATCCTGGAACTCCGGCCGGCGCAGCTTGTAGCCGGTGGTGGTCATGTTGGCGATGTTGTTCGAGATGACCTCGACGTTGAGCTGCTGCGCCATCATGCCGGTCGAGGCGACGCTGAGCGAGCGCATGGGTCGGTACTCCGGGTCCTGAGGGTTCGTCAGACGGCGAGCACGCGCTCGACGGCGCGGCGCTCGATGTCGTGATGGGTCTCGATGAGCTTCTGCGTGCCCTCGAAGGCGCGGGTGGTCTCGATCATCCGCGTCATCTCGAGGATCGGCTTGACGTTCGAGCCCTCGAGCATCCCCTGCGCCAGCCGCGCGGTCGACGGCACGGGCAGATCCTCGGCGGCCCACATGTTGCCGCCGGCCGGCACCAATGCGCGCGGATCGGCGAAGGCCGACAGCCCGATCCGCCCGAGAACGCCGGCCCGGTTCGACACCGTGCCGTCCGCCGCGATGGTGATGTCGCGATCGCCCGGCGGCACGGTGAGCGGGGCGCCGCCGTCGTCGAGCAGCGCGTTGCCGGCGGCGTCGACCACCTGCCCGACGCCGTCGATCTCCAGATGGCCGGCGCGGCTGTACCGGACGCCGTCGGGCGTGGCGAAGGACAGCCAGCCGTCGCCGTCGACGGCGAGGTCGAGCGGGTTGCCGGTGGCCGACAGCGGCCCCGGGCTCATGTCGCGAGCGGTGCCGACGTCCTGGACGAAGGCGAGGCGGGGCGTCTCGCCGGCGCGGCGCAGCGCGGTCTCGAACAGTGTCAGCTCGCCCCGGAAGCCGGTGGTCGTGACATTCGCCATGTTGTTGGCGATCACGTCCATGTCCCGCATCAGGGCGACCTGGCGGCTGAGCGCCAGATAGGCTGTCGTATCCATCGTCACTCCGTTCTCGGGCAGCGGGCTGCAGCTTCCGTGCCAGCGCCGGCCCATCGACAGGCGGCACCGGCCGGCGTCCGCGAGCCGGCATTTCCTGCCGGGCAACCTTTGCCGGTCGCGACCATAACCCGCCAACCGCCAACCGATCGTTAACCACGGCGCCGCTATTTCTCGTCTCCAGCGAATTCGGCACGGAGGTTCGGGATGACGGCGGCGGTGGGGGCGGTCGAGGCCGGCAAGGGCGGCGGCAAGGGCAAGCTGATGCTGATCGCGGGCGGCCTCGTGGTGCTGCTGGGCGGCGGCGCCGGCGTGGCGTGGATGCTCGGCCTGTTCGGCGGCGGCCATGGTGCGGCGGCGACCACCGCCGAGGCGCCGCACGGGGAAGGCCACGAGCCGGCCCATGGCGAGAAGGCAGCCGCCGGCAGCGGCGTGGCGTTCGTCGACCTGCCGGACGTCATCGTCAACCTGCAGCCGACCGGCAGCCGGATGCGCTTCCTCAAGCTGAAGGTGTCGCTGGAGGTGAAGGGCGAGAGCGAGGCCGAGGCGATCCGGGCCCTGACGCCCAGGATCATGGACAGCTTCCAGCTCTACCTGCGGGCGCTGGCCGTCGAGGAGGTCCAGGGAGCCGCCGGCATGCAGCGCCTGAAGGAGGAGATGCTGGCGCGCGTGCACCGCGCCGTCGAGCCGCAGCGCATCGAGGACGTGCTCTTCAAGGAGATGCTGGTCCAGTGAGCGGCCCCGAACCCGACGGACGGGCTGGCAGCGGCCCGGCAACGGACGCCATGGCCGCCGAATGGGCGGCGATGGCGGGCATAGGTGCGGGCGGCCCCGCCGACGATGGCGGCGACCTCGCCGCCGACTGGGCCACGCTGGCGGGTGGCGAGAGCGAGCCGCCGTCCCGCAACGCGCCCGCCGGCCGCAGGGACGGCGGCCCCCCCGCGCCGGGGTCCGGCAAGCCGGCCGTCGCCGGTCCCTCCGGCCTCGGCACGATCGTCAACTCCAGCGACATCAGCTACGAGCGGCTGCCGATGCTGGAGGTGGTGTTCGACCGCCTCGAGCGGATCCTCACCACCAGCGTGCGCAACTTCACCTCCGAGAATGTCGACGTCAGCTTGGAGAGCGTCACGGCCCAGCGCTTCGGCGATTATCTGAACGCCGTGCCGGCGCCGGCCATGATCGCGGTCTTCCGTGCCGTCGAATGGGACAATTTCGGCCTCGTCACCGTCGACAGCTCGATGATCTACTCGATCGTCGACGTGCTGCTCGGCGGCCGGCGCGGCACGATCCCGATGCGCATCGAGGGCCGCCCCTACACCACGATCGAGGCGTCGCTGATCGAGCGGCTGGTCCGGCTGATCCTGAGCGACCTCGGCAGCGCCTTCGCGCCGATCACGCCGGTCCAGTTCCGCTTCGAGCGGATGGAGACCAATCCGCGCTTCGCCGCCATCGCGCGCCCGAGCAATGCCTGCGTCGTGGTCAAGCTGCGGCTCGAGATCGAGGATCGCGGCGGCTGCGTCGAATGCCTGATCCCCTACGCCACCATGGAGCCGGCGCGCGACCTGCTGCTGCAGATGTTCATGGGCGAGAAGTTCGGCCGCGATTCGATCTGGGAGCACCATCTGGCGCGCGAGATCTGGGTCACCGACGTCGATCTCGAGGCGGTGCTGGACGAGCAGACGGTGAGCCTGAGCGACATCATGGAGCTGAAGGTGGGCAGCGTGCTGCGCCTCAACGCCAAGCCGGACGAGCCGATCGTGCTGCGCTGCGGCCAGGTCCGGATGCTGACCGGCAAGGTCGGCCAACGCGGTGACAAGCTGGTGATCCGGGTCGAGGAACGGCTCGGCAGCGACGGAGACGCCGGGCATGATTGACAACGCCGTCGAGCTTCTGCTGGGCGTGCTGCTGCTCCTCACCATCGTCTGGTGCATGCTGGTGCATCAGCGCCTTCGCCGGCTGCGTGCCGACAAGGGCGAGATGGAGGCCTTCATCGGTGCCCTCACCGTCGTCACCGAGCGCGCCGAGGCGGCCATCTCGGGGCTGAGGTCGGTCGGCGAGGCCACCCACGAGCAGCTGGCGCGGCAGGAGGACGCCTCGCGCAGGCGCGCCGAGGAGCTCGGCCGCGCCATGGAGGCGGCGGGTCGCATGCTGCGGCGGATGGAGACCGGCTACCAGCAGGCCATGCGCAGCGTCGCGGATGCGGAACGGCGCGAGCCTGCGCGGCCGATCCCGCCGCGCGACCGTCCGGGCCACCAGCCCGCGCGCGACTTCGACGAGCCCATGCCGTCCCGAGCCGCGGAATCCCGCCAGGCCACGGCACCTTCCGAGCCTCGGCCGCGCATCTCCGACGAGCTGCTGCGAGTCCTGCAGGGCCTGCGATGAGCGGAGCCCGGCGCATCGACCGTCGCGGCCTGTCGAGGGCGTGGGCCACGCTGCCCCTGGTCACCGCGCTGGTCGGCGTGCTGGTGCTCGGGACCAAGGTCGTCGGCATGGTCGGGCCCGGCCTGGACGATGTCGTGGCGGCCGTCACCGACGCTTCGCATGGCGACGATCTCACGGCGCTGCTGGAGGAGGCCTCGGCGCTGGCGCTGGAACCGGCGGCCGGCCCCGAGGCCGAGCCGGCTCACGACGATGCGCCGCCGCCGCACCACGACGAGGCAGCCGCGACAGACGCGACGGCCCCGGCTCCGGCCCCGGGCGATCCTGCGAGCTGCCCGGTGACAGTGGCGGGCCTCGAGGATGTCGCGGCCGACCTCGTGCAGCGGCGCCAGCAGATGGGTGCCCGCGAGACCCGCCTGGCACTGCGCGAGGCGGCGCTGGCCGAGGCCGAAGCGCAGCTCGCCAGGCGCGCCGACGAACTCGACGGCATGCGCCGGACGCTCGAGGAGCAGATGGGCAAGCTCGCCCAGGGCGACGACGCCCGCATCGCCCAGCTCGTCAAGGTCTACGAGACCATGAAGCCGAAGCAGGCGGCGGAAGTGTTCGACCGGCTGGATCTCGAGCTGCTGACACACGTCGCCTCGCGGATGCGCGAGGTCAAGATGGCGGCGGTGCTGGCGGCCATGGACCCGGAGAAGGCGCGGCGGGTGACCGTCGAGCTGGCGCGCCGGCGGGCGCCCGCGGCGAGCGGCGGCTGAGCAACGCCCATTGCCGGCGCGGCCGTTCGGGCCGACATTCGTGGCATGTCGCGAAACCCCTGTACATGCTTGGCGCTGGTGCTGCTGCTGCTGGCTTCCGGCATGGCGGCCGCGCAGACATCGCCGCCGGATCTGCGGCGGGACGCCAGGGCCATGCGGCTGCAGCGTGACATCGAGGGCCGCAGCCTGACGCAGCCCGGAGCCGCCGCCATCGACGCCATGAACGCCAGGCGGACGGTGGTGCGGGGCAGGCCGGGAGGGCTGACGCCGACGGAGCGGCGGGTGGAACGCAGCCTCGATGTCCTGTCCACGCCCCTGCCGCAGCCGAGGGCGTCCGGCGGGCCGAGCCCGGTGCCGCGCCAGCGGCTGCCGGCCAGCAACGAGGACGACCTGTTCATGCCGGGCAGTCTGACCTCCAGCGTTGCCGAGGGGCTGCTCGACCGGGCCGACGACGGCCTGGCGGACGGCAGGCTCGATCAGGCGAGATCGGACCTGGCGCTCGCCGAGCAGCAGATCGACGGGCTGGACCCCGCCGAGGCGGTGGCGCTGCGCGAGCGGGCCGTGGCGCTACGGAGCAGGCTCAAGGCCCGCTGACGGCGACCGGCCGGCCGGCGCGGCGGCGCTGGAGACGGTACTCGCGCGCGGTGGTGTAGTTCTCGAAATGCTGGCAGACCCAGCGAGTGTTGGTGCGGCGGCACAGCTCGCGCTCGAGCGGCGACAGGCCCGGGACCTCGCTAGAGTCGACGATCAGCCCGCCCATCAGGTCGCGGTAGATGTGGGTCAGGGTGGCGTCGTCGACGCCGCCGTCGGCGCGGAACATCCGGGTGTCGATGATGCCGAAGCCGAAGGTGACGCCGGTCTCCTGGCGGTGCTCGCGCAGGAGGCGGTGGAACCACTCGAAGCAACGGAAGGGATTGCGCAGGCCGCGGGCCGAGGCCAGCCGGCGATAGCGAATGATCAGGATCTCGGAGGCCGAGACCGTCCGATAGACCAGCTCGGCATCGAACCGCTCGATCCGCCAGCCTTCGAGGATCGGCGAATCGTTTCGGCCGAGCGCCCCGAGCCGCGTCGTCGGGACGCCATGGCGAGCCAGCATCCGACCGACCGGCCCATCGTCGCCGGTCGGGCGGACAGGATCGGACGTCAAATCTTCTGGATGATCGACTTCAGCTCGTCGCCGAAGGCCTTCAGCACGCCGCTCTGCGTGCTGACGAAGGTGGTGTACTGCGTGAACGCCACCTGCATCGCGAACAGGTCCTGGGTCGTCGGGTTGGTGATCGCCATCTTCTCCTGGATGACGCTCTCGAACTGCCCGACCAGGGACACCAGGTTCTGACCGATCGCATCGTAGGTCAGGCCGCTGACTGCCGCCATGACTCATCTCCCCAAAGGCTTGGACGTTTCCCGGGATGCACGTAACTCGATCCATAGGAGCGGCAGAATTTCAACCGCCGCATCAATGGCCGCTATCGTAGCATTCAATGCTGCATAACGCTCGGGTGGCACGCCCTTGTCAAGCTGTCGCCGCGTCTCGCGGCGATACTCGCGGAGCTCCTCCATCAACGTGTCGCGCTCCCAGCCGGAATCGTCGGCGGCGAGGCGGCGGTCGAGGTCGACGACGGTCGCGGCCACGGCTCAGAGCTCGTGCACGTAGAGCTGCCCGCCCTTGGAGAGCACGACCTCCTTCGGGCGGATGCGCTGGATGGTCCAACCGTCGGTGAGCACGCTTCCCTCGAGATATTTCTGGCCGTCGCCGAGGATCACATAGGGCAGGTCGCCGAAGCCGACCGCCCGCACATTGAGCTGCACGCCCGGCAGGGCATTGTCGCGACGCGATTCGGTGACCTGCGAGACGATCTCGAGGTAGCGGCCGTAGTCGCGGTCGAACGCCGCCTGGATCGTGGTCCAGGCCGGCATGTCCTCGGCCCGGACGGTGCCGCGGGCCGTGATCTTCTTGTTGGCTTCCAGCCGCAGCCGGATGGCCTCGCCGAGATCGGCCTTGCGCAGCCTGTCCTCGAGGCCGCTCAGGATGGAACGATCGGTCATCACATCGTTGCGGATGCCGGCGAGGCCGGCCACGTCGCGCTGGACGATGTCGACGGCGCGCTGCAGGTCGCTGGCCTCGGGGACGTAGCCGGCCAGCTTCAGGGCGCCGCCGCCGGCATAGCCGACATCGAGGTCGTAGCCGAGAGCCGCCAGCGTGTCGCGGGCGGTCGCCACCATCTGGTCGCCGGCGACGATGCGGATCTGCACGGGCTCCGGCGACTGCTTGAGCTTCTCGGCCAGCAGGTCGCGCTCGGTGGTGGAATCGACATGGCCCTCGACGACGAGACGGCCGCGCCGGTCCTCGGTGACCTGCAGGCCCCTCGCCAGGTCGTCCTGTGCGAGCATGGCGGTGAGCATGTCGCGCGGGCTCGGCGGCTGCGGCTCGACCGGCGTCTCGGGCTCGATGGCGCGGTGGGCCAGCAGGCCGTCGCGATTGGCGGCGAAGCCGCCGACGGTCGCCAGCAGCAACAGCAGGGCCGCGGCACGGGCGGCCCAGCGGCGGAGGTTGCGGCGGCGGTCCGGTGCCACGGGCTCGCCGGCAGCGGCCGGCGGGGGCGACGGCGCGCCGCCGGCCGCCAAGGAGGGCTCGGCGCTGGCGGCGATGCTCCCAGGCACCGGGGCATCCGCGAGAGCCGCTGTCGCCTCCTTCGGCTGCGCGGGCTGCGTGACAGGCTGGGCCGGCGGCACCAGCTCCGGCCAGGCCGCGGCTTCCGGGCCCACCGCGACATGCGTCGTGCCCAGGCCGATCACGGTGAAGAACGGCAGCAGACGGGCGGCGTCCTGGTGCGGCTGGTGGTCGAGCCTGACCTCGCCGGCCAGGTTCTGCACCCTGACGCCGTCGGCGGAGATGGCGAAGAGGGCATGCTGGCCCGACAGGCTGCGATCGGACAGCACGATGTCGCAGCTGTCGTCGCGGCCCAGGCGGTAGTCCCCCGCCGCGAGCTGGACTTCCGCGCCCAGATGCGGTCCCGACAACACCTTCAGGATGTAGTAGGGTCCGGACTTGTCCTGCATGGAGGCTCCGACGGCCGTTTGCCGATCACCGATGCTGGGCCGGTTCTTGAACGGCATCGCCCCGATTGGGGAACATAACCGAAAACCCGTCCGGTTGCCAGCACGGCGAACGGCCGGCACGCAGTCGGGTGATATGTCGTTGACATTGCTTTACCGCTCAAGCATCATCCCGTCAAGCGGGTGGATGCCCGAGGAGAGACGATGAGCGATCGCATCGGCGGGTTGGGGGGCGGGTTCCAGCCCGGCTTCACGCCCGGCGGCGCCCAGGCGCAGGTCTCGACCAACCTCGCCAAGGGACAATACCAGAGCGAGGCGGTGAGTGTCGGCAAGGATCCGACCTCGATGCTGCAGGACGCCGCCGAGGAGCTGACCTTCGGCGCCCACGAGTTCCGCACCAAGCGCGAGCTGGGCGAGCGCAAGCTGCGCGACGCCGAAGGGTCGAGCCAGATCGAGACCGTCAAGCGGATCCAGGAATATCTCGAGCAGCTGCCCGACATCGATCCTCGCCAGCTGCGCGATCTCTACGAGCAGATGCGCGATTCAGGCGAGAAACCGTCGCGCGAGGCGCTGCAGCGGCGGCTCTCCGGCTTCCACGAGGACATCACCTACCAGCAGGCGGCGCTGGAGTTCCTGGCCACGGAGCTGGAGAAGGCCGGCGACGACCCCGAGCTGCTGGACGTGGTGCGGGGTGCCCTGGTCGAGAACGAGCGTGCCTTCGGCCCGGAAATCCGCGCTGGCCTCAATGTCACCGGCGCTGCGATGGCGACGGGCGCCAGCAGCGGCGAGGTGCAGGACCTGCGGGAGATGTACCGCAACACGGTCCTCAAGCACGAAAGCATACGCCAGTCGTTCCAGAACATCGTCGAGCGCTACGGCGAGGAGGATCTCGGCGATCGGATCGGCTTCCTGCTCACCGCCATGGGCGAGGACCTGAGCGCCAGGGGACCATCGATTCCTCCGCCCGAGCTCAAGATCATCATGGACGACATGCATCAGCTGGAGACCCTGTCGACGCTGCGGGAACGCTCGATCGTGGCGCTGCAGCGGCTCGACCAACGCTACCAGGCGCTGTGAGGCCACGGTCGTGAGCGCCCGGAGGCTCCAGGTCGACAGGAAGGTCCAGAAGGCCGCCGACAGGCTGATCGGCCAGATTCTCGAGCTGGCCGAGCGCAGCTGGGTCGGGCCGGACGACCTGCGCAAGCTCGTCGGTGAGCTGGGCATCCGCCAGGTCGAGGCCGAGATCTACCTGCTGCGCGAGCTGTCGGATCTCGTCCGGGCCGTGCCGCTCAAGGTCTACAACGACATGGACCAGCGCGACCGGCTGATCGGCGCCGTGCAGGAGGCCCTGGACGATGCCATCCGCCGCGAGGAGGACGCGCTGGACGCCCAGGAAGGTGGCGCATGAGCTGGGTCGACGACGCCGTCGATGCGTTCGGTCGCGGCATGGGCCTGCCCCGTCTCGTCCTGCCGGAGAGCGGTGCGCTGCGGCTGGCCTTCGAGCGGCGCGGCACCCTGTTCATCGAGCGTGCCGAGGACGACATCCTGCTCTATCTTCAGCGTACCCATGCGCATGCTTCGATGACACTGCTGAATCGCGCCCTGGATGCCTGCCACTGGCGGCACAATCGGCCGTTCCAGGTCCGGGCGGGCCTCAAGGACGATTCGCTGGTGCTCCTGATCCGGATAGCCGGGCGCGACGTCGCGCTCGACCGCCTGGAACGCGCCTTCATGCTGCTGGGCCAACTCCACGACAGCATCGAGGCCTGAGAGCATGGACCTGAAGATCGAGCCGCATGGCGAGGCCACCGTGGTCAAGGCGCTGGGCGACATCAACGCCGCCAGCTGCGCCCAGCTCGAGGAGACGCTGACCGGGCTGATCGACCAGGGTCGGCTCCGCATGGTGCTCGACCTCGCCGACGTGCGCTACGTGTCGAGCGCCGGGCTCCGGGTCCTGCTGGTCGCCGCCAAGCGGCTGGCCGGCACGGGCAAGTTCGCGCTCAGCCGCGCCAGCGAGCCGGTGCGGCAGGTGCTCGACATGACCGGCTTCAGCGGCATCATCCACGTCAAGCCCAGCCTCGACGAAGCCGTGGCGCTGGTCAGCGCCTGAGGGACGAATGGTCGATCGCGCAGGCGGATTCCGCTTCGACACCGGCATCGAGCGCATCCTCAGACAGGATGCGGGCGACGACGTCCGCCTGCCCGACCTCGCCTCGATCGCGCCCTCGCGCGAGCAGATCAAGGCGGAGGTCGACCAGGTCCTGCCGCAGCCGGCACTCGCCCGGATGCTGGACGGCTTCGTGATGCCGCGGGTCACCAGTCCCGACCTGCTGATGCCCGATGGCTTCGCCGCCATGTTCGAGGAGATGCGCGACCTGTTCTCGCAGCAGGGCGGCGGCGACCGGCGCGGCCGCAACGTGCCCGAGCTCGAGGAGGTGCGCCGGCTGCTCGAGGACGAGCAGACCAGCCGCGAGCTGCTGCATCTGTACAGAAACACCCTGCTGGGCGCCTGAGGCGGCACGGCATGACCCAGCGTCAGCGCGAGTTCACCGCCCTGCTGGCCTGGTTCTTCCTGCAGCACGGCCAGCCGGACAAGGCGGCGGTCCTGCTGCGCGGCGCCCTGCGCCTGCTGCCCGACGCCGCCGAGTTCCTGAAGGCGCTGGCGGTGGCCGAGCTGCAGCGCGGCGACGCCGGCGCGGCCCTCGCCGCCGCCGAGCGCTACGCCCTCGTCGGCCAGGACCGCGGCCCCGGATCGCCGATCCAGCTCGTCCGGGCGAGGGCGCTGCTCCAGCTCGGCCGGGCCGCCGAGGCGCGCCAGACCTTCCGCCGCCTGCTCGACGCGCAGAACGTCGATATTGTTGCGCCGCCCATGGTCATCCAGCCATGATCAGGATCGAGGACGCCGCGCGCGGGCGGCGCCATGCGGGCGACCGGTAGGCGATGAATCTGGACCGTATCCAGCGGATCCTGGTGCAGGCGACGTCGCGCCAGGACCTGATGCTGATCGCCCTGCTGGTGGCGGTCATCTTCATGATGATCCTGCCGCTGCCGCTGATCATCGTCGACACGTTGATCGCCTTGAACATGAGCATCGCCGTGCTGCTGCTCATGGTGGCGATCTACATCGAGAGCCCGCTGGCCTTCTCGGCCTTCCCGTCGGTGCTGCTGATCACCACGCTGTTCCGACTGGCGCTCAGCATCAGCACCACCCGGCTGATCCTGCTGCAGGCCGATGCCGGCCACATCATCGAGACCTTCGGCAACTTCGTCGTCGCCGGCAACCTCATCGTCGGCATGGTGGTGTTCCTCATCATCACCATCGTGCAGTTCATCGTCATCACCAAGGGCTCCGAGCGCGTCGCCGAGGTCAGCGCCCGCTTCTCGCTCGACGCCATGCCCGGCAAGCAGATGTCGATCGACGCCGACCTGCGCGCCGGCACCATCGAGATGGCCGAGGCCAAGAAGCGCCGCGACCTCGTCAGCAAGGAGAGCCAGCTCTTCGGCTCGATGGACGGCGCCATGAAGTTCGTGAAGGGCGACGCCATCGCCGGCCTCATCATCGTGGCCGTCAACATCATGGGCGGCATCACCATCGGCACGCTCCAGCGCGGCATGACCGCCGGCGAGGCGCTGCACCGCTACTCGATCCTGACCATCGGCGACGGCCTGGTCTCGCAGATCCCTGGCCTGTTCATCTCGATCACCGCCGGCATGATCGTCACCCGCGTCACCACCGAGGAGAGCAAGGACATCGGCAGCGACATCGGCGCGCAGGTGTTCGCCGATTTCCGCGTGCTGCAGATCGCCGCCATCGTGGTCGCGGGCTTCGCCGTCATCCCCGGCATGCCCTGGCCGGTGTTCCTGGTGCTGGCGCTGATCTTCGGCGGCGCCGCCTACCTGATGCAGCGCCGCGCCAAGGCCTCGGCCGCTGCCGAGGCCGAGCCCGAGATCCCCGGCATGACGGCGGCGGTGCCGGCGACCGCGCCCGCCGGCGAGAAGGCGGCGGCCGCCAGGCCGCGCCGACCCGGCGAGGAGCGGGCGGAGTTCGCGCTGACCGTGCCTGTCATGCTCGACGTCGCCGAGAACGTCGGCGGCCTGATGAAGCCCCAGCTCCTGAACGAGGAGCTGATCAAGCTGCGCCGGGCGCTCTACTTCGACCTCGGTGTTCCCTTTCCCGGCATCCACCTGCGCTTCAACGAGCGGTTGCCGACCAACAGCTACTATGTGCTGATGCAGGAAATCCCGATGTCGCAGGGCACGCTGCGGCCGGGGCGGCTGTTCGTGCGCGACGAGGCCGAGCATCTCGACCTGCTGTCGGTGCCCTACGAGAAGGGCGAGGCCTTCCTGCCCGGCCTCGAGACCCTGTGGGTCGACGAGAGGCATCGGCCCGAGCTCGCCAAGGCCGGCATCGCCTTCATGGAGCCGCCGCAGATCGTCACCTGGCACCTGAGCTTCCTGCTGAAGAAGTACGCCGGCGAGTTCATCGGCGTGCAGGAGACGCGCTTCCTGCTCACCCAGATGGAGGGCAGCTTCGGCGAGCTGGTGAAGGAGGTGCAGCGGGTGATGCCGCTGCAGAAGATCACCGAGATCCTGCAGCGGCTGGTCTCCGAGGAGATCTCGATCCGCAACCTGCGCACCGTGCTCGAGGCCCTGATCGAATGGGGCCAGAAGGAGAAGGACGTGGTGCTGCTGGCGGAATATGTCCGCTCGTCGCTGAAGCGCTACATCAGCTACAAGCACAGCTCCGGCCAGAACATCCTGCCGGCCTATCTGTTCACGCCCGACGTCGAGGACACGGTCCGCAACGCCATCCGCCAGACCTCGGCCGGCAGCTACCTGGCGCTCGATCCCAACATCGCGCGCAAGATCACCACCAACGTCAAGAAGAAGGTCGGCGTGCTGAAGCGCCACAAGCAGCGGCCGGTGCTGCTGACCTCGATGGACGTACGCCGCTACGTCCGCAAGCTGATCGAGGGCGACCTCTACGAGCTGCCGGTGCTGAGCTACCAGGAGCTGACCCAGGAGATCACTATCCAGCCCCTGAGCCGGATCGATCTCGCCTGAGCCGGCTCCCGGCGATCACTTCTTCTTGGGGGCGATCAGATCCGTGATCGTGCCCTCGTACATCTCGGCGGCGAAGCCCACCGTCTCCGACAGGGTCGGGTGCGGGTGGATGGTCAGGCCGATGTCGGCGGCGTCCGCACCCATCTCGATGGCGAGGGCGGCCTCGGCCACCAGGTCGCCGGCATTGGGGCCGACGATGCCGCAGCCGATGATGCGGTGCGTCGTCTCGTCGAACAGCACCTTGGTCATGCCCTCGTCGCGGCCGAGCGACAGCGAGCGGCCGGACGCTGCCCAGGGGAAGACGCCCTTGCCGTATTTGACACCCTTGGCCTTGGCCTCGTTCTCGGTGAGGCCCACCCAGGCGACCTCGGGGTCGGTGTAGGCCACCGACGGGATGACCTTGGCGTCGAAGGCGCTCTTCTGGCCCGCCGCCACCTCGGCCGCGACCTTGCCCTCGTGCGTCGCCTTGTGGGCCAGCATCGGCTGGCCGACGATGTCGCCGATGGCGAAGATGTGCGGCACGTTGG
>DAOLFG010000001.1:0-180158 GCA_035326425.1 Geminicoccus sp. | reverse complement strand
TCGAACCGACGACCCCCTGCTTGCAAAGCAGGTGCTCTCCCAGCTGAGCTACGGCCCCACGCGGCGCGGAATATGGCTAAGGGGCGGCCTCATCGCAAGGCCGCTCGGCGAACGAGCCTGCGAGCAGAGCCTGCACGGCACGGCCGCGATGGCTGAAGCGGTGCTTCTCGACCGGGTCCATCTCGGCGAAGGTGCGGGTCTCGCCTCGCGGCACGAACATCGGGTCGAAGCCGAAGCGGTGGCCGCCGCGGGGGTGCTCGACCAGCGTGCCGGCGCATCTGCCCTCGTAGAGCTCGGCATGGCCGTCGGGCCAGGCGAGGCACAGCACGGCCACGAACTCGGCGCGCGCATCGGCGGCGGCAAAGCCGCCGTAGCGCCGGCGCAGCGCCTCGGCGACACGCTCCATCGCCATGTCGAAGTCGCGCGCCGGGCCGGCCCAGCGGGCGGTGTGGATGCCGGGAGCGCCGTCGAGCGCCGGCACGACCAGGCCGCTGTCGTCGCTAAGCGCCGGCAGGCCGGTGGCGGCGACGGCGGCGCGGGCCTTGATCAGGGCGTTGCCGGCGAAGCTGTCCTCGGTCTCCTCGGGCTCGGCGAGCCCGAGATCGCCGGCCGACAGCACGGCCACACCGCGCGGCCGCAGCAGGATGGCGAACTCGTCGACCTTGCCGCGATTGTGCGTCGCCAGCATCAGCCGGTCGCCGGTGAAGCGGCGGCGGCTCACCTCAGCGCCACCGTTGCCGACTGGATCTCGACCAGCCGGCGGATGCCGGTCGCCGCCAGCGCGTGCAGCCGGGCGAAGTCCTCGGCCGAGATCGGGGTCTGCTCGGCGGTGACCTGGATCTCGACGATGCCGCCCGACGCCGACAGCACGAAATTGGCGTCGGCCTCGGCGGTGCTGTCCTCGGCATAGTCGAGGTCGAGCACCGCCTCGCCGGCGACGAGCCCGCACGACACCGCCGCCACCGGCTCGCGCAGCGGCAGCCTCGGCAGCCCGCCCGAAGCCACCACCTTGGCCAGCGCCTGGTGCAGCGCCACCCAGGCGCCGGTGATCGAGGCGGTGCGGGTGCCGCCATCGGCCTGCAGCACGTCGCAGTCGAGCACGACCTGGCGCTCGCCGAGGCCGGCGAGATCGGTGACGGCGCGCAGTGAGCGGCCGATCAGCCGCTGGATCTCCTGGGTGCGGCCGGACTGCTTGCCGCGCGCCGCCTCGCGCTGGGTGCGGCTGTTGGTCGAGCGCGGCAGCATGCCGTATTCGGCCGTGACCCAGCCCTTGCCGGTGTTGCGCAGGAACGGCGGCACCCGTTCCTCGACCGTGGCGGTGCACAGCACATGGGTCTCGCCATAGCGCACCAGGCACGAGCCCTCGGCATGGCGGTTGACGCCGACCTCGAGGCTGACGGGACGCAACGCGTCGGCGGCGCGGCCGGATGGTCGCATGGATCGAACTCGGCTGTTGAGCAAGGTGCGCGTGGATAGCCGATGTGCCGGCGGCGTCAAAGGCCGAACGATCGGCCGCTCAGCCGACGAGGTCGACGAACCGGCCGCGCCAGGGCTCCCGTCCGGTCCGCCGCCGGCGGCGGCGGTCGCCGTCGACCGGCGCGCCGTCGGCCTTGGCATAGGTGGCGCCGACCGCGGCGGCGGGAACCGGAAGGCGCTCGACCAGGCCATGCGGCCTCGGCGGCTCGATCACCTCCTGGCGGCGGCTCGCGAAGCGATGCGCGGATTCGCTCATGCCCCAATCATGCCATGAGCGCCGCCGGCGATGGCGGCAGGTGCGCTTTCGTCACAGCCGGGTATATCGCTGGGGGCTTCCCGCAACGGATCGTTGGGTCGATAGGCTGGCCTTTGCTACATCGGCGCGGTCCCATCCGGAGCAGCGAGCCACCATGACACGACGCCTGTTCGGCACCGACGGCATCCGCGGCCGGGCCAACAGCCACCCGATGACCGCCGACGTGGCGCTGGCGCTCGGCAAGGCCGCGGGCAGCCTGTTCCGCCGCGGCGACCACGTGCACCGGGTGGTGATCGGCAAGGACACCCGGCTGTCGGGCTACATGATCGAGCCGGCGCTGACCGCCGGGCTCATCAGCTCGGGCATGGACGTCATCCTGCTGGGGCCGATGCCGACGCCGGCCGTGGCGTTCCTCACCCGCTCGCTCAGGGCCGATCTCGGCGTCATGGTCTCGGCGTCGCACAATCCGTTCGAGGACAACGGCATCAAGCTGTTCGGGCCCGACGGCTTCAAGCTGTCGGACGATCTCGAGATCGAGCTCGAGCGGCTGATCGAGGCCAATGGCAGCGAGAAGCTGGCCGCACCGGCCGAGCTCGGCCGGGCGCAGCGCATCGTCGAGGCCAAGGGCCGCTACATCGAGAGCCTGAAGAGCAGCTTCCCCAAGGGCCTGACCCTGGCGGGGCTCAAGATCGTGGTCGATGCGGCGCACGGTGCCGCCTACCATATCGCTCCCGACCTACTCTGGGAGCTTGGGGCCGAGGTGGTCCGGATCGGCACCGCGCCCAACGGCCTCAACATCAACGAAGGCTGCGGCTCGACCCATCCCGAGGCCCTGCGGACGGCGGTGCTGGAACAGGGGGCCGCGCTCGGCATAGCGCTGGACGGCGACGCCGACCGCCTCGTGCTGGTCGACGAGAAGGGCGGCATCGTCGACGGCGACCAGGTGCTGGCGCTGATCGCCGGCCGCTGGCAGGCCGACGGCAGGCTGCGCGGCGGCGCGGTGGCGGCGACCCTGATGTCCAACCTCGGGCTCGAGCGCCACCTGGCCGGGCTCGGCCTCGAGCTGCGCCGCACCGCGGTCGGCGACCGCTACGTCGTCGAGTGCATGCGCAGCGATGGCCTCAACCTCGGCGGCGAGCAGTCCGGCCACATCATCCTCACCGACTTCGCCACCACCGGCGACGGCCTGCTGGCGGCGCTGCAGGTGCTGGCGGTGATGCTGCAGCAGGACCGCCCGATCAGCGAGGTCGGCCGGCCGTTCGCGCCACTACCGCAACGGCTGCGCAACATCCGCATCCAGCGCCGGATCGACCTTTCCGCGCCGGACATCGCGGCGGCGCTGGACCGCCAGCAGGAGCGTCTCGGCGATCGCGGCCGGCTGTTGGTGCGGGCCTCGGGCACCGAGCCCGTCATCCGCGTGATGGTCGAGGCCGAGGACGCCGCCCTGCTTGACGAGGTGCTGGGCAGCACCGGCCAGGAGATCGAGCGGCTGGCGAGGCTGCAGAGCGCCGCCTGAACCCTATTTCAATCCACGCGCGATCAATGATAGCTTCGATCGTGCGTTGATTGCTCGGGGGGCGGTGGCTGGCGTGGGGCGTTCTGCAATCTCGGCGATCGTCGCCGCCGGCTCGTTGTGGCTGCTCGCCGCCTGCGTCTCGCCCGTTCCGGGCCCGCCGCCGGCCGAGGCGCCGGCCCACACGCCCGACAAGCTCGACGAGCCCGGGGATCCCTGGGCCGAGCCGCTGCGCGAGGCATCGGGCTGCCGGACGCTGGCGGCGCGTGCCCTGGCCGAGGGCGGCGCCCCGCCAGGGCTGGCCCTCCGGCTGGTCGGCGACGCCGCGGGCATCGAGAACGATCTGGGGCTGCCGGCCCAGGCCGATGCGGCCGGCGCAGGTTGCGTGCTGATCGTCGAGGCGCCGCGGCCGCTGCCGGCGGCGCAGCGCCGGCTGCTGCGGCGCGAGACGGTGCGCTCCTCCTATGCCGACGGCATGGAAAGGGCGGCCAATCCCGAGCATGCCGAGCTGCGCAAGGCCCTGGCGCGCGCCGAGAACAGCCGAGGCAGCGACACCAACCTCCTGACCACCGGCGAGCCGATGGTCGATCTCATCGGCAATGTCGCCCAGCTGGTGATGGCGGGCGTCGACAAGGCGGTGCGGATGAGCGAGGAGGCCGCGCTGCGCCAGCGCCTGGCCGAAACCCCGGCAGAGATCGACCGGCCCTATCTGCGCCGCTACAGCTACGAGACCGCCGAGCTCGAGGCCAGCCGCGGCGCGATGGCGCGCGCAGGGCTGCTGGACAGCGGCGCCGGGGCCTTGCGAGAATCCAGCGTGCAGGTCGTGGAGACGACGGTGTTCCGGGTCGACGAGGGCCGGCGCGACACCGATGTCGGACGCTCCGACGAGGCTCCGGCCTCCGTCGACCTCGCGGCGCTGGCGGCCTGGGAGCGCTCGCCGCCGCCCCTGCGGGTCTCGACCCTGCTGGAGAGGTTGCAGCAGGCCGGCACCGATCGCCGGGAACGGGCCGATGACCTGCTGGCGCGGTGGGCGGCCACGAGCGATGCCCGGCCGGCCAACGTCGCCACGGTGCCACGGGTCGCCGCCAGCCTCGTCGAGGTCGCCGGCAATGCCGGCGAGGGCGTGGGATTCCATGTCGGTGACGAGCGCGTGCTGACGCTCTACCGGCTGGTGCGCGGCTCCGACATCGCCCGTGTCACGGGCGCCGACGGTCGCACCGCCTTCGCCATGGTCGAGCGGCGCGACCGCAACCGCGGCCTGGCCCTGCTGCGGGTGCCGGCGGCCTCGGTGCCTCTCGACATCGACGGCGGACAGCCCTCCGGCCCCGAAGCCGTGCTGGCCTGGCCGGGTGGCCCGGCCGAGGGCGCGCGCGGCCGGCTCGCCAGGGACGACGGCGCCGGCGGCCTGCTGTGGCAGCCGGACGATCCGGTCAGGCCGCCGGACGGCACGCCAGTGCTGGCGGGCGAGCGGGTGATGGCGATGGTGGCCGAGACCAGGGAGCTCGGCGCCACGCTGCTGCCGGCGGCGGACATCCGGGCCTTTCTCGCCGCCGGGCCCTGAACCCCGGCCGTCAGCGGCGCCACAAGGCCAGCGCCGCCAGCGCCCAGCCGGCGATCAGCAGCATGCCGCCGACCGGCGTCACCCAGGCGATCGGCCGGGGCGCTCCCATGGCGAGGCCGTAGAGGCTGCCGCTGAACAGCACGACGCCGGCGGCGAACGCCGCCAGTGCCGCGCCCGCCCGCACCGGCGAGAGGCAGAGCGCCAGCATCGCCAGGGCGTGCCACATCTGGTAGCGCGATGCCGTCTCGACGAGGCCGGCGGCGCGCGGATCGCCGATGCCGTGCGCCGCGAAGGCGCCGGCCGCGACGGCGACCAGGCCGAGCAGGGCGGCAACGACGGCGAAGGTGCGGTCGGGCATGAGCTGTCCGGCTGGATTGCCAATCCGGGCCGGTTGTGGCTTGTCCGCCGCCAGGAAGCCAGGGGCAGGCGGTGTCGGGACATGGTGACGGTCGCACCGGTCGCAGTGGAGGTCTGGCGCGGCGGGCTGGTCGAGAGCCGGCATCGCGCACACGTCTGCATCGCCGATGCCGCCGGCCGGGTGGTGGAGGCCATCGGCGACGTCGACCAGCCGGTCTATCCGCGCTCGGCGGTCAAGCCGTTCCAGGCGCTGCCGCTGGTCGAGAGCGGTGCCGCCGACGCCTTCGGCCTGGGCGACGCCGAGCTGGCGCTGGCCTGCGCCTCGCACAGCGGCGAGCCCATGCATGTCGGCCTGGTCGAGCGCTGGCTGGCGCGGCTCGGCCTCGACGAGTCCGCGCTGGCCTGCGGCGGCCACCCGCCGATCCACGCGCCGACCGCCGCCGCCATGGCGGCGCGGGGCGAGCGGCCGCGCCGCGTGCACGACAACTGCTCGGGCAAGCACTGCGGCATGCTGACGGCCTCGCTGCATCTCGGCCTGCCGGTGGCGCACTACGCCCATGCCGATGGCACGCTGCAGCGCCGGATCGCCGGCATCATCGCCGAGCTGGCCGACCTGTCCGAGCCGCCGCCCTCGGGCACCGACGGCTGCAGCCTGCCGACCTGGGCGCTGCCGTTGCGTGGGCTCGCCATCGCCACGGCCCGGCTGGCGCGGCCGGACGGCCTGCCGGCGCCGCGTCGCGCCGCGCTCGAGCGCGTCTCGCGCGCGATGCGCAGGCACCCCGAGCTGGTGGCCGGCACCGGCCGATGCTGCACGGCGGTGATGCAGGCCCTGCCCGACGTCACGGCCAAGACCGGTGCCGAGGGTGTCTACATCGCGGCGCTGCACGCGCCCGGCCTGGGGCTGGCGCTCAAGGTCGAGGACGGCGCCACGCGCGCCAGCGAGGCCGCCCTCGTCGCCTGCCTGCGCGCGCTGGGGGCGGTGCACGGGCCCGCCGAAGCGGCGCTGGCGGCATTCGGCCGGCCGGTGTTGCACAGCCGGGCCGGCGAGGAGGTCGGTGCGGTGGCCGCGCTCGCCGATTGGCCGGGACGGATGGAGGTGCGATGAGCGGTGGTGCCAGTGGGGTGGCGCTCGAGGGTGCCGAGCCGCTGCTGCACGAGGTGGCCGGGATCGACGAGGTCGGGCGCGGGCCGCTCGCCGGCCCGGTGGTGGCAGCGGCGGTGATCCTGTCGCGGCCGGTGCCGGGGATCGCCGATTCCAAGAAGCTGCCGGCGGCGCGGCGGCAGGAGCTGGCGCGGCAGATCGTCGATTGCGCGGCCGTCGGCCTCGCCGCCGCCTCGGTCGAGGAGATCGACCGCATCAACATCCTGCAGGCGACTTTCCTCGCCATGCGCCGGGCCGTGGCCCGGCTGCGGCTGTCGCCGCGCCGACTGCTGGTCGACGGCAACCGGGCCCCGGCGTTCGGCATCGAGACGGTCTGCATCGTCGACGGCGACGCCCTCGATCCGTCGATCGGCGCCGCCTCGATCGTCGCCAAGGTGGCGCGCGACCGGCTGATGGCGCGGCTGGCCCTGCGCTATCCGGCCTATGGCTGGGAACGCAACGCCGGCTACGGCACGCCCGAGCACCTGCGGGCGATGAGCCGGGCCGGCCTCAGCCCGCACCATCGCCGCAGCTTCGCGCCGGCGCGCCAGCTCACCCTCGGCCTCACCGACTGACGGTCTCGTCGTCCGGCAGGGCCGCCAGCGGATGCATGCCGTTGCGCGTGGCGAGCACCCGGAGGTGGGAGGCCAGCCGCACAGCCAAGGCCACGAGGTTCAGCGTCGGATGCACGCTGCCGCCGGTCGGGAACACCGAGCTGCCGGCGACGAACAGGTTGCCGATGCCATGGATACGGCAGTGGCGGTCGACGACACTGGTCGCCGGATCCTCGCCCATCCGGGTGGTGCCGAGATGGTGTGCGCTGTTGCTGTGCCGGGGCAGGGGCATCTCCGGATCGACGATCCAGTCGGCGAGGCGCGCCCGGCCGAGCCCGATCCGCCCGACCTCCTCTCCCAGCACGCGGCAGAAGGCCGCCATGGCCTGACGCTCGGCATCGCCCACCCGCCAGTCGACGGCGAGGCGCGGCATGCCGAGCATGTCGAGCTCGTCGCCGAGCATCACCCGGCTCTGCCGGTCCGGCGGCTGCTCGACCAGCGTGCTCACCGTCACCACCGCCGGCTCCGGCATGGCGATGCCGATGCGCGACATGCCGACCTTGGCGACCTCGCCGATACCGCCCAGCAGCGTCGCGATGTCCCGGCCGAGCCGGTCCGGCACCTTGCCGCGCCGCGCCGCCTGCCAGAGGCGCCTAGCCGCGCGCATGCCGGGCGGCCCGAACTGCCCGCCGGTGTAGAAGGCGCCGTCGACGCAGGTCGTGCCCAGCTCGGCCTGAGCACTCCTGGCCAGCCTGACCATTCCCTCGCTCTCGCCATCCGCGCGCCGCGCCTGGCTGTAGAGCCGCGGCAGGCGGGCGCCGGGGGCGAGCTGTATCTCCATCGGCTCCCAGATCGGATGACCCATGAAGCAGCGGCCGACCAAGTCGCGGCCGTTGCCGATACCACGGCTCATCTGCCGGCGCGAGGCCAGCAACAGGCGCGGATTCTCCAGGCCGCCGCAGGCCAGGACAGTGAAGCGGCTGGCGACGGCGAGCCTGTTGCCCGTCAGGGTCGCGAACTCCAGCCGCTCGACCCGGCCGCATCCCTCGTCGAGCCCGATGTCGACGAGGTTGGCGTGCAGCACGAGGCGCACGGCATCGCTCCGCTCGAGCGCAGCGCCATAGCGGGCACCGAACTGGGTGGGCGGGCTGAATCGCCACAGGCCGCTCTCGATGCGCTCTCGCGCGAAGGGTAGGGCCTCGGCCAGCCCGTCTCCCGCCGTGAGCCCGGCCGTCTCGATCTCGCAGAGCTCGAGCGCCCGGGGCAGGTGGGCGGCGAAGTCGGCATAGGCGATGGGCCAGCCGCTGTCGGCAACCCACGGCCGCTCGGCGAAATCCTCGGGCTCGAACGGCCGCGAGCGGCCACCCCAGTGGTTGGTCGACCCGCCGAGCTGGCGCAGGCGGTTGACGGCGGGATCGATCTCCCCGGCCAGGCTGCGGCCGGCATAGAGCGACTGGGCCTCGTCGTCGTAGTCCTCGCCGCCGGCCTCCATGAGCAGCACGGCGAGCCCGCTCTCGGCGAGCTCGCACGCGATCGTGATGCCTGCGGCACCTGCACCCACGATGCAGATGTCCGCCTCGAGCAGGGTGCCCGACGGGATGCGCCGCGCGTCCAGCTTCATGCCTCGAACCCCAGGCAGGGGCACGGTTGCCGCCTTGCCCTCGGATTCTGCCGCCCGGAGGGTTAAGATTCGGCCAACATCGCCGGCCCGGCATACGACCGGACCGACATTCCGGGCTGAGAAGGGGCGGTCATGCAACGGCTGCAATGCATCATCCTGGCGCTGGGGCTCGCCGCGGCGGCCCTCGCCCCCCGCTCCTCCGCCGCCATCGAGTACGTCGCCTACACGGTGGCCGCCGACCAGGCCCAGCCGCGGGTGTGCCTCGGCCTCAGCGACCCGCTGCCGCGCGCCCAGCCGGGCGAGCTCGAGCCCTACGTCGCGGTCGAGCCGTCGGGCGACATCGCCGTCGCGGCGCGGGATCGCGACCTGTGCCTCACCGGCCTCGGCCACGGCCAGGACTACCGGGTGACGTTGCGCCGGGGGCTGCCGGCGGCCGACGGCTCGCGGCTGGCCGCCGACGTGACGGTGAGCCTGCGCGTGCCCGACCGCCGGCCGAGCCTCGCCTTCCGCAGCAAGGGCTATGTCCTGCCGCTCGGCCGCGAGGGCGGCGTGCCGCTGACCAGCGTCAATGTCGAGCAGGCGAGCCTGCGCGTGCTGCAGATCGGCGAGCGCAACCTCGTCCAGCAGCTGGTCGACGGTGCGCTGGGCACCCAGCTCGACCGCTGGGCGCGCGAGCGCATCGAGGGCCAGACCGGCCACGAAATCTTCGCCGGCCGTGTCGAGATCGAGTCCCAGCGCAACCGCGAGACCGTCACCGCCCTGCCGATCGGCGCACTCGCGGGCGAGCTGCGGCCGGGCCTCTATGTCGTGGTGGCCGAGCCCGTCGGCGCCTCGCCGCAGGACTGGGACGCCAGGGCCACGCAGTGGCTCACCGTCTCCGACCTCGGCCTCACCGTGCTCTCGGGCGAGCAGGGACTGACCGCCGTCGTCCGCTCGCTGGGCGATGTCGCGCCGGTGGCGGACGTGACGCTGACGCTGCTGGCGCAGAACAACCAGCGGCTCGGCAGCGTGATCAGCGACGCCGATGGCCGGGCGGTGTTCCCGCCTGGCGCGATGCGCGGCAGGGGCGGTGATGCGCCCCGGGCGCTGCTGGCCCAGCGCGGCGATGCCGACTTCACCTTCGTCGACCTGGGCGGACCGCAGCTCGACCTCGCCGACCGCGGCCTCGACGGCCGTACGCCGCCGGGGGCCGTGGATGCCTTCGTCTTCACCGACCGTGGCATCTACCGGCCGGGCGAGACCGTGCATGCAGGCGTGCTGCTGCGCGACGACCAGGCCAGAGCGCTTTCCGGCCTGCCGCTGACGGCACGGCTGCTGCGGCCCGACATGCAGGAGGTCGAGCGCTTCGTGCTGCGGCCGGAGAGCCAGGGCGGCGACGCGCTGTCGATCCCGATCGCCGCCAATGCCTATACCGGCCAGTGGACGCTGCGCGTCGGGCCGGGCGACAGCGAGGCGGCGGTCGGCGAGGCGAGCTTCCTCGTCGACGATTTCGTGCCGCCGCGGCTGGAGCTGAAGCTCGACGCCGGCGCTGGGCCGGCGATGGCCGGGCAGCCCCTCGCCGTGAGGATCGAGGCCGATTGGCTCTATGGCGCCCCCGCCTCGGCGCTGGACGGCGAGGCCGAGCTGCAGGTCGAGGCCGACCCCGACCCGTTCCCGGCCTGGCCCGGCTACGGCTTCGGCCTCGTCCAGGAGCCGTTCGAGCCGCAGCGTGCCGGCCCGGTGCCGTTCCGCACCGACGACAAGGGCCACGCTCCGGTCGAGCTGAAGCTCGACCGGTCGCCCGATACCACCCACCCGCTGCGCGCCGTCGCCGTCGGCCGGCTGTTCGATGTCGACGGCCGGCCGACCTCTGCCCGGAGCACCGTGCCGATGGCGGCCTCGCCCTGGTTCATCGGCATCCGTCCGGGCTTCTCCGGCAGCGTGGCCGAAGGTACGGAGGCCACCTTCGACGTCGTGGCGCTCGACCCCTCGGGCGAGCCGCGCGGCGGTGCCGCGCTCGGCTGGGAGCTGGTGCGCGAGATCGTCGACTATGTCTGGTTCGAGCGATACGGCCAGTGGGACTATCAGGTCGTCGTCACCGACGAGCGGCTGGATTCCGGCGAGCTGGCGCTGGCAGCGGACGGCCGCGGCAGCCTGGCCGTGCCGGCGCAGAGCGGCCGCTACCGCATCGAGCTGTTCGATGCGGCGAGCGGCGTCGCCAGCAGCCATCGCTTCACCGCCGGCTGGTGGGAGTCGGCCGAGGTCAGCGACCGGCCGGACAATGTCGAGGTGCGCCTGGAGCCGGCGAGCGCCGGCGGCCCGGCGCGCGCCTTCGTCCGCCCGCCCTTCGACGCCCGCGTGCTGCTGGTGCAGGCCGACAGCGCCGTGCGCCGGATCGAGGAGCGGCGGATCGGCAAGGATGGCGCCTTCGTCGATCTCGACGGTTGGGAGGTCGGCGTCGGCGGCAGCTATCTGCTGGCCACGGCCTTCGCACCGGCCGGCGAGGTCAATCCGCGCCTGCCGGCCCGGGCCGTCGGTGCCGTATGGCTGCCCGGCCCCGCGGCCGACCGCACCCTGCGGGTGACGGTCGAAACCCCGGCCTCCGTTCGTCCGAACAGCCGGCTCGAAGCCGTGGTGAGGGTCGCCGACACTGGCGCCGATGCGCCGGCCTTTGTGACGCTGGCGGCGGTCGACGACGCCATCCTCCAGCTGACCGGCTTCGAGCCACCCGCCCCCGCCGGCTATTTCCTCGGCAAGCGGCGCCTCGGGCTGGAGCTGCGCGACATCTATGGTCGGCTGATCGACCCGGCGGGGCGCCGCGGCCGCATCGTCTCGGGTGGCGATGCGCGGATGCGGATGCAGCTTCCCGGCAACGACCTCGCCGACCGCCGCTCGGTGGCGCTGTTCTCCGGTCCGGTGCGGCTGGAGGCCGACGGCACCGCCCGCATCGGCTTCGACCTGCCCGACTTCAACGGCCGGCTGCGGCTGATGGCGGTGGCGTGGGACGGCGCCGACGTCGGCAGCGCCGATTCGACCGTGACCGTGCGGCCGCCGCTGGTCGCCGACCTCACGCTGCCGCGCTTCGTCGCCCCCGGCGACGAGGCCCGGCTGCGGCTGCGGCTGACCAATCTCGAAGCACCGGCGGGCGACTACAGCGTCCGCCTCGAAGGCCGCGGACCGCTCTCGGTCGAGCCGGCTTCGGTGGGCCTCGCCGGGCTGGCGACAGGCGCCACGGGCGAGGCTTCGATCCGCCTCACCGCCGGTCGAACGCCCGGCCAGGGCAAGATCGGGCTCATGGTCAGCGGACCGGACGGCTTCGAGATGCGCCGCACCATGACGCTCAACGTCCGCCCGGACCGGCCGTTCGTCACGCAGCGGCAGGTGGCGCTGCTCGATCCCGGCCGGAGCCTGACCTTCGACGATGCGCTGGCGGCGGCCTGGCTGCCCGGCACCGCGGCCATGTCGCTGACGCTGTCGGCATCGCCCAATTTCGACGTTGCCGGCATCGCCCGCGACCTCGCCGATTACCCTTACGCCTGCACCGAGCAGATCGTCAGCCGCGCCACGGTCGGCCTGGTGGCCGGCAGGCTGGGCCTGCCGCCGGTCGCCGAGGGCGATGCGGCGGTGCAGTCGGCGCTGCGCCGGCTGGCCAACCTGCAGTCGGCGCGCGGCGCCTTCTCGCCCTGGACGGCGCTGGGGCCGGAGGATCTCTGGCTGTCGGCCTACACCGTCGACTTCCAGCTCCAGGCCCGCGCCGCCGGCGAGCCGGTGGCGGCGACGCCGCTGGGCGAGGCGCTCGACTGGCTGGCCTCGGCCTTCGCCCGCGCCGACGACGGGTCCACCGGCATGGCGGGAGGGGCCTATGCCGCCGACGTGCTGGCCGGCGCCCAGCGGCTCGACCTCTCCAACCTGCGCTACTTCGCCGAGCGCTCGGCCGGCCGGCTGCCGAGCGACCTCGCCCGTGCCCAGCTCGCCGCCGCCTTCGCCGCGCTCGGCGACCGGCAGCGGGCGGCCGACCTGATGGCGGCGCTGGGGCAGGGGCGCATGACGGGCCGCGACGCGCCCGCCGACTACGGCACCGCCCTGCGCGACGAGGCGGCGGTGCTGGCGGTCTCTGCCGGGGCCGGCCTGCTGGGCGTCGACGGCCTGGCGGGCCGCGCCGCCTCGCTGGCGCAACGCCTGGCGGCGGCGCGCTATCTCAGCACGCAGGAGCAGGCCTGGTCGCTGCGCGCCGCCGCGGCGCTGTCGGCGGATGCCGGCAGCCTGAAGGTGGCGGTGGACGGCGTCGCCGAGCCCGAGCGCAACCGGCCGCTGGAGCTGGCGAGGCCGCTGGCGTCCGGCATGGCGCCCCTACAGATCCGCAACCTCGGGGCCGACGCGATCTACCGCTCGCTCGCCACCACCGGCATCCCGGCCGACGCGCCGACGGCGGTGCGCAACGGCTTCGAGCTCAGCCGCCGTGTCCTGCGTCCGGACGGCAGTCCCGCCGATCTCGACCGCGTGCGCCAGAACGACCAGCTCGTGGTGCTGATCGAGGGCCGCGCCGTCGAGCCCGGCTTCTACCGGGCGCTGGTCGTCGACCTGCTGCCGGCCGGGCTCGAGATCGAGAACATCCGCCTCGCCGGCACGCCGTCGCTGGAGCGGCTGTCCTGGCTCGGCGAGCTCAGCAACCCGGTGCGGATCGAGCAGCGCGACGACCGCTGGGTGGCGGCGCTCGATCTCGACGAGGACCAGCCGGCCTTCAGGCTGGCCTATTTCGTCCGGGCCGTGACGCCCGGCCGGTTCAGCCTGCCCGGCAGCCATGTCGAGGACATGTACCGGCCCGAGCTGATGGCGCGGACCGATGCCGGCCGCCTGAGCGTCGCCGCGCGCTGAGGCCGCCCATGCGCTGGTGGAGGCTCGGCATCATCGCCGGCGGCGCGACCATCATCGTCGCGGCGCTGGTCGCCGATCGACTGCTGCCGCCGCCGTTAGAGCGGGCGGCGGTGCTGTCGGCGACGGTGCTGGATCGCGACGGCGCGCTGCTCCGGCCCTTCACCACGCCCGACGGCACCTGGCGGCTGGCGGCGGCACCCGAAGAGGTGTCGAGGCGCTATCTCGCCATGCTGCTGGCGGTCGAGGACCGGCGCTTCCTCGTCCATCCGGGCGTCGATCCGCTGGCGCTGCTGCGGGCGGTGGGGCAGCTCGTCCGCCACGGCCGCATCGTCTCCGGCGGCTCGACGCTCACCATGCAGGTGGCGCGCCTGCTCGAGCCGCGGCCGCGGACGCCGGCGGCGAAGCTGATCGAGATCGGCCGGGCCCTGCAGCTCGAAAGCCGGCTGTCCAAGCGCGAGATCCTGCGGATCTACCTGGCGTTGGCGCCGTTCGGCGGCAATCTCGAGGGCGTGCGGGCCGCCAGCCTCGCGTGGTTGGGCAAGGAGCCCGACCGGTTGAGCGACGCCGAGGCGGCATTGTTGGTGGCGCTGCCGCAAGCACCGGGCCGACTGGCCCCGGACGTCGCGCCATCACGGGCGAAGGCCGCCCGCCAGCGAGTCCTGGCACGGGCGCAGGAAGCTGGCGTGCTCGATGCCGCCGCCTTCGCTGCCGCCGCCGCCAGCCCGCTGCCGCGGGCACGGCTCGCCATGCCCCGCCATGCGCCGCATCTGGCCGAGCGCCTGCTGGCCGAGCGCGGCGAGGGCGGGCTCGCGCTTCGGACGACACTCGACCTCGGCCTGCAGATGCGCGTCGAAGGGCTGCTGCACGCTGCCATCGGCCGGCTGCCGGTGCCGATCGATGTCGCGGCCGTCGTCGTCGATCATCGCGACGCCGAGATCCGGGCCTGGGCGGGCAGCGGCGACTATCTCTCGGCCTCTCGGCCGGGGATGATCGACCTCGCGCGCGCCGTGCGCTCGCCCGGCTCGACCCTGAAGCCGCTGGTCTATGGCGTGGCGTTCGACGAGCTGCGGGCGCATCCCGCCAGCCTGATCCGCGATGCGCCCACCCGCTTCAACGATTTCGCGCCGGGCAATTTCGACGGCGGCTTCGACGGCGAGGTGACGGTGCGCGAGGCGCTGCAGCGCTCGCTCAACCTGCCGGCCGTCACCATGCTGGAGCGCGTGGGCCCCGTGGCGATGGCGGGCCGGCTGCGGCATGCCGGCATCGAGCTGCGCTTCGGTGCCGGGAACGCCGCTCCCGGCCTGCCGCTGGTGCTGGGCGGCGTCGGCTCGACGCTCGAGGATCTCGTCGTTGCCTATGCCGGCCTTGCCGAGGGCGGCGCGGTGCGGCGGCCGACCGCGATCGCCGACGCCGAGCCGTCACCGCCGCGCCGGCTGATCGGCGAGCGTGCCGCGGCCCAGGTCCAGGCCATCCTGCAGGGCGTGCCGCGGCCGGTCGGCTACCGGGCCGCCGCGCCGGCTGTCGCCTATAAGACCGGCACCTCCTATCGCTACCGCGACGGCTGGGCCATCGGCTGGGACGGTCGGCATGCCGCCGGCGTCTGGGTCGGACGGGCCGACGGCGCCAGCTGCACGCCGTGCAACGGCCCTGGCGGTGCCGCCCCGCTGCTGATGCAGCTGTTCTCGCTGCTGCCGCCGCATCCCCTGGCACCGCCTGCCACCGCCGACAACGACAAGGCGCCGCCGGCGCTGGCACGCATCGACCGCCTGCCGGGCTCGCTCGACCGCACGGCACCGGTGATCGTGTTTCCGCCCGACGGCGCGGTGCTGCAGGCTGGTGCCGCCGCCGTGCGGCTGGAGGTCGAAGGCGGCGAGCGGCCGTTCCATTGGCTGATCGACGGCCGGCCGCTGCCCTCGCCGGCCTGGCGGCGGACTGCCGCCTGGCGGCCGCACGGCGACGGCTTCGCCCGGCTGACGGTGCTCGACGCCCGTGGCCGCTCGGCCGAGGCGCGGGTCAGGATCGGAGAGCCGCCCTAGCTCGGGCCTAGCCCAGCATCGCCGCCCAGAAGGCGTCGCGGGCCATGAAGCTCTCGGCGGAATCGTTGGGATAGAGCGTCAGGAGCATGAAGGCGAAGCCGGGAAGCCTGGTGAGCTGGGCCTGCAGGGCGCCGGTGGCCGCGGTCTCGGCTATCCAGGCGATCGCCGCGTCGCGATGCTCCTGCTTCTGCGACAGCAGCAGCGCCAGCGCGTGCGGCACCCCGCCGACGCCCCGGCCCTCGGCCAGCGTCACCAGCGCCCCGGTCAGCACGGCGCTGCAATAGCCGGCATGGGCGGCGACGCGCGCCGCGTCCGGATGGCTCTGGCATTGCCGGTTGATGACCGCCGTCACCAGGTCGGAGGAGAGCGCCACGCGCACCCGCTCCCACAGATACTCGTCCAGCACCCTGGCCCGGTCCGGCCAGGTCAGGTATTGCAGCCGGCGCGCCAGATGGGCGGCCTCGGTGCGGGCGTCGCGCCAAGCCTCGGGCGTCGTCGTCGGCAGGGCTCCGGACGTCATGGCGGCAAGCCTCTATCCCGCAATGCCCCGATCGCTCGGGCCGCACCTCGCATCCTCGTCTACCGTATCCGGTGACCTCTTGATTGACAAGGTTTGATTTCAACCATGAGGCGACCAAACGACTTGCGCGAGCCGGCCGGCCCGGCGGAGCCGTCGAGCCCGATGGTGGCGCAGTACGAGAGGCTGAAGGCGGCGCATCGCGACGCGCTGCTGTTCTTCCGCATGGGCGATTTCTACGAGCTGTTCTTCGACGACGCGGTGGCGGCGGCACCCGCCCTCGACATCGCGCTGACCAAGCGCGGCCGGCATCGCGGCGAGGAGATCCCGATGTGCGGGGTGCCGGCGCACAACGCCGAGCCCTACCTGCAGCGGCTGATCCGCCGCGGCTTCAAGGTGGCGATCTGCGAGCAGATGGAGGATCCGGCCGAGGCGAGGAAGCGCCCCGGCAAGAGCCTCGTCCACCGCGACGTGGTGCGGGTGGTGACCCCCGGCACCATCACCGAGGACGCGCTGCTGGACGCCCGCAGCGGCAACTACCTGCTGGCGATGGCGCGCAGCCAGGACAGCTACGGCCTCGCCTGGCTCGACCTTTCGACCGGCGAGCTGGCGACCGCCCCGGCCATGGCATCGGGCCTCGCCGCCGATCTCGACCGCATCGCGCCGCGCGAGGTGCTGCTGCCCGAGAGCTGGCTCGCCGCCGACGGCGGGACGGCACCCTGGCGCGACCTCGCCGACCGGCTGTCGCCACTGGCCGCCTCCTGCTTCGACAGCACCGCCGGCGAGCGCCGCCTGTGCGAGGCCTATGGCGTCAGGGCGCTCGATGCCTTCGGCGCCTTCACGCGTGCCGAGCTGGGAGCGGCGGGTGCGCTCGTCGAATATGTCCGGCTCACCCAGAAGGGCCTCGTCCCGCGCCTCGGCCGGCCGCGCCGCGTCGAGCCGGCCGCACTGCTGCAGATCGACCCGGCGACCCGCCGCAGCCTGGAGCTGACGCAGGGGCCGGGCGGTGGCCGCGACGGCAGCCTGCTGGCGGCGCTCGACCGCACCGTCACCAGTGCCGGCGGCCGGCTGCTGGCCGACAGGCTGGCCTCGCCGCTGGCCGATGCCGCCGCCATCCGCCGCCGGCTCGACGAGGTCGAATGCCTGGTCGACGCGGCGGAGCTGCGCGACGGCCTGCGCCGGGATCTGCGGCGGGTCCCCGACCTGCAGCGGGCGCTGTCCCGCATCGCACTGGCGCGCGGCGGCCCGCGCGATCTCCTCGCCATCGGCGACGGGCTGGAGCGCGCCGCTGCCCTGCGCGAGGCCATGGCGGCGGCCGCGATGCTCGCCCCCATCGCCGTCCGCATCGCCGACCAGGCGATTCTCGCTTCACGGTTGAGGGAAACGCTGGTCGAGAGCCCGCCGCTGCTGGCCCGCGACGGCGGCCTCGTCCGCGACGGCGTGCTGGCCGAGCTCGACGAGCTGCGCCAGCTGCGCGACCGCAGCCGCCAGCACATCGCGGCCCTGGAGGCCCGCTACCGCGAGCATACCGGCATCCCGTCGCTGAAGGTCCGCCACAACAACCTGATCGGCTACCATATCGAGGTGACGGCCGCCCATCTCGCCAAGGTGCCGGCGAGCTTCGTGCAGCGGCAGAGCATGGCCGGCGCCACGCGCTACGCCACGCCCGAGCTGGCCGAGCTGGAGAGCCGCATCGCCAATGCCGCCGAGCGGGCGCTGGCCCTCGAGCTCGAGCTGTTCGAGACATTGCGCCAGGCGGTGCTGACCGAGGCCGAGCCGATCGCCGAGACCGCCGCGGCCCTGGCCGGGCTCGACGTCGCGGCCGGCCTCGCCGAGCTGGCGGCGGCCGAGCGCTACGTCCGGCCGCGCATCGAGGACGGCACGGCCTTCGCCGTCGAGGGCGGACGCCATCCGGTGGTCGAGCAGGCGCTGCGGCGCCAGGGCGAGGCCTTCGTCGCCAACGACTGTGTCCTGGGCGACGGCGGGCGGCTGTGGCTGCTGACCGGTCCCAACATGGCCGGCAAGAGCACCTTCCTGCGCCAGAACGCGCTCATCGTGGTGATGGCGCAGATGGGCGGCTTCGTGCCGGCGGCCGAGGCGCATATCGGCGTCGTCGACCGGCTGTTCAGCCGCGTCGGTGCCGCCGACGATCTGGCGCGCGGCCGCTCGACCTTCATGGTCGAGATGGTCGAGACCGCCACCATCCTGCACCAGGCCGGCCCCCATTCGCTGGTGGTGCTGGACGAGATCGGCCGGGGTACCGCCACCTACGACGGCATGTCGCTGGCCTGGGCGATCGTCGAGCATCTCCACGAGGTCAACCGCTGCCGCGGGCTGTTCGCGACCCATTATCACGAGCTGACGGCACTGGCGGCGCGGCTGGGCGCGCTGGCCTGCCACACCATGCGGGTCAAGGAATGGCAGAGCGAGGTCGTCTTCCTGCACGAGGTCGCCGCAGGCACCGCCGACCGCTCCTACGGCGTGCACGTGGCGCGGCTCGCCGGCCTGCCGGAGGCGGTGCTGACGCGGGCCGAGGAGGTGCTGAAGCGGCTGGAGGAGGGCGAGGCCAGCGCCGCCCCGGCCCGGCTCGCCGACGACCTGCCGCTGTTCGCGGCCGCCCTGCAGCGCGCGGCCCCGCCGGCCGCGGTGTCGCCGGCCGGCCCTTCGCCCGTCGAGCACTTGCTGCGTTCCACCAGCCCGGACGAGCTGAGCCCCCGCCAGGCGCTGGAGCTGGTGTATCGTCTCAAGGGCCTGCTGGCCTGACGCATCCCTCGCCATCGCGCGGCGTTGCGATGCCGTGCCCGCACACCTATGACAACGCCCGGGAGGGCCGAACTTGATCCATCGCTTCCTGCTGCTCGCCGCCCTCGCGGCCGCCGTTCCGGCCGCGGCGCAGACCACCGCGCCCACCGACACCGCGCGCATCGACCGGTTCGTGCGCGACAACGCCCAATTCTGCGCCCAGGCAGCCTCCACCGACTGCTTCGACCGCAGCTTCCGCTTCGCCGACACCGACAAGGACGGCCAGCTCTCGCTGCCCGAGCTTCAGGCCCTGCAGGCCGACATGTTCGAGTGGCTGCGGGCCAACCGCGACCGGCTGAGCCCCGGCGACCGCCGTGGCGTGTTCGGCACGCTGGCCATCGTCGAGATGGCGGGCCTGCCGCGGCTGTTCGCCAGCTACGACGAGGACGGCGACGGCAAGCTCAGCCGCACCGAGCTGTTGGCCGACGTCCGCCTCGACCAGCGGCCGCTGGCGCTGCTGGTCAAGGATCCCGAGGCCGTGAACTGGCCGAGCCTGCGCAGGCGGCTGGGTGCCGCCGCACCGCTGCTCGACGGCGCGATCAAGATCAGATGACCCTCCTCGAGGTCGTCCACGGCGACATCACCCGTCTGGCGGTCGACGCCATCGTGAACGCCGCCAACGAGCGGCTGGCGCCGGGTGGCGGCGTCTGCGGCGCCATCCACCGCGCCGCCGGGCCGGAGCTGGCGCGCGCCTGCGCCGCCTTGGGCGGCTGCGCCACCGGCGACGCCAAGGCCACGCCCGGCTTCGCGCTGCCGGCCGGGCTCGTCATCCACGCCGTCGGGCCGGTCTGGCACGGCGGCGGCGCCGGCGAGGACGGCTTCCTGGCGAGCTGCTACGCCCGCTCGCTGGAAGTGGCGGTCGAGAACGGCTGCCGCAGCATCGCCTTTCCGGCGATCTCGACCGGCATCTATGGCTTTCCCGCCAAGCGTGCCGCCGGTATCGCCGTGCGCACGGTGCAACAGAAGACGAACGAGGGGGCTCACTTGGACCGAGTGTTGTTCTGCTGCTTCGACGAACGTTCGGCCGCCCTGCACCGGGCCGCCCTGGACGGAGCAGCCCGATGAGCCCCGAGATCGTCTGCATGGGCGAGCCGATGATCGAGCTCAACCAGACCGACCCGAAGGAGAAGCGCTACCTGCAGGGGTTCGGCGGCGACACCTCGAACTGCGCCATCGCCGCCGCCCGCCAGGGCGGCAAGGTCGGCTACCTCACCGCCCTGGGCCAGGACAGCTTCGGCGACGCCTTCGTCGAGCTGTGGCGGCAGGAGAATGTCGACAGCTCGCGGGTGCTGCGCGACCCCGACGCCCACACCGCGGTCTATTTCGTCACCCACGGCAAGTCGGGCCACGAGTTCAGCTATCTGCGCGCCGGCTCGGCCGCCAGCCGGATGAAGCCGGAGGACGTGCCGGCCGACTACGTCAAGGCGGCGAAGGCGCTGCACGTCTCCGGCATCAGCCAGGCGATCAGCGCCTCGGCCTGCGATGCGGTGTTCGCCGCCATCGACGCCGCCAAGGCAGGCGGTGCGCTGGTCTCCTACGACACCAACCTGCGCAAGCGGCTCTGGCCGATGCCGCGCGCCCGCGCGGTGGTCGAGGCGACGGCGGCGCAGGCCGACATCGTCAAGGCCAGCATCGAGGACGCCCAGGCGCTGACCGGGCTTTCGGACATCGATGCCATCCTCGACCACTATCTCGCCCATCATCCCAAGGCCGTGGTGCTGACGCTGGGCGACGGCGGCTCGGCCGTCGCCACGGCCCAGCGCCGCGAGCGCCTCGCCCGGCACGAGGTCGAGCTGGTCGATGCCACCGGTGCCGGCGACACTTTCGACGGCGCCTTCCTGGTCGAATATCTGCGCACCGGCGATGTCTTCGGCTCCGCCCGCTGGGCCAATGCGGCGGCGGCCCTGGCGGTGACGGGCTTCGGCGCCGTGGCACCGATGCCGACGCGCGACGCCGTGGCCGAACTGCTGGCCGGGGCGGAGCGCTAGCATGGACGCGGCGCTGATCGGCCTCGACTGGGGCACCAGCTCGTTCCGCGGCTATCGCATGGCCGCCGACGGCACGGTGCTGGAGCGCCGCGAGGCGCCGGCCGGCATCCTGCAGGTCGTCGACCGCGACTTCGATGCCGCCTTCGTCCGCCTCGTCGGCGACTGGGTCGGGGCGGGGGCGCCGGTCCTGGCGTCCGGCATGATCGGCAGCCGCCAGGGCTGGGTCGAGGCACCCTACGCCCCGTGCCCGGCGGGTGCCGAGGACATCGTCGGCCACCTCGTCCGCCACCGCACCAGGGGCGGCGCCGAGCTGCGCTTCGTCCCCGGCCTGTCGTTCCGCGGTGCCGACGGCGTGCCCGACGTGATGCGCGGCGAGGAGACCCAGATCCTGGGCGTCCTGGCGCAGCGGCCCGAGGCGAGGCTGCTCGTGCTGCCGGGCACGCACAGCAAATGGGCGCTGGTCGAGCAGGGCCGGGTGGTCTGGTTCGCCAGCTTCATGACCGGCGAGCTGTTCGCCGTCTTGCGGCAGCACTCGATCCTCGGCCGGCTGATGCAGGGCGATGCCGCCGATGCCTCCGCCTTCGCGCGCGGCGTGCGCTTCGGCCTGTCGGGCGATCCGGGCGCCGGCGGCCTGCTGCGCCGCCTGTTCAGTGCCCGCACCCTCGGCCTTTTCGACGAGGTACCGGGCACTGGCATCGCCGACTACCTTTCCGGGCTGCTCCTGGGCTGCGAGCTGCGCGAGGCCTTCGGCTGCGCCGGCCGGCCGGCAGTGGAAACGGGCGTGCTGATCGTCGGTGGCGCTGCGCTGGCCGCACGCTACCGCACCGCCCTCGAGATCGCCGGCGTCGGCAGCGAGGCCCATGCCGGCGAGGCGGCTGCCACGGGGCAATGGGTCGTCGCCCGCGCTGCCGGGCTGATCGGAGGCTGAGGCAATGGGAGCACTCGACGTCGATCTTCCGCTCGTCGCCATCTTGCGCGGCCTGAGGCCCGACGAGGCGGTCGAGGTCGGTGAGGTGCTGATCGAGGCCGGCTTCCGGCTGATCGAGGTGCCGCTGAACTCGCCCGACCCCTTCACCAGCATCCGCCGCCTCGCCGAGCGATTGGGCGAGCAGGCGCTGGTCGGCGCCGGGACGGTGCTGTCGCCCTCGGACGTCGGCCGGCTGCGCGACGCGGGCGGGCGATTGTGCATCATGCCGCACGGCGATGTGTCGATCATCCGCGAGGCCAAGCGGCAGAAGCTGGTCTGCGTGCCCGGCGTCGCCACCCCGACCGAGGCCTTCGCCGCCCTCGATGCCGGCGCCGACGGCCTCAAGATGTTCCCGGCCGAGATGCTGCCGCCGGCCGTGGTCAGGGCCTGGCTCGCCGTGATGCCCAAGGGGACCAGGCTCTACCCGGTCGGCGGCATCGGACCGGACAGCATGGCCGCCTACCGTGCGGCCGGCGTCGCCGGCTTCGGCCTCGGCTCCGCCCTCTACAAGGCCGGGCTGAGTGCTGCCGAGGTCGGCGTCAACGCCCGTGCCTTCGCTGCCGCCTGGCATGGCCGCGCGGTCGCCTGAGTGGCGCAAGGATCGGGTGTGAACGGTGGCGGAGAATGCGTATCTGACGGGTCCAGACGATGAGGATCCGGCCATGCAACTGACGACCCACACCCCGTCCACCGACTATGCCCGCGTCGAGCGCGCCATCCGCTGGATCGAGGACAACCGCCTCGACCAGCCGCGGCTCGAGGACGTCGCCGACGCCATGGGCCTGTCGCCCTTCCATGCCCAGCGCGTCTTCACCCGCTGGGTCGGCGTCAGCCCGAAGCGCTTCCTCGGCCTGCTCACCGTCGAGCACGCCAAGGCGGCGCTGCGCCAGACCAGCGTGCTGGACGCCACCTACGAGGTCGGCCTGTCCGGCCCGTCGCGGCTGCACGACCTGTTCGTCACCTACGAGGCGCTGACACCCGGCGAGTACAAGGCGCTGGGCCAGGGCATCACGCTGCGCTGGGCGGTGCATCCGACGCCGTTCGGCGATGCGCTGTTCGTGGTCAGCGACCGCGGCCTCGCGCGGCTCGCCTTCGCCGCCGACGGCGAGTACGAGGAGCAGCTCGAGGCCAAGCAGCGCGCTTGGCCGCTCAGCACCTTCGTCCACGATCCGGAGGGCACCGCACCCTGGGTCGGCCGCTGCTTCCCCGACGGCCCGCAGACCGAGCCGCTGCCGCTGCTGCTGAAGGGCACGCCCTTCCAGGTACAGGTGTGGCGTGCGCTGCTGCGCATCCCCGAGGGCTCGACCATATCCTACGGCGACCTCGCCGCCGCCCTGGGCAAGCCGGGGGCAGCCCGTGCGGTAGGCGGCGCCGTCGGCGCCAACCAGATCGCCTTCCTGATTCCCTGTCACCGCGTCATCCGCGAGACCGGGGCTCTGGGCGGCTACCGCTGGGGCAATGTCCGCAAGCAGGCGATGTTGGCCTGGGAGGCGGCGAGGACCGAGCGGGCGGCGGCGTGAGCCCCGCCCGGCCCGTCACCGACCCTTCGGCAGCTGCTCGTTGACGAACTTGGTCATGACGTCGAGCGAGGTCATGTTGAAGACCTGGTCGTAGATGTCGTCGAACGCTGCCGGGTCGGCGTCGTCGCGCTGCAGCGCCTGCTTGGTGGCGCGGAACATGATGTCGGCGTCGTCGTCCCGGTCGGTGGGATTGACGCGCTGGGCGCCGTCGATGAACTCGCTGACGATCGCCCGCGCCTTCTCCGCCGTAGGCGCCTGACGGTAGTCGCTCACCGCCCGCAGGAAGTTCAGGTTCTCCGAGGTCAGCGACTTCTCGCCGAACGCCTCGAAAGCTTCGGTCAGCGCCGGGTCGGTGCGGTCGATCGCCGCCTGCAGCATGCGGGTGGTGTCGTGCCCGTACTTGCCGATGTCGAGCGTGGTCTGGCGCTCGATCTCGGCCTTGATCGCCCCGAGGTCGCGCAGCCTGACCTCGCTGCCGAGGCCGAGGTTCCGGAACACCTTGTCGGCGATCTCGGGCGTGTACTGCCGGGCGATGGCATCCTTCACCGCCCCGGCGCCGCCGTTGTACTTGTCGAGCCGGGCCTGCAGGGCGGCCGCCCCTTTGCCGTGCGGCATCAGCGGATTGTGGGTGTGCAGGTTGGTGCCGGTCAGCCGCAGGTGCTGGTCCGAGTTGGACAGCGGCCCCGGCCTGAACTGGTTGTAGATCTGGGTGAACGTCGTCTGCTGCCCGACCTGCATCGCAAGCCTCCTTCCGTTCGGAACGCCGCGCGTCAGCCGCGGATCATGCCGCCCGGCATCATCGCCGCCAGCGGCACCGCCGGCGCCTCTTCGCCGGCATTGGCCACGATCTCGCGCCAGCCCCGGAGCACCTCGACGAAGGTGCCGATCACCCCTTGCAGGCGCGCCAGCTCCAGCCCCTGCACCGGCAGCTCGAACCGCAGGACCACGACGCCCGCGGGATCGAGCGACATCCGCCCGCCGCCGGTCTCGCGCCAGGCATCGTTGTAGCGCAGCAGCAGCTCATGGAGCCCTGGGCGCCCCGTCTCGGCAGGCTCGCCGACCTCGGCCGACAGCATCAGCCGCCCATCCGTGTCGTCATGGTCCACGAACAGCACAGTGGCGTCGTCGACCACCAGCGTCCATGCGTCGTGCTCGGCGAACTCGGTGACCTCGAGCAGGCCCGCTTGCGGGCCGACGTCGCGCATCAGCGCCTGCACATGCTCCCTGCCGGCCATGCCGCCGAGCCTCCCAGGACAACCGGGACCGTATGGGCGCGACTATCACGTTCGCCGCATCGTCCGCCAATCGGCGAGTCGCACGCCCATACCCCTACGATGCGGGCCGCCGCTCCGGTGCGTACCGCAGGATCACCGAGCCGGCCTCGGTGGTCTCGCTGCCCAGCAGCTCCAGCAGCGTCCGGCTCGGCGCCGGCTTGAACAGCGGGTTGCCGGCGCCGAGCAGGACCGGGACGATGCAGATCCGCAATTCGTCCACCAGTCCGGCCTCGATCAGCACGGCGGCGAGCTCGGCGCTGCCGAACACCAGCATCGCCTTGCCGGGGCCGGCCTTCAGCCGCGTCAGCTCGGCCACCGGCTCGGCGACGATGCGGCTGTTGTTCCAGCTCGCCTCCTTCAGCGTGCGGGACGCGACCAGCTTGGCCACGCTGTTCATGAAGGCCTTGATCTCGCTGTTGTCCTCGGCCGTCGTCCAATAGGCGGCCATGCCCTCGTAGGTCCGGCGGCCGAACACCAGGAGGTCGCCCTCCTCGGCCTGCTGCAGCGACAGCCGCTCCAGCTCCGGCCCCCAGGCGAGGTTGTGGAAGTCGAGATCCCAGGGCTGCGGCCCCTCGAAGTGGCCGTCCAGGGTCATCAGGTTCCAGACGATGATCCTGCGCATCGCTGTCTTCTCCACTTTGATGCGGGACGCGCGGTAGCGCCCCGGACATCGGCCTGCCCAATCACGGCTCGGCGAATTCCGGGCCGCGACCAGCTGGACGCTTCAGGCAGGCTCGCCCGGCACCAGCGTCACGCCGCGCGGCGCCAGCGCCACATGCACCTCGTCGCCGGCCGCGAACGGCCGCTCGGTGGCGTGGTCCTCGACATAGAGCTCGCCAATCGCGGTATCGAGCTCGTAGGCCATGTGGCTGCCGAGATAGGTGGCGTGCGACACCTTGGCCGGCAGGGTGTCGGCGCCCGGGCTCGCCGAGAGGTGCAGGCTCTGCGGCCGGATGGCGATCAGCGCCGAGCCGGTGCCGAGGCCGCGGCGCGGCAGGCGGGCTTCCAGGCCGCCCAGGCGCACCACCGCCTCGCGGCCATAGATCTCGGCGATGTCGCAGGGCAGCAGGTTGGCGTCGCCGATGAAGTCGGCGACGAAGCGCGACGCCGGCTCCTCGTACAGCTCGCGCGGCGTGCCTTCCTGCGCGATCTTCCCCTGGCTCATGACGATGACGCGGTCGGAGACCGCCAGGGCCTCCTCCTGGTCGTGGGTGACATAGACGGCGGTGATGCCGAGCTTCTGCTGCAGGTCGCGGATCTCCTCGCGCACGCGGCGGCGCAGCTTGGCGTCGAGGTTCGACAAGGGCTCGTCGAACAGCAGCACCTTGGGCTCCAGCACCACGGCGCGGGCCACCGCCACGCGCTGCTGCTGGCCGCCGGAAAGCTCGCTCGGCAGGCGATGGCCCATGCCGGCGAGGCCCACCAGCTCGAGCCCGGCGTCGGCCCTGGACTTCACCTCGGCCTTGGGCAGCCGGGCGGCGGTGAGGCCGTAGCCGACATTCTCCTGCACCGTCATGTGCGGGAACAGGGCGTAGGACTGGAACACCATCGCCACGTCGCGGGCGGTCGCGGGCAGGGCGGTCACGTCCTGCTCGCCGATCAGGATCCGCCCCTTGGTCGCCAGCTCCAGCCCGGCGATCATCCGCAAGGTGGTGGTCTTGCCGCAGCCGGAAGGCCCCAGCAGCGTCACCAGCGTGCCGCGCTCGACGGTGAAGGAGACGTCGTCGACCGCCACGACCGAGCCGTAGGCCTTGGTCACATGGTCGAAGCGGACGGCGGCGGTGGTCACGTGGCGGCTCCGACGGGGCTGAGCGCGGGGGCGGCGGCGCGGCGGCCGAGCCGGCGCTCGCCGACCAGCCACTGGAACAGGGCGATGGTCACGAGCATCACCAGGATCAGCACCGTGCAGTAGGCGATGGCGAGGCCGTAGTCGCCGTTCTCGACCCGGCCCAGGATGTAGGAGGTCGCCATCTCGTACTGGGCGCTGACCAGGAAGATCACGGCACTGATCGCGGTCATCGCCCGCACGAAGCTGTAGACCAGGGCCGCCAGCAGCGCCGGCCGCAGCAGCGGCAGCAGCACCCGGCGCACCGTGGTGAAGCTGCCGGCGCGCAGCGTCAGCGAGGCCTCGTCAAGGCTCCTGTCGAGCTGGCTGAGCGAGGCGATGCCGGCGCGCACGCCGACCGGCATGTTGCGGAAGATGAAGGCGATCACGAGGATGATGCCGGTGCCGGTCAGCTCCAGCGGCGGCACGTTGAAGGCCAGGATGTAGGCGACGCCGATCACCGTGCCGGGGATGGCGAAGCTCAGCATGGTGCCGAACTCGAACATCCGCTTGAAGCGGAAGTCCTGCCGCGCCAGCAGCCAGGCGGTCAGCAGGCCGATGGCGGCCGTCGGCACCGCCGACACGGCCGAGATCTGGAAGGTGGTGAAGAAGCTGTTCCAGGCGGTGCCGGACCAGACGAGGCCATGGTCGCCGGTGGTGACGCCGAAGGCGTGGACGTAGTGGCGGAAGGTCGGGGTGTAGTCCCGGCCCCAGGAGACCACGAGGCTGCCCATCAGGATCATCAGGTAGATGACGACCGTGAGCAGCGCCCAGGGCAGCACCACGGCATGGCAGAGGATCGAGGCGCCCCTCGGCAGCTGCAGCGGGATGCCGGAATCGCCCTTGCCGGTGACGGTGGTGTAGGCGCGCCGGCCCAGCCATTGCTGCTGCGCCCAGAACGCCATCAGGGTGAAGGCCAGCAGCACGATCGCCAGCACCGCCGCACGGCCCTGGTCGTGCTGGGCACCCACCACGGCGAAGAAGATCTCGGTCGACAGCACGTCGTAGTTGCCGCCCAGCACCAGCGGGTTGCCGAAATCGGCCATGCTCTCGATGAAGCCGAGCAGGAAAGCGTTGGCGAGGCCGGGGCGCATCAGCGGCAGCGAGACCGTCCAGAAGGTCTTCTTCGCATCGGCGCGCAGGGTCTGGGCGGCTTCCTCCAGTGAGGGGCTGACGCCCTCGACGACGCCGATCAGCACCAGGAAGGCGATCGGCGTGAAGGCCAGCATCTGTGCCAGCCAGATGCCCGGCAGGCCGTAGATCCAGCGCCCGGCCTCGATGCCGAAGGCAGCGGCTACCCATTGCGTCACCGTGCCGGAGCGGCCGAACAGCAGGATGATGGCGAGGCCGACGACGAAGGGCGGCGTGATGATCGGCAGCACCGTCAGCACGCGCAGCGCCCGCTTGGCCGGAAAGCCGGTGCGCGTCACCACGAGCGCGAAAGCGAGGCCCAGCACGGTGGTGCCCGCTCCCACCAGCACCGCCAGCAACAGCGTGTTCCAGGCCACACCGCAGCTCACATTGCCGGCGATGCAGCCCAGGCCCCAGGTCTTGTCGTCGGCAAGGCGCGTCAGCAGCAGCAGCGGCGCCGCATTGCCTTCGGCGTCGACAAAGGCGCTGGTCAGGATGTTGACGACGGGGAAGAAGATGAACAGCGCCACCACGGCGACGACGAGGCCGATGGCGCCGGCGACGAAGCTGTCGCCCCGCGCCAGCCCGCGCCGCGCCAGCCCTTCGGTCAGGATGAACAGGAAGGCCGCGGCCGTCGCCACCGCCCCCCAGCCCATGCCGAACTGGCGCGCCCCCTCGGGCAGCAGTCCCGCCGGCAGGAAGGTCGGTCCCCTGTGGTCGATGCCGAAGCCCTGGAGGCCCATCCAGAACAGGCCGCCGGCGCCGGCCAGCACCAGCGCCCGCCGCGGCAGCAGCGTCGCCAGCAGCAGGAAGGCGCCCAGCGGCAGCAGCCAGGGCTTGTGATGCCACAAGCCCTGGAACAGCGCCGGGGCGGCGTCGCGGTCGAAGATCCAGCCGTCCTCGATCCAGCTGGGATCGAGGAAGCCGTCCTCCAGGGCGTACCACGGCAGGACGGCCCAGCCGACCCAGCCGACGATCAGCCAGAGCAGGAGCCCGCGACGCAAGGCCCGGGCTCAGCGCGGCAGCGACGCCACCTCGTCGTCCCAGCGCTTGAGCAGCCGCGTCCGCTCGGCCGAGGAGCCGAACTTGGCGAAGTCGTAGTCGATCAGCTTGATCTGGCTGAAGTCCGGCGACTCGGGGGGCGGCGTCGCGTTCTTGTTCGACGGCACCTGGTAGGCCTGGGCCTGGGCGGCCATCGACTGGATGTCGGCCTTGAGCGCGAAGTCGTAGAAGGCCTTGGCACTCTCCATGTTGCGGGCACCCTTGATGATGCTCATGGAGCCGATCTCGTAGCCGGTGCCCTCGCAGGGGCTGACCACGGTGATCGGAGCGCCCGACACCTTCATGGTCACCGCGTCGTGCTGGAAGACGATACCGACCATCGTCTCGCCCTGGGCCGCGGCCTTGATCGGAGCGGAGCCGGACTTGGTGTACTGGTTGACGTTGGCGTGCAGCGCCTTGAGGAACTCGAACGCCTTCTCCTCGCCCATCATCTGCACGAAGGTCGCGAGTGCCGTGTAGCTGGTGCCCGAGCTGTTCGGGTTGGCGATCTGCACCTCGCCCTTGAACTCGGGCTTGATCAGGTCGGCCCAGCACCCCGGCGCGGCAACCCCGTTCTTCTTCACGAGATCGTTGTTGTAGCCGTAGCCCAGCGCACCGGCATAGATGCCGACGGTGCGGCCGCCCGAAGTCTCGTGCTGCTTGAGCGCCCAGTCGCGCAGCTCGGCCAGCATCGGCGAATCGTAGGGCTCGGTCAGGCCCTCCTCGGCCGCCTGCAGGTGCGGGTCGCCGGTGCCGCCCCACCAGACGTCGCCCTTCGGGTTGCTGGCCTCGGCCTTGACCTGGGCATAGGTCTCGCCCGAGCTCTTGCGGGTCATCGCCACCTCGATGCCGGTGGCCTTGGTGAACTCGGTCACCATGAGCTGGCACCACTCCTCCTGCGGGCTGCAGTAGAGGGTGAGCTTCTCGGCCGCCTCGGCGGCGCTCGCCGCTGCGAAGGCCAGCGCGCTGGCCCCGAGCATCAATAGTCTGCGCATGAATGCCTCCCTGCGGGCGGCTTCGCCGCCGCGTCGTGCCGCCATCAGAAATGACAGTCTCGTGACAAGTCAATGACCGAGGCGGATCGGCGATACGCCGGTCCGCCCACCGTCATCACCTTCGCGTCAGACGACCTTGACCGCGATCTCGCCGACGCCGTCGACGCCGGCCTCGATCCAGTCGCCGCGCTGCACCCCGCCGACGCCGGCCGGCGTGCCCGAGAAGATCAGGTCGCCCGGCTGCAGGGTGAACAGGCCGGAGAGGTAGGAGATCATCTCCGGCACCTTCCAGATCATCTGGTCGAGGTCGCCGCTCTGGCGCTGCTTGCCGTTGACCTTGGCCCAGACAGTGCCCTTCGAGGGATGGCCGAGGGTGGCGGCGGGGATGATCTGGGTGCAGGGGGCCGAAGCCTCGAACGCCTTGCCGACCTCCCAGGGCCGGCCGGCCTTCTTGGCCTCGCCCTGCAGGTCGCGCCGCGTCATGTCGAGGCCCACGGCATAGCCGAACACGTGGTCGAGGGCGCTCTCGACCGGAATGTCCGAGCCGCCGCGGCCGATCGCCACCACCAGCTCGACCTCGTGATGCACGTCCCTGCTGCGCGGCGGATAGGGGAACTCGCCGCCGCCGACCACCAGGCTGTCCGGGTTCTTCTGGAAGAAGAACGGTTCCTCGCGGGTGGGATCGTGGCCCATCTCGATGGCGTGCTCGGCATAGTTGCGGCCGACGCAGTAAATGCGGTGCACCGGGAACAGCCTGTCCGTGCCCTGCACCGGCAGGGCCGGCTGGGGCGGCGGCTCGACGACGTAGCCATTGCCCGAACTGCTCATGACCTCACTCCCGCATAGAACTCGACACGTTTCTCGGCAGCCTCGACCAGCGCCGACAGCAGCATCGCCATGGCGAACAGGATCAGCGCCAATGCCCAGAAGCTCGCCATGGCGAAGCCGCGCGAATAGAGCTCGAACAGCTCGCCATAGCCGATGATGGCGACCAGCAGCTGGCCGATCACCACGCCCTTGACGCCTCGTATCACTCCGAGCCGGATGCCCGCCAGGATCTCGGGGAGGGCTGCCTTCAGGATGATCCGGGTCAGCAATTGCCAGCGCGTGGCGCCGTAGCACCGCCCCATCTCGACCAGCGACGGCGGCACCTCGCGCACGCCCGCCCGCGTGTCCAGGGCTATGATCCACACCGCGAACAGGAACACCGTCACGACGACCGTGGTCTGGCCGAAGCCGAACAGGATCATCAGGATCGGCACCAGCGCCGACAGCGGTGCCGAGACGAAGAGGTCGACCCACATCCCCAGCAGCCGGTCGACGAAGGGCACCCTGCCCATCGCCACCCCCAGTGGCACGCCGACCAGGATCGCCGCCGTCATGCCGACGAGGAACCCCTGCGCCGAGATCAGCGTCGCCGCCTGCCAGGTCGACGTCTGCACCATGACGATGCCGGCGGCGATCACCTCCGACAGCGGCGGCAGCAGGAAGACCAGCCCGAGCCGGCCGACGATCTCCCACAGGACCGCCCAGACCAGCAGCGAGGCCGACATCGGCACGCGGTGGCCGGCGATGGTGATCACCGCTCGCCGTCCGTGTAGTGCCGCAGGCCCTGCCAGATGGTCTCGACCGTATCGAGATAGCCGCCCGAGCGGCGGATGGCCTCGGGGCCGGCGCTGCGGTCGATGTGCGGCTCGATCACCTGCGACACCCGTCCCGGCCGCGGCGACAGCAGCACGATGCGGTCGGAGACGTAGACCGCCTCCTCGATGCTGTGCGTCACGAAGATGAAGGTTTTCCGCGCGTGCTCGCGCAGCTCGATCAGATCCTCCTGGAAGCGGCGGCGGTTCTGCTCGTCGACGGCCGAGAACGGCTCGTCCAGCAGCAGCACCTCGGCATCGACCGCCAGCGCCCGCGCCAGGCCGACGCGCTGGCGCATGCCGCCCGACAGCTCGTGCGGGTAGCGGTCCTCGAAGCCGGCGAGACCGACCTGGGCGATGTAGCGGCGGGCCACCGCCTCGCGCTCCTGGCGCGGCGTGCCGCGCAGCTCGAGGCCGAAGGCGACGTTGCGCAGCGCCGTGGCCCAGGGCAGCAGCGCGAAATCCTGGAAGACGAAGGCGCGCTCCGGGCCCGGACCGCGCACCGGCCTGCCGTCGACGCGGATCTCGCCGGCCGTCGGCTCGACCAGGCCGCCGATGATCTTGAGCAGGGTGGTCTTGCCGCAGCCGCTCGGCCCCAGCAGCGTGGTCAGCTTGCCGCGCGGAAAATCGAGGTCGATGCCGCGCAGCGCCTCCACATGGCCGGCATAGATCTTGGTGACGCCGCGCACCTCGACGATGCTGTCGGCCACCGGCGAGGCGGTGGCCGCGGCCGGTCTCGGCCTGATCTCGACCGCCATCAATGTCCCCGCCGCTCGGGCCGGAACAGCCGCAGCTCGACGGCCTGCAATGCCGCCAGGGTCAGCGCCGACAGCAGCACGATCGAGACCACGGCGGCATACATCTCGGCATAGTCGGCGACCGAGCGGTGATAGGTGATGAGATCGCCGATGCCGGTGGGCGTGATCAGCAACTCGGCCAGCACCACGCCGATGAAGCCGGCGGCCACGCCCAGCCGCAGGCCGGCGAAGATCACCGGGCTGGCGTCGGGCAGCACGACCTTCAGCACCTGCTGCGCCCGCGTCCCCTGGAACGAGCGGCACATGTCGAGCAGCGAGGGGCTGACGTTGCGCACCGCCTTGTAGCCGTTGAGGGCGATCACCGGCAGCGCCAGCATGATCACCGCCAGCGACTTGGCCAGGAGGCCGATGCCGTAGACGAAGGTGACGAGCGGGATCAGCGCCGCCATGGGGGCGGCCTGCAGCACGATCAGCAAGGGTGCGGCCAGCCATTCCGCTAGCCGCGACAGGCCCATGGCGACACCGAGCGCCACGCCCAGCACCGCCGAGACGACGAGGCCGATCAGCAAGGGCTGCAGGGTCGACAAATAGGCGCGGCCCATGCTGCCGTCGGCCAGCATCCGGCCGAAGGCGGCGAGGGTCTCGAGGAAGGTCGGGAAGGCCAGGTTGATCGGGACGCGGCCGGCGATCTCCCAAGCCAGCGCGAAGGCGGCGATGGAGAGGATGCGCCATGCCGCCGGGCTCGGCCCCGCGTTGGCCGGCCCGGCGGTCGTTGGCGCCGGGGCGATGCCTTCGAAGGAGGGCGATCGCCTCATGCGCAACCCGTCACTTGCGCCCGATTCTGTCCAGCACCGCGTCGAGCGGCCCGGTCGCCCAGAAGTCCTCGGGCTTCAGGCCGGCCGCATCGCCCTGCAACTGGCCGGCGAGGGTGAAGAAGGCGAAGTCGTCCTTCACCGCCTGGGCTCCGCCGCCGTTGAGCGGTAGGGCACCCGCCGCCGCCAGCTCCTCGAAGTAGGGCAGGATCGTGCTCTCCATCTCGGCCGGCAGGTCGGGCAGCAGGTTGTACTGCTTGCGCAGCTCGACGATCCGCTGGGGATCGGCGGCGACCTCGCGCCAGGTCTGGACGATCTCGGTCAGCAGCGTCTCCACCGCCTGCGGCTCGCGGGCGAGGAAGTCGGTGTTGGCGAATAGCGCCTCGTCGGTGGCGTTGATGCCTTCGAGCGGCAGGACGACGAACTTGCCGGGGGCCTTCTCCTCCAGCATCCGCCGGTTCGGCGCATCGACGATCGAGGCCTTGACGGTTCCCTGCAGCAGGGCGCCGGCACGGACCTCGGCACCGGGCACGTAGCTGACATTGCTGAACTTGATGCCCTCGCGCTGCTCCATCAGCCGCATGATCGCCTCGGTGCCGGAGCCGCGGGCGTGCACCGCCACCTCCTGGCCGTCGAGATCCTTCCAGCTCTTGAAGTACTCGGCGTTGACGATCGGGTAGAAGCGTAGCGTCGAGAGCTGCACGAACATCCGGATGGGTGCCTTGACCTTCTGGATCAGCGCATAGGGCGCGCCGACGCCGATGTCGGCCTGCCCGCCGACCACCGCCTGCGAGGCGATGTCCTCGGACTTGAGGTAGGTCACCTCGAGGTCGACGCCCTTCTCCTGGGCCCGGGCGAAGGCCGCCTGCAGGTGCAGCGTCTCGACGCTGGCGATGTCGCCGAAGGCGACGCGCGCCTTGCCGGCGGCATGGGCGGCCGCGGGAAGCAGCGCCAGCCCCGCAATCCCTGCCAGCAGCACGGGCGCCAGGGCCCGCCGTCGCCATCCCGGCATCGTGACCTCCCTTTCCTCCGCCCCCGGGCCGCCGCCCGGGGTCCCTGACCATTAACCACAATGGTTGGCATTGATCGGGCGACCGGTCAAGCCTTCAAGGTTGACTCACGCCGCTCGAACCGGCAAGAGTTGAGACCAATCGAACGATTGGTCAGGGTCATGGCTCCATCCGCCGGCCGCAGGATCGAGGACAGGGCAGCCGCACGGCTGCGCGGCTTCCTCGCCGCCGCCGAGCTGCCGTTCGACGGCCGCCTGCCGCCGGAACGGGAGCTGTCGGCGGCACTCGGAGTCAGCCGGGCCGCGTTGCGCAAGGCGCTGGGCGAGCTCGAGAGCGAGGGGCAGATCTGGCGGCACGTCGGCAAGGGCACCTTCATCGGCAGCCGGCCGATCGACGGCTCGAACGACATCGCCTCGATGGCGCGGCGCACCAGCCCCGCCGAGGTGATGGGGGCGAGGCTGGCCTTCGAGCCCGAGATCACCCGCCTCGCCGCCCGCAACGCCACGCCGGCGCACTTGGCCGAGATGCGCACCTGCCTCACCCGCGCCAAGCAGGCCACCACTTGGCGGCAGTACGAGAGCTGGGACAACCGCCTGCACCGCACCATCGGCGAGGCGGCGCGCAACGGCCTGCTGCTGGCGCTGCTCGACACGCTGAACGCCGTGCGCCGCACCGTCACCTGGGGACGGCTCAGGACAAACCCCGTGCGTCCGGGCCCGGATCATCATAGTTTCGCCGAGCACGAGGCCATCGTCGCGGCGATCGAGGAGCGCGACCTCAATCGTGCCGCTGCGGCCATGCGTGTCCATTTGCAGTCGGTCGAGCGCAACCTGCTGGGCGAGCAGCCGCAGTCGGAGCCGGCGAGACCGCGATCCTGAAGGCGTTTCGATGGCAGCGTTCGTCGATCTCTACAGCGACACCAAGACCCGGCCGACGGCCGCCATGCGCAAGGCGATGGCCGAGGCCGAGGTCGGCGACGAGCAGGCCTTCGAGGACCCGACGGTCAACGAGCTGGTCGAGGCCGTGGCCCTGCTGTTGGGCAAGGAGGCCGCGGTCTTCCTCCCCTCCGGCACCATGGCCAACGAGATCGCCTATCGCGTCCATGTCCGGCCGGGCGAGGAAATCATCCTCGACCGCACCGGGCATGCCGTCGATTCCGAGACTGGAGGCCCGGCGGCATTGGCCGGCGCCATGCTGCGCACCATCGAGGGCGACCGCGGCATCTTCACGGCGGAGCAGGTCGAGGCGGCGATCCGCCCGCCCAACCGCCACAGCCCGCGCTCGCGGCTGGTCTCGGTCGAGAACACCAGCAATTTCGGTGGCGGCTCGGTCTGGCCGCTGGAGACCCTGGACGAGGTCTGCGCCACGGCGAAGCGGCACGGCCTCGCCACCCATCTCGACGGTGCGAGGCTGATGAACGCCGTGGTCGCCGGCAATCATGCGGCGGCGCGGATCTGCCAGGGCTTCGATTCCTGCTGGCTCGATTTCAGCAAGGGCCTGGGCGCTCCGGTGGGCGCGGCGCTGGCCGGCTCGCGCGACTTCATCGACGAGGCCTGGCGGTTGAAGCAGCAGATGGGCGGGGCGATGCGCCAGGCCGGCATCATCGCCGCCGGTGCCCTCCACGGCCTGCGCCACCATGTCGACCGGCTGGCCCTGGACCACGCCAACGCCAGGCGGCTGGCGGAGGGCTTGGCCGAGCTGCCCGGCATCGCCATCGACCCGACCCGGGTCGAGACCAACATCCTGTTCTTCGACATCACCCGGCCCGGCCTTTCTGCCCGGGCCTTCGACGACGGCCTGAAGGAGCATGGCGTGCGCATGGGTGCCGTGGGGCCTGGGCGCGTTCGTGCCGTGACCCATCTGGACGTCGACCGCGACGGCATCGACCGGGCGCTGCGCGCCGCCCGCGCCGTGCTCGTGGGCTGATCCGATGGCCGAGTATCCGGGCTCCGAGCACGAGCCGCGCTTCGCCTTCCGGGCGCTGGTCGACGCGGTGACCGCCATCTTCGCCGGCTGCGGCATGGCGGCGGCGGATGCCCGCCTGCTCGCCGATTCGCTGGCACAGGCCGATCTGCGCGGCATCCACAGCCACGGCGTGATGCGCGTGCCCGACTATGTCGACAAGCTGACCATTGGCGGCGTCGACCCCAGGGGCCGGCCGCGCATCGTGCGCTCCAAGTGGGGAGCGATCACGGTCGACGGCGGCAACGCCATGGGCCAGGTGGCGGCGGCCTTCGCCATGAGCCTCGCCATCGAGCGGGCGCGGCAGAGCGGCATCGCCATGGTGGCGGTGGGCGGCAGCAACCATTGCGGCGCGCTCGACTACTGGGTGCGCATGGCGGTGCAGGCCGGCATGATCGGCATCGCCGCCACCAACGCCCTGCCCACCATGGCGCCGTGGGGCGGCACCTCGAAGATCGTGGGGCTCAACCCGATCGGCATCGGCATCCCGGCCGGCGACCAGCCGCCCTTCGTGCTGGACGTGGCGCTTGGCGCCACCGCCCACGGCAAGATGCGCATCTACAAGCAGAAGGGCCAGCCGATCCCCGAGGGCTGGGCGTTCGACAGCGAGGGCAGGCCCACCACCGACGTCGACCAGGCGCTTGCCGGACTGATCCAGCCGATCGGCCAGCACAAGGGCATCGGCCTCGCCATGGCCATGGGCATCCTGTCGACCCTGCTGTCGGGTGCCGGCTACGGCACCGAGAGCGGCAACATGGTGGAGGGCGCCAGGCCGGGCGCCGACGGGCAGTTCTACATCGCGATCGATGTCGCGGCCTTCGAGGAGCCCAGCCGCTTCGCCGAGCGCATGCAGCGGGTGATGGCGCAATACCATGCCTCGCTGCCGGCGCCGGGTTTCGCGCGGACCTGGGTGCCGGGCCATCTCGAGGCCGACATCGAGGCGCGCTATCGCCGGGACGGCATCCCGCTCAATGCCGAGACCTTGGCCGGCATCGCCGCCGCCGCCGGCAGGCTGGGCGTCGCCGCGACGCTGAAGGCGCTGGCCTGACCGTCGGCGGCCGTGCCAGGCTTCGGCCGCATCGTCGCGCTGGGAGCGAGGCCATGGAACGTGCCGAGGGTCCGTCCGTCGAGACCGCCGCCGACAATGGCGAGGTGCTGGCGCGCGAGAACGCCGCCGTCGCCAGCTTGGCGGCAGCACATCCCAAGCCGCATGGCCGCGACGCCGATGCGCGCCCCGTCAAGCGCCAGCGCCCGCCGGCCGACGATCGCGCCGGCCCGCTGCGCAAGCTCGACCTGCGCAGCTACATCGAGCTGATCGCGCCGCTGCATGTCGAGCTCCTGAAGCTGCAGAACCACGTTAAGGCGCACAAGCTCAGGGTGATCACGATCTTCGAGGGCCGCGACGCCGCCGGCAAGGGCGGCACCATCAAGCGCTTCATCGAGCACATGAACCCGCGCGGCGCCCGCGTCGTCGCCCTCGACAAGCCGACCGAGGAGGAGCGCACGCAGTGGTATTTCCAGCGCTACACCAGGTACCTGCCGTCGGGCGGCGAGATCGTGCTGTTCGACCGCTCCTGGTACAACCGGGCGATGGTCGAGCGGGTGATGGGCTTCTGCACCGACAACGAGGTGCGCGAGTTCCTGCGCTCGGCCCCGGAATACGAGCGCATGCTGATCCGCGCCGGCATCCGGCTGTTCAAGTTCTACTTTTCGGTATCGAAGGAGGAGCAGGCCGTCCGCTTTCAGAGCCGGATCACCGATCCACTGAAGCAGTGGAAGCTGAGCCCGGTCGACCTCGAGAGCCAGGACCGCTGGGAGGCCTACACCAAGGCCAAGGAGGACATGTTCTTCTACACCTCCACCGCCGATGCGCCCTGGATCATCGTCAAGTCCGACGACAAGAAGCGAGCACGGCTGAACGCCATCCGCCACTTCCTCGCCGGCATCGACTATCCCGACAGGCGCGACGACCTGCTGGCCTGGGATCCGCGCATCGTGCGCAGCGTCGACCAGGAGCTGAACGTCGAAGATTGAGACCGGCGATGCGCACCCTGCCAGAACCCGTTCTCGAGACCGTCCCGGGTGGTATTCTCGGCGTGGTCTGGCTGCACCGGCGCGACGTCAGCCGCCCGAGGGCGGCAGCGTCCTGAGATAGGCGACCAGGGCGTCGAGGTCGTCCGCGTTCATCCCGGCGTAGTAAGCAAAGCCCATCGGCGGGAAGAGCCGGCGGCCGTCGCGGCTCACCCCTTGGGTGATGACCTTGACGATCTCGGCATCGCTCCAATCGCCGAGATGTGTCGGCGTCAGGTCGGCCGAGACCGACACGCCCCATGGCCCTTTGAACTCGGCACGGCCCCAGCCGAGCTTGGCCATGTCGCGCTGGCCGTTGGGCAGCATCGGCGTGTGGCATTCCAGGCAATGGCCCATCGGCCCGGCGAGATAGGCGCCATAGGCCGCCTTGTCGGCGCGATCGGGCGCCTTCACCGAGCCTACCGGCGGCCCGTAGGCCGGCGGCAGCGGGAAGCTGTAGGTCGACGGCACGGTCTCGCTCGCCACCGGCGGCACGGTGCGCAGATAGGCCGCCATCGCGGCGAGATCGTCGTCGGCGAGGCCGCGATAGAACGCGAACGGCATCGGCGGCCCGATCACCGAGCCGTCCGGCCGGATGCCCTCGCGGATAGCGCGGATGATCTGCGCATCGGTCCAGCTGCCGATGCCGGTGGCGGGATCGGGCGTGATGTTGGGCGTGACGGCGCGGAACACGCCCTCGTCCATCACCAGCCCGCCGGCCAGATGCATGCCGGGCAGCGGGCCGTCCGGCCCTTGCGGCGTGTGGCAGTTGCCGCAGGCGGCGATGGTCTCGACGAGATAGCGCCCGCGCTCGACCGCGGTCTCGGCCGAGGCGCTGGCACCGATCAGCAAGAGTCCGGCGGCCAGAGCCGACAATCCCCGCAACATTCCACCTGGCTCCTCGGAGGTTCGGCTCGGCCGCCTGGAACGGAATGTGCTGGCAGAAGGTTTCGAACCGGTGTCGCTAGACCCGGTAGATTCGTTCAGCCGTGCCGCGATAGAGCTGCCGCGCCTCGGCCTCGCTGCAGCCCTTGATCACCTCGTCGACGATCTCGGGCCATTGCGGATAGCGGTGGGTCAGCTCGCTCACCGTCCAGTCGCTGCCGAACAGGCAGCGCTCGAAGCCGAAGCACTCGATGACGTGGGCGACGTAGGGCTTGACCTGCTCCTTCGTCCAGCTCCCGTGGTCGGCCTCGGTGACGACGCCCGAGATCTTCACCACAACGTTGGGCATCCGGCTCAGCTCGCGGATCTGTCCCTTCCACGGCTCGGTGATGCCCTGCCGGATACCCGGCTTGCCAATGTGGTCGAGCACGAACTGCACGTCCGGGCAGCGCTTCGCCAGCTCGACGCCGAACACCAGCGACCAGTGCTTGACGCAGATGTCGAACGGTAGGCCGTGCCTGCCCACCGTCTTCACACCCTCGACGAAGCCCGGCTCCAGCGCGAAGCTCGGATTTGTCTCGGTCTCGATCAGCCGGCGGATGCCGCGCAGGATCGGGAAGGCCGCCAGCTTCTCGAGATCGCCCGCCACCGCGGCGCCGTTCTCGACCGGCGCGTGCGCCACCATCCCGCGCAGGCGGGCATCGCCGTCGGCCAGCTTCTGCACCCAGGCGGCCTCGTCGACATGCAGCCCCGGCCCCACTGCCACCTCGGCGAAGACGATCTTCTCGACCTCCACCGGCCCGCGGGCCCGGTCGAAATCGCCGAGATCGAACCGCCGGTCGATCGGCGGCACGCTCTTCAGCCAGGGATAGCTGAGGTGTTTCGGATCGTAGAGATGGACGTGGCTGTCGACGATCGGAAACGACGGCATGGTCAGTCATCCTTGCGCGGTTGATCGGAACGACCCTGTGCCGCAGCCTCGGCGGCGGCGATGCGGCGCTCGCGGCGGCGCTGGGTCATCATGGCGAGCCCGACGGCCAGGATCAGCATCGAGCCGTTGAATAGCGGCTCAACGAAGAACGGGGCGCCGAGCTGCGACAGGCCGGCCACCGCCACCGCCAGGACCGCCACCGCCAGCACCGTGCCCCAGACATTGGGCCGTCCGGGCCGGATCGCCGTGGCGCCGAGCAGGGCGCCGGTGAAGGCCGGCAGCATCAGCTCCTGGCCCACCGTGCTCTGGCCGACCTGCAGCTGGGCCTGCAGCACGATGCCGGCGAAGGCCGCGAGCACGCCCGAGGCCACGAAGGCCAGCACGACGTAGCGGTCGGCCGGGATGCCGGACAGCACGGCGGCGCGCGGATTGTCGCCGATGACGTAGAGGTAGCGGCCGACCGGCAGGTAGTCGAACACCAGCCACAGCACGACGCCGATGGCCAGGACGTAGAGCAGCGGCGCCGGCACGCCGATGCCGGGCACGATCGCCGAGAGCTGCAGGAAGCCGGGGTCGAGCCGGCCGACGATCTGCCGCCCGCCGGTGTACCACTGGTTCAGCCCGAGCAGCACCGTGCCCGTGCCCAGGGTGGCGATGAACGAGTTGATGCGCACCCGCGTCACCAGCAGGCCGTTGACGAGGCCGACCGCCGCCCCCATCGCCAGGATCAGCAGGCAGACCAGCGGCCAGGGCAGGTGCTGCTGGGTCTGCAGGCCGTTGGCCAGCACCTGGGCGAGGCCCAGCACCGAGGCCGCCGACAGGTCGAACTGGTTGGCGGCGAGCGGGATCATCACCGCCAGCGCCACCAGCGCGTTGATGGAGCGGCTGTTGGCCATCGAGCGGAAGGTGAAGCCGGTGAGGAAGGTGTCGGGCTTCAGCACGGCGAACAGCGCCACCAGCAGCACGAGCAGGATCAGCAGGTGCCAGACCGAGACGATGTGCGCGAGACCGCTCGACCGCCTCACGCTGCCCGCTCCCCGCCGCCGGCCAGCGACACCAGCCGCGCCACGCCGAGATCCTGCGCCGGCACCTGGGCGACGATCCTGCCACGATCGAGCACCAGTGCCCGGTGGCACAGGCCCGCCACCTCCTCGAAATCGGACGAGATCAGCAGCACGCCGCGGCCGGCCTTCACGCTCTCGCCGAGCAGGCGATAGATCTCCCCCTTGGCGCCGACGTCGACGCCGAAGGTCGGCTCCTCGAGGATCAGCAGCCTTGCCGGCCCGACCAGCCAGCGCGCCATCACCACCTTCTGCTGGTTGCCGCCGGACAGGTTGGCGATCGGGATCTCGGGCTCCGCCGGGCGGACGCCGAAGCTTGCGAGCGCGTCCCGGCAGTCCTCCCTCTCGCGCCGGTCGCCGATCCGCCGCCTGCCGCCCGCGGCACGCGGGTTCATGAACAGGTTCTCGCGCAGGGCGAGGTTGGCGGCGATGCTCTCCTCGCCGCGCTTGCTGGATACGAAGCCGATCCCCGCCGCCGCGGCTTCGGCCGGATCGGCCGGATCGAGCAGCCTCCCGGCCAGCCGCACGCTGCCGGTCCGCCTCGGCTGCTCGCCGTAGAGCGTGCGGCCGATGGCGTGATGGCCGGCGCCGCGCAGCCCGACCAGGGCCAGCACCTCGCCCTCGCCCAGGCTGAACGACACCGGCCCGGCCCCCAGCGTCACCAGGCCCTCGACCTCGAGCAACGGCTGGCCTCGGCGCATCGGCGGGCGGTGGAACAGCTCGCCCAGGCTCCGGCCGACGATGTGGCCGACGAGCGATGCCGCCGTCATCGAGGCGACTGCCGCCGTGATCACCTTGCGGCCGTCGCGCAGCACGGTGACCCGGTCGGCGATGCGGAACACCTCGTCGAGGCGATGGGTGACGTAGAGGATGCCGAGGCCCCGCCGCCTCAGCTCCGCCAGCACCGCCAGCAGCCGGGCGACGTCGGCCTCGGGCAGGGCGGCGGTCGGCTCGTCGAGCACCAGGAGGTCGGCATTGACGGCGAGTGCCCTGGCGATGGCGACCAGCGAGCGCTCGGCGGCGCGAAGGCTGCCGACCCTCGCCTCGGGATCGATGCCGCCGCCCACGGCCTCGAGCGCCATCGCCGCCATCGCCCGTGTCGCCGGCCAGTCGATCAGGCCGAGCCGTCGCCGATATCCCGCCGTGACCGCGACGTTCTCGGCCACGGTCATGCTGTCGACGAGGCCGAGATCCTGGTGGATGAAGGCGATCGGCAGCCCGGCGGCCGCCGCCGGCTCGCCGCGCCAGGCCACCTCGCCGCCATCGGCCGCATGCACCCCGGCCAGCAGCTTGATCAGCGTCGACTTGCCGGCGCCGTTCTCGCCCAGCAGCGCATGCACCTCGCCGCCACGCAGCTCGAGATCGACGCTATCGAGCGCCAGCGTGCCGGTGAAGCGCTTGGTGAGGCCGCGGACCGACAGCAGAGCCGAGGCGGCCGGCTCCGCCATCACCGACGGCGCTATTTCACCCCCCACAGCTCGGCATATCTGTCGGCGTAGCCGTTGCTGGGAATGAAGGTGTTGCGGTCGCCGCCCTCGGCGTCGACATTCCCGGCCGTCACGAGATAGGGCTTCTGCACCCAGCCCGACGGTGGCTGGCCGTGGAAGGCGCGGTTCAGCTCGTCCACCGCCTGGTAGCCCTGCATCTTGTAGGGCTCCGACGCCGTCACCGCCTGGTACTGGCCGCCGGCTCGGATGCGCTCGTAGGCCGAGCGGTTGCCGTCGGCCGACACCAGGATGACCTCCTTCGGATCGACGCCGCCGGCGCGCAGCGGCGGCACCTGGTAGTCGGCGGTGTAGTCGGCGACCGAAGTGATGTAGAGCGGCGTGCCGTATTTCTGCACCCAGGCGGTGACCGCCGGCGGCTGGCGCTGCGCCACCTCGCCGATCGGCGAGTTGAACACCTCCAGCACCTCGCAGCCGGGGCACTGGCGGATCCGCTCCTCGGTCGCCTTGGCCTTGGTGCAGGCGATCTGGTACTCGCAATGCGTGGTGACGACGACGCGCGCCTTGCCCTGGCTGTCGGCGATCACCCAGTCGGCCTGCGCCTTGCCGATGTCGCGCGGGTCCTGCTGGATATTGTAGTAGACGCCCAGTTCCTCGTTGGGTCCCGGGAAGGCCCAGCCGTGGATGCCGACCAGCACGATGCCCTGCTTGGCACCCTCCTTCACCGGCTCCTGCATGCTGGAGATGTCGGCGTCGGTGACGATGCCGTCGACCTTCAGCGCCACCGCCTGGCTGTAGGCCTCGATCCAGCCCTTGGGATTGCCGCGGCCGTCGATGACCGTGACCTCCCAGCCGACCTTCTTCGCCGCCTCGATGATGGCGTCGCCCCATTCGCGCGAGGCGTCGTTCTGCTGGTCGCCCGAGACATAGGCGATGCGCTTGCCGGGCATGGGCTTGGGTGAGCTGGTGGGCCCGTCCCAGACGTTCTGCGGTCCGCTGCGCTCCTTGACGTTGGCGATCGCCTCGCCGAGCACGTCCTGCGCGGCCGCCGCCCCCGCCATCGCCGTGGTCGCCAGCCACAACGCGCACGCCATCCGCCCCAGCCGCGCCAGCCTCATCACAGCCTCCCTTGCTTCCGGGGCATTGCCCGTTTGCGGTCAGTGATGCGCGCGATGGTCTGACAGGTCAATGGGTCGGCTTCAGCTCGCCAGCCCCTGCAATTGCTTCAGCGTCTCGTCGAACGCCACCAGCTCGTGCGTCGGCTGCTTCAGGAACGCGTTGATGCGGTCGATCTTCTTCACCGCCTCGTCGGTCACCTTGTCCGAGCCCGGCTTGTACTCGCCGATCTTGATGAGCAGCTCGATCTCGGCATATTTCGCCATCAGCTCGCGCACCCGGCCCGCCGCGGCCTTGTGCTCGTTGGTGATCACCGCGTTCATCACCCGCGAGGCCGAGGCCAGCACGTCGACCGCCGGGTAGTGGTTGGCGGCACCGAGCTTGCGCGACAGCACGATGTGGCCATCCAGGATCGAGCGGGTCTCGTCGGCCACCGGCTCGGTCATGTCGTCGCCCTCGACCAGCACGGTGTAGAGTGCCGTGATCGAGCCCTTGTGCGACATGCCGACCCGCTCCATCAGCTTGGGCAGATTGGCGAACACCGAGGGTGGAAAGCCGCGCCGCGTCGGCGGCTCGCCGGCGGCGAGGCCGATCTCGCGCAGGGCACGGGCGAAGCGGGTGACGCTGTCCATCAGCAGCAGCACGCGCTTGCCTTGGTCGCGGAAATATTCGGCGATGGCGGTGGCGACATAGGCCGCCTTGGCACGCTCCATCGAGGACTTGTCGGAGGTGGCGCAGACCACGATCGAGCGCTTCAGGCCCTCCTCGCCGAGATCGCGCTCGATGAACTCCCTGACCTCGCGGCCGCGCTCGCCGATCAGCGCCAGCACCGCGACGTCGACCGCCGCACCGCGCACCAGCATCGACAGGAGCGTCGACTTGCCGCCGCCGGCGGCGGCGAACACGCCCATGCGCTGGCCCTCGCCGCAGGTCAGCAGGCCGTCGAGCACCCGCACGCCCAGCGGCAGCGGCCGGTCGATGATGCGGCGGGTCAGCGGATCGGGCGTCTCCTGGTAGACCGGGTAGTAGGCCTCGGGCGTCAGCTTGCCCTTGGTGGCCATGTCCATGGGCTTGCCCATGCCGTCGAGCACGCGGCCGAACAGCGAGGGGCCGACCGGCACCAGGTGCGGCCGGCCGGTCGGGATGACCTCGGTGGTCGAGGACACGCCGTGCATGTCGCCGATGGGGGTGAGCAGGGCCGCGTCCTTGACGAAGCCCACCACCTCGGCGTTCAGCTCGAAATCCTCTCCCGGATTGCGCAAGAGGCAGATCTCGCCGACCCGCACCGCCGGCACCACGGCGCGGATGATGGTGCCGATGACGTGGCTGACCCGGCCCTTGACCGCCAGCGGGTTGGTCTCGGCCAGCGCCGAGCGCAGGGCCGTGGGGATGTAGCCGAACGAATCGACCGCCGACATGGGCGCACCTTGGCTGCTCGCTCCATCATCGCAAAGGCGGCGCGCTCATCGCAAGCCGCACCGGCGGCTCAAGGTGCTGCGGCGATCGCCTCGATCTCGACCAGCAGCTCGGGCCGCGCCAGGCCGGCGACGACGAGCAGCGTCGAGGCCGGGGCCCGTCCTTCCAGCCGCTGGTCGCGGATCTCGCGATAGATCGACACGTCCTGCGCCCGGGTGAGGAAGACGTTGACCTTGACCAGGTGGTCGGCGGTCATCCCGGCGCCGGCCAGCACGCCCAGCACATTGTCCCAGGCCTGGTGCATCTGCGCCTCGATGCCGGACAGGCTGCCGCCGTCCGGCCGGACGCCGACCTGCCCCGAGATGTGCAGCCAGCGCAGGTTGCCCGTGACCAGCGCTCCCTGGCTGTAGCGCGAGAACGGCGGCGACACGTTCGGTGGATTGAACAGTTCGATCATCTTCTCCTCCCTGAGCCTCTATCGACAACCTGCTGGCGAGCCGAGCTTTTCCCTTGCCCGAGTATGGTGATTTCCTGCGCCGGTCCCTTGTTCTCCCGGACTTTTCCCCAGGCTTCTACGCCACCCACTCGCTGACCGGTGCCCTGGCCTCGTGCAGCGGCTGGCAGACGATGTCGACCAGCACCGGCTCGGCCATCGCCAGCGCCTTCCTCAAGGTCGGCTCGACCTGGTCCGGCCGGTCGACCTCGAACGCCCCGAGCCCGAACGCCTCGGCCACCGCCGCATGCCTGGTGCGGCCGAAATCCACCCCGAAATAGCGGGCGCCGAAACCGCTCTTCTGGCCGGCCTTGATCCAGCCGAAGGTGGCGTTGGAGATCACCACCAGCGTGACCGGCAGCCGCAGCCGGGCGATGGTCTCCAGCTCGCCGCAAGCCATGCCGAAGCTGCCGTCGCCCATCACCGCCACCGGCTTGGCACCCGGCCGTGCAATGGCGGCGCCGACGATCGCCGGCAGGGCGTAGCCCAGCGCCCCGTGCGCCCGGTTGCTGAGGAACTGCCGGCCCGGCCGGCGGGCGCGCCAGTAGGCCGAGAAGTAGGGGCAGGGCGTGCCGGGATCGGCCACCACTACCGCGTCGTCGTCGAGCAGCCGGTCGAGGGCCGCCACCACCCGCTCCGGCCGGATCGGCGCCTCGTCCGAGACCGCCAGCTCGGTGAAGGCCGCGAGCTTCGCCGCCTTGGCGGCGGCGATGTCGAGCGCCGGATCGGCGATCTCCACCGCCCGGTCGCGCAGCTGCGCCAGCAGCGTCGCCAGCGCCTCGCGCGCATCGGCGACGATGGTGGCGGCGGTCGGGTAGTTGGTGCCCGGCACCGCCGGGTCGATGTCGATGTGCAGCACGGTCTTGCTGCCCGGCACGGGGTGCCGCCAGCGCTCGGTGGTCACCGAGCCGGCGCGGCAGCCGACGAACAGGATCAGGTCGGCGGCATCGACCAGCGCCCGGGTCTCCGGCGTGCCGCCATTGCTGCCGACCACGCCGACGGCCAGCGGATGATCCTCCGGGATCGAGCCCTTGCCGCTGATCGTCGTCGCCACGCCCATGCGCAGGCTCTCGGCCAGCAGGCGCAACTCCTCCTCGGCACCGGCGGCGATCACGCCGCCGCCGCAGATCGCCAGCGGTCGCCGGGCCGCCAGCAGCCGCTCGCTGAAGCCGATCAGCGAGGCCAGCGCCGGCGCCGGGCGGGCCGGCGGCACCTCGTCCGCCCATACCTCGCGCTCGTCGACCGCCGCCTTCTGCACGTCGAACGGCAGCCCCAGATGCACCGCCCCCGGCCGCCCGCTGCGCATCTCGCGGAACGCCCGCCGCACCATGCCGGGCAATTGCGCGGCACTGTCGATCACCGCGTTCCACTTGGTCACCGGCCGGAACAGTGCCTGCTGGTCCAGCTCGGTCAGCACGTAGCGGCCACGCCCCGACACCGAGACGTCGCTGTTGATCGCCAGCACCGGCGAGCTGCTCTCGTTGGCCTCGGCCAGGGCGGGGAGGATGTAGGTGGCGCCGCCACCGCTCGGGCCCTCGCACACCCCGACCTCCCCCGAGAACCGGGCATAGGCGTCGGCCATGTAGCCGGCGTGGCGCTCGTCGCGGGTGAGGATGTGGCGGATGCCGTGGTCGAGCCGCACCAGGGCGTCGTAGAGCGGCAGGCTGGTGTCGCCGCACAGTCCGAAGACATGCTTCACGCCATGCCGCTGCAGCAGCCTGACCATCGCTTCGGCACCGTTCAGCTCGTTCACCGTCAAGCTCTCCCTGCTGCTGCGACGACCGCCGCGACCATAGGCGCTGCCCCCCTTTGCTTCGCGGCCGATCTGCACGACCATAGGGCCGCCATCGGGGAGGGCAAATCCGTCATGACCGACAACGCGGCGCTGACCGGGCGCCTGGAGCGCTGCTACACCGGCGTGCTGAACGACGTGATGCGCGCCCTCGGCCTGCGCAACTTCGTGCTGCCGCCCGAGATCCGCCCGCTGTTCCCCGAGCGGCCTTTGGCCGGGCCGATCTTCACCGTCTCCGGCCACGTCGACGAGGCCGCCGACCGTCACACGACGCTCTACGAGTGGACCGGCGTGCTCTCCAAGGCCAAGCCCGGCCACGTCGTGGTCTGCCAGCCCAATACCCATGCCGTGGCGCTGATGGGCGAGCTGTCGTCGGAGACCCTGCAGCTGCGCGGCATCCGCGGCTACGTCGTCGACGGTGCGGCACGCGACGTCGAGTTCATCATCAAGCAGGGCTTCCCCCTTTGCTTCCGCCACTACACGCCCAAGGACATCGTCTCGTTCTGGCTGCCCGACGGCTTCGACGTGCCGATCGTCATCGGCGACGTGCGCATCCACGGCGGCGACTTCCTGCTCGCCGACCGCGACGGCATCGTCGTCCTGCCGCGGGCGCGCGCCGAGGAGATCGTCGCCGCGGCCGAGGAGGCGATCGGCACCGAGAGCCAGATCCGCAAGGCCATCCTCGCCGGCATGGACCCGCAGGAGGCCTACCTGAAGTACGGGAAGTTCTGATGACCCGAACCGACCGCCGCATCCTGGTCCTGGCGCCCGAGGACAACATCTGCGTCGCCTGCCAGGACCTCGAGGCCGGCACGGAGCTGGTCATCGACGGCGCCGCGGTGCGCCTGCCGCAGGCGATACCGACGGGCCACAAGCTGGCGCGGCGCAACATTTCGGCGGGCGAGAAGGTGGTGAAGTACGGGGCCCCGATAGGCTCGGCACGTGCGCCGATCCCGGCGGGTGCCTATGTCCACACGCACAATTTGGGCTCCGACTACATTCCGACGTGGGATCGTGAGGGAAGGGAGATGCGGTAGCCCCCGTGCGACCGCCTCGACCCGATCGCAATGCCCACTGGGACCATCTCAAACTAGATCGCTCGTGAGCGCATAAGGCTCGAATGCCCGGCCCGCATCCTCTGCGGTTCTCGCCTTGCAGCGGTCGAGCCATTCGCGGCTCTGCATCTCCAGGAGCCGGCTGACGGTGCGCTGGAACTCGAAGGCGCCGTCGCCGGCGGCGTAGAGCTGCTCGGGCGGCGTCTCGGCCGTCACCACCAGCATGATGCGCCGCTCGTAGACGGCGTCGACCAGGGTCATGAAACGGCGGGCCTCGTTGCGCCGGTCGGCCGTCAGCCGCGGCACGCCGGTGAGGATCAGCGTGTCGTAGCGGCCGGCCAGCGCCAGGTAGTCGGCAGCACCCAGCGGCTGGGCGCACAGGTCTGGGAATGGGATCATGGCGACCCCCCTGGCGGCGCGGGGCACCGCCAGGGTGCGGGTGCCGACCTTCAGCGTCTCGGGCGTCCCCGGCTCGCCGTCGCCGAGTGCTCTGAAGATCGCCTCGGCCCGCTCGGTCGCGTGCGGGCCCAGGGGATGGAGGTAGACGGCGAGGTCGCGCAGCCGCTCCAGCCGGTAGTCCGTGGGGCCTTCGAGGGCCATCACGTCCAGCCGCTCTTTCAGCAGCTCGATGAAGGGCAGGAAGCGGTCGCGGTTGAGGCCGTTCTCGTAGAGCCGGTCGGGCGGCCAATTGGAGGTGGCGACCACCACGGTGCCGGCATCGAGCATGGCGGTGAACAGCCGGCCGAGGATCATCGCATCGGCGATGTTGACGACGTGGAACTCGTCGAAGCAGAGCAGCCGGCTCTCGGCGGCGAGCTGCTTGGCCAGCTCGGGCAGCGCATCGCCGCCGCGCTCGCGCAGGCCGTGCAGGCGCTGCTGCACCTCGAGCATGAAGGCGTGGAAGTGGACGCGCCGCTTGGGCTCGACCGGCGCCTCGGCGAAGAACAGATCCATCAGCATCGACTTGCCGCGGCCGACGCCGCCCCAGACATAGAGGCCGCGCGGCGTCGGCGGCGGTTCCGGCGCCCGCGCGAACAGGCCGCGCAGGCCGCGCGGCTGCGGCCGGGGCGGCGGCAGGGCCGCCAGCTCGTCGCCCAGACGCTGCAGCCGCAGCGCCACCTCGCGCTGGGCCGGATCGGGGCGCAGCTCGCCCCTGGCGACTTGTTCCTCGTAAGCCTGCAGCATTCCGCGCCCGATGGTCCCGCAGCAGCGTCGTCGGCGGCATCAAGCCCATGCTGCGTTGCGATGCCAGCCCTGATTCGTCGCAGCCATGACAGCAGGCACCGGGGCTGCTAGGGAGCGGACAAGCAACGGCGGGGAGGCCAGGACATGGCGGCGAAGCTGCGCGGCGCACTGATCGGCTGTGGATTCTTCGCGCAGAACCACCTGAACGCCTGGCGCGATCTCGCCCAGGACGTCGATCTCGTCGCCGTCTGCGACATGGACAAGGCCAAGGCCGAGGCGGCGGCTGCCAAGTTCGGCGTGCCCAAGGTCCATACCGACGCCGCGGCGATGTTCGCGGCCGAGCGGCCGGACTTCGTCGACATCGTCACCACCATGCCGTCGCACAAGGCGCTGGTGCTGCTGGCGGCCTCGCACCGCGTCCCCACCATCGTGCAGAAGCCGTTCGCGCCGACCTGGCAGGAATGCGTCGACATGGTCGAGGCCTGCCGCGACGCCGGCGTGCCGCTGATGGTGCACGAGAACTTCCGCTTCCAGGCGCCGATGCTGGCGATCGCCGATCTGCTGAAGCAGGGGGTGCTGGGCGATCTCACCTGGGCAAGGCTGACCTGGCGGACCAACTACGACGTCTATGCCGGCCAGCCCTACCTCTCCAAGGAGAAGCTGTTCATCCTGCTGGATCTCGGCATCCACGTGCTCGATCTCGCCCGTGTCTTCATGGGCGAGGTCGAGCGGCTGTCCTGCGAGACCCAGAGCCTGAAGCCCGGTATCGCCGGCGAGGATATGGCGACGGTGATGCTGCGTCACACCAGCGGCACGGTGTCGGTGGTCGACTGCACCTACGAGGCCAAGCGCGACCCCGATCCGTTCCCCGAGACCCTGCTCGAGATCGAGGGCCGCCGCGGCAGCCTGGTGCTGGGCCCGGGCCTGCGGCTCGAGATCACCAGCGACCGCGTCACCACCACCCGCGACCTCTCCACTCCGCTGCTCGGCTGGACCAGCCATCCCTGGCACGTGGCGCAGGAATCCGTGCTCAACACCCAGCGCCACTGGGTCGAGTGCCTGCGCCAGGGCCGCGAGCCGGCCACCTCGGGAGCCGACAACCTCAAGACCTATGCTCTGGTGATGGCCGCCTACGAGGCAGCCCGGACGCACGGCTCGGTGCGTCCGGCGAGCTGGCCCTAGGCGCTACGGCGCCTGGCTCCACAGCTGCTGGTACTTCGCCGAGGACTGTGGGTTCCACTGGCTGGGCCAGACCCGGTAGATGCCCGGATCGGTGCTGTCGCAGTTGTAATAGGATTCGTAGGAGATGTCGGCGGCGTTGGCCTTGAGGAACTCGTAGACCTTCTGAATGAAGAACGGATTGTCGACCGAGCTCGTCCCCGGATAGCCGTCCGAGATCGCCCATTCGGAGAGTGCGAGCTTCTTCTTCTTCTGCTTGGCGAAGCTCAGCCAGGTGCCCAGCCCGCGCGGACCGCCCTTGTCGGTCTGCATGTAGGCGGCGTTCCACTGCGCCTGGGTGTTGGTGGTCGGGAAGCGGTCGTAGAAGCTGGTGCCGATGATGTCGACGAACTGATTGCCGGGATAGAGCTTGTCGACGCCGACGGCCGCGCCGTTGTCCTTGCGCATCGACCATTCGAGCTGGATCGTCGGCGCCTGCTTGCGCAGGATGTTGGCCAGGCGCTTGTAGCACTTCTTGTAGGCGGCGGCCTGATTGCCGACGCTCCAGGCATAGGTCGTGCCGTTGGCCTCCCAGCCCAGCCTGATGATGCTGTCGGTGAGCCCGTCGACGTTCAGCGCGTTGCCGATGTCCTTGAACACGGCATCGTTGGCGCCGCGGTTGCAGTCGGCGAAGGTCTGGTCGGGCAGCAGCATGGCCAGCGCGAACACCAGCGGGCCCGGCCGCTGCTTGGCACGCGCAACGGTATCGCTCTGCAGCGTGGAGAAGACCGTGTCCCAGCTGAAGCGGCCGAAATAGAGCGAGGTCAGGTCGACCGGGCGCCCCCGCCAGGCCTCGAACCCGTCATTGTAGCATTGCATGCCGGATCGCCACGGCAGGCCGGACACGGTCGTCACCGTCGGCTTCGGCTTCTTCTTTGCGGCCGCGGCATTGGCGGCGAGCAGCAGCGGCGTAGCCGTCTCGGCCGCCTGCAGCGGCAATCCCGGCCAGGCCGGTGGCGCCACCGGCGGCGGCGCCACGAGGCTGATCGCCTGGGAGGCGAGCGCGCCCCCCACGGGGCAGCAGATACTTGTCAGGGCACCCAGGGCCATTGCCACGCCCAAGATGCGCCCCATGGTAGGTCCGACTATAGGCATTGGGGATTGCTCGTTGTTCTTTGGTGTCGACGGCGAGCCTGTCGCAGGATTCGGCCGGGCGCAATGGCGCGAATGGTGCGGCCGCACGGATGGCGAGGCCGTTCCGGCCCCGCCATCCGTGCGCTCCAGCGGGTCTAGGTGCCCGAGCGCCAGAGCTGCCTGTACTTGGCCGATGCCTGCGGATTGTTCTTCTCGGGATAGATCATGTAGATCCCCGCACCGGTGTTCACGCAGTTGAAATAGGCCTCGTAGGCGATGGCCGACGAGTTGCTCTTCAGGAACTGCCAGACCTTCTCGACGAAGAAGGCGTTGTCCCTCGAGCTGGAGGGCTGGCCGTCGGAGACCGCCCATTCGGCGAGCGCCAGCTTCTTGCCCTTCGACTTGGCGAAATCCAGCCAGGTGCCGATGCCCTTGGGGCCGCCCTGCTTGGTCTCGCGATAGGCGGAGTCCCATTGCGACTGGTTGTTGGTCGAGGGATAGCGGTCGTAGAAGCTGGTGCCGATGATGTCGACGACGTCGTTGCCCGGATAGAGCTGGTGGACGCCGACCGATGCGCCGTTGTCCTTGCGCATCGACCACTCGATCCGGATCTTCGGGGCCTCCTTGCGCAGGATGCCGACCAGGCGCTTGAAGCAGCTCTTGTAGGCCTCGCCCTGGCTGCGGATACTCCAGGCATAGCTGGTGCCGTTGGCCTCCCAGCCCAGGCGGACGATGGCCTCGGCCAGGTTGTCGGCCTTGAGCTTCTTGCCGATGTCCTTGAACGTGCCGTCGAGCCTGCCGGCATTGCAGTCGCCGAAGGATTGGCCCTGCATCAGCATGGAAAGCGCGATCGCCACCTCGCCGGGCAGGGCGGCCGAGCGCGCCACCGACGATCCGCCGAGATTGCCGATCACGCCCGACCAGGAGCTCCGCCCCAGGTAGAGCGAATGGATGTCGACCGCCCGCCCGCGGTAGCTCTCGAAGGCGCCGGTGAAGCACTGCATCCCGGACTTCCAGGGCAGTCCCGAACGATTGGCGCTGCTGGATTGCTTCTTCGTCGTCTGATGCGTGGCCATCAGGACCGGGCGGTCGGCCGCCGGCTGCGGCAGGGCCAGCGGAAGCAGGTGGTCGCCGCCGGCATCGCCGCTGCGGCCGAGCGGGTCGAACAGGCCGAACGATGGCGGCGCCGACATGCCCGGCGTTTCGCCCACGACGGCTCTGGCCTGTGTCGCCCAGGCGATGGAGCCGATGCCGACGGCCAGTGACAGTCCCAGGATGCGTACGATCGACAGCTTGCGGCAGACAGCCCCGGGAGCTGCTGCCCGCGGCTTTGCGGGATGCCAAGGGTGCATTGAGATGAGCCTCGTTCTTTCTCGAGCTTCGCGGGTTGGGTGGACGGCCGCATCGGCGAGCGGTGCGGGCAGCGTCCAACCGAGCCGAGCGTCTAACGCACGACGCGATATCGGCTAGCTTCAAGTCCAACCCAGACGGGTGGCGATGTCAAGAAATTGTTTATTCCATCCGGCCGGCTCACAATTACGGGTGAGGATCGTAATAGCAACATCCGGCCGAGCTGCGAGCGGAGCCAATCATGGCAATGGTCGGCGAAAGGAGAAGATTCACCCAATCGAGCTGAATAAAATCAACCATAACGAGAGAGAAAGCGCGCGTCGACACCGGTGGCGGGTGCCACCGGTGTCGATCGCTTCTCGCAAACGTCGGGCCTGCTCGGCAGGAACGGGATCGACGATCCCTCGGGAGATCGCCCGGGGATCGCCCCCGGGCGAGAATATGGCCTAGTACGCGACCAGCTTGCGGATCGCGCCGTCCTGCTTGGTGATGATGTAGATGTCGCCGGCCTCGTCGGTGCCGATGCGCAGGTCGACACGGTTGCTGACACCCTGCACGATCTGGCGCAAGGTGGTCTGCTTACCGTTGTGGTAGAGCGTCAGCTCCTTGAGCGTCGCCTGCTTGCCCTGCACCAGGCTGCTCGCCGGCACATGGTAGATGCGGCCGTTCCAGAGATCGCCGCACAGGTAGTGGCCGTTGAGTGCCGGGATCTTGCTGCCGCGATAGACGTGGCCGCCGCAGCCGGCGGCACCGTCGTTGTGGTCGTACATCGCCACGGGATAGAGGTAGTTCTTGGAGGCGTCGTTGGAGGGCAGCTCGTAGAGGATGAGGCCGTTGTTGCGGTCGGTGACCCACAGGCCCTCGCGCAGCGGCCAGCCGTAGTTGCCGCCCTTGACGATGAGGTTGACCTCCTCGATCTGGGCCTGGCCGATGTCGAAGCAGATCAGCTGCTTGGCGCCGCCGCGGTCGAACGAGATGTTCTGCGGGTGGCGCAGGCCCAGCGCCCAGATGTGCGGCAGCCACCCCGACCGGCCGACGAACGGGTTGGTCGAGGGAATGCCGTAGCGCTTGCCGCCCGACGTGTCGGTCGGGTTGAAGCGCAGGATCTTGCCGAGCAGCCGCCCGGTATTCTGCGCCGAGTTGTACTTGTCGCGGCCGTCGCCGTAGCCACCGTCGCCGACGGTCAGGAACAGCTTGCCGTAGTTGTCGTCGCCCGATTTGGCATTGGGGTCGAACAGCAGCGTGTCGGCATTGTGGTGCGGGCCGCTGGTGGCGATCCGGAACAGCTCGCGGCGCGTCGAGGTGTCGACCTTGGTCGGATCGCCGGCGCGGACCTGCCACTCCGCCACCACGCAGTGCGATTGCACCGGGAAATCGCCACTGAACACCTCGACCCCGGAGGGCCTGCTGGCCACCGTCTCGGTCGAGACCGTGTAGAACTTGCGAAAGCCCGGCTTGCCGCTCGTCTTCCATTCGGGGTGGAAGGCGAAGCTGCGCAGGCCCTTGTGGCGGTTGCTGGTCTCGATCGCCGAGCCGCGCACCGCCTTGACGTCCAGGAACAGCGAGGTGGCGCCGGTGTCGCGATGGATGCGCCAGATCTTGCCGCGGCTGTCGCAGCAGTAGACGTAGGGTTGGCCGTCACCGGCATGGTAGAGGTAGTTCAGCTGAGCGTAAGGCTTCGCCGCCGCCGAGCGTGGCGGAGTGCAGAAATCGACCAGTCGAACCTTGACGCCGCTCTTGGCGATCCTGTCGACGATCGGATTGCTCTTCTTCGTGGTGGGATCGACCCGCACCGGCGGACCGGCATTGGGGTCGCCGGGCTTCGGCGCCGCCTCGGCGGTGGGTGTCAGGCCGGGCAGCATCCCGGCGATGGTCAATCCGCCGAGACCGGCGATCGATCCTTGCAGCAGCGCGCGACGTCCAGGGGTCGGTACGGGCCGCTCCGGGCCAGAATCCGCCATCGAGTTTCCTCCTCGGTAATTTTTTGGTCCGACATCGAGTAGCGTGCATCGCTAACCATACGTGCGAACTCGGGGCGCTGCCAGTGCTAGAAATCGGCACTCGCGCGGCGCGAGTAATTGCAAGGTCGAATGATATGTTTCCGCGTAGCCGACGCCGTGTGCGTCAACGAGTCGCTGGCCGCGGCTTCGGCCGGATCAGGTACGCGACAGCGCCAATCGATTGACAGGTGGTGTTTGCCGGTTGAGGCACATGCAATGGAATGGTCGAGTTGGTGAACGTACGTTGTGCGTGCGCGGTTCAACTGTACGTTGTTTGAGAAATACTCGATGTTGGGCGCCGCTCGACGTCGTGACCGCGTGGAAAGCAAAGGCCCCGCGCTGATCGCGCGGGGCCTGCTGGAACCCGGAAAAGTCGGAGAGGTGCAGCGCGGATCCGGTCCCCGGTCCTTCCGCCGCCGCGGACTCAGGCGCCCTTGCGCCAGAGCTCCCTGTACTTGGCGGACGTCTTGGGGTTGCGGGACTCCGGCAGCAGGAGATAGCGGCGGGCATCGACGCCGACGCAGTTGAAGTAGGCCTCGTAGCCGATGTTCGAGGCATTCGACTTCAGGAACTGGAACACCTTCTCGACGTAGAACGGATTGTCCTTCGACGACGACGGGTAGGTGTTCGAGATGGCCCACTCGGACAGCGAGACCTTCTTGCCCTTCGACTTGGCGAACTCGAGCCAGGTGCCGAGACCCTTCGGGCCGCCCTGCTTGGTCAGCCGGTAGTTCTCGTCCCACTGCTGCTGGTTGTTGCTCGACGGATAGCGGTCGTAGAGGCTGGTGCCGATGTAGTCGACGACGTCGTTGCCCGGATAGAGCTGGTGGACGCCGGCCGAGGCGCCGTTGTCCTTGCGCATCGACCACTCGATCAGGATCTTCGGTGCCTCCTTGCGGAGAATGCCGACCAGCCGCTTGAAGCACTGCTTGTAGGGCTCGACCTGGTCGCGGATGCTCCAGACATAGCTGGTGCCGTTGGCCTCCCAGCCCAGGCGGACGATCGTGCCGTCCATGTTGCCCCGGCTCAGCGCCTTGCCGATGTCCTTGAAGGTGCTGTCGAGCTTGCCGTTGTTGCAGTCCTTGAAGCTCTCGCCCTTCATCAGCATCGCCAGCGCCACCGCGATCTGCCCGGGCCGGTCGGCAGCCCGCTCGACGTTCGACCCGCGCAGATTGCCCAGGACGCCGTTCCAGGAGGTCCGTCCGAGGAACAGCGAGTTCACGTCGACCTTGCGGCCGCGATAGTTCTCGAACTGCTCGGAGTAGCACTGGCTGCCGGACTTCCACGACAGGCCCGACTGGTTGCCGCTGGAGCTGCCGCCGCCCCCGCCGTTGTTCTGATGGCTCGCCAGCAGGATCGGTGCCGCGGACCGCGACTCGCCGGGCAGCGTCAGGGGCAGGGCGCCGAAGGGTGATGGCGCGGCGGCGGCGCCCACGGCTCCGATCAGGCTGATCGGAGCCGGTGTGGCCCGGGTCTCGTCAGCCGCTGCGGCTGCCAGCACCTCGCCCGACGCCATGGCGGCAGCGCCCAGGAGCACCGAGACGCCTAGGAACCGCCTGAGCAGCGGCGAGCGATGGACAGGCTTGCGCGCAGCGGCGCGCATTACCCCTGGGTGCCGAACAATCATGAGTCTGAGCCTCGCAGGAATGTTGATTGGGGTGGGTGAAAGACGCTCGCGTTCTTGTCATTCGCCTTTCACGGTCGACAGGCCGGACGGAGCCTCCTCCGCTGACGCGCCGACCCCGTACCTCGCTGGATCACTAACGCTATACGCGATACAGCCACCGCAACACGGCATCCGAGGATGCATCTGTCAATAAAAAGTTTATTCCATAAATATATTCCCGACGCCCGGAATGATGCAGGGATGCAACAGTACATCCCCAAGATCACCTTGGCATAGGCGGCTATGTCCCCAAAGGGCAAGGATTTTTCTCAGCTCGCCGCAACAGGGCCGGAAATGTCCAACCAAAGGTTGATTTCGTTCAAGGCGACCAAGGCCCTGGTCACTAGGGTCCAAGGCGGATTCACCACCACGACGCCGGACCCGGTCATGCCCCGGCCGGCGGAATCCGGCGCCGTGCAGAGCTCGATCCGCGCCGTCGGGCCGACCGCCCGCAGCCGCTCGACCAGCCGTTCGGTGCGCGCCCGCTCGATCACCGGGTACCAGACGAGGTAGACGCCGGTGGCGAGGCGCCGCGCCGCCAGGGCCAGCGCCTTCGCCACCGTCTTGTCGTCGTCGGCCAGCTCGTAGCTCGGATCGATCATCACCACCGCGCGCCGCTCGGGCGGCGGCATCCGGGCGATCAGCAGCGCCAGGCCGTCGGTCCGCGCCACCCGCACCCGCCGCTGGCCGCCCAGGCGGTCGGCGAGCAGGCCGTGGTCGGCGGGATGCAGCTCGGCCAGCTCCAGCCTGTCCTGCGGTCGCATCATCCGCCGCGCCAGCTCGGGCGAGCCCGGATAGACGAGGTCGCGGCCGACGTCGCGCGTCAGTGCCAGATAGCGCCGGAACAGCTCGGGCGGATCCCGCATCCCGAGCAGCCGGCCGATGCCGTGCCGCCACTCGCCGGTCTTCTCGGCCATCTCCGAGCGCAGGCTGTAGACGCCGGCGCCGGCATGGGTGTCCAGCATGTAGACCGGCTTCGGCTTCTGCAGGACGTGGTCGAGCACGAAGCAGTAGACGGCGTGCTTCAGGACGTCGGCCGGCCCGCCGGCATGGAAGCCGTGGCGATAGCCCAGCACCCGCCCGGCCTAGGGCCAGGTGTCCGGGCGACCGATGACCCTGACGGGCGCGCCGTCGATCCAGGCCCGGACATTCTCGACCGTCTGGCCGTGGAACACCCGGTAGGTCTCCTCCGTGACGTAGCCGATGTGCGGCGAGGCCACGACGTTGTCGAGGCTGCGGAACGGGTGGCCGGGCGGCAGCGGCTCGACGTCGAACACGTCCAGCGCCGCCCCGGCGATGCGGCGGGCCTGCAGCGCCTCGATCAGCGCCGCCTCGTCGACGATCGGCCCGCGCGAGGTGTTCACCAGCCAGGCCGACGGCTTCATCAGCGCGAGCTCGGCGGCACCCAGGAGGCCACGCGTCCGCTCCGACAGCTTGAGGTGGATGGTGACGATGTCGGCCCTGGCCAGCAGCGCCGCCTTCTCGACCCGCTCCACCCCCTGCTCGGCCGCCCGGCCGGCCGTCAGGTTCTGGCTCCAGGCGATGACATGCATGCCGAAGGCCCGCCCGACACGCGCCACCGCCGTGCCGATCCGGCCGAGGCCGATGACGCCCAGCGTCTTGCCGGCGAGGCCGATGCCGACATGCTCCTGCCAGCCGCCGCGCCGCACCGACGCCGTCTCCTCGGGCAGGTGGCGCAGTGCTGCCAGGATCAGCGCCCAGGTCAGCTCGGGCGTGGCGCTGGCGACGCCGCCGGTGCCGCAGACGGTGACACCGCACTCCTCCGCCGCCTCCATGTCGATCGAAGCGTTGGCCGCACCCGTCGTCACCAGCAGCTTCAACGCCGGCAGCGTCGCCAGCATGGCGGCATCGAACGGCGTGCGCTCGCGCATGGCGCAGACCACGTCGAACGGCGCCAGCCGCGCCACCACCTCGCCGGGCTCGGACAGGTGGTCGTGGAAGAAGTCGACCTCGGCCTCGGGCCGCAGCCGCGACCAGTCGGCACAGCGCTCCGCCACGTGCTGGTAGTCGTCCAGCACCGCCACCTTGCAGGCGCGTCCCGCCATGGCTGATCTCCGGCTGCTCAGACAGGCTCGACGCGGATCTTCCGGCGCTCGAGCCGCTCCAGCATACCGGTGCGGATCGAGTCGACCAGCACGGCGATGAAGATGATGGCGCTGATGATCAGCGGATAGACGTAGGGGTCGGCGTTGGTCATCACCAGGCCGTTCTCCACCGTCTGGATCAGCACCGCCCCGAACACCGTGCCGATGACGCCGCCCCGGCCGCCGAACAGGCTGGTGCCGCCCAGCACCGCCGCGGCGATCACCGGGAACTCCTTCTGGAAGCCGAAGGTCGAGGAGGCGGCGGCAACCTGCGTCGCCGAGACCATGCCGCCGATGCCGGCGAGCAGGCCGCAGATGCAGTAGACGGCGAACAGGATCTTCCCGACGTCGATGCCGGCCTTCTTGGCGGCCTCGGGGTCGGCACCCACGGCATAGATCTGCCGGCCGAAGGTGGTCTGGCGCAGCACGATCCAGGCGATGAGGAAGACGGCCAGGAAGATCCAGATCGCAGCCGGCACGCCGAGGAAGCTCGAGCGGCCTAGCAGCAGGATCTCGCGGCCGAAGCCGATCATCTTCACGCCCGACAGGTAGAGCGCCACGGCGCGGCCGATGAACAGCGTCGACAGCGTGGCGATGAAGGCCGGCACCCTGAGCTTGACGATCATCAGGGCGTTGAAGGCGCCGAACAGCAGGCCCAGCAACCCGGCGACGGTGAAGCCGAACACCGGGTGCATGCCCTTCATGTAGAGGGCGACCACGATGCAGGACGCATACATGTTGGCGCCGACCGACAGGTCGATGCCGGCCACCAGCAGCACGAAGGTCATGCCGATGGCGATGATGGCGATGTGCGCCGCCTGCGCCAGGATGTTGAGGAAGTTGGTGGGGGTGAGGAAGCGTTCGGACAGGATCGCGAAGGTGGCGATCAGCAGCACGAACAGCAGGAGAGGCGCGTTCTGCAGCACCAGCAGGCGCAGGCGGTTGGCGTCGCCGGTCATGCGGCCGCACCCGTCTTGACGTTGTCCCACATCGCCGAGCGCAGGATGGCCTCGCGGTCGAACGCCTGGCGATCGAAGCGGCCGCTGATCTCGCCGTGGCTCATCACCACGATGCGGTCGCACATGCCGATCAGCTCCTCGATCTCGGAGCTGATCATGAGGACGGCGGCACCGCTCTCGGCCAGGCGGTTGATGATCTTGTAGACCTCGTACTTGGCGCCGACGTCGATGCCGCGCGTCGGCTCGTCGAGGATGAACAATCTGGGGCCGCGCAGCAGCCACTTGCCGATCACGACCTTCTGCTGGTTGCCACCCGACAGGTTCTTGGCCAGCGTCGTCACCAGGTCGCGGGCGTTGATCGTCACCTCGCGGCCCATCTTCTCGACATCGTCGCCCAGCCGGGTGCGCTCGACGAGGCGGCTCCAGCCGGTGGCGTAGCGCGGCAGCGAGGGCAGGGCGATGTTGTCGGCGATCGCCCCCTCCATCAGCAGGCCCTCGACCCGGCGGTCCTCAGTGAGGAAGGCGATGCCGGCCTCCATGGACGCCTCGGGCGTCGGCTTGTCGAGCGGCCGGCCGTCGACCCGGATCGTGCCCGACTGGTACGGATCGAGGCCGAACAGGATGCGCGCGGTCTCGGACCGGCCGGAACCCATGAGTCCCGCCACGCCCAGCACCTCGCCGGCGCGCACGGTGAAATCGAGATCCTTGACGATGCCGTGCTGCGTCAGGCCCGCGACCTCCAGCACCGGCGTGCCGGGCCGCACCGCCGGCTGGCGCGGCGGGTAGATCTGGTCGATGCGGCGGCCGACCATCAACGTGATCAGCCTGCCGACATCCATCTCGGCCACCGACGCGTGGCCGACCAGATGGCCGTCGCGCAGCACCACGACGTCGTCGCATAAGCGCATCACGTCGCCCAGGATGTGGCTGATATAGATGACGGCGATGCCGCGCTGGCGCAGCCGGCCGATCAGCGCGAACAGCCGCTCGCTCTCGCGCGCGGTGAGCGACGTCGTGGGCTCGTCGAAGATGACGATGCGGGCGTCCTGCGCCAGCGCCTTGGCGATCTCGAGCAGCTGCCGCTCGCCCTGGCTGAGGCGGCTGACCATGGTCGAGGGCGGCAGGTCCAGCTCGACGGCCTTCAGCAGCTCCGCCGTGCGGGCGCGCACCCTGCGCCGGTCGATCAGCGGCAGGCCGGGCACGAGCTTCGGGAACCCGCCGATGAACAGGTTCTCCTCGATGCTCAGGTTCTTGAAGAGGTTCAGCTCCTGGTGGATGAAGGCGATGCCGTTCCCGGCGGCGTCGCGCGGCCCGCGCGGCTGGTAGGGCCGGTCGGCGAGCCACATGGCACCGCCGTCCGGCTGGTGGACGCCACCCAGGATGTTCATCGTCGTCGACTTGCCGGAGCCGTTCTCGCCGACCAGCCCGAGCACCCGGCCGGCCTCCAGCGTGAAGCCGACGCCGTGCAGCACCTCGACACCGAAGAAGCTCTTGGTCAGGCCCTCGATGCGCAGGAGCGGCTCGGCCATCGCCTCAGCCCCGGGCGGCGAGGCGCTGGCGCTGGGCGTCGAGCACGGCCGCCGCCAGGATCACCCCGCCCTTCACCGCGAAGGTCGAGGCCAGCGACAGGCCCAGCAGCTGCAGGCCCTTGTCGATGACGGTCAGGAACAGGGCGCCATAGACCGTCCAGACGATCTTGCCCTTGCCGCCGAACAGCGACACGCCGCCGATGACCGCGGCACCCACGACGTCCAGCAGGATGCGCTGGCCCAGCACCGGCGTGCCGGTCTCGATGCGGCCGGTGTAGATGACGGCGGCAAGGCCGGCGCACAGGCCCGAGACGACGTAGGCCAGGAAGACCACCCGCCGCACCGGCACGCCCGAGACCTCGGCGGCGTGGGCGTTGAGGCCGATGGCGAACAGCCAGCGGCCGTAGAGCGTGCGGCTGAGCACGATGTGCGCCAGCAGACCCAGCACCACCGCGATCAGCACCGAGAACGGGATGCCGAACACCCGGCCCTGGCCGATGAAGACGAAGGCGCGCGGCAGGTTGCCGATCGAGCTGCCGTCGTCGGTGAGCAGCGTCGTCACCCAGATGGCGGCCCCCGAGAAGAACATCATCGTCGTCAGCGTGACGATGAAGGGCGGCATGTCGAGCCGGGTGACGCAGGCGCCGTTGAAGGCGCCGATGGCCCCGCCCACGGCCATGAAGGTCAGGATGCCGGCCGTCACCACGATGGCCGGTGCCGCACCGCCCAGCGGCCCGTCCAGCGTCATCACCGCCGCCGCCATGACGCTGGACATCGCCAGCACCGAGGTTGCCGACAGGTCGATGCCGGCGACGATCAGCACGAAGGTCTGGCCGATGGCGATGATGAGCAGGGGCATCATCGCCCCCAGGATGTCGGCCCAGGTGGCGGCCGCCAGCAGCTCGGGTGCTATCGGCGCCATCAGCGCCACGTAGAGCACCGTCAGCGCCAGCACGAGATATTCGGAGAGCAGCAGGCGCCGCAGCCACGGCCGGGAAGCCGGGGCCGCAGCGCCGCCGAGCCGGGTCGGCTCAGCCGTGCTCACGCGACGATACGATCGATTCTAGGGGCGATTCCAGGGCGCGGGCTCAGGGCTTGCCGCCGTTCTTCGTCCAGACGACGAAGCCCCACATCTGGTCGCGCACCTTCTCCAGGTTGTCCTGGGTGATGACGAAGCCCGGATCGAGCAGCAGCTTGTCGGGCTTCTTGCCGGCCCACATGTCCTGGAAGGCCTGGAAGGCCATGTCGACCTCGAGGAACAGGTTCTGGACGCCGCAGGCGTCCAGATAGCCGTCGAGCAGGCGCTGGTAGGCGCCGGCGTCGCCGTCGAAGCCGCCGAAGATGACGTGGCCAGGCTCGCCGCGCTTGTGCCACATGTCGAAGGTCTCGAGCACCTGCTGGATCTGCGGGTGCATGAAGTCCGATGAGGTGAACAGGAAGTTGACGTCGGGGTTGGCCTGCAGCGCGTTGGTCAGGCCGGCGAAGGCCTTGTCGGCGTTCCACTCGGTGGAGACGCGCGCCACCACCTCGACGAGATCCTTGTGCTGGTCGACGATGTCGAAGAAGCCGTCGCGGCGCTGGATGGCGTTCACGTCGCCGAGGTCGCCGATCAGGATGCAGGCCTTGTACTTGCCGCCGAGGCGCTTGGCCTCGTCGACCATGAACTGCACGGTGTCGCGGGTGATCTGCCGGTTGTCGGCCTGGATCGCCACCGAGAAGGCGTCCGACTCGGCCGGCGGCCGGTTGAAGTGGACCATCGGGATGTTGGCCTCGTTGGCCGCCCGGATGGCCGGGATCACCGCCTTGCTGTCGGTCTGGATGATCAGGATCCCGTCGACCTTGCGGGCGATCATCGCCTTGACCTGCTCGAACTGCTTGTTGTCGTCGAAGTTCGAGATGTTCTCCAGCACGGTCCAGCCGTTGGCCGCCGCCTTCTGCTTCATGATCTCGAGGCCCGAGACCCAGAAGGGCGAGACCAGGCTGTCGAACAGCAGGGCCACGGTCTTGCCGGCCTGGGCCTTCGCGAAGACCGGCATGCCGAGGGTGCCGGCCGCCAGCAGGCTGCCGAAGGTGAACGCGCGACGCGAGACGGCCATAGCTCGTTTGCTCCCTGATCTTGGCAGCCGGTATCGTCACCTCGGCTGGTCGGACAGGCCGACAGGGGCGGAACGTATCGACCGGTCGTGGGAGCGTCAACGCACCTGCCGGAATCGCTGGGCGACGATGGCGCCGGTGGCGACGAGGCCGGCGCCGAAGATCTGCCGGGCGCTCAGCGACCCGCCGAACAGCAGGCCGATCAGGATGACGTAGAACGGCGCCAGGTTGATGTGCAGCGAGGCAATGGCGAGCCCGAGCAGCCGCACGCTGGAGAGCCACAAGGGCACCGACAGCCCGATGCCGACGACGCCCATCCAGAACAGCCAGGGTAGGGAGTCGAGGCTGAGATCCACCGCCTGCGGATGGATCGGGCTCACCGCGATCGAGCCGGCGACCAGGACTGCCGAGGCCACGGCCATGGTCAGCCCGCCGACGGCGAAGGTGCCGAGCCCGCCCAGCCGCTCGCGGGCGCCGTGCGAGTACCAGGTCCACAACAGCACGTTGGCGACCAGCAGCGGCTCGCCGCCGCGGAAGGCCGCACCCTGGCTCGCCGGGCTGACGACCAGGGCACCGGATACCGCCAGCAGGATGCCCATGATCTGCAGCGGCCGCAGCCGCTCGCGGCCGCTGGCGTAGCCGATCAGCAGCGCCGCCACCGGCTGCATGGTGGCGATGGCCGAGGCCGTGACCGGATCCGACAGCGCCTGGCCGGCCAGCAGGCACAGCACCGAGACGGCGACGCCGAGGCCGCCCAGGAGGCAGATGTCGCGCCAGGGCAGCGCCCGCGCGGCCGGCAGCTGCCGCGACATGAAGGCCATGACCAGCATCGCGGCGCTGGCGAGGCCCAGCCGTGCGGCGGCGAGCGGCAGCGGATCCCAGGTCTCCAGCAGGTGCTGGGTGACCGGAAACGCCGACGCCCAGAGGATCGTCGACAGGAACGCTGCGAGGTTGCCGCGCAAGGTGTCGGGGCTCACGCCCAGCCCTTCAGCTCGTTGCGCGCCAGCTTCTCCATGAGGTCGATATGGCCGTCGCCGTCATTGAGCGCCGGCACGTAGGTGAACCGCTCGCCGCCGTGATGCAGGAAGCTCTCGCGTCCCTGCACCGCGATCTCCTCCAGCGTCTCCAGGCAGTCGGAGGCGAAGGCCGGCGAGACCACGGCGATTCGCTTGATGCCGCGGCCCGGCAAGGCGGCCAGCTCCTCGTCGAGATAGGGTTTCAGCCACTCGGCACGGCCGAAGCGCGACTGGAAGCAGGTGACGATCCGCTCCTGCGGCCAGCCCAGCGCCTCGCGCACCAGCCGCGTCGTCTTCTGGCACATGCAGTGATAGGGATCGCCCTTCTCGAGATAGCTCAGCGGCATGCCGTGATAGGACATCAGTACCCGCTCGGGCTCGAAGCCGGCGCCGGCCAGGTGCGTCCTGATGCTGCCGGCCAGCAGCGCGATATAGTCCGGATCGTCATGGTAGGGCGGCATGGTGCGCACCGCCGGCTGCCAGCGCATCCTTTTCAGCGCCTCGAACGCCTTGTCGTAGGCCGTGGCCGTAGTGGGTGCGGCGTATTGCGGATAGAGCGCCATCAGCACCAGCCTGCGGCAGCCCTGGGCCTCCAGCCGATCGAGCACCTCCCTGGTCGACGGATTGCCGTAGCGCATCGCCCAGTCGACGACGATGCCGGGCTCCTCGGCGAAGCGCGCCGCCAGCTTCTCGGCCTGGGCGCGGGTGATGGTCCTGAGCGGGCTCTCGTCGCGCTCCTTGTTCCAGATCGAGGCGTAGAGCCTGCCCGAGCGCGTCGGCCGCGTGCTGAGGATCACGAGCTTCAGCAGCGGCTGCCAGAACAGCGGATTGAGCTCGATCACCCGCCGGTCCGACAGGAACTCGTCGAGATAGCGCCGCATCGACCGGTAGTCGGTGCCGTCGGGCGTACCGAGGTTCAACAGCACCACGCCGATCCTCGGCGGCGGCACGGACGGGTGGTTCGGCGGCGCGTGCGAAGTCATCTGGTCCGAGATCGGCGTTCGCGGGGGTCATAGCAGCGGCGCGGCTGGGCGGCGAGGCCGCGCCCGACAACGGGACAGGCCGCGAATGGCTCCGTCCGGCGGGCCGGCAGTGGCGTTGTTCCATGGCGGCCGTGCCGCTAGATTGCCGCGTCCGTATGGTGGAGTATCCAGATGGCCAACGCCCCGAACTCGCTCGGCGCCCGCGATGCCGCCTATGTCGTGCATCCCTACACCAACCTGCGCGCTCACGAGCGCCAGGGTCCGCTGGTGGTGCAGGGCGGCGAGGGCGTCTGGGTCTGGGACGATGACGGCAAGCGCTACATCGAGGGCCTGGCGGGGCTGTGGTGCACCGGCCTCGGCTTCTCCGAGAAGCGGCTGGTCGACGCCGCTGCCAGGCAGATGGCCAAGCTGCCGTTCAGCCAGATCTTCGCGCACCGCTCGACCGAGCCGGTGGTCGAGCTGGCCGAGAAGCTGATCTCGATCGCTCCTGAGCCGCTCAAGCACGTGCTGTTCTGCAACGGCGGCTCGGAAGCCATCGACAGCGCCATCAAGGTCGCCTGGTACTACAACAACGCCAAGGGCCGGCCGGAGAAGAAGAAGATCATCGGCCGCCGCCGTGCCTACCATGGTGTCTCGATCGCCGCCGGCCACCTGACGGCGCTGGAGTACACTCGCGCCGGCTTCGACCTGCCGATGCTCGACCGCTTCCGGGCGCTGACCACGCCCTGCCACTACCGCGACGGCCAGCCGGGCGAGAGCGAGGAGCAGTTCGCCAGCCGCCTCGCCGAGGAGCTGGACCAGCTCATCATGGCCGAGGGCCCGGAGACGGTGGCGGCGTTCTTCGCCGAGCCGGTGATGGGGGCGGGCGGCGTGATGGTGCCGCCCAAGACCTATTTCGCGAAGATGCAGGCCGTCCTGAAGAAGCACGACGTGCTGATGGTGGCCGACGAGGTGATCTGCGGCTTCGGCCGCACCGGCAACATGTGGGGCTGCGACACCTACGACATCCGCCCCGACCTGCTCACCTGCGCCAAGCAGCTCAGCTCGGCCTATCTGCCGATCGCCGGCCTGTTGATGAGCGACGAGGTCTACCAGACGCTGGCCGACCAGAGCGAGAAGCTCAATACCTTCGGCATGGGCGTCACCTATGCCGGCCACCCCGTGGCGGCGGCCGTGGCGCTGGAGACGCTCAAGATCTACGAGACCGACCACATCGTCGACCACGTCCAGGCCGTCTCGCCGCACTTCATGAAGCGCCTCAAGGGCCTGTCCGGCCATCCGCTGGTCGGCGAGGCGCGTGGCGTCGGGCTGATCGGCGGCGTCGAGCTGGTGCGCGACAAGGCCACCCGCGAGCTGTTCGATCCCACGGTCAAGGCGGCAGCGCAGGTCGTCGCCAACGCGCTCAAGCATGGCGTCATGCTGCGGCCGCTGCCGGGCGACATCGTCGGCATCTGCCCGCCGCTGGTCATCGACGAGGCGGAGATCGACCAGCTGTTCGACCGCCTGGAGGCCGGCCTGGACGACAGCCTGCCGGCCATGCCGCTGGCGGCCTGATTGGCCGCCTCGAACGCCGCCCATCCCTGGCTCCGGCCGCTCTGGCGCCGCATCGCCGTCGTCGCCTTCTGCGTCGGCTGGGTCGGCTTCGAGGCCTGGCTGGAGCCGGGCGGCATGTGGTTCTGGGTGTTCGTCGGCATCACCGCCTGGGGCGTGTGGGAGTTCTTCCTGTCGGGAAAATACCGCACCGCAGGGCCGGGCTGACCGCCGCCACTTGGCGCCGGCAGCATTCGGGGCCACATCATGCCGGCAACCCGAGCCCGTGGGGGTGATCCGAAGTGATGCGCGCCGATTACGATGCCGAGCGGATGATGCGGTACGATGCCGGCAAGAAATCGGCTCTGCTGGCCTATGTCCTGTGGTTCTTCCTGGGCTGGTTCGGCGTCCACCGGCTCTATCTCGGCCGGGTGACCTCCGGCATCGTCATGCTGGTCTTGTGGGGCCTGTCCTGGCTCACCCACTTCATCCTGATCGGCTTCGTCGGCTTCGGCATCATCGGCCTGTGGTGGCTGATCGACGCCCTGCTGATCCCCGGCATGACCCGTTCCTACAACGAGCAGCTGATCGACCGGCTGCACCGGGGATAGCTGCCCGTCGCGCGCGCCTCCGCTAGCCGCGGCAGAGCGACCCGGCGCGGACCAGGCCCCAGCCGAACACCTCGTCGCGGCCGGGTGCGCCGAGGTCGAGGGCTGTGGCGGCCAGCATCGGTTCGATCGCCGCCGGCGGATCCGGCGCCTGCCGGATGTGCTCGGCGACCACCGCGGTCAGGAAGGCCGAGGCGTAGGAGGTGCCCGAGCCGAGCGCCGACCCGTCGGCTCCCGGGGTGCGCAGCCCGACGCCCGGTGCCGCGAAGGCGATGTAGCTGCCGCGATTGGCCGACGCATACACCTCCATGTCGCGGTCGACGGCAGTGGCGGCGATGACGCCGGGATAGGCGGCCGGATAGGCCGGCCCGGCCGCCGGGCCGCCATTGCCGGCGGCGGCGACGATGGGAATTCCCTTAGCGAGCACCTTGCCAATGGCGAGCTCGAGCAGCGCGTTCGCCGGCCCGGCGATCGAGATGTTGATGACATCGACCTTCTCGACGGCGAGCCAGTCGAGGGCGCTGGCGATGTTCAGGGCGGCCGCCCTCGCCCGACCGAGGGCATCCGCGCCGAACACGTCCGCCGCCACCAGCTCGGCCGCCGGCAGCAGGCCGCCCGACACGCCGCTGTCCCTGCCGACGAGGATCGCGGCTATCGCCGTGCCGTGGCTGTGCGGCGCGCTCCGCGGCACGAAGCTGCGGCTCTCGATCCGGCGGCCGCGCAGGACCGGCTGGTCGGGGTCGATGCCGGTGTCGATCATGCCGATCCGCATGCCGGTGCCGCAGCGCACGTCCTCGGCCTGCCAGCCGATCATCTGGAATTCCCAGCACGGCTCGCCGCCGCAGGACGCGGCCTCGACCTCGTAGCTGGCGTCGATCGCCAGGGCCCGGGCCGACGCCCTGGCCTCGAACCGCGAGATCGCCGCCTCCGCCGAGAGGCCGGGCGGCAGGCCCAGCCGCAGGATGGTCAGTCCCAAGGCGCCGAGGTGTCGTCGTTCCCGCAGCGAGAAGCCCTGCGCCAGCGCCTGCTGCAGGTCGGCCGCCGCGATGTCCACCACCAGGATCTCGTCCACCGGGCTCGTATGGTCGCCTCCCGGCTCCGGACGTCCCGGCGGCGGCGGGCCGCCGCTCCAGAGGTCGGCGAGGTTCGGCCGCCCCTCGGGGCCTGGGTCCGCCATCCCGCCCATGCCGCCCGGAGCGCCCGGAAACGGCCCGCTCCGGTCGCCCCTGTGGCCCGGCGGCGCCGCGTCGCGCCCTCGGCCGGGAGGACCGGGCATGGGCCTGTCGCTATCGTCGGCGAGTGCGGGGCGGACGAGCAAGGCGCTGCTCGGCGTCGCGTCCTCCGCCCGCCAGGCGATCGTGGCGCAAAGCACGGCGACCAATGTCGCGACGGATCTGATCGCGCTCACAGGCGGAAGGGCTCCCTCGCAGACGCGGAAGGCGGGATGGTCACATCGTCTTCGACCAGTGGTAGAGACAGTCGAGAGCACATCCACCCATGCTTGTCGAGAGGGTCGGCCGCACGGCGGAGCAGGGGAATAATCGGCGGGCTCGGCCGTTGTCGGCTCAACCTGAACGGGATCCGGCATGAGAGACCAGCTCGTAGCCCTGCTGCCGCGCATGCGCCGATTCGCCCGGGCGCTCTGTCACGATGCCGACACGGCGGACGATCTCGTGCAGAGCGCCTGCGAGCGGCTGCTGCGCCATTGCCCGAGCCTGGGGCCGGCGATACGGCTCGACAGCCTGATGTGCCGGATCGTGCAGAACCTCTGGCTCGACAGGTGCCGCCAGCGCGTCGCGCGGGGGCCACACCTCGGCATCGATGCGGCGCTCGAGGTCCACGGCATCGACGGGCGCTCGGAGACCGAGCGGCAGATGCTGCTGGCGAAGGTGCGCAGCGCCATCGCCGAGCTGCCCGAGGAGCAGAGGCTGGTCCTGGCCCTGGTCTCGATCGAGGGGCTTTCCTATCGCGAGGCGGCCGATCAGCTCGCTGTGCCGGTCGGCACGGTGATGAGTCGCCTGTCACGTGCCCGGTCCAGGCTGGCCGGGCTGGTGCTGGGCGCCGACGAGCCCGCCGCCAGAGCGGCACGGGGGTGAGCGATGCGAGAAGCGGACGACGACATGCTGCTGGCCTATGCCGACGGACAACTGGATCCGGTCAATGCCGCCAGGATCGCGCGGCACCTGGCCGTCAACCCGGCGGCGCGCGAGAAGGTCCGGCGGTTCGAGGAGTCGGCGGCCCTTGCCAGGGCCGCCTATGCCCACGTCCTCGACGAGCCGGTGCCGGCGGCGCTGATCGCCGCCATCGGCGCCGACACCGCCCTGCGGCCGCCGTCGCGCTGGCGCCGCCGCCAGGCGCCGGTCTGGACCCTGCCGCTCGCCGCGTCGGTGGCCCTCGCCATCGGCTGGTGGTACGGCGGCACCGATGCCTCGCCCACCGACCTTCTCTCGGCGACGCTGGAGCACGCCGCTTCCGGGCAGCAGCGGGACGACGGTGTCATGAGCATCACTGCCTCGACCGCTTACCCGGCGGGCGGCCGCTGGTGCCGCGAATTCATCCGCCATCGCGGCGGAGCCCTGGCCGCCGGGTTCGCCTGCCGCGAGCCGACCGGGCTCTGGTCGGTCGAGGCGCTGGTGCCGGCGGGCGACCCGCAGGCCTATGTGCCGGCGGCCGAGGAGCCGTCGCCCGTCCTGGAGCTGATCGAGGCCGCCCGTACCGGCCCGGCCCTGCCGGCCGATCGGGAGTCGGCGCTCATCGCCCGCGGCTGGTCCGGCGACCTCAACTGAGCGGCACGCCCCAGTCGATCACCGGCCCCGCCGGCACGATGCCGGTGGGATTGATGGTCCGGTGGCTGCCGTAATAGTGCCGTTTGATATGGTCGAGGCTCACCGTCCCGGCCACGCCCGGCAGAGCCAGGAAGCGGCGCGTGAAGCTCCATAGCCGCGGATAGTCGACCAGCCGGCGCAGGTTGCACTTGAAGTGGCCGAAATAGACCGGATCGAAGCGCAGCAGCGTGGTGAACAGCCGGATGTCGGCCTCGGTCAATCGTTCGCCCATCAGCCACTGCCGGTCCGCCAGACGGTCCTCCAGCCAATCCAGGCTGTCGAACAGCTCGGCTACCGCCTCGTCATAGGCCTCCTGAGAGGTGGCGAAGCCGGCGCGGTACACACCGTTGTTGACGGTCGGGTAGACCCGGCCGTTGACGGCCTCGATCTCGTCGCGCAGCGCCTCGGGCCAGTAGTCTCCGGGCGCGGCGCCCAGCCCGTCGAAGGCCGAGGTCAGCATGCGGATGATCTCGGACGACTCGTTGCTGACGATCGTCCGGCGCGCCTTGTCCCAGAGCACCGGCACCGTCACCCGGCCGGAATAGTCCGGCTTCGCCGTGGTGTAGATCTGGTGCAGGCAGTCCAGGCCGTGCAGACGGTCGCCGGTGGCGCCGGGGCCGGGCCGGAAGGTCCATCCCTGCTCGCCCATGTGCCAATGCACCACCGAGACGTCGATCATGCCATCGAGCCCCTTGAGCCTGCGCATGATCAGCGTGCGGTGCGCCCATGGGCAGGCGAGCGAGACATAGAGATGGTAGCGCCCGGCCTCGGCCGGAAAGCCGCCGGAGCCCGAGGCCCCCGGCGACCCGTCCGGAGTCACCCAGCTGCGGAAGGCGCTGTCCTTGCGCACGAAGCGGCCGCCGGTGCTGCCGGTGTCGTACCAGCGGTCCTGCCACTTGCCGTCGACGAGCAGGCCCATCACGGCAGGTCCGCGACCAGGATCTCCGAAGGCTCGCCGGCCTCGACGACCACTTCGTCGGCATCGCGCACCATGACGCCGTCGCGCGCCTTCACCGCCTTGCCGTTGACCGTGAAGCTGCCGAGGGCACCCACGATGTAGGCCTGCCGGCCCTTGCCCAGCCGGTGGGTGATCTTCTGGCCCTTCTCCAGCGTCGCCCCCAGCACCGCCGCGTCCTGGTCGATCGGCAGGGCGTCGTCGTCGCCCTGCCGGCCCGAGGCCAGCACCACCAGCTGGCCGGCGCGGTCGGCCTTGGGGAAGGCCCGCTGCGCCCAGCGCGGCTCGAGGCCGCGATGGCGCGGCTGGATCCAGATCTGGAAGATCGTGGTGGTCTCGTCCTCGCGGTTGTACTCGGCATGGCGGATGCCGGTGCCGGCCGACATCACCTGGACGTCGCCGGCCGGCGTGCGGCCCTGGTTGCCCAGGCTGTCGAGGTGCGTGATCGCCCCTTTGCGGACATAGGTGACGATCTCCATGTCCCGGTGCGGGTGCGGATCGAAGCCGCTCTGCGGTGCGATCTCGTCGTCGTTCCACACCCGCAAGGGACCCACCCCCATGCGGCCCGGGTCGTAGTACTGGCCGAAGCTGAAGTGATGGCTGGCATTCAGCCAGTCGATCTGGAACTTGCCCAGGCCGGTGTACGGACGCACCTCGACAGCCATCGTCGTCATCCCTTGAGCTTGCTGGCGATCCTGGCCACGTGCTCGCCCTGGTAGCGCGCACCGGCCAGCTCGTTCTCGGTCGGCCGTCGCGAGCCGTCGCCGGCAGCCATGGTGGAAGCGCCGTAGGGGCTGCCACCGGTGATCTCGCTCATGGTCATCTGGCCCTGGAAGGCATAAGGCAGCCCGACGATCACCATGCCCTGGTGCAGCAGCACGGTGTGGAACGAGGTGATCGTGGTCTCCTGGCCGCCATGCTGCGTCGCCGTGCTGGCGAAGACGCTGCCGACCTTGCCGACCAGCGCACCCTTGACCCACAGGCCGCCGGTCTGGTCGAGGAAGTTCTTCATCTGCGCCGCCATGTTGCCGTAGCGCGTCGGCGTGCCGAAGATGACGGCGTCGTAGTCGGCGAGCTCGGCCGGCTGGGCGATCGGCGCCTTCTGGTCGAGCTTGTAGTGGGCGGCCTTCGCCACCTCGTCGGGAACCAGCTCGGGCACCCGCTTGATCGTCACCTCGGCGCCGGGCACCTTGCGCGCACCGTCGGCGACGGCCTCGGCCATCTGCTCGACGTGGCCCCAGGAGCTGTAATAGAGCACGAGGATCTTGGTCATCGGAGGCGCCCTCTCGCGGGTCGTGGGTGATGGCCAGGGAGATACGCCATCGGCGGCGCGAGGGTAGGGTGCCGGGGCGCGTATCACTGGTTCCGCAGCCGCAACAATCGAGGGTCGAATGCGCGTGATCATCGTCGGGGCAGGGGTGGTGGGGCTCTCCACCGCCTGGGCGCTGAGGAAGGCCGGCCACGAGCCCGTCGTGCTCGACCAGGGGCCGATCCCCAACCCGATCGCCTCCTCCAACGACCGCCACCGCCTGATCCGACTCGCCCACAGCGAGGGCGACGGCCGCAACGTCATCATCCACGAGGCCTATGCCGCCTGGGACGGGCTGTGGCGCGACCTCGGCCGCTCGCACTATGTCGAGACCGGTATGCTGCTGACGGCGCGTCAGCCCACCGACTGGGCGGTGAGCTGCCGCGCCGGCTTCGACCGGCAGGGCACGCCCTACGAGATCTGGGACAACGCCACCCTCGCCGCCCGGCTGCCCTTCCTGGCGCTGACCGAGGCCGACTGGGGTCTCTACATGGCCAAGGGCGGCGCCCTCCTGGCCGACCGTATCCTCCATGGCCTCGCCGATTGGCTGCGGGCATCGGGCGTCCAGTTGCGCGAGCATGCCAAGGCCGTGGCCGTCGACGGCCGCAGCGTCACGCTCGAAGGCGGTGAGCGCCTGGCGGCCGATGCCGTCGTCTCGGCCGTCGGCGCCTGGAGCGGCAAGCTGCTGACCGAGCTGGCGCCGTCACTGACGCCCCGCCGTGCCGTGGTCCTCTATCTCCGCCCACCCGCCGAGATGGCCGAGGCCTGGACGCAGAGCCCATGCTTCCTCGACTTCGGCGGCAAGGCCGATCTCTACCTGGTCCGGCCGATGGAAGGCCTGGGCCTGAAGTTCGGCGCCGGTGCCCACAGCGGCCCGGCCGACCCCGACCTGCCGCGCACGCTGCGCCCCGACGAGCCCGAGAGCCTGCTGCGCTTCCTGCGGCCCTTCGTCCGCGACCTCGATCGCTACGAGGTGATCGACAGCCGGGTCTGCTGGACCTGCAACTCGCCCGACGAGCGCTTCATGTGCGGCGTCCGCGACGACGGCGTGGTCTACGCCGCCGTTTGCTCCGGCCAGATGTTCAAGTTCGGCGCGGTCATCGGCCAGCGGCTGGCGGAGACGGTCGTCGGACGGATGGACGGGCCGGCGCTCGGCGCGTGGGCGTTGGGGGAGCCGGGCGGGTGAAGCACACCGTCTGCGCGGCTCTGGTGCGTGACGGTCTGATTCTACTGGCCCGGAGGGCGCCCGGGCGTCGGGTCTATCCGGACTGCTGGGATCTCCTGGGAGGTCACGTCGAGCCGGGCGAAACGCTGGCGCAGGCCATGGTTCGAGAAGTCCAGGAGGAGGCCGGGATCACACCGACCCGATTTCGGATGGTCCATGCCCTGCCCGAACCGGACCCCGCTCGGAATGGCGCAGCGCTCTATCATGTCTTTGTCGTGACGGATTGGACGGGCGGTGAGCCGACGATGCTCGGCGAGGAGCATTGCGCGTTCAAATGGCTCGCGCCGGCAGACATCGCCTCGTTCCCGGACTTGGCCATCGCGGTCTATCGCGACCTGCTCCCGAGGTTGCCGGCAACGCTCGACGACCATCCGCTCGGGACGGCTCCAGCCTCTGGTCCCGCCCATCCCGGGGCGGCATAAACTGCCGAGCATCGTAGCTGGAGAATCCCATTGCAGATCGAGAAACGCCTCGAAGAGCTCGGTATCACCCTGCCGCCGCTGACCGCACCCGTCGCCACCTATGTCAATGCCGTGCGCACAGGCAATCTGCTGTTCCTGTCCGGCAAGGGTCCGACCGAGGCAGACGGGACGCAGCACACCGGCAAGGTCGGCAGGCACGTCACCACCGCCGAGGCCTACCAGCACGCCCGGCTCACCGGCCTGAACCTGATCGCCGTGATGCAGGCCGAGCTCGGTGATCTCGACAAGGTGCGGCGGATCGTGAAGGTGCTGGGCATGGTGAACGGCACGCCCGAGTTCACCGATCAACCAAAAGTGATCAACGGCTGCTCCGACCTCTTCGTCGAGATCTTCGGCGAGAGGGGCCGGCATGCCCGCTCGGCGGTGGGAATGGGCAGCCTGCCCAATGACATAACCGTCGAGATCGAGTGCATCGTCGAGGTCGACTAGCTCGACCCGGCGCTTGACCGCGGCCGGGGATTGCCGCGTCATGCATCGCCTCCGAACGTGCCGGCTCCGGAGGTTACGATGCAGCGCAACATCATTCCAGGTGTCGTCGACGGCCAACAGTCGCTGAGCCGCCTGGGCCACGACGCCACCGCGCTCGAGGCCGCGCAGATCATGCGCGAGCGACGCATCGGTGCGGTGATGATCGTCGAGGACGACCGGCTGGTCGGCATCGTCACCGAGCGCGACCTCGTGTTCCGTCTCGTCGCGGCCGGACTCGATCCGGCGCAGACGCGGCTGGGCCAGATCATGACGTCCGCCCCCGAGACCTTGGCCCCGGACGATTCGCCCATCGACGCCTTGGACAAGATGCGTGCCGGCCGCTACCGCCACCTGCCCGTGCTCGACGGCGGCGAGATCGTCGGCATGGTGTCGATCCGCGATCTCTACGAGGCCGTTCGCGCCGGCCTGCAGGAAGATCTGCAGAGTGCCGAGACGCTGATCTATGGCGAGCAGTACGGCGCGGTGGCCACGATAGGCGTCGGCTGAGGCGGACGGCTCAGCCGGCGGGGTCGTGGACCGGCGTCCACACCACCTGCTCGATCGACGATGCCCCGGTCGCCAGCATCGCCAGCCGGTCGAAGCCCAGCGCGATGCCGCTCGCCGGCGGCATCAGCGCCAGCGCCCGCAGGAAGTCCTCGTCCACCGGGTAGCGCTCGCCGTAGATGCGCTCCTTCTCGGCCATGTCGAGGTTGAACCGGCGGCGCTGCTCGACCGGGTCGGTGAGCTCGCCGAAGGCGTTGGCCAGCTCGACGCCGCAGGCATAGAGCTCGAAGCGCTCGCAGACGCGCGGATCGCCGGGCTTGCCACGGGCCAGCGCCGCCTCGCAGGCCGGATACTCGCAGAGCAGGGTGGCGCGGCCGATGCCCAGCCTCGGCTCGACATGCTCGGCCATGATCCGGCTGAACACGTCACTCCACGTGTCGTCGGCGGCGACCCGCAGGCCGCCGCGCTCGGCCGCCGCCGCCAGGGCTGGGAGGTGGCCGCGGCCGTGCTCGTCGAGCGTCGCTAGCAGGTCGATGCCGGCGAGCCGCTCGAACGCCTCGGCCACGGTCAGGCGCTCCGGCGCCGCGAACGGATCGGCCTCCCGTCCGCGATGGACGAGCCGGCGCGTGCCGGCGGCGATGGCGGCCATCGCCAGCAGCTCCGCGCAGTCCTCCATCAGGGCGTCGTAGGGCTCGAGCACCCGATACCATTCGAGCATGGTGAACTCGGGATGGTGCAGCGCCGAGCGCTCGCGGTTGCGGAAGACCCGGGCGAACGTCACGATCCGCGGCTCGCCGGCGGCCAGCAGCTTCTTGCAGGCGAACTCGGGCGAGGTGTGCAGCCAGAGCTGCGCGCCGGCCCGGTGGTCCGGGCCCACCAGGCGGGTGCCGAAGGCGTGCAGGTGGGTCTCGTTGCCGGGCGAGACCTGCAGGGCCGCGGTCTCGACCTCGACGAAGCCCTGGCCGGCGAACCAGCTGCGCAAGGCGGCCACGATCCGGCCGCGCGCCAGCAGGAAAGGCCGGCGGTCGGCATGGCGGTCGGGGTGCCACCAGGGAGAGCCCGTCATGCGCGGCACCTCGCCGACTGGACCGTTCGGCCGTCGCGGGGTATGGGCAGGCGCCAGCCCGTCCCCCAATCGCCGTCGCGGATCATCATGCCGAAAGTCTTGGCCAGCTCTCTGCGCAAGGGCAATGTCGTCGATCTCGACGGCAAGCTCTATGTCGTGCTCACCGCCAACAGCACCTTTCCCGGCAAGGGCACCCCGACGACCCAGCTCGACCTCCGGCGCATCAGCGACGGCGTCAAGGTCTCGGAGCGCTATCGCACCACCGAGCAGGTCGAGCGCGCCTTCGTCGACGAGCGCGAGCATACCTTCCTCTACGGCGACGACGAGGGGTTCCATTTCATGAACCCCGAGTCCTACGACCAGGTGGCGGTGCCGCGCGACGTCGTCGGCGACCAGGCGGCCTACCTGCAGGAAGGCATGGTGTGCTCGCTGAGCCTTCACAACGGCATCGCCATCGCGCTGGAGCTGCCGCAGCGGGTGACGCTGGAGGTCGTCGACACCGAGCCCACGGTCAAGAGCCAGACCGCCTCGGCCTCCTACAAGCCGGCCGTGCTGTCCAACGGCGTGAAGACCTCGGTGCCGGTCCACATCACCACCGGCACCCGCATCGTGGTGATGACCGCCGACGGCAGCTACGTCGAGCGCGCCAAGGACTGAACCGGGCCGGTGGCGGTGGCCTAAGCCACCAGTCGGACGAGGCTGACGAGACCGAGGCTGCTGACCACGGTACCGACGAGGATCATGGCAAGGCGCGGCGGCATGATCCTGATCAGGTAGCCGGCCACGGGCGCTGCCATGGCGCCGCCGATGATGAGTCCCAGCACGATCCGCCCGTAGCTGGCGAGATCGAGGGCGGCGAAGAACACCGCCGAGACCGCCAGCGTCACGAAGAACTCGGCGAGATTGACCGATCCGACCGTCCGGCGCGGCTCGTCGCCGGTGGCGATCAGCGTCGAGGCCACCAATGGGCCCCAGCCACCGCCGCCCACCGCGTCGAGGAAGCCGCCGGAAAGGCCGAGAGGTGTCGCCGGCACCTTGGACCACGGCGGCACCACGTCGAACACCCGCATGAAGATCAGGACCGCCATTCCCAGCAGGTAGACGGTGACGAGCGGCCGGATGACGTGCTCGGCTGCTTCGGTGAGGATCCAGGCGCCCAGCACGCCGCCGACCATGCCCGGCAGCACGAGGCGAAGGAACAGCTCGCGCCGGACGTTGCGCTGCCACAGATGCGACAGCCCGGAGAGGCCGGTGGTGACCACCTCGGCGGCGTGGACGGCAGCACTGGCGAAGGCGGGCGGGGCACCGAACGCCAGCAGGCTCGAGCTGGCGATCACGCCGAAGGCCATGCCCAGCGCCCCGTCGACGATCTGCGCCAGGAAGCCGATTCCGATGAAGGTCGCCAGCTCATAGTCCATGGCACGCGCTCCGCCTCACCGCGCCACGAACGCCGTCGCGCGTCAGGCGGTTCCGGGCGCTGCCAGGAACGGTGCCGCCGCCCTGCCGTTGGATCGACGGTCACATCAGCGAAGGGCAGGGCCGATGAAGGCGAGGCTGGTCAGCGACAACGGGCAGCGCACCCACGTCGTGGTGCTGGACACCGGCGACGAGGTGATGGCGAGCCTGCAGGCTTTCGCCGAGCGGGAAGGGGTCTCGGCAGCACAGGTCACGGCCATCGGGGCCCTGAGCCGCGGCGTGCTCGGCTTCTTCGAGTGGGAGCGCAAGGACTATCGCCGCATCCCGGTCGAGGAGCAGGTCGAGGTGGTCTCGCTCATCGGCGACATCGGCGTCGATGCCGAGGGCAGGCCGGCCCTGCACCTCCACACGGTGCTCGGCCGCGCCGACGGCTCGACGCTGGGCGGCCACCTGATGGAGGCGCATGTCCGGCCGACCCTCGAGGTGATCGTCACCGAATCGCCTGCCCACCTGCGCCGCTGCCCCGACGCCGAGACCGGCCTCGCCCTGATCGAGCTGGCGAAGCCGGGCTAGCCTTGAGTAGGCCAAGAGGCCGATAGGTGAATCGGAAGAAGAGCATTTTCGGCCGCGCCGAGAATGCTCTAGCCACCGGACGCGGCGGTGTCGGCCGGCAGCACCAGCACGGTCAGCGCTTTGGCCGGGTCGAGATAGCGCGTCGCCAGCGCCTGCACCGACGCGAGATCCTGGCGCTCGACATTGCCGACGAGGTTCCTGGCATCGTCGAGCAGCTGCGGGAACTGGTTCAGCCCGACCAGCACGCCGCGCAGCCAGTACTCGTTGTTCTGGAACGCCGACCTGGCGCGTGACAGCCTGGGCTGCTTGGCGCGGTCCAACTCGTCCTCGGTGATGCCGCCCTTGGCGATCCCCGCGGCGGTATCGCGGATCAGCGCCGCCAGGCTCTCGGCGTCGGCCGCCGGCACGTCGAGGATAGCCCCCAGCACGCCATAGCCCGGGATGACCAGCGAGGCGTCGTTGTAGGCCTCGGGCGAGTAGGTGGCGCCGGCCCGCACCCGCACGGCGTCGAGCAGCCGGTCGTCGAGGATGTCGGCCACGAGGTCGAGGCCGGTGTCCACCGCCGGATCGCTGCGGTCGGCCGAGGGCCAGTAGACCGCCACCACCGCCTGGCCCACCGGGCCATGATGGGTGAACCGCACCGGCTCCCTGGATTCGGGCACCCGCATGTCCCGCGGCGGCTCGACCGCCGCCACCTCGCCGCGCGCCGGCAGGGCTCCGAACGTCCGGGCGACCTCGGCGATCGCCCGGTCCGTCGCGATGTCGCCGACGATCGAGACCTGCATCGGCCCCTGCCGCAGCATCGGCTCCATCCAGGCGCGCAGCTCGTCCAGCGTCCGCGCCTCGGCGTCGGCGCGCTCCGGCAGCCCGAAGCGCGCATCGCCATCGTGCAGCAGCCGCTGCACCGGGCCGGACAGCGTGCCCGAGGGCACGGTGTCGAGCCGCGCATAGGTGGAGGCGATGCTCTGCCGGTAGCGGTCCATGGCCTCGGGCCTGTAGCCCGGGTCGGTGACGTAGGCGGCGAGCAGGCCCAGCTGCAGCGGCAGGTCGTCGGGCGTCGTCTCGCCCATCATCACCAGCGAGGCGTCGCTGACGGTCAGGTCGATCTCGACCTGCCGGCTGGCGAGCAGCGGCGTCAGGTCGGCCAGGCTCTGCCGGCCGAGGCCGCCCTCGACGAAGCCGCGTCCCGCCAGCAGGTCGAGGCCCGGCTTGTCCTCGGGCATGCCGATGCGGCCCGAGCCGAAGCGCACCGCCACGTGGACGCGCCCGGCCTGCAGCTCGCTGGGCTTGAGGTCGAGCTTCACGCCGTTGGCGAAGGTGACGCGGGTGATGCCGAGATCGGCGACCTCCTCGGTCGCCACGACCTCGCCGGGCTCGCCGAAGCCTTCATAGGCGAAGGCGGCGGCGGCCCTGGCCTCGCCCGCCGTCACCGGCGCCTTGGCGGCCTCATCATAGACCTGCAGGATTTCCGCCCTGGCGTCGGCGAGCTTCATCGGCCCACCGACCACGATCTGCGGCGGGCCGCCGCCCCACAGCTCCCGCAGCGTCGCGTCGATGTCGGCGGGCGTGAGCCCGGCCACCATCTGCTCGAACAGCTTGAGGTCGGTGGCGGGCGTGCTGAACACGTTCTCGTCGGCGACGACGTCGACCAGCTGCTCGGCGAGCTCCGGCGTCTCGCGCGTCGACTGGCCGGCGGCCAGCGCCTGCAGCCGCGAGCGGAACGAGGCGGCGATCTCGTCGATCTCGACCTGCGAGACCCCGAAGGTCAGCGCCCGGCGCAGCTCCTGCTCGACGACCGTCAGCGCCGCCTTCCAGGTCTCGGGCGTGGTCGTCACCTGCACCGTCGCCAGCCGCGCCGTCGGCGGCAGGTCGCTGACGCCGGCGCCCGCACCCGAGAACGGAGCGCCCGCCTGCAGGCCGATCAGGTCGAGCCGGCGGCCGAGGATGGAGCCGGCGAACATCTCGCGCCACAGCCGCTGCTGCTCGGCGATGCTGTCCGGCCGGTCGACATAGGGCAGCACACGGTAGAGCGACACGGTCGGCGTCAGGCCCGGATCGCTGACGAGGATGGCGTCGAGACCGCGCTCGGCCAGCGGCGGATAGCTCGGATCGCCCGGCGCGTCGGCCGGCTGGGTGAACCCGCCGAAGCGTTCCTCGATGGCCCGGGCCACCGCCGCCGGGGCGACATCGCCCGTCACGATCACCACGCTGCGCTCAGGCGTGTAGTAGTCGCGATAGAACGCCGCGAAGCGTTCGCGTGGCGCGGTCCTGATGACGTCCTCGATGCCGATCGGGTCGCGCGCCACCTGGCGCGAGCCGGGCAGCAGGAACTCCAGCATCTGGTCGCGGAAGCGCGAGCGCGGCGTGTCGCGCGCCCGCTTCTCGCTCAGGATCACGCCGCGCTCGGGCTCGATCTGCGCCGGATCGAGCGTCAGCCGGCCCTCGATCTCGCTGAGAATGCCCAGGCCCTCGCCGATCAGCCCGGCGTCGTTGCGCGGCAGGTCGAGGCGGTAGGAGGTGGTGTCGTAGCCGGTGGCGGCGTTGGTGTCGGCGCCGAAGGCCAGGCCCGCCCGCTGCATGTAGTGGACGAGATCGCCGGGAGCCAGGTTCTCGGAGCCCTTGAAGGCCATGTGCTCGAGGAAATGGGCGAGGCCGCGCTGGTCGTCGGCCTCCATCAGCGAGCCGGCCTCGACGAGCAGGCGCAGGCTCACCCGGCCCGGCGGCGTCTGGTTCGGCATGATGGCGTAGCGCAGGCCGTTGGCGAGCCGCCCCCACACCACCGAGGGATCGTGCGCCAGCACCCCGTCCGCGGGCACCGGCCAGGGCGGCAGGTCGGCGGCACGCAGCTGGATCGGTATCAGCGCCAGCATCGCTGCCAGCCAGACGGCAGGCCTCGCCGACTTCCGCATCCAGCTCGTCATCCAGCGATCTCCTTCTGCCCGGTCCGTGCTTTTGCGACGCACAAGACCTGGGCGCAAATGAAGCTTTGGTTGGGAAACGGCAAGCCTGCGCCGGCCGGGCCTACGGGATAAAACTATAAGTTGAATTTTGGATCCCGTCTTCGCGTATGATGCGCTGTCCGATCGAGACATGGAGGCAGGCGATGGCGACGGCTCCCGAGCTGGTGGCGGCATTGGCGGAGCGGCTGGGCCTGCCCGGCCTGACGCCGGACGAGACCGGCCTCCATGCCCTGCGCATCGACGGCGAGCTGCCGGTGTTCCTGCAGGCGGCTCCCGAGGACAGCGGTATCATCCTGTTCGCCGGCATCGGCGCGGTGGCGCCCGAGCAGGCGGCCGGCGCCTGCCGCGGCCTCCTGGAGGCCAACAATCTCTGGCTGGCCACCGGCGGCTTCAATCTCAGCTTGGTGCCCGGCACGCTCAACGTCCTGCTCAGCGGCAGGGCACCGCTCGCCGGGCTGGACGGCGACACGCTGTTCGAGCTGTTCGACCGCTTCGTCACCGCCGCCGACACCTGGCGCAAGCGGCTGCCCGAGATCGTCGAGCAGTCGCCCGGCCACGCCATCGGCGACCTCATGGACCAGGGTCCGTTCCTGCCGGGCACCATGCCCGGCCCGGCCGACCTGGTCTGAGCGGGGGGCAGGGCCATGCGCTCGCTGGAGACGATCCGCCCGACCGTCACGCCGCCGCTGTCCGGCCCGACAGGCGGGCAGGACACACGGGGCGGCGACGCCCCGATCACCCGCTTCACCTCGCCGTCGAGCGGCAGCGAGCGGACGGTGGTGGAAATCACCTCGCTGAAGCGGGAGGTGACCTCGACCGAGGTCGAGGGCATGCGCGACGCCTTCGCCCGGACGTACGGCGAGGATGCGACGCGGCAGGCCTTCCGTCTCATCGACAGCCGGCTCGGCGAGGAGCGGCCGATCCGTGGCGAGCATGTGGTCAGCGCCCAGCTCGCCGCCCTCGAGTTCGTCTCGCCGGTGCTGAAGGCCGCCGGCCAGAAGATCCGCGCCGAGGATGCCGTCACCTTCGCCCGCGGCGAGGTCGACAAGGCACAGCAGGCCTTCGACGAGGCGCAGACCAAGGCCATCGAGGCCAAGGACGCCCAGCTGGAGATGGAGGCCGACCGCGGCTGGTCGCCCGGCCTGCGCCAGGAGCGCGAGACCGCCGAGGCCCTGCTGCGCGCCGCCACCGACAAGCTCGCCGCCGCCAAGGAACGGCTCGCCGGCGCCGAGAAGACCCTGGAGAAGGCCACGTCGCGCCTGGAGATCGCCAATAGGGCGCTCGACCAGTCGCTCGACCACGGCGAGGACAGCGTCAAGCTGGAGGGGCAGAAGACATCGGCCGACAGGGGCGTCGAGCTGGCGCAGCGCAAGCTCGACCGGGCCACCGAGACGCTGGCGGCGGCCCAGGAGAAGCTGAAGCAGGCCAAGGACGATCTCTACGAGATGGAGCAGGACCGCGGCTGGTCGCCCGGCCTGCGCATGGACCGCGACAAGGCCGAGCGCGAGCTCGAGACCGCCAAGCAGGAGGCTACGGCCGCCCGCCGCGAGCTGGACGAGGCGGTGGAGCTGCAGGGCGACATCGCCGCCCGGCTGGATGCCCTGCGCAGCGGTCCGATGCTGCGCCGCGCCCAGGCGCTGCTCGACCATGTCGGCGAGGATCCACGCTTCACGGCGCTGATGGACAAGACCTCGCCCGGCAAGATGACCGGCGGCGCCCTGGGCACGGCGGAATCGGTGATGGCGAGCCTGGCGCCATCCAAGCTGCTCACCAAGGCCGTGACCACCATCGCCGCCCCGGTCGGCATCGCCAGCCTGTTCTACAGGGCCGTCAGTGCCGAGGACCGCGAGCGCCGGCTCGGCGAGGTCTCCAAGCACCTCGACAATGCACCGCTCGCCAAGGGGCTGGCCAAGAGCCTCGCCGCCGCCAACGAGATGGAGAAGTGGAAGCTCGGCATTCAGGGCACCCTGGGCTTCGTCGGCTTCGCCGTCACCGTCCCGGGCGCCTCGGCGATGACGGCGCTGATGAGCCCCTTGACCTCGGCCATCAGCCACGGGGTCGTCAGCCAAGGTGCCAGCGAGCTGGTCGGCAAGGCCACCGGCTCGCTGGTGCAGACGGGCATCAAGAAGGCCCTCGACACCGGTGCCGAGAAGGGCTTGGGTAAGTTCGCTGACAGCCACCGGCAGGGCATGGATGCCTCCGAGCTGCGCGAGCAGCTGGCGAAGTTCGAGCTGCCGGAAGGCTCGGCCCTGCCCGTGATCCCGGTCCGCCCCTTCGGCCCGCAGCACGCCGAGCGCATCCTGCCGCTGAGCGACCCGGAGGTGGCCTCGGCCTTCCTCGCCTATCTCGGCCCCAAGGCCGACGACGCCATGCTGCGGGACCCCTCGAAGGCGCCGATGGAGGAGCGCCGTCTCGCCATGCGCGAGGAGCTGTTCGGCGCCGCGCGCGACGAGAACCTCGTGCCGGGGAAGAAGGTCGAGGGCGACGGCGAGTTGATCAGCCAGCTCGACGACAGGCGGGGCTCACTCGCCGACCGGATGAGCCCGCTGCATCTCCTTCACGCTGCGCTCGGATGGACCAGCTGAGCGGCGGCCGGTCCGAAACGAAGGTCCTTCCCGCCGTCTACCGCACCGAGGAGAAGGAGGTCGGCTGGAGGATCTGATTGACGACCTTGGCGATGATCGGACCGTCGCGCTCGCTTTCCGCCCGCTTCGCCTGCCACTCGGGATCGTCCTGGAACGCCGCCCATTTCTGCTCGCGCTCGGCGAGCGACTCCCATTCGAGCAGGTAGTAGAGTGCCAAGTTGGATTCGCCGATCGCGACGGTCCAGAAGCCGGCCTGACGGATGCCGTGCCTCTCCCAGATGCCCAGGGTGACGGTCTCGAACCGCTTGAGTAGGGCCGGAAGACGCCCCGGGAGGCAGTGATAGATGCGCAGCTCGTGGATCAACGTCGTGCCTCCGAAGCGATGTCCTGTCCGGTCTTCGATACTGCTCGACGGCGGCTAGTCGAAGAAGTCCGCGTCTTCTTCGGCGAGGTAGGCCTTCGCCGCCTCGGGGACGAGGTTCACGCCGAGGCCCGGGCGGTCCGGCACGTCGATCAGGCCGTTGCGGACCGGCATGCCGTCGAAGCCCTCGGTGATGTCGTACCAGAACGGCTCGAAGCGCGCCGGGTATTCGAAGGCGATGAGGTTGTCCGGCAGCGTGGCGCAGACCTGGATCAGGGAGGCGAGGCCGAAGATGCCGTTCGCCGTGCCGTGCGGCGCCATGGCGATGCCGTGCAGATCGGCGTGCTCGGCGATCCACTTCAGCTCGGCGATGCCGCCGACGTCGCAGGGATCGGGGCCGACCACGTTGACCGCATGGCTCTCGATCAGCGCCTTGTAGTTCTGCCGCAGATAGATCTGCTCGCCGGTGTGAATCGGCGTCGTCGTGGCGTGTGTCACGTCGCGATAGACGTCCGGGTTCACGAAGGGCGAATAGTCGCCGGTGATCATGTCCTCGATCCACAGCAGGTGCAGCGGCTCCAGCGCCTTGGCGAAGCGCAGCGCATCGTGCGGCAGGTAGCCCGGGCCGGCATCCACGGCCATGCCATAGCCCTTGCCCAGCGTCTCCTTGGCGGCGGTGACGCAGGCGACCAGATGCTCGAAGCCCTCCTGGGTGATCAGCCCCTTGTGCGGATAGGGGAACGGCGCGTCGCGCTGCACCTCGCCGTAGAAGAAATTCGGGAAATCCCGAACCATCGACGAATGGAACGAGGTCGGCAGCTTGAACATGGTGAAGCCGCCGGGCAGTGCCTTGCCGTATTCCGCCCAGCGCACATAGTCCTCGGGCGTGTGGCCGACGCCAGCCTCGTGATGATAGAGGGTGCGATAGGTCCGCACCTGGTCGCGCACCTTGCCGCCCAGCAGGCGGTAGATCGGCAGGCCGGCGGCCTTGCCGGCGATGTCCCACAGCGCGATCTCGATGGCGCTGACCGCGGCACCCCAGGGCTTGAAGCCGCCGCGCACGCGGATGCGGCGCATCACCCGCTCGACGTTGACGGGATCCTGCCCGACCAGCCACGACTTCAGCTGCAGCACGATCGGCTGCAGGTAGGGCTTGGGGGTCTCGATCTGGCTCCAGCCTGTGATGCCCTCATCGGTCGTGATGCGGATCACCGGGCTGTTGACAATGACCGCGCACTTGATGTCGGTGATCTTCATCTGGCGTCCCTGATCCCCCAAGCCCTTCCGGTGCAGCTCAGTCCTTCGTACCGGCCACCAGCTTGTTCTTGCCGATGAACGGCATCATCGCCCGCAGCTTCTCGCCGACGGCCTCGATCGGATGGGCCGCCGACTGGGCGCGCATCGCCTTGAAGGCGACCTGGCCGGCCTTGTTCTCCAGCACCCAGTCGCGGGCGAAGCGGCCCTGCTGGATGTCGGCCAGCACGCGCTTCATCTCGGCCTTGGTCTCGTCGGTGATGATGCGCGGGCCGGTCTTGTAGTCGCCGTACTCGGCGGTGTTGGAGATCGAGTAGCGCATGTTGGCGAGGCCGCCCTCGTAGATGAGGTCGACGATCAGCTTCACCTCGTGCAGGCACTCGAAATAGGCCATCTCCGGGGCGTAGCCGGCCTCGGTCAGGGTCTCGTAGCCGGCCTGGATCAGGGCGCAGAGGCCGCCGCACAGCACGACCTGCTCGCCGAACAGGTCGGTCTCGCACTCCTCCTTGAAGGTCGTCTCGATGACGCCGGCCCGCGCCCCGCCGATGGCGCTGGCATAGGACAGGCCGAGGTCGAGGGCACCGCCCGAGGCGTCCTGCTGGATGGCGATCAGGCAGGGCACGCCGGCACCGCGGACATACTCGCTGCGCACCAGGTGGCCGGGGCCCTTGGGCGCCACCATCAGCACGTCGAGGTCGGGGCGGGCCTCGATCAGCTTGAAGTGGACGTTGAAGCCGTGGGCGAACATGAGGGCGGCACCCTCCTTCATGTTCGCCGCCAGGTCGTCCTTGTAGAGGTCGGCCTGCAGCTCGTCGGGCACCAGCACCATCACCGCATCGGCCCAGCGGGCGGCCTCGGCGGGCGTCATCACCTTGAGGCCGGCGCGCTCGGCGCGCGGCTTGCTCTTGGAGCCTTCCTTGAGGGCCACGACGACGTCCTTGACGCCGGAATCCTTGAGGTTGTTGGAGTGCCCGAAACCCTGGCTGCCATAGCCGACGATGGCGACCTTCTTGCCCTTGATCAGGTTCAGGTCGGCATCGGTATCGTAGTAGACGCGCATCGGAACGTTTCCTCGGGGTCTCTTGGGGTGGTGCTTCTGGCGGCTCAGGAACGGGGATTGAGGACGATGTCGCCGCGGCCGATGGCGACGACGCCGGCGCGGCTGACCTCGACCGGCTCGACCAGCTTGATGAAGCTGTCGAGATCGTCGGAGGTGCCGGTGACCTCGAAGACGAAGCTCTCTGGGCTGCGGTCGATGCAGCGCACGTCCATGAACTCGGCGATGCGCAGGGCGTCGATCAGCCGCTGCCGGTCGCCGGTGACCTTCACCAGCGCCAGCTCGCGCGAGACGTGCGGGCCCAGCGCCGTGAGATCCTGCACCCGGTGGACCGGCACCAGCTTGGAGAGCAGCGACTTGATCTGCTCGATGACCAGCTCGGTGCCGGTCGCCACGATGTTGATGCGCGACAGGCCGCGCTCGGTGTCGACCTGGGCTACGGTCAGGCTGTCGATGTTGTAGCCGCGGCCGGAGAACAGGCCGATGACGCGGGCGAGCACGCCGGGCTCGTTGTCGACCAGCGCGCAGATGGTATGACGGCGCAGCACATCGTCTGCCATGGGAAGAAGCCTTCGGACGGCCGACGGCCAGGGGCCGCGTCGGCGTTGGGGATTAAGGGCGAGTGCGGTGCAGCACAAGCCGCACCGCCGGGATGCCTAGGCGGAAGCCCTCATACGAGGACCATGCCGCCTTCCTCGCCCTTCACCGGCGCGCCCTCGTCCTCCTCCGGGCTGAGGCGGATCTCGTTGTGCGCCGCACCGCCCGGGATCATCGGGTAGACGTTCTCGGCCCGGTCGACGACGATGTCGGCCAGCACCGGCCGCTGCGCGCGCAGCGCCTCCTTGATGAGGTCGTCGACCTCGGAAGGCGAGGTGGCGCGCAGGCCCACCGCCCCGAAGGCCTCGGCCAGCTTCACGAAGTCCGGCAGGCTGTCCATGTAGCTCTCGGCGTGGCGGTTGCCGTGGAAGAAGTCCTGCCACTGCCGGACCATGCCCATGTAGCTGTTGTTGAGGATGAAGGTCTTGACCGGCAGCCGGTACTGCATGGCCGTCGACATCTCCTGCATGTTCATCACCCAGGAGGCGTCGCCGGAGATGCACATCACCGTGGCGTCGGGATGGGCCAGCTGCACGCCGATGGCGGCCGGGAAGCCATAGCCCATGGTGCCGAGCCCGCCCGAGGTCATCCAGTGCAGCGGACGCTCGAACTTGAAGTGCTGGGCCGCCCACATCTGGTGCTGGCCGACGTCGGTGGTGACGTAGACCTCGCGGTCGCGGGTCAGCTCGTAGAGCCGCTGGATGGCGTATTGCGGCTTGATGCCCTTGCCGTTCTGGCGGAAGCGGAACGAGTCCTTCCGGCGCCACTCGCCGATCTGGCCCCACCAGCCGTCCATGCGCCCGCGGTCGACGCTGTTGGAGCGCCGGTTCCAGGCCTCGACCATCGCCTGCAGCGTCCGCTCGGCATCGCCGACGATCGGCACGTCGACCTTGATGTTCTTGTTGATCGAGCTGGGGTCGATGTCGACGTGGATTTTTCGCGAGTGCGGCGAGAAGCCGTCGAGTCGGCCGGTCACCCGATCGTCGAAGCGGGCGCCGATGCACACCATGACGTCGCAATCGTGCATCGCCAGGTTGGCTTCGTAGGTGCCGTGCATCCCCAGCATGCCGAGGAACTGGCCGTCGGACGCCGGATAGGCGCCCAACCCCATCAGCGTCAGGGTGATGGGTGCCCCGGTATCGCGCACCAGCCCGGTCAGCAGCTCGCAGGCCTTCGGCCCGGCATTCACCACGCCGCCGCCGACATAGAAGACCGGCCGCTGGGCGTGCGCCAGCAGCTCCATCGCCTCCTCGATGCGGCGCGGATCGGGCTCGCGCGGCGGGTTGTAGCTGCGCGGCTTGAACTCGGCCTTCCTCAGGTAGGGCGCCTTGCCCATGAGGATGTTCTTGGGCAGGTCGACCACCACCGGCCCCGGCCGCCCGGACTGGGCGACGTGGAAGGCCTCGTGCAGCACCCGCGCCAGGTCGGCCGGGTCCTTCACCAGGTAGTTGTGCTTGGTGCAAGGCCGGGTGATGCCGACGGTGTCGGCCTCCTGGAAGGCGTCGTTGCCGATCATGTGGGTCGGCACCTGGCCGGTCAGGCACACGATCGGCACCGAATCCATCAGCGCGTCGGTGAGGCCGGTGACGGTGTTGGTCGCACCAGGCCCCGAGGTCACCAGCACCACGCCGACCTTGCCGGTCGAGCGGGCGTAGCCCTCTGCGGCATGCACGGCGGCCTGCTCGTGCCGCACCAGGATGTGGCGCACGGCGTCCTGCTGGACGATCACGTCGTAGAGCGGAAGCACAGCGCCGCCGGGGTAGCCGAAGATGAGCTCTACACCCTGCTCCCGCAGCGCCTCTACGACGACGTGCGAGCCCGTCAGCGGCTGGGTGTCAGCCCTGGGCGCGATCGTCGTGGGGGAGGCGGGGGACATGGGGCAGGCTCCAGATGACGGGTTCGGGTGACCCGCGCCCTCTTGGTCGCGGGGGCGCGCACGCTAGCGGCTGATGCGGGCTTGTCAATGTTCGGCGCGGAATGTCGCGGCCGGACGCACGAGGATGTCGGCCAGCGTGTAGCCGTCGAGCGTGCCGAGGAAGGCGCTCGTCGCCTGGCCGAGGATTCGCGGCAGCCGGCAGGGGCCGGTGAGCACGCAGCGATTGTGCGTGGTGAAGCACTCGACCAGCGCGAAGTCCGGCTCGGTCAGCCGCACCACCTCGGCCAGCCGGATCTGCTCGGCGGCGCGGCCGAGCCGCAGGCCGCCGGAACGGCCGCGCACCGACACCAGCAGGCCGCCGCCGACCAGGCGCTGCGCCACCTTGGTCAGGTGCGCCCGCGAGACGCCATAGGTCCGCGCCGCGCGCTCGATCGTCACCAGCTCGCCCGGCGAGGCGCCGGCCAGCATCAGCAGCCGCAGTGCGAGATCGGTGAACAGCGTCAGGCGCATCCGTCGCTCAGCCCGCAGCCGGCTTCGACAGCCGCGTCAGCTCGACGAAGGCGAGGCCGCCGAGGATGGCGATCTTGACCATCTCGCAGCCGACGAACAGCAGGTGGAGCGAGGAGGGCGGCGGCGTGACGCCGGCCAGCACCAGCTCGACCCGGGCGTCGAGCGTCGGCAGCAGCCACAGCGCCTGCAGCGCCAGGATGGCACCCAGTGTCGCGATGCCGACGATCCGGGCGCGTGAGCGCGCGGCGAGGCCGCCGGCCACCAGCAGGGCCAGCCACAGGCCCCATTCGATCCGCGCCAGCGGCGCGAAGGTGTGGCGGCCGACATCGAGTGCCACCGGCAGCGTCAGGCTCGGCGCGTCGAACTTGGCGATGGTGGCGATGAACGACACGCCGATGACGATACCCGCCCACAATACCGCCAGCAGCAGGGCGCCGGCGCCGGCATGGCGGCGCATCAGGCCGGTTCCGCCGGCAGGGGCCGGACGCTCGCGGCATCCTCGCCACGGTGGAACGCCAGCGCCATCCTGAAGCTCAGCGCGATGCGCTCGGCGAAGCCGATCGCGAGCGTGGCCGAGCGCTCGTCGAGCACGTCGCGGGCGGTCCTGCGGAACAGGGTGAGCCAGCGCTGGAAATGGGCGGTCGAGAGATCGGGCAGCGCCAGGTGCGGCGGCAGCGGCCTGCCGTCGTAGTCGCCGCCGCGCAGCAGCACCGACGCCCAGAAGGCGCACATCTTGTCGAGATGCTGCGGCCAGCGCTCGGGCGCTATCTGTCGCTCGAATACCGGCCCGATCAGCGGATCGTCGCGCACGGCGGCGTAGAAGCCATGCACCAGCCGGCGGATGCCGTCCCGATCGAGCGGCGCGCCGGCGAGCGCCGCCGGCGAAAGCGCTTGGCCGCCACCCTGCCCGGAATCCATCGAACCCTCCTCGATTCCGCAGGAGAGTCTACGCGAACGACCGGCAAAAAGAAGTATCCTGGATGACTCTTTATGTCGCAGCCGTTTCACGGGGGAGTGGCGATCGAGCGACTTGCGGGAGGGTTCGGATCTCGCGGGCGCGTTCCCGGAGATCGATGCGGAGCGACCAGCCGCCGCTCCGCATCGGAATCGGGCCGGTCCCCTGGCTACCAGTCGATCTGCCCGTAGGGGTTGCTGCCGTAATTGGCCAACTCCAGGTCGTGCCACTCGCCGAAGGTGTTCCAGGTGATGAACGTGCTGCTTCCCGACTTCCAGATGCTCCAGCCGCCGTCGTCGGGCGCGTTGGTGCCGTAGCCGTCGAAGTGGGTGAGATCGACCGCCGTCAGGTCGATACGGTCGCCGGAGCCGAAATCGGTGATCCGATCGGCCAGATTGCCGGCATAGACGTCGCCGGTGCCGAGGTCGTCGAAGCGGAAGCGGTCGCTGCCCGAGCCGCCGGTATAGACGTCCCTGCCGTAGCCGCCCTGGAAGTAGTCGTTGCCCGTGCCGCCGTCCAAGGTGTCGTTGCCGTTGCCGCCGAACAGGCTGTCGTTGCCGGCAGCCCCGCGCAGCGTATCGTTGCCATCGGCGGCATAGACATCTCCGCCATAGAGGAAATCGTTGCCGTTGCCGCCGTCGAGCGTGTCGTTGCCGGATCCGCCGTCGAGGCTGTCATTGCCGTTGTTGCCGTCGGCCGAGTCGTTGCCGGTCCCGCCGAACACCTTGTCGTTGCCGTTGCCGCCGGTCGTGAAGTCGTTGCCGGCATCGCCGTAGACCGAATCGTTGCCGTCGTCGCCATGGACACGGTCGTTGCCGTTGCCGCCGTAGATGATGTCGTTGCCGCCTTCGGCGTAGAGCCGGTCGTTGCCGGCGTCGCCATACATGCGGTCGTTGCCGTTGCCACCCCAGAGGGCGTCGTTGCCATTGCCGCCCCACAGCGTGTCGTTGCCGTCGCCGCCATAGAGGGTGTCGTGGCCGTTCAGGCCGTACCCTCTGTCATTGCCGCCGAACAGGCTGATCGTGTCGTTGCCGCTCGTGCCGGACTTGCTGTCGTTGCCCGACCCGCCATTGATCACTGCCATTGTTTCGCTCCCAGGAGTCCCAATTCCAACGCCTGGGCTGAGTGTGTCCAATTTCTAATTATATGATGTAATAATTTATGTATCGCTGACTTTAAGCTGTCAAGCTGCCCCGCGCGGGGCGGCAGCACCGCGCAGGGCAAAATCGGGAGGCGATGACGACCGCCGCCTATTCCGGCAGCGGGATGAACTCGGTCTCGCCGGGCACCGGCAGCCCGAAGCGTTCGCGCCGCCAGTCCTCCTTGGCCTGCTCGATGCGGTCCTTGCGGCTGGAGACGAAGTTCCACCAGATGTGGCGCGGCCCGTCGAGCGGCTCGCCGCCCAGCGCCACGAGGCGGGCGGGGGTCGCGGCCTTCAGGTCGACCGGGCGGCCCGGGGCCAGGACCAGGAGCTGGCCAGGATCGTAGGTCTGGCCGTCGAGCTCGACCCTGCCCTCGATCAAATAGAGCGCACGCTCGTCGTGCAGGGCGGGCAGGGTGAAGCGGGCGCGCTCGTCGAGCTCGAGGTCGAGGAAGAACAGGTCGGTGAAGGCCTGGACAGGCGAACGGTGGCCGAACGCTTCGCCGACCACGACGCGGGCGTGCACGCCCTCGCCTTCGGTGGCCGGTATGCCGGCGGCATCGTAGTGGGCGAAGGCCGGTGCCGTCTCCTCCCGGTCCGCCGGCAGCGCCACCCAGAGCTGCAGGCCGTAGAGCCGCTCCTCGATCGGCCGCAGCTCGGCCGCGGTACGCTCGGAATGCACGATGCCGCTGCCGGCGGTCATCCAGTTCACGGCACCCGGCAGGATCGGCTGGATGGTGCCCAGGCTGTCGCGGTGCAGGATCGAGCCGTCGAGCAGATAGGTCATGGTGGCGAGGCCGATGTGCGGGTGCGGCCGCACGTCCAGGCCCTGGCCGGCGTCGAGCAGCGCCGGTCCCATCTGGTCGAGGAAAACGAAGGACCCGACCATCCGGCGATGTACCGACGGCAGCACGCGGCGGACCTCGAGCCCGCCGATGTCGCGCGAGCGCGGCACGACGATGGTCTCGACCGCCGGGTCGGGCGGCGCCTCGTCCTCGATCGGAAGCGGGCAGGGCTGCCAGCTCATCGGGTTCCTCCGCTTGGTGCGGTCGGCAATATGTGGCTTTTCCGGGATCAATCCATCCGCCGGACGGTTCGTCTGTCGGATCCGATCCGCAAGGAGCAACCGATGGAAGCCCAGGAACTGCATCGCGGCCGACTGATCGACCACCTGCAGCTCGTCGTCGCCGATCTGCCGGCGAGCCGCAGGTTCTACGGCGCCCTGTTCGACGTGCTGGGCATCCCGATCGGCGGCGAGGCTCCCGATTTCTTCTGGGCCGACGAGCTGTTCGTCTCGTCGGCCGACAGCCGGGCGGCGCTCGGACGTCTCACCGGCCGGCATCATCTGGCCTTCCAGGCCAAGGACCGCGCCATGGTCGACGCTTGGCACGCCGCCGGCCTCGCCCATGGCGGGCGCGACAATGGCCGGCCCGGCGAGCGGCCCTACCACCCCGGCTATTACGCCGCCTTCCTGCTCGATCCGGACGGCAACAACATCGAGGCCGTCCACCACGGGCCGGCGCGCCGCAGCGCCGACTCGGTGAGGATCACCTTCTAGCCGACCCGCTCGATGGCGATCGAGGTCGCCTCGCCGCCGCCGATGCACAAGGAGGCCACGCCGCGCTTCAGCCCGTGGCGCTCGAGGGCGTGCAGCAGGGTGACGATGATCCGCGCGCCCGTGGCGCCGATCGGATGGCCGAGGGCGCAGGCGCCGCCATGCACGTTGAGCGCGTCGCGCGGAATGCCGAGATCGCGCTGGGCCGCCATGGCGACGACGGCGAAGGCCTCGTTGATCTCGAACAGGTCGACGTCGCCGACGCTCCAGCCGGCCTTGTCCAGCAGCTTGCGGATCGACGGGATGGGGGCGGTGGCGAACCAGGCCGGATCCTGCGCGTGGGTGGCATGGGCCCTGATCTCCGCTCGCACCGGCAGGCCCTGCCGCTCGGCGGTCGAGCGCCGCGTCAGCACCAGGGCGGCGGCACCGTCGGCGTTGAACGACGAGCTGGCGGCGGTGATCGTGCCGTCCGCGCGGAAGGCCGGACGCAGGCCCGGGATCTTGTCGGGGGAGACCTTCAGCGGATGCTCGTCCTGGCCGATGATGCGGTCGCCACCCTTGGCGGCGACAGCGAGCGGCGCGATCTCGGCGGCGAGCGCACCCTCCTCGACCGCCTTGCGCGCCCGCGTCAGCGTCTCGACCGCATAGGCGTCCTGCTGGTCGCGGGTGAACTGGTAGGCTTGTGCCGTGGCCTCGCCGAAATCGCCCATCGGCCGGCCGCCCTCGTAGGCGTCCTCGAGGCCGTCGAGCATCAGGTGGTCGAGCACCCGGTCGTGGCCGATGCGGTAACCGCTGCGCGCCTTGGCCAGCAGGTAGGGGGCGTTCGACATCGACTCCATGCCGCCCGAGACCACGATCTCGGCCGATCCGGCGATGATCAGGTCGTGGGCCAGCATCGTCGCCTTCATGCCCGAGCCGCAGACCTTGTTGACGGTGGTGGCGCCGGTGGCGTCGGGCAGGCCAGCACCTCTTGCCGCCTGGCGTGCGGGCGCCTGGCCGAGGCCGGCCGGCAGCACGCAGCCCATCACGACCTCGTCGACCTTCTCCGGATCGAGCTTGGCCCGCTCGACCGCGGTACGGATGACATGGGCGCCCAGCTTCGGCGCCGCGACGCCGGCAAGCTCGCCCTGGAACCGGCCGAGCGGCGTGCGCACGGCGGCGGCGATGACGACGGGATCCTCGCTGGACATGGCTTCTGCCTCGGTTGTCCCTCGGGCATCATAGGACGGCCCGGCCGCGGATGGGCAGACCCGCGCCGGCCACGGATGACGAGCGGCCGCTGCCGGGCCAGGACGCGGCGATGATCCAGGCGCAACCGGCCGAAGCCACCGCAGTTCCCGTCCGCTCGATCGCCTTCCTCGCCGCGGCGTCGTTCGTCTCGGCGGCGACCATGCGCGTCGGCGACCCGCTGGTGCCGCTGGTCAGCGAGGAGTTCCACGTCACCGCCGGCGAGGCCGGCATCGTCGTCACCGCCTTCGCCATGGCCTACGGCATCTGCCAGCTCTTGTGGGGGCCGCTGGGCGACCGCTTCGGCAAGTTCAAGCTGGTGACGGTGGTGATGCTGCTGTCTGTCCTGACGGTCGGCTGCGCGGCATTCACCGAGACCATGCACGGCCTCGCCCTCGCCCGGCTGGTGGCCGGCGCCATGGCCGCCGCCGTCATCCCGCTGTCCATGGCCTTCATCGGCGACCACGTGCCCTATGCGCAGCGCCAACCCATCCTGGCGCGCTTCCTGTCGGGCCAGATTCTCGGACTGGTGTTCGGGCAGGTCTTCGCCGGCGTGTTCGCCGACTATGTCGGCTGGCGCGGCGTGTTCGTCCTGCTGGCTGGGCTCTATCTCGTCGTGGGCCTCCTGCTGCTGCGCGACCTCCTGCGCAGCCGGGTGCCACCGCCGGTGCTGGGCGGCAGGCTCGATCCCGCGACCATGGCGGCCCGCTATCTCGACCTCTGCCGGCGGCCGCATGCGCGGCTGGTGCTGCTGGCGGTGGCGATCGAGGGGCTGGTGGTGTTCGGCAGCTTCACCTTCGTCGCCGCCTGGCTGCGCCTGGGCTACGGGCTCAACTATCTCGTGGTCGGCGGGATCCTCGGCTTCTTCGGGCTGGGCGGGCTGATCTATGCCATCGCGGCGAGCCGGCTGGTGGGACGCCTGGGCGAGCGCGGGCTGGTGACCTTCGGCGGGCTCGGTGTCGGCGCCAGCTTCGTGCTCTTGGCCATCGACCCGCCGCTGCTGCTGGTGCCGGTGGTGATCACCGCCCTCGGGCTCGGCTTCTACATGATGCACAACACGCTGCAGGTGAATGCCACCCAGATGGCGCCCGAAATGCGCGGCCTCGCGGTGGCGGGCTTCGCCAGTGTGTTCTTCATCGGCCAGGCGCTGGGAGCGTGGCTGGGAGGGACGGTGGTGGACGGGGCCGGCTACGCCGCGCTGTTCACGGGCGCGGCCGTGCTGATCCCGATGCTGGCGTTGCTGTTCGTCGAAGGCAAGCGCCGGCTGAGCCTGCGGCAAATCTGAAAAAATGGGGCTCGCCGTTGCCGGCAAGCCCCGAGGCTCACTCAGGAAATCGAAGCTCCGATCACTGCTGGCCCCGCTTCACCGCCTCGAGGATGTCGGCGAGGCTGAGCGAGGTTCCGGCCTGCGGCGGCGGGAAGTCCTGCAGCGACTGCAGATGCGCCATGATCAGGTCGGTGCCGTAATGGAACACGAACTGCTTGCCCTGCGTGAGCGTGGCCCGCGGCCCGGGCGCCTGGTCGTAGTACTCGAACGGGTCCTGGCGGATATTGAACAGCCAGGGGATCTCGAGCTTGGTGGTCGTCCCGTAGTAGCCGTCGCGGGTGAAGAAGTGCATCTTCCACTGGTCGATGCGCAGGGCCTGCAGCCGCGATTCGGAATAGTAGAAGAGGAAGTTCCGCGCCGATTGATCCGACCTGCCGGTCCAGTAGGCGAGGTTGTCGACGCCGTCGATGTGGTTCTTCTTGATCGTGTCGGTGCCGAACGCGTCACCCCTGGCCGCCCGCTCCTTGACGTCGGGCACGCCGGCCGCGGCCGCCAGGGTGGTGAAGACGTCCTCGTGCGACTGGATGCCGTTGAGCGCGCTGCCGGCGGGAATATGGCCCGGCCAGCGCGCCATCATCGGGACGCGCACGCCTCCTTCCCAGGTTGTCATCTTCATGCTGCGGTAGGGTGTCGTCCCGCCCTGCGGCCAGGTATCGCGCTCCGGGCCGTTGTCGGTCGAATAGATCACGATCGTGTTGTCGGCGACGCCCAGCTCGTCGAGCTTGCTCAGCACCGAGCCGACGTTCTCGTCGTGCTGCAGCATGCCGGCGCAGTGGACGTCCTCGCCGCTGGTGAACGCCTTGCAGCCTTCCAGATACTCCGCCGGCGGATGCGTCCAGACATGCATCCGGCTGGCGGCGATCCAGGTGAAGAAGGGTTTCCTGTCGGCGACCGCCTTCTCCATGAACCTGAAGGAAGCGTCGATGAACTCCTCGTCGACGCGCTCCATCCTCTGGCGCGTCAGGCCACCCGTATCCTCGCAGCGCTGCTTGCCCCAGGACCCGAAGCGCGGGTCCTCGCCGGGCTGCGCGTCGGGCGTGGCGAAACAGTGCAGCACGCCGCGCGGGCCGTACTGCCTCAGGAAGGCGGGGTCGGCGGGATAGTCGACGTCCTCCGGCTCCTCCTCGGTGTTCAGGTGGTAGAGATTGCCGAGGAACTCGTCGAAGCCGTGCACCGTCGGCAGGAACTCGTTGCGGTCGCCGAGATGGTTCTTGCCGAACTGGCCGGTGGTGTACCCCGCCGTCTTCAGCACCTCGGCCAGCGTCACCGTCTCGGGCCTCAATCCCTGCTCGCCGCCGATCTGCGCCACGGTCGTCATGCCCGAGCGGATGGGCAGCTGACCGGTGATGAAGGCGGCCCGACCCGCAGTGCAGCTCGGCTGGGCGTAGTGATCCGAGAAGATCGCCCCCTCGTTGGCGATCCGGTCGATGTTGGGCGTGCGGTAGCCCATCGATCCGCGGCTGTAGGCGCTCAGGTTCCAGAAGCCGATGTCGTCGCCCCAGATGACGACGATGTTCGGCTTGGCATCGAGCCTCACCAGCTCGACCCTGCGATTCAACGCCCTGCCTTCGACAGAGGCGTTCGAGGCGACCGGACGGCTGTCGCCGGCACCCTCCGTCTCCAGGCGCGAGGCGTCGATGCCGCGGCCGATCAGTGCCGCCTCGATGGCATTGGCGCGATCGAGCGACAGCGCCCGGTTGTGCGCAGGATCTCCCGTCGCATCGGTGTGGCCGACGATCCGCAACCGCCACTCGGGGAAACTGGTCAGCGCCGTCGCGATGTCGTCCAGCAGCTGCTCGGTCCCCGGCTGGATGGTCGACTTGTCGAAATCGAAATGGATGCCGTAGAGATCATAGCGGGCCTCGACCTCCAGCGCCTGCTGGATGGCGGCCCGATCGACCTGTTGCTGCGAGCTGTCCGTGGTCTGGGCCGAGGCCGGCGGCAGTCCGAGCGAGAGCAGCGAGATTCCGACCATCAGCGCCGCGCACCGCAGGCGGGAGAGTCGCTTGCCCGGCTTCTCGGTTTCAGCGCCGGGTGGCGCTCCTCGGGTGCATGGATGGCTCGTCATCTGGACCTCCCTCGCATCGCGCGCTGGATCGGCAGCAGCCGCCTCGCCACGCTATTTCGGAAACAGCAAGGTCACGGACAGGCGCAGTCCGAGACCTTCGGGGCCGCTTTCGGGTGCTTCGGCCCAGTACCGCAGGCCGGCCGTGAAGCTCACCGGCTGTCTAGCGATCTGGACGAGCTTGCCGGCGGTCAGGTTGATCGGTACCGACCAGTGGTCGTTCTCCCAGTCGTAGGTGCTCTCGGTGTTCAGCCCGAACGTCCGGGCATCGGCCGTCGTGTAGGCGACGAAGGGCTGCAGGAACGTGGCACTGACGTCCGCGCGGCCGCTTGAGCCGGCGAACGACCAGATGTGGTTGGTCAACATGCCGTAGGTCCACGGCCCGGCCTGCTTCAGGACGACTCCCGTCGGGCCGACGCCCCATTTCTCGCTGCCGAGCAGGTCGTCCGTGGCCGTCGGAATGAGAAAGGCTGGCCCCGCGCCCCAGATGATGCCGCCGGGTCCAGGGTCGACAGGGGAGAGGAACAGGCTCTGGGTGATATCGCCCAGCCCCGACTGGGTTCCCGAGTGCCCGGCAGTGTCGTGTTGGGTGATGACGGGCAGGATGGTACGCGAGACGAGGTTCCAGTCCTCGCTCAGCTCGAACGGAACAACCGGCTGGATGTTGAGCAGGTGGCGATCGCCGTCTTCCGGGCCGATGCTTCGATCGTAGTTGAGCTGGAACGGCACGCTGATGAGCGACGCGACCGGATTGTTGAGCTGCTTGGCCAGGGCGGCATCGTCGGCATGGGCCGAGCCGGCGGACGCAAGGGCCGCCATCCCTGTCGCCAAGGTGCCGACCGCGAGAGAGGCTAGAACCTGGTCGTCACCCCGATGATCGGCCCTTTGTAGGTCACGTCCCATTCGAAGCCGCCATCCTTGTAGTCCTGGTAAAGCATCCGGTAGCCGGCACGAAAGAACGACTGGCGGCCGAATGTATGGAAGCCGTAGCCGACACCGGCTAGCCAGTCCCAGCTGAGGTCAGATCCAACTCCAAATCCGCCGATGCTCCCATCGCCGAAGATCTCCCAGCGATCCGACAACTCGAGCCGGCCGCCCAGACCAACCAGCGGATCGACCCAGGTCTTGTTGTCGTCGAATTTCGGCAGCCCATGCCGGCCGTTGATTTCGGTACGCAGGTCGGTGACGCGCAGACCGGCGCCGAACTCCAGCTGTCCGCCCTGCGGCCCCGGCAGGTCGGGGGCGACCTCCCAATCCAGGAGGCGGTAGAGGCCGCCGACGCCCAGCATCGTCGTGTCGCTCCTGACCCTGGCCTCGAGACCGCCGGCCTTCTCGTTCGAGCGCGTCCGGGAGAAGAACGGGGTCACATAGAAGCCGAAGTCCCCACGCCGGGCGGCGACGGTGCCCATCGCGGCCATCGACAGGTCCTGGAGCGTGTCGGAGAAGGGCAGGTCGATGTCGACCTTCTGCCCGCCGACGCTGGCGTGGCCATCCACCGAGGTCGCCCAGGCGAAGGTCGTGGCCGAGACGACCCAACGGTCCGCGGGCGTGGCTGTGACCGGCTCCTGAGCCGCAGCGGTTGCAGCGAGGAACGAGGCGCCAAGGATTGCTGTCGGCGCGAGCGCGACGATGGGAAATGTCGGGAGCGTCGGCCTTGAGGTGGCTTGTTTCTGCTTCCCGGACACGGCGTTGCCTCTCTCGATACGGGCCAATCGATCGTCACTATCTTCCCGCCGCCACACTGTGACGACTGAAGTCGGGCAGTGCAGCGGCAATGACTTCCTTCGCTACCTGCCTGCCGTCAGCCCCAAGTTCTTCCTCGGGTACTTCGCGAAGGTTGCGAGGTGGCGACTCGACTCCGCGACCCCGGGCTCAAACGCGAAGTCGTAGTGATAGTTGGTGCCGATTTTCTGCTCTTGCGGATCAACGTAGAGGTTGAAGGCCCAAGGTGTCGTACCGGTCTGTATCACCTGCGCCCCGCCGACGCCGGTCATGGGTTGCGGAGTGAGCACCGGCTTGAAATAGAATTTGAACTCGCCAAGGCGCATGGCCGAGAAATCATCTTGAATCCAAAAGAACGTCGTATGTCGCTTCGTCTGCCCGCCGTCGGCAAGCAGGAACGAACTCTGGTCAATGCCGTCGACATATTTGTCGCTCGGCTGCTTGTCGAGCGCGCCCGCGAATGCCAGGGCAGTAACGTGGAAGTCCGTCAGGTCGAACATGCCGTCGCTGACCTGCTCAGGCTTGATCATGCCATTCCACGCGGCGATGCCCGGCACGCGCACACCACCCTCCCAAGTCGTGCCTTTGCCGGATCGAAAGGGTGTGGCGCCGTTGTCCGGCCATGAATCCAGCTCGGGGCCGTTGTCCGACGTGAAAAAGATGAAGGTGTTGTCGAGTTGGTCCGCCTCCCTCAACGCCGCAACCAGCCGGCCGACAATATGGTCGACCTCGACGACCGCATCCCGGTAGTGTGTCTTTGCGACGCTTGTCCCTGCAAAGCCTGCGGCAGGGATATTGTCGTAGTGAACCTTCACGAAGGAGTGGTTGAGAAAGAACGGCCGGTTCTCGGCAGCTGCGCTCTTGATGAAGTCGATCGAGAATTGAGCGATATCCTGATCCAGCTCCCCCAGGGCGGCTGCCGTCCTCAGTGGCTTCACACGTGCGAAATTCTGACCTTGTCCCTTTTTGCCGTGGATGAGGTCGAAGATCGCACCGCTATTGTAGTAGTCGTTGACGCGGGAGGTGTCGTTCAGGAACTCCGGCGTTGTCATCTCCCGACGCGGGAGCGGCAGGCTGAGGAACGACTCCACTGAGCCAATGCCGAAGAACTCGTCGAATCCGACCTCGTGCGGGAGCATGCCTTCGGCTTCACCGACATGCCATTTTCCAGCCAACGCCGTCCGGTAGCCGACGCCGGAGAGGAGTTCAGCCAGCGAGTGCTCGTCCGCCCAGGGATTCACGGGGAACTTCTCGGTCGCGAGTATCGGGCGAGTGAGGCCGGTGCGTACCGGGAGCCTGCCCGTGATCAGCGCCGAGCGGGTGGGCGTGCATGTGGGCTGAGCGTATGTGGAAGTGAGCTTGAGCCCGTTTGCGGCGAGGGCATCGATGTTGGGAGTTGCCCCGCCCAGGGCCACGCCGCCGCCAAATGCGCCGACGTCGCCCCACCCCAGATCGTCAACCAGGAGCAGGAGAATGTTGGGTTTGCGGCCCGTCCGCTGCTCGAATGCCGCAAGCTTGTCGGCTGCCGTCCTTTCCTGTTCCGGCCGCGGAATTGACGGCTCCATCCACTCGACGGCTTGCTCGCTGCGGACGACAAGCGGATTGTCCGGTGATCTTGGCGGCGGTGGGGCATCGCTCGATGTGACGACTTGTGCAAGAGTCGAGGTGCCGAGAATAGCGGCAAACGCCACCGTTGCGACACTGAGAAGAAGTCTCCGTTTCATTACGGATATCCCTGTCGTGAACTCAGTCTGCGCGTGAGCCGGATTCCTGGCACAGCTCTCCCCGTCTCGATCCGAGCGAATAGCCCGTCGATGTCTTCTTGCCGTCTACCGCTGCACTGTCGCCGCCAAACGCCGAACAGTGCAGCGGCCAGGACACTACGCTCGGAACAGGGCCAGCTTGCATCGCGCTCGTTTGCAGAAGAAGCAAATGCGCGACACTTGTTCGTGCATTCGTACATTCCGTGAGATCATCAAGGCCCTGTTCCGCTTCTCAGTCGTGTGGTGCGGGGGTATGTCGTCGGTGATCGACCGAGAGTGGCGCTGACCATCATGCAATCTGTCGCCGATTTGCACATGGTCATGGGGGACTTGGTCGGGGCTCGATCGGTCCCCATGGATGAGGGCTTTCCGATCCGGGGCCTTGCGGCGCCGTCGTCTCGCGGAGCCGCCGAATGACGATCGTGCAAGAGCTGCCGCCAGCCGGCGCGGTGCCTCGATCCGTGCTCGAAAGGAGAAATCGTCTTGGATTCGATCCCGCCCCTGCATCGGATCGTGCTCATGTCCTACGGCTGGTTCGACAGCCTGCCGGCAGCGATCAGGAACGATGTGCTGGCACGCACGCAACGGCGGAGTTTCGCCTCGGGCGAGCGGGTCTATGCCCGAGGCTCCGAGGGCGACGGGATGTTCGGCGTGATCGAGGGCTCGGTGCGGGTGAGCGGCATCTCAGCGGAAGGGCGTGAGACGGTTCTGGATTTCTACGGTCCGGGCAGCTGGTTTGGTGAAATCCCCATGCTCGACGGGCTGCCGCGGGCACACGACGCCGACGCACACGGCCCGGCCGTCCTGTTGCAGCTTCGGCCGGCCGATTTCGAGGAGTTGTTGGCCATCCATCCGCAGTTCAGCCGAGCCATGTGTCGGCTCGAAGCGCAGCGGCTGCGTATCCTCCTGATGGCGCTCGAACAATACTCGGCCCAGTCACTGGAGCAGCGCCTGGCCAGCCGCCTCCTGATGTTGACCGGCCCTTATGGCGTCGCCGGTTCGGAAGGGCTGAGGATCGAGCTTCACCTGCCGCAGGAGACGCTGGCGCAGCTCATCGGCTCGACGCGCCAGCGTGTCAATCAGATCCTGAAGAGCTGGGAAGCGCGAGGGATCCTCAGCCAGCAGTACGGGCGAATCGTGGTGCGGGATCAGGACAGGCTGGAGAGGCTTGCGCGCATGTGAGGCTGTGAGGTTCGGCGAGGCCCTGGCGCCTCGGCGCAGCGCCCGCCGTATGGTGATGCCGCTTTCGACCTGTCGGACCACCACCCCTTCACAACGCCCTTCGCTCGACTAGGATGACTCTATGACGCCGCCGGCATGAACGGGTGGCGAGGGAGGCTTTCATGCTCAAGCGCAGGCATTTCCATGCCCTGATGCTCGGCGCCGGTGCCGCTGCCACGTTCGGCCGGGCGGCGCGCGCCGATGCGGCGCAGACCGCGGCCGAGGCCGCCAAGCAGTATTCCGGCACCACGTTGAACGTCACCTGCGAGGCCGGGCTGCAGCCGATGGATCTCAAGATCTATTCGGGGCCGCTGTGGGAGAAGCTGACGGGCATCAAGATCCAAGTGGTCGAGATGGCCCCGAACGAGATGTTCACCAAGACCATCGCCGAGCACCGCGCCGGCACCGGCGCCTACGACCTGCTCAACGTCATGCCGCAATGGCTGCCGGATCTCGTCCAGGCCGGCGCGGTCGAGCTGCTCGATCCGTTCATCGAGAAGCACGGCTACCGCGCCGAGATGGACGACATCGCCCCGGCCTATGCCGGCCAGGGAATCTATGACGGCAAGGTCTACGGCCTGCCGGACGACGGCGACGTGCTGATCCTCTACTACCGCACCGACCTGTTCGGCGACGCCGCCAACCAGCAGGCCTTCAAGGCCAAGTACGGCTGGGATCTGGCGCCGCCGAAGGACTGGGACCAGTTCTACCAGGTCTCGCAGTTCTTCAACGAGAAGCTGAAGCCCCAGGGCGGCAACGGCTCGGCGCTGATCCAGGCGGCGGGCCTCGTCCACTTCATCTACGAGATGAGGTACCGCACCGCCGGCGGCCGGTTCTTCGATCCCGACACCATGAAGGCCGCGATCAACGGCGACATCGGCGTCTCGGTGCTGAAGGACATGCAGCGCCAGCTCGACAACATGCCGGCGGGTGCCGGCGCCTGGGGGCCGATCGAGGTCCTGTCGGCTTGGCTCGCCGGCAACCTCGCCATGACCATGTGGTGGCCGCCGCCGGGCCGTTGGTCCGAGGGCTATGGCATGGATCTGAAGGAGTTCGAGTGGGTGCCGAAGTCGAAGGTGAAGGGTCTCGTCAGCTATGCGCTGCCGCCCGGCGGCCGGCCCGAGCTCGCCGCCGGCTTCGACCTGTGCGTCGCCTCGGGCAGCAAGCACAAGGAGGCCGCCTACTTGTTCGCCCAGTGGCTGAACAGCAAGGAGATCAGCGCCGTCCGGGTGCAGCAGCCCTACGCCCTGCGCGACCCGTTCCGCATCGCCCACTACGAGAGCCCGGACTACCGCAAGCTGTGGCCCAATGCCGGCAACTATCTCGACACCCTGCGCGAGGGCGGCGAGAAGGGCCTGCTCGATCTCTCGATCATCGAGACCTTCTCCTACGAGGACTCGTTGAGCCGGGCCTGCACCGCTGCCCTCGCCGGCGGCGACGCCAAGGCCGCCCTCGACAAGGCCGCCGGGGAGTGGGACCAGCTCACCGAGGAGATCGGCGTGGAGGACCAGAAGGCGGCCTATGCCGCCTGGGCCGCCAAGCCCAACGCCTATCCGGGCTGATCGAGGTCGAGGGCGTTCGCCCGCATGACGGACGCCGCGATCCGGGACGGATGGTCGAGGGACCGACGGGATCCCTCGACCCTCTCCCTGCTGGCCGACCGCTGGTTCCGCTGGCTGATCGTCGCACCTGCGGTGTTCATGCTGCTGCTGGTCGGCCTCTTCCCCTTCGTCTACTCGCTGGTCGCCAGCTTCCAGCGCATCAACCGCCGCGTCACCGATACCTCGTTCCACGGCCTGCTCAACTATGAGCGACTGGTGTCCGACGGCCGCTTCTGGGACGCGCTCGTCAACACCGCCGTCTTCACCGCCGTGGCCCTGCCGATCGAGCTGCTGCTGGGGCTGCTGCTGGCGCGGCTGTTCCTCAATCCGCTGCCGGGCCGGCAGATCTTCGTGGCCCTGCTGATCCTGCCCTCGGTGATCGCCCCCTTCGTCGGCGGGGCGATGTGGCGACTGATGTTCGACAACATCTTCGGTCCCATCAACCAGGTGCTGTCCTGGCTCGCCGGCCACAGGGTCGAGATCCTCTGGCTGCTCAACGACAATCCCGTCGTGGTGTTCGGCGCCATCCTCGCCTGCGAGATCTGGCAGTGGACACCGTTCATGTTCCTGGTGCTGCTGGCCGGGCTGACCAACATCGACCGCTCGCTGGTCGAGGCCGCCCAGCTCGACGGTGCCAGCGGCGTGCAGGTCTTCACCCGCATCATGATCCCGCTGATCAGGCCGGTGATCCTGGTGGCGCTGACCATCCGCGGGCTCGATCTGGTGCGCCTCTTCGATATCGTCTACGCGCTGACCCGCGGCGGGCCGGGCAGCATGACCGAGACCCTGTCGATCTACATGTACATCGCCGGCTTCGAGCGCTTCGACATCAGCTACACCGCCGCCATCGCCTTCGCCGTCATCCTGACCTTGTCGGCGCTGATGATGGTGCTGCTGCGCCGGACCGGGCTCACCCGATGAGCCCGCGCACCGCCCTGCGCTACCTTCTGATGACCGCGGTGACGCTGGTCTTCTTGTTCCCGATCTACTGGCTGTTCATCTGCGCCTTCAAGACGCCCGAGGAGATCTTCGCCTCGCCGCCGGTGTGGTGGCCGCAGGGTCTGGCGCTCAACGCCTGGACGCAGATCTGGCGCGACGACGACTGGAAGGGCGTGGTCAACAGTCTGGTGATCGCCGGCTGCAGCACCGCCGTGGCCATGCTGTTCGGCACCATGGCCGCCTACAGCCTCGCCCGCTTCCGCACCGGTGGCGAGCACCTGGCGATGTGGATCATCAGCCAGCGGCTGATCCCGCCGATCGCCATCGTCTTCCCGGTGTTCATCCTGTTCGCCTGGGCCGGGCTGGTCGACACCTATCTCGGCCTGATCCTGCTCTATACCGCCTTCAACCTGCCCTACGTCATCTGGATGATGCGCGGCTACATCGAGGACGTGCCGCGCGAGCTGGAGGAGGCGGCGCTGGTCGACGGCTGCACGCGGCCGCAGATGCTGTTCCGCATCGTCTTCCCGGTGGTGCGCACCGGCTTCTTCGCCACGGCGGTGTTCACCTTCGTCTTCGCCTGGAACGAGTTCATCATGGCGCTGGTGCTGACCCGCACCCAGGTGGCGACCTACCCGGTGATCATGGCCGGCTACTTCAATCCGCAGTTCACCCAGTGGGGCCGGATCGGCGCCCTGTCGCTGATCGCCTGCCTGCCGGTGTTCTTCGTCGTGGCGCTGGCGCAGCGCTATCTCGTGCGCGGCCTGTCGCTCGGAGCGGTCAAGGGATGATCCTCGTCGGCCAGTACGACAGCCCCTATGTCCGCCGCGTGGCGGTGTCGCTGCACCAGCTCGAGGTGCCCTTCGAGCGGGCGCCGCTCTCGACCTTCCGCGACATCGACGCCATGCGCCGCATCAACCCGACGCTGCGCATCCCGGCGCTGATCCTCGACGACGGCACCGCGCTCACCGACAGCAACGCCATCCTCGACTGGCTGGACGGCGAGGTCGGGCCGGAGCGGGCGCTGATCCCGCCGGGTGGCATCCGGCGCCGGCAGTGCTGGCAGGCCATCGGCCTCGCCGCCACCGCCTGCGACAAGGCCAAGGACATCCTCTACGAGCATGCCCTTCGGCCGGCCGAGAAGGTCCACGAGCCGGTGGTGGCGAGGTATCGCGGCCAGCTCGAGGCGGCGCTCGCCGGCCTCGACGCGATGATCGGCAGGCCCTGGACGCTGGGCGAGCGGTTCTCCCAGGCCGACATCACTGCCGCCTGCATGTTCGGCTTCGTTTGCGCCGCGGTGCCGGACGCCGCCGCGGGCCGCTGGCCGGCGCTCGGGCGCCTTGCCGTCACCTGCGAGGCCATGCCGGCATTCCAGGCCGGTGCCCCGGGTGCCGAGGAGCGGCTCGCCGGTGGCTAGCTGCAATCTCTTCTCGTCCACTCGATAGAAATAGCTGTGATCGAGTGGTGTATATGACCTCGACCTGAAAGTGATATAGATCACCGGCGGCCGTATTGCCGCAAAAAGCGTGTTGTTGTAATAGAATCGACATGGCCGACGAGGCCACTCAAGCAGATGGTGATCATCATCAACCGTCTGCATACAATAAAATCCGGGCAAGCCAGTTCGTGAACCTTGTGCGGCGCCGACGAGGCGCCGCGCTCATGACGAGGGAAATCGAAATGGCGCTTTATCTGGGCACTTCCGGCAACAACTCGATCACCGGCAGCGCAAGCGACGACGCCATGCTGGGCTTCGGTGGCAACGACACGCTTTACGGCGGCACCGGCAATGACGGCCTGGCCGGCGGCAGCGGCAATGACAGTCTGTATGGCGGCACCGGCAACGACGGCATCGACGGCGGTATCGGCAACGACGTGATGGACGGCGGCACCGGCAACGACATCATCGACGGCAGCGATGGCAATGACAGCCTCTACGGCGGCATCGGCAACGACGAGCTCGATGGCGGCGAGGGCAACGACTACCTGACCAGCAGTTTCGGCGACGACGATCTCTACGGTGGCAACGGCAACGACGAGCTCTTCGGAGGCAGCGAGAACGACTATCTGTCGGCGGGCAATGGCAACGACGACCTGTACGGCGGCGCCGGCAACGACACGCTCTACGGGGGCAGCGGCAACGATTTCGTCGATGGCGGCACCGGCACCGACAGCCTGAGCGGCGGCACCGGCAACGATGTCTACGACTTCGATTCGACGGCCGAGATGGGCCTCGGCGCCAGCCGTGACGTGATCACCAACTTCGGCGACCTGCTGTTCAACGAGGACCTGATCGACGTGTCGACGATCGACGCCAACACCAGCAATGGCGCCGGCACCAACGACGCGTTCTCGGCGGCCTTCATCGCCGCCGGCGCCTCGTTCACGGCGGCCGGACAGATCCGCATCTCGCAGAATCCGGCCAACCTGACGCAGCGGATCGTCGAGTTCAACACCGACAACGATGCGGCCGTCGAGGCGCAGATCCTGATCCAGGTGGGCGGCGGCAGCCTGACCTCGGTCGACTTCATCCTCTGATTTCACCGCCGGCCGGGCGGGCCGGGGGTCTTCCCGGCCCGCTCGAGCGGTGCGGGCACTGAGGTGCGCGGGTGTCCAGATCGGCCGCAGCCTGATCGTTCAGATCCGAGGCGAGGCGCGCGCTCCCAGCACGTAGCTCGCCCGCACCGCCCGGTCGTCGCCCATCGTCATCAGCACGAACAGCGTCTCGGCGAGGTCGCCGTCGATCGTGGCCATGCGGTGGGCCATGGCCGGGGTGGCGGCGGGGTCGAGCACGACGAGGTCGGCCTCCAGGCCGGTGCTGAGGCGGCCGATGGCGTGCTCGAGGCCGAGCGCGCGGGCATTGCCCAGGGTCTTGAGGTAGAAGGCCTGCGGCGAGGGCAGATTCTGGCCCTTGAGCTGCAGCACCTTGTAGGCCTCCGCCGCTGTCTGCAGCATCGAGTAGCTGGTGCCGCCGCCGACATCGGTGGCGAGGCTGACACGCACCGGCCTGCGCGGGTCGCGCATTGCCGCCATGTCGAACAGGCCGCTGCCGATGAACAGGTTCGAGGTCGGGCAGAAGCCCGCCACCGAGCGGCTCTCCGACAGCCGCGCCATCTCGCGCTCGCTCAGGTGGATGCAGTGGCCGTAGATCGACTTGGGCCCCAACAGGCCGAAGCGGTCGTAGATGTCGGTATAATCCCTGGCGGTCGGATAGAGGCTCAGCGCCGTTGCGATCTCGTTGCGGTTCTCCGACAGGTGCGACTGCATCCAGCATTCGGGGTGCTCGCGCGCCAGCGTGCCGGCGGCCTCGAGCTGGGCGTCGGTCGAGGTCAGCGCGAAGCGCGGCGTGATGGCGTAGCCCAGCCGGTCGACGCCGTGCCAGCGCTCCAGCAGCGCCTTGCTCTCGCGGTAGCCGCGCTCGGGCGTGTCGGTCAGCGCCGGCGGGGCGTTGCGGTCCATCATCACCTTGCCGGCGATCATCCTGAGCCGGCGGGCCCTGGCGGCGGTGAAGAACGCCTCGGCCGATTGCGGATGGACCGAGCAGTAGACGACGGCCGTCGTGGTGCCGTTGCGCAGCAGCTCGTCGAGGAAGAACGCCGCACCGGCGGCGGCGTGGACCGGATCGCCGTATTTCTGCTCCTCGACGAAGGTGTATTTCTGCAGCCATTCGAGGAGCTGGGCGCCGTAGGAGGCGATGACCTGCGTCTGCGGAAAATGGATGTGGGTGTCGATGAAGCCCGGCATGACGAGGCAGCCGCGATGGTCGGCGACCTCGGCACCTTCCGGCAGGGTGCGGGCGAGGTCGGCATGGGCGCCGACGGCGGCGATCCTGCCGTCCTCGACCACGACGAGCCCGTCCTCGACGTCGCGGATGGCGGCCGAGCCGTTCTCGGCCGGGTCGCCCTCGAACCAGACCAGCCGGCCGCGGATCGCCGATGGCGATGCAACACCCATCATCGCTTCCCCGAAGGCCATTCGGGCCCGCCGGAAGGCCGGCGGGCCCGCTTCCGATGGTGCGGCTAGCTCAGGAGAGCTGGCCTTCGACGCCCGGCACCCACCAGTCCATCTTGGACAGCTCCTCGTCGGTCGCGGTCTTGCCGGCGGCGACGACGGTGTTGCCCTTCTGGTCGACGATCGGCCCGGCGAAGGGATGCAGCGTGCCGTCGATGATGGCCTGCTTGACCGCATCGGCCTTGGCGGCGGCATCCGGCGTCACCTTCGGGCCGTAGGCCGCCATCGACACCTCGCCCGACTTCAGCCCCTCCCAGGAATCGCCGCTCTCCCACGTGCCGTCGAGCAACTGCTGTGTGCGCTTGATGTAGTAGGGCCCCCAATTGTCGACGATGGCGGTGAGCTGGGCGTTGGGACCGAAGGCGCGCTGGTCGGCGGCTTGGCCGAACGCCATCAGGCCGCGCTGCTCGGCCTGCTGCATGCCGGCGGCGCTGTCGGTATGCTGGCTCAGCACGTCGCAGCCCTGGTCGAACAGCGCCTTGGCGGCGTCGGCCTCCTTGCCGGGGTCGTTCCAGGCGTTGACCCAGACCAGCTTGACCTTGGCGTCGGGGCGGACCTTCTGCATGGCGAGCGTGAAGGCGTTGACACCCTGGACGACCTCGGGGATCGGGAAGGAGCCGATGTAGCCGATCATGCCGGTCTTGCTCAGCAGGCCCGCCAGCGTGCCGCAGACGGCCCGGCCCTCGTAGAAGCGGGCATTGTAGGTGGCGACATTGGCCGCGCGCTTGAAGCCGGTGGCGTGCTCGAACTTCACCTTGGGGAACTGCCTGGCGATGCGCAGCGTCGATTCCATGAAGCCGAACGAGGTGGTGTAGATCAGGCCGTGGCCGCTGGTGGCGAGCTGGCGCAGCACGCGCTCGGCGTCCGGCCCCTCGGGCACGCTCTCGACGAAGCTGGTCTTGACCTTGTCGCCGAGTGCCGCCTCGAGATCCTTGCGGCCGACGTCGTGGCGGTAGGTCCAGCCATTGTCGCTGACCGGGCCTACATAGATGAAGCCGACCTTGAGCGGATCGGCGGCGAGCACCGGCCGGCCGGCCAGCGCCAGGGCACCGGTGGCGGCGGCGCTCCCGATCAGGCCGCGCCGGGAGAGCGTGAGCATCGTCATACCAATCCGTCCTTTCGCTTCGTTCGGTTCGTCGAGGGGCACGTCGTTATCTGATCCGGTGCCGTGGCTATGCCGTGGCCCGGAAGGGCTGGCCGAGGCAGGCGGGCGCGTTGAGGCGGCCGCGCCAGGGTCCGGCCGAGATGATCACCAGCACCAGGATCGTGGCAAGGTAGGGCAGCATCGACATCACCTGCGCCGGCACGTCGACGATACCCGAGGTCTGGGCGCTGAGCTGGATGATGGTCACGCCGCCGAACAGGTAGGCGCCGATGAAGGCCCGCCACGGCCGCCAGGCGGCGAACACCACCAGCGCCAGGGCGATCCAGCCGCGCCCGGCGCTCATGTTCTCGACCCATTGCGGCGTGTAGGCCAGCGACAGGTAGGCGCCGCCGAGGCCGGCCATGGCACCGCCGAAGGCCACGGCCATGTAGCGGATGCGGATCACCGGATAGCCGATGGCGTGGGCGGCGTCGTGGCTCTCGCCGACGGCGCGCAGGATCATGCCGCTGCGGGTGCGGGTGAGGAACCAGGCGACGGCCGCGGTCATGAGCCAGGAAAAGTAGACCAGGAAGTCCTGGGCGAACAGGATCGGGCCGATCACCGGGATGGTCGACAGGCCGGGGATGTCGAGCTTGGGCAGCGGGTCGACCGGCGAGCCGACGAAGCCGGCGCCGATCAGCGCCGACAGGCCGATGCCGAAGATGGTGAGCGCCAGGCCCGTCGCCACCTGGTTGGCGAGCAGCGACAGCGTCAGCACGCCGAACAGCAGCGCCATCGAGGCGCCCGCGATGGCCGCCACGACGATGCCGAGCGTGCCGCTGCCGGTGATGGCCATGACGGCGAAGCCCATGACCGCACCTGCCAGCATCATGCCCTCGACGCCGAGGTTCAGCACGCCGGCGCGCTCGGCGACCAGCTCGCCGAGTGCCGCCAGCAGGAGCGGCGTGGCGGCACCGATGATGGTGAGCAGCGAGGCGACGAGGATGGCGGAGGTCATGCCGCGGCTCCACCGGTGGCGGTGCGCACGAGGCGCACGCGGTATCTGAGGAGGAAATCGCAGGCCAGCACCCAGAACAGCAGCAGGCCCTGGAACACACCGGTGGTGGCCTGCGGCAACTGGGCTTCCACCTGCGCGTTCTCGCCGCCGATGAAGCTCAGGGCCATCAGGAAGCCGGCGGCGACGATGCCCAGCGGGTTCAGTCGGCCCAGGAAGGCGACGATGATGGCGGTGAAGCCGTAGCCGGGCGAGACGCGCGGCACCAGCTGGCCGATCGGCCCCGCCACCTCGAACAGCCCGGCGAGGCCGGCGAGGCCGCCCGACAGCAGCATGGTGAGCCAGACGATCCGTTTCCTCGAGAAGCCGGCGAAGCCCGCGGCGGCGGGGGCGAGGCCGATGACGCGGACCTGGAAGCCCAGCAGCGAGCGGCCGACCAGCACCCAGGCGGCGGCCACGATCATCAGGGTGACGGGAAAGCCCAGGTGCAGCCGGGTCTCGGGCAGGATGATCGGGATGGCGCTCCATTCGGTGATGTCGAAGAAGAACTTGGTCTGCGGGAAGTTGAAGCCGTCGGGATCCTTCCAGGCGCCGTAGACCAGCGTGCTGAGCAGGAGCGTGGCGACGTAGGTCAACATCAGGCTGGTCAGGATCTCGTTGACGTCCCAGCGGGTCTTGAGGAAGGCCGGGATGGCGGCCCAGGCCATGCCGCCCAGAATGCCGAACACGCACATCACCGGCAGCGTGAGCGGCCCCAGGGCCTGGCCCCAGAACAGCGCCACGCCGCCGCCGGCGATGGCACCCAGCGTCAGCTGGCCTTCGGCACCGATGTTCCACACGCCGGCGCGAAAGCCGATAGCGAGGCCGATGGCGCACAGGATCAGGGGCGTCGCCTTGAGGCACAGCTCGGCGATGCCGTAGAGGCTGGTGAGCGGCGAGACGAACATCGCCCACAGCGCCAGGAACGGGTCGACTCCCAGGATCAGGAACAGGAAGAAGCCGGTCACGACGGTGAGCACGACCGCCAGCAGCGGCGTGGTCCACTTCAGCGCGCGCGGGACTTCCCGCCGAGGCTCGATCCTAAGCAACGCGCGCCTCCAGGTGTGGCTCGTGCATGTCGTGGGCGCCGCCCATCAGGAGGCCGATCTGCTCGATGGTGGCGTCGGCGGTGCGCAGGATGCGCGACAGCCTGCCGGCATTGATGACGGCCAGGCGATCGGTGATGACCAGCAGCTCGTCGAGATCCTGGCTGACAACCAGCACGGCCGTGCCGCGCGCCGCGAGATCCAGCAGGGCCTGGTGGATCAGCGCCGCAGCACCGGCATCCACGCCCCAGGTCGGCTGGGCGACGATGATGACGTGCGGCTCCTGCAGCACCTCGCGGCCGACGATGAACTTCTGCAGGTTGCCGCCGGACAGGCTCTTGGCGGCATTGGCGATGCCGGGCGTCCTGACGTCGAAGCGCTGGACGATGTCCCGGGCGTAGCGGTTGACGGCATCGCCGCGGATCAGCCCGCCCGACAGCAGCTTCTTGCGGCGGTAGCCCGACAGGAAGGCGTTGTCGGCCAGGCTCATGTCCGGCACGGCACCGTGGCCGTTGCGCTCCTCCGGCACGAAGGCCAGGCCCATGTCGCGGCGGGCGGCGGCACCCAGCTGCCCCACCGGCTTGCCCTCGAGCATGATGGCGTCGGCGCGCTCGGCCAGGATCTCGCCCGAAAGCGCCGCCAGGAGCTCGGCCTGGCCGTTGCCGGCGACACCGGCGATGCCCAGCACCTCGCCGCCCCTGACCTCGAGGGCGATGTCCTCGAGGTCGATGCCGTGGGCGCGGGGCGAGCGGACGTCGAGGCCTCGGACCTGGAGCCGCACGGCGGTGACGGTCGAGCCTTTCGCCTTGGCCGGCGGCTTGATCTGCGTGCCGACCATCAGGGCCGCCATGCTGCGCGCCGTCTCCTGCTTCGGATCGCAGGCCGCCACCTGCTTGCCGCCGCGCAGGATGGTGGCGCCGTGGCAGAGCACCCGGATCTCGTCGAGCTTGTGGCTGATGTAGAGGATCGAGCGGCCCTCGGCCGCCAGCAGCCGCAGGGTCTCGAACAGCCGCTCGACCTCCTGCGGGGTCAGCACCGAGGTCGGCTCGTCCATGATCAGCAGCTTGGGATCCTGCAGCAGGGCGCGGACGATCTCGATGCGCTGGCGCTCGCCGACCGACAGCGAATAGACGTCGCGGCCCGGATCGAGCGGCAGGCCGTACTGCTCGGAGACCTCGCGCACACGCTTGGCCAGCGAGCCCATGTCGGTGACGCCGTCCACGCCCAGCGCCACGTTCTCCAGCACGCTCATCGCCTCGAACAGCGAGAAGTGCTGGAACACCATGCCGATGCCGAGCGCCCTGGCGGCATGCGGGTCGGCGATGTGCACCACCCGGCCGTCCCACAGCATTTCGCCGCTGTCGGGATGCAGCACGCCGTAGATCTGCTTGACCAGCGTCGACTTGCCCGCACCGTTCTCGCCGAGCAGGGCGTGGATCTCGCCCGGCATCACCTTCAGGTCCACCCGGTCGTTGGCGAGCACACCGGGAAACTGCTTGGTGATGGCGCGCAACTCGAGCCGTGGCGGCGGCGATGTCTTGCTGGTCATGAGCCCCCCGTCATCCCGCTGTTCAGCCCACGGCCCATTCGACCTGCGGTACCCCGGCCAGCTCCTCGGCCAGGCAATGGATCAGCTCCGCCGCCACCAGGGCGGCGATCACCGGCGGCCGCTTGTCGCGCACCTTGCCGCCGCCGATCGGGCAGACCAGCCGGCCGATCCGCTCCCTGGAGATGCCCAGCTCGCGGAAGCCGCGCTCGAACTTGGCGCGCTTGGTGGCCGAGCCGATGAGGCCCAGATAGGCGAAGTCGCCCCGCTCCAGCACGGCCGCACAGATCTCGAAGTCCAGCGCGTGGCTGTGGGTGAGGACGAGATAGGCGGCACCCGCCGGCGCCGCCGCCACCTCGTCGAGCGGCCGGCCGGCCCGCACAGGCTCGATACCGGGCGGAATCTCGCCGTCGAGCACACCTTCGCGGCTGTCGATCCAATGGACGCGCAGCGGCAGCGGCGACAGGGCCGCGGCCAGGGCTTGGCCGACATGCCCGGCGCCGAACAGCAGCACCACAGGCTTCATGGCGTCGGCCGCCGCTTCCGCCGCCGTCAGGTCGGCCAGGACGGCGTCGTCGGCCCGGCGCAGCGCCAGCACGACATGGCCGCCGCAGCACTGCCCGACCGCGGGCCCCAGCGGGATCTCCAGCCGGGCGCCGGCTTCGCCGCTCTGCAGCAACGCCCGGGCCCTGGCGATGGCCTCCCATTCCAGCCGGCCGCCGCCGACCGTGCCGAAGGTGGCCGAGCCCGTCACCAGCATCCGTGCTCCGGCCTCGCGCGGGGTCGAGCCGCGCGCCGTCACGACCTCGACCTCGACCACCGGGTCGCCCCAGCCGAGCAGCGAGCGCAGCATGTCGGAGAGCCGCGTCATCACGCCGCCTGGGCCGGCACAGCCTGGGCGCGCAGCCGCTCGACGGCGGCGAGGACCTTCTCCGGCGTCGCCGGCGGGTCGATGCGCGGGCAGATCTTGTGATCGGCGACGCTGGCCACGGCATCCGAGATGGCGTGCAGCGCCGAGATGCCGAGCATGAAGGGCGGCTCGCCCACCGCCTTGGAGCGGTAGATGGTGGGCTCGGCGTTGGCGTTGTCGAACAGGCGGATGTTCAGCACCTTGGGCCGGTCGCTGCAGGCCGGGATCTTGTAGGTCGAAGGCGCATGGGTGCGCAGCCGGCCGGCCTCGTCCCACCACAGCTCCTCCATGGTCAGCCAGCCGGCACCCTGGACGAAGGCGCCCTCGATCTGGCCGAGGTCGATCGCCGGGTTCAGCGAGCGGCCGACATCGTGGAGGATGTCGACGCGGTCGAGGCGGTACTCGCCGGTCAGCGTGTCGATCGTCACCTCGGAGCAGGCCGCACCGTAGGCATAGTAGTAGAACGGCCGGCCGCGGCCCTCGTCGCGGCTCCAGTGGATCTTCGGCGTGGCGTAGAAGCCGGTGGCCGAGAGCTGGACGCGGCCGAAATAGGCGTCGTGCACCAGCTTGTCGAACGGCACCTCCTCGCCGCGGACGCGGATGCGGCCGGGCAGCCACTGCACCTCGCCGGCCTCCGCCTGGAAGCGCTCGGCGGCGAAGCCGGTGAGGCGGTCCTTCAGCGTCCGGGCCGCGGCCTGGGCCGCCATGCCGTTGAGGTCCGAGCCCGAGGAGGCGGCGGTTGCGGAGGTGTTGGGCACCTTGCTGGTGTTGGTGGCCGAGATCTTCACGCGCGCCACGTCGATCTGCAGCTCCTCGGCCACGACCTGCGCCACCTTCATGAACAGGCCCTGGCCCATCTCGGTGCCGCCATGGTTCAGGTAGACCGAGCCGTCGCGGTAGATGTGCAGCAGCGCACCCGCCTGGTTGTAGGCGGTCATGGTGAAGGAGATGCCGAACTTGACCGGCGTCAGGGCGATGCCGCGCTTCAGCCAGGGGCTGGCCTCGTTGAACGCCGCGATCCCGGCGCGCCTGCCGGCATAGTCCGCCGTCCTCTCGAGATCGGCCACGATCTCGTGGATGACGTTGTCCTCGACGGTCTGGTGGTACGGCGTGATGTTGTTCTCGGTCTTGCCGTAGAAGTTGAGCTTCCTGATCTCCAGCGGATCCTTGCCGACGGCGAAGGCCACCTCCTCGATGATCCGCTCGGCCGGCACCATGCCCTGCGGGCCGCCGAAGCCGCGATAGGCGGTGTTCGACACCTTGTTGGTCCGGCAAGGATAGCAGACCAGCGCCACGTCGGGATACCAGTAGCAATTGTCGGCATGGAACAAGGCGCGGTCGTTGACCGGGCCGGAAAGATCGGCGTTCCAACCGCAGTTCGACGCGAACTGCATGTCGACGCCGCGGATCCGGCCGTCCTCGTCGAAGCCTACCTCGTAGTCGACGACGAAGTCGTGCCGCTTGCCGGTCATGATCATGTCGTCGTCGCGGTCGAGCCGGCATTTGGCGGCGCGACCGGTCTTGGTGGCGACGATGGCGGCGAGGGCGGCATAGAGGTTGGCGTGGGTCTCCTTGCCGCCGAAGCCGCCGCCCATGCGCCGGGTCTCGATGATGACGGCATGGCTCGGCACACCCAGCACGTGCGACACCAGCAGCTGGCCCTCGCTCGGGTGCTGGGTCGAGCAGTGGATGGTGACGTCGCCATCCTCGCCCGGCACCGCCAGCGAAACCTGGCCCTCCAGATAGAAATGCTCCTGCCCGCCGAGCACGATTCGGCCCTCGAGCCGGCGGGGTGCGGCCTGGATCGCCGCCTTGGCGTCGCCGCGGCGCATCCGGCCGGGAGGCCAGACGAAGTCCTCGGCGGCGCGGGCGGTGTCGATGTCGAGGACCGGCTCGAGATCCTCGTAGAGGATGTCGGCGAGCTTGGCGGCCCGGCGGGCCTGCTCGATGGTCTCGGCCGCCACGGCGAAGATCGCCTGGCCCACGAACATCACCTTGTCGACCGCCAGCACCGGCTCGTCATGGGCGTGGACGGCGCTGATATCGTTGATGCCGGGGATGTCCTCGGCGGTCAGCACCACTGCCACGCCGGGTGCCGTGCGCACCTTCGAGACGTCGACCTTCACGAGCCTCGCATGCGCCCGGGCACTCTGGCCGATATGGATCTGCAGCGTGCGCGCCGGCTCGGGAATGTCGTCGATGTAGACCGCTTCGCCCGAGACGTGCTTGGCGGCGCTGTCGTGCGCCAGCGCCTCGGCGACGCCGCCCTTGATGCGCTCAGACATGCGCCAGCTCCAGGTCGCCGACCAGCCGGGTCCGCGCGTCGGGCTCGCTGGTCTCGACGAAGCATTTGAGCAGCAGGTTCTGCGCCACCTTCAGCCGATAGGCGGCCGAGGCGCGCATGTCGGTGAGGGGGGTGAAGTCGTCGGCCAGCGCCCGCATCGCCGCCTCGACGCTGTGGCGCCGCCACGGCTCGCCCAGCAGCGCCGCCTCCGCCGCCGCCGCGCGCTTGGGCGTCGCCGCCATTCCGCCATAGGCGATGCGGACGTCGCTCACCGTGCCGCCGTCGAGGGTGATGCGAAAGGCCGCCATCACCGCCGAGATGTCCTGATCGAAGCGCTTGCTGATCTTGTAGGCACGGAAGCGCTGGCCGTGCCTGCGCCGCGGCACGATCACCTTCTCGACGAACTCGCCCGGCAGCCGGTCCTGCTTGCCATAGGCGAGGAAGAAGGCTTCCAGCGGCATGCTGCGCCGCTGCTCGCCGCGCCGCAGCACCAGCTCGGCACCGGCGGCGATCAGCGCCGGCGGGCTGTCGCCGATCGGCGAGCCGTTGGCGATGTTGCCGCCGATGGTGGCGGCGTTGCGGATCTGGGTGGAGGCGAAGCGGCGGTAGATCTCGCCGAGGTCCGGCCATTCGGCGGCGAGCGTGTCCATGCCTTGCGAGCAGGTGACGCCGGCGCCGATCTCGATGGCGTCGTCGGTATGGACGACCTGCTTCAGCTCGGCGACGCGGCCGATATGGACCACGGTCTCCAGCACCCGGTGCTGCTTGGTGACCCACAAGCCGACATCGGTGGATCCGGCCAGCACCACGGCCTTCGGGTGGTCGACGAGGATCGCCGCCAGCCGCTCGATCGTGGCCGGGGCGAAGAAGCGCCGGCCCTCGTGCTCGACCATCAGCGTCTGGTCGTCGGCGATCGCACGCAGCCTTGCGGCGACCTCGGCCTCGCGGGCGTCGATGTGGCCGGTCGCGCCCGCGGTGCCGTGCATGGCCCGGGCGGCATTGACGATGGTGCCGTAGCCGGTGCAGCGGCAGAGATTGCCGGCCAGCGTGTCGTCGATCTGCTGGTCCGTCGGCTGCTCTCTCCGCTTCCAGAGCGTGAACAGCGACATGACGAAGCCGGGCGTGCAGAAGCCGCATTGCGAGCCGTGGGCCTCGACCATCGCCTTCTGCACCGGATGCAGCTCGCCATGGGAGCCCTTCAGGTCCTCGACGGTGAGCAGCTGGCAGCCGTCCAGTGTCGGCAGGAACTGGATGCAGGAATTGACCGCCTCGTAGCGCATGCCCTCGCCGCTGGGGCGGCCCAGCACGACGGTGCAGGCGCCGCAATCGCCCTCCGCGCAGCCCTCCTTGGTGCCCTTGCGGTGCTCGCTGCCGCGCAGATAGTCGAGCACGGTCCGCGTCGGGTCGACATGCGCCAGCGTGCGGGGCTCGTGGCCGAGCAGGAAGCGGACATCCTCACGCATCTGCGGGTCGCCTGTCCTGGTCGTCCGATCGCGCGTTCATGGAAGGCATTCCGTCAGCTGCCCCGGTAGGTCGAGTAGCACCAGGGCGAGATCAGCAGGGGCACATGATAGTGGCGGCTCGGCTCGGCGATGGCGAATCGCAGCGGCACGAGGTCGAGGAAGGGTGGATCGGGCAGGGTCACACCCGTGGTGCGGAAATAGTCGCCGACGTGGAAGACCAGCTCGTAGACGCCCCTGGCCACCTCGGAAGTGCCGAGCAGCGGCGCGTCGCAGCGGCCGTCGGCATTGGTGCGGACGGATTTGAGCAGGCGGCGCTCGTCGCCTTCGAGGCGGAACAGCTCGACCTCGATCCCGGCCCCCGGCATGCCGTGGGTGGTGTCGAGGACATGGGTGGTCAGCCCGCCGCCATGTCCCGCCATCGTCATGCCTCCCCTGCCGCATCGTTGCCCACATCTTGGCCGGCCCGCGGTCTGCGGCGGAATGCCCTGCGCGCGGAAGCAGCTTCAAATCGAACCGAAAGGAGCGGGGTCATCGGTCGGTGCCGAAATTTCGGGATCTTTTCCAGTTGACACACAGTCGTGAGCGTTCCAAGTTGCAATCAGGCCCATCGGTTACGAAGTCGTCCTTCAATGTGACGCAGAAGCGGCAAGGGTGTCGCTTGCGTACCGATGCGTCTCAGCCCAATCGGGCACTATGCTGCCACGCCTGCCTGGAGGGTCGGGAAACGATGACACCACCGGACCACCTTCCTGGCTCCTGTCACTGACGGGGGCCGCCATCCTGGAACCGGGCGCTTCGGTGCGCCCCACGGATGGACTTAGCAAAAACCGTGACATTCGAGGGCTCGGTTGAAGCCGGGCCCGTGACGGTCCGATCGATATGTCGGGCCACGACAAGCAGACATGCCGGACGGCCCCGCCACCCCAGGTGAGCGGGGCCGAACGTTTTCGAGGCCCGCTTGCCCCGGAGCGACCCCGCTCTAGGATGCGGCTGCCCAGCAAGCGGAGCGGCGGATGGCCGAGGTGACCTATCGACGTGGCGACAGCGACGACCGGCCATGGGGGCGCTGGGAGGTGCTCGACACCGGCGCCGGCTTCGCCGTCAAGCGCATCACCGTCAAGCCGGGCGGCATCCTGTCGCTGCAGCTCCACCACCACCGCTCCGAGCACTGGATCATCGTCGCCGGTCAGGCGCGGGTGACGCGCGGCGGCGAGATCCTGGAGGCCGGCCCCGGGCAGCACGTCCATATCCCGGTCGAGACCGCCCACCGCATCGAGAACCCGAGCAGCGAGACCGTCGAGTTCATCGAGGTGCAGCAGGGCGACAAGCTGGACGAGGCCGACATCGTCCGGCTCGAGGACCGCTACGGCCGCAGCTGAGGATCATCACGGGATGCGCAAGGCTCTTCTCGTCACCGGCGGCAGCCGGGGCATCGGCGCCGCGGTCTGCCGGATGGCGGCGGCGCGCGGCTGGGACGTGGCCGTGAACTATGCCGGCAATGGCGACGCCGCGGCCACCGTGGTGGCGGACTGCCAGGCCGCCGGTGCGAAGGCCATCGCCATCAAGGCCGACATCGTCGACGGGCGGCAGGTCGGGGAGATGTTCGCCCGCACCGAGGCCGAGCTGGGCCCGCTCGAAGGCTTCGTCAGCAATGCCGGCATCATCAATCGGGCGGCCCCGCTGGCCGACATCCCGGTCGACGAAATCCGCCGCGTCGTCGAGGTCGACCTGATCGCGCACCTGATCTGCAACCGCGAGGCGGTGCGGCGCATGTCGCGGCTGCGCGGCGGCCGCGGCGGCAGCATCGTCAACATCAGCTCGCGCGCCTCGGAGCTGTTCGGCGCCGGCGGCTTCATCCCCTATGGCGCCGCCAAGGGCGGTATCGACGTGCTGACCAAGGGCCTGGGCAAGGAGGTCGCGGGCGAGGGTATTCGCGTCAACGGCCTGCGCCCCGGCCTGATCGACACCGACATCCAGGTCGACACCGGCATCGAGGCCCGCATCGAGCGCTTCGGCCCCACCGTCCCCATCGGCCGCGCCGGCACCACCGACGAGGTGGCCGAGGCGGTGCTGTGGCTGCTGTCGGATGCTTCCGGCTACGTCGCCGGGACTGTGTTCGACGTCTCCGGCGGGCGCTGAGGCTCCTTCCAGCGCTCCAGCCCGGTATCGATTCCGAACAGATCCAGCGCCCGCCCCACCGTGTGCTCGACAATGTCGGCGATGCTCGCCGGCTTGGCGTAGAACGCCGGCACCGGCGGCGCCACAATGCCGCCCATCTCGGTCACCGCCACCATGTTGCGCAGGTGACCGAGATGCAGCGGCGTCTCGCGCACCAGCAGCACCAGCCGGCGGCGCTCCTTGAGCGTGACGTCGGCGGCGCGGGTCAGCAGGTTGTCGCAATTGCCGGTGGCGATGGCGGCGAGGCTGCGCATCGAGCAGGGGGCCACCAGCATGCCGTCGGTGCGGAACGAGCCCGAGGCGATCGAGGCGCCGACGTCGCCGACCGGATGAACGACGCTGGCCAGTGTCTTCACCTGCTCGATCGTCCGGTCCAACTCGTAGGCGATGGTGAGGGCGGCCGAGCGGGTCATCACCAGATGGGTCTCGACGCCGGCCCGGCGCAGCAGCTCCAGCGCGCGCACGCCATAGGCCACGCCCGAGGCGCCGGTGATGCCGATGACCAGGCGCTGCGCCATGCTCAGACCGCCGTCAGCAGCAGCGTGCCGCCGAGCAGCACGATGGCGACCGAGCCGGCGATGTCGACCGCCGCCGCGAGCCGGCCGCTGCCGCCGCTCAGCCGGTCGGCGACGAAGCGCCGCGCCAGCACGCTGAGCAGGCCGAGGCCGCCCATGGTGAGCGCCATGCCGAGCGCGATGGTGGCCACCAGCATCAGTCCCGCCGGCAGGATGCCGTTGGCCATGGCGTAGAGCAGGATCAGCACCGAGCCGGTGCAGGGCACGAGGCCGACGCCGAACGACAGCAGCCCGCCCTCGCCGTGGCGGGCGCCGCAGCCGCAGGCATGGTCGTGATGATGGTGATGGCCATGTGCCGGCTGCATGGCGCGGCGCGCGGCGCGCCAGAGCATCGCCAGCCCGATCAGCAGGATCAGTCCATAGCTGACAAAGCGTACGGCGGGCACCTCGGACGGCGCCCCGCCAAAACCCTTGCGGAGCAGGAAGTCGGCGAAGACGACGACCACGATCGCCGACAGCACGTGCATCACGGCGATCTGCACGCCCATCAGCAGCCCGCGGCCGATCTTGGCGTCGCGACTGAGGAAGTAGGTCATCACCACAAGCTTGCCGTGGCCGGGGCCAGCAGCGTGGATGGCGCCATAGGCGAACGCCAGCAGCAGGCCGAGCATCAACGGCGCAGTGGTCCGGCCGTCGCGGATCGCCCGCATCTGCTGCGAGATGGTGCGGTTGGCCTCGCGCTGGAAGTCGAGCAGGGCACGGCCGACGGGAGCCAGGATGTTGCCGGAAGGCGCCGGCTGGGCCGCCACCGGGATCGGCGACACCGCGATCCAGGCCAGGAGCAGCGCTGCGATCGCAAGCAGCCGGCTAGGACGCACAGCGCACCTCGGCGACGATCGGGTTCACCATGCCGAAATAGACCGGATGCTTGGTGTCCTCGACCATCTCGAAGCGGCAGGCCTCGGGCGGCTCGCCGGTGAACAGTAGTGGCTCGCTCTCCTCCATCACGACGTCGATGTAGTAGCTGTCGTCGTAGACGCCGAGCGTGATGTCCCTGGCCGTCGGGTCGAGAGGCTCGGGCAGCGGCAGCTCGAAGGCATAGGTGACGATGCCGTTGTCGGCGGTGACGGCGAAGTCGCGATAGTCGGGCAGCGGCACGGCCACCTCGGCGACCCGCAGATGGGTCAGCCAGCCCAGCTCGGACAGGGCCGAGAACGCCTCGTCCCGCACCAGCGCAGTCTCCGCCTCGTCGAAGCCGCCGTCGGCATTCCTGTCGTATTCACCGATGACGTAGTCGCTGAACATCTCGTCGAAGCGCCAGCGCATCGCCACCGCCGCGATCCTGCCGGCCTCGAAGCGCAGCGTCGCGCGGGCGTCGATCCAGACATGTGGATGGGCCAGGGCAGGGGCCACCCACGCCGTGGCGAGCAGCGCCAGCGCGCAGGATCGGATCATGCGGCGGCCAGCCGGCATTGCGCACAGGTGCCGACGATCTCGACCCGTTCCGATTCCGGCGCAAAGCCGGCATCGGCGACCCGGCGGTCGAGCGTAGCCGCCAGCTCGGCGTCGTCGAACTCGGCGACCTGGCGGCAGTCGCGGCAGATCAGGAAATAGGCGCGATGCGTGGTGGCCGGGGCGGCGCAGCCGATGAAGGCGTTGAGGCTCTCGATGCGGTGGACGAGGCCATTCTCGGTGAGGAAGTCAAGGGCGCGGTAGACCGTCGGTGGCGCCACCCTGCCGCGCTCCCGGCCCAGCAGCTCCATGAGCTGGTAGGCGCCGATCGGGGCGTGGCTGCCCCAGATCAGCTCGAGGACGCGCCGCCGCAGCTCGGTGAGCCTGGCGCCGCGGCCGGCACAGACGGCGTCGGCCTCGCCCAGCGCCGTGGCGACGCAGTGGCGATGATCGTGCGGCGTGGCCGGGAACGGGTCGGCTTCGGTCAAGCTGCCCTGCCGGTGGTCTGGTGACATCTCGCCGAACATAGCTCGGCCTCGCTCCCGAGACCACCTCATTGGTCGACCGCCGCGCGCGCCGGCACCGCCTGGACCAGCGCGAACAGCAGGACGGCGGCGGCGACGATGGCGGGGCCGGTCGGCACGTCGACCCCGAGCGACAGGCCGAGCCCGGCGGCGACGCTGGCGCTGCCGATCAGCGCCGCCAGGGCCGCCATCTGCTCGGGGGTGGTGCTGAGCCTGCGGGCCGCCGCCGCCGGCACGACCAGCAGCGAGATGATCAGCAGCACGCCCACCACCTTCATGCCGGCGGCGATCACTGCCGCCACCATCAGGGTCAGCAGCAGGCGCATGGCGTCGACCTTCACGCCCTCGACGGCGGCGAGGTCGGGATGGGCGGTCATCGACAGCAGCGGCCGCCAGAAGGCGGCGAGGCAGCCGGCGACGAGTAGCAGCAGGGCCAGGATCAGCAGGAGGTCGGTGCGGGACACGGCCAGGATGTCGCCGAACAGGTAGCTCATCAGGTCGACCCGGACCCGCTCCATCAGGCTCAGCGCCACGAGGCCGAAGGCCAGGGCACCGTGCGCCAGGATGCTCAGGATCGTGTCGAGCGGCAGCAGCCTCTGCCGCTCGACCAAGCCCAGCAGCAGGGCCAGCAGGCAGCAGAAGACCACGACGCCCAGCAGCATGTGGATGTCGAGCAGGAGGCCCACGACCAGGCCGAGCAGGGCGGCGTTCGCCAGCGCCTCGCCGAAATAGGCCATGCGCCGCCAGACCACGAAGCATCCCAGCGGGCCGGCCGTCAGCGCCACGCCGAGGCCGCCCAGCAGCGCCCGGACGAGGAAGTCGTCCAGCATCAGTGCGCGTCCTCGTCGTGGTGATGGTGGCCGTGGGCGTGCTCGTGATGGTGCATGTCGTGGCGGTAGAGCGCCACGACCTCGCCCAGCCGGTCGCCGAACAGCCGCCGGAAGGCCGGGTCGCGCGCCACCTCGACCGGATGGCCGGAGCAGCAGACATGGCCCTCGATGCAGACGACGCGGTCGGTGCGCGCCATGACGAGATGCAGGTCGTGGCTGACCAGCAGGACGGCGGCGCCGGTCCGGTCGCGCAGGCGGCCGATGAGGCCGTAGAGCTCGGCCTGGCCCTGGACGTCGACGCCCGACAGCGGCTCGTCCAGCACGAGCAGCTCCGGCCGCCGCAGCAGGGCGCGGGCCAGCAGCACGCGATGCAGCTCGCCGCCCGACAGCGCCGCGACCTGCCGGTCGATCGTCTCCTCCGCACCGACCTCGGCCAGGGCCGCCAGCGCCTCGGTGCGCCCGGCCGGCCCGCCGAGATCGAGGAAGCGGCGCACGCTCAGGGGCAGCACCGGGTCGATGCTCACCGATTGCGGCGAGTAGCCGATGCGCAGCCCGGGGCGGCGCCAGACCTCGCCGGCATCGGTGGCGATCAGGCCGAGAAGCGCCTTCACCAGCGTCGACTTGCCCGCGCCGTTGGGGCCGATCAGCGTGACGATCTCGCCTGCCGCGATGTCGAGGTCGACACGGCTCAGCACCGCCTTGCCGCGCCGGCTGACGCCGAGGCCGCGCGCACGCACGAGATCGCTCGAAAGGGCTTGGCTTTGCACTGTTATGGTATAACGTATCGCTCCGTTGCCCCTGTCTATCACGCCCCGCCATGGAGCCGCCAGTGCGTCTGCGCCTCGCTCTTCTCTCCCTGACCGTGTCGGCCCTCGCCGCGCCGGCATGGGCGGCGCCCAAGGTCGTCGCATCCATCCAGCCGATCCATGGCCTGGTCGCCGGGGTCATGGCCGGCGTCGACGAGCCGGCGTTGCTGGTGCCGCCCAGCGTCTCGCCACACGGCTTCCAGCTCCGCCCGTCCGACGCGGCCGCCCTGCAGGCCGCCGATCTGGTGGTCTGGGTCGGCGAGGCGTTCGAGACCTTCCTCGTCAAGCCGATCGACAGCATGGCCGCCGACGGCCGTACCCTGGAGCTGATGGAGGCGAAGGGTGTGGCGCTGCTCGACAGCCGCGAAGGCGGCGCGTGGGAGGCCCACGACCACGGCCACGACGCCGGCGGGCACCATGACCACGACCACGACGATCATGCCGACGAGGAGCATGGGCACGATCACGACGAGGTCGATCCGCACATCTGGCTGTCGCCCGCCAACGCCCGGGCGATCGTCGCCGCCGTCGCCGAAAGGCTCGCGGAGATGGATGCCGGGCATGCGGCGGCCTACGAGGCCAATGCGCGGGCATTGACCGCCCGCCTGGACGGGCTCGAGGACGAACTGCGCGCCACCCTTGCGCCGGTGCGCGACAAGCCGTTCATCGTCTTCCACGATGCCTTCCAGTATTTCGAGCAGGCGTTCGATCTGTCCGGTGTCGGCTCCATCACCCTGTCGCCCGACCGGCCGCCGAGCGCCGGCCGCCTCGCTGAGCTCAGGCAGCGGATCGTCGGCGAAGGCGCGCTCTGCGTGTTCGGTGAGCCGCAGACCCGCACTCAGCTGGTCGATACCCTCGTCGACGGCACGGCCGCGAGGTCGGGTCAGCTCGACGCCGAAGGCAGCGCTGCCCTGCCCGTGGGCGTGGAGGGCTTCATGATGCTGATGCGGGACAACGCCGCAGCGCTGGTGGGCTGCCTGTCGAAGGCCAGCTAGCTCAGGATTTCGGCGGGGCCTTGCGCAGCCGGGCCTCGCGCCAGGCGATGTAGGTGACGCTCGAGAAGATCACGGCACCGCCCAGCAGCACCCAGAAGTCGAGCGGCTGGGCGAAGGCGAACCAGCCGATCAGCGCCGCCCAGATCAGCTTGGTGAAGTCGAGCGGCAGCACCTGCGAGGCGTCGGCCTCGTGGAAGGCCTGCGCCACGCTCATCTGCACCATGCTGCCGAGCCCGCCGACGGCCGCCAGCAGCAGCCATTGGTGCGGCTCGGGCCAAGTCCAGAACGGCAGGGCGCAGACCAGCGTGATCGGCGTCAGGAAAAGCGTGGCGTAGAGCGTGATGGCGAGGCTGGTCTCGGTGCGCGACAGCACCTTGATGTCGATCAGCGCCGCCGACCAGGCGGCCGCCGACAGCAGCAGCAGGAAGGTGCCCAGCGACACCGCCTCGAAGCCCGGGCGGATGATGATCAGCGCACCGGCGAAGCCGACCAGCACGCCGACGCCGCGCCTGATGCCGACCGGCTCGCCCAGCACCAGCATGGCGAGCAGAGTGGCGAACAGCGGCGAAGTGAAGCTGAGTGCTGCCACCTCGGCCAGCGGCGTGATCGGCAGGGCATAGAAGAAGCTCAGCATCGCCACCGCGTTCAGGATGCCGCGCAGGGCGTGCAGCGGCAGCCGGCTGGTGCGCAGCGCCTCGGGGCCGGCGCGCGCCAGCAGCGGCAGCAGGGCGGCGAACCCGAACAGGTTGCGGAAGAACGCGATCTCGAAGGGGTGGATGCTCGCACCCAGCGCCTGGATGATCGCGTTCATCACCGACGAGCCGAAGGCCGCCAGCGCCATCCAGGCGAGGCCGCGGAGAACCGAGCCCGGGCGCTTGCCCGTGCCGTCTGTCAGGGCGCCGATCCGGGGAGAGGCGCGCTAGCCGCGTCCCTTGCCGGATTCTCCATGCCTGTCATCTAGCCGTGGCCGCCCCGTCGCATCGTTGCGACGGGTTAGCACAGGACCGTCGTCGTCGGCACCCGTCGCGGTCGTCGAATTGCCGGGTGCTCGACCCTAGGCGGTCAGCGCCGTCAGGGCACAGAGGCGGCACTCGGTCTCGGCCAGCAGCCAGCCCTCGACCAGCACCGTGCGCGAGGCCGCGAAGTCGTCGGCGATGGCGCGGCCGACGGCGCGGCCCAGGCCGTGCGCCGAGCCGTCGTGGCCGATCTCCGCGAGCCGTTCCTGCAGCGCCCGCTCGATGGCCTGCGGGCGGCGCTCGGCGGCGACGTCGAGATAGGCCCGGCCCAGGCGGTGCGCCGCCGGGCGGTCGGCGACCAGCGACGCCAGCGGCGAGGGTGCGGCCGCCCGGGCTGCGGCGCCGCCGAGCAGCAGTGCCGGTGCTAGGGGCAGCGTGGCGAGGACATGACGGCGCAGCATCGTGGCGAGGCTCCGGCGGACGGCGGATCCTCATGCTCCGTTTTCCGGGCCGCGCCGTAAAGCCGGTCGGTGCTGCGGGCGTACCGGGTGCTGTCCAAAAAAGAAAGGCGGGCCCCGGAGGGCCCGCCCGAGCAGGTAGAGATCAGGGAGGCACGAGCGGCAACCTACGCCGGCGGGGCCCGCCGCGATGTGATCCGGATCACAGTTTTCTCAATCTGCTGTTCATCGGTAGGACGTAGGGAATAGTGGCCGGGACGACACGGGAGCGCGGCGAATGACGATCGGTGTTCAGCTCTGCGTTGCGGGTTCGGCGGTGGCGGGCAATCCTGCATATAATCGAGCGACGCCTCAGCAAGTCCATGAGATCGTGGCAACCAAGATTGCGATTGGTACCGTATTGCCGCCCTCGCTGGCGCTGATCGAGCTGCTCGCCGGGCTCAGCGCCAAGGAGCTCGCCGAGATCGAGCCGCGTGTCCACGTCCGGAGCTTCCGCCCGGACCAGACTATCGTCGCCTACAAGGACCCCACGCGCGACGTGTTCTTCATCCTCGGCGGCCGGGTGCGGGTCACCATCTTCTCGCGCTCGGGGCGCGAGATCACCTATCGCGACCTCGTCACCGGCGAGAGCTTCGGCGAGATCTCGGCGATCGACGGCGAGCCGCGCTCGGCCAACGTCATCGCCCAGACCCAGGCCATCGTCGGCACGGTCACCGCCAGCGACTTCATGGGCCTGCTGCGGCGCTATCCGGCGGTGATGGAGGCGACGCTGCGGCTGCTGACGTGTCGCGTGCGCCAGCTCTCGGACCGGGTAGCCGAGTTCGCGCGGCCCGGGCGCGCACGGGTCTGCGCCGAGCTGCTGCGGATCGCCCGCGCCCATCGCGTCGGCGCCGAGCGCGGCGCGCGCATCGTGCCGGCGCCGAGCCGCACCAACGTCGCCAGCCGCGTCAACATCAACCGCGAGGAGGTCTCGCGCACCATCAAGCAGCTCGAGGAGCTGGGCCTCGCCAAGCGCGAGGGCCTCAAGGCGCTGGTGATCCACGACCTCGAGCGGCTGGCCGAATGGGCCGACCACATCGAGGGGGAATAGGGCTCACCGCTGCCGTCTGCGCTTGGCCGGCACCACGAGGCCACCGGTCCAGAACGCCATCGCCTGGCGCATCGTCTGTTCGTACATGGCAGCCTGCTGACGGTGCAGTTCCGCCATCCACAGGCCGTGGCCGGCGTTCATCCATTGATGGGCGGCGCTGAGCCACAGGCTGAGAAACGGATTCTTCATCGTCCACCTCGCCTTCTCGCTGACATCACGCCGCCTTTCGCGGCGCCCCGTGCCTGAGATGCAACCGGCGCATCAGCGCCTGCGCGTCGTCCGGTGCCCGGCGCTTGTCGGTATTGTCGAAATAGAGGAACACGTCGCGGCGACGCGGCCTGCCGGCCGGCTCGGCGACGAACGTGCCGTCGCGCATGGGGTGGCCGGATGCCCAGGCAGAGACCCGCTCCGCCCAGCGGTCGAGCTCGGCGTCGCCGTAGCCGCTGCGGTACAGCTCGGTCGAGCCGTGCAGGCGGCAGTAGACGAAGTCGGCGGTGAGATCCATCAGCAGCGGCCAATCGACGGTGTCGGCGCAGACCAGGGCCACCCCGTGTCGGCGCAGCATGGCGATGAACGCCGGGTCGCGGAAGCTGTCGTGGCGGATCTCCAGCGCATGGCGCAATGGCCTGTGCCCGTCGGCCTTCGCCCAGGCCCTGCCCTCGATGCGGCCGTCATGTCCGCGGGCGAGCTCGGCCGCGGCCTCGGTGTCGTGCGGCAGCAGATCGAGGAACCCCTCCAGCAGATCGGGCTCGAAGCGCAGGCTGGGAGGCAGCTGCCACAGCAGCGGCCCGAGCTTGCGGCCGAGCCGCAGCGGCCCCGAGGCCAGGAAGTTGGCCAGCGGCACGCGGGCGTCGCGCAGCCGGCGCATGTGGGTGATGTAGCGCGAGCCCTTGACGGCGAAGACGAAGTCCTCGGGCGTCCGCTCGGCCCAGCGGGCGAACGTCTCCGGCTTCTGCAGGCCGTAGAACGTGCCGTTGATCTCGATGCTGCCGAAGATGCCGGCGGCATGGGCCAGCTCGTCCTTCTGCCACAGCCCCGGCGGATAGAACGAGCCGCGCCAGGGCCTGTAGGTCCAGCCCGATATGCCGACCCGGATGTCCGCCCGCCGCGCCAAGGCTCAGGCCCCGGTCTGGGCGGTCGGCGCCGCCACGGGCTTGGATTCCGGCGAGCCTCGCTGGCGGAGGAAGATGGTGAGCACGGCGAGCACGGCCGTCGACAGGAACTCGCTCTGCCAGTTCTGGAACGATTCGAACCAGAGCTGCGCGTCGCCCAGGTGGCTCGGCAGCGAGCCGCCGGGCATGCCGTGCAGCGCCGCCTCCTCGACCCGGGCGGCGGCGCTGGCGACCCAGTGCAGCACGAACGAGGCGAGGAAGAGCAGGCCCAGGGCCAAGCCCAGCGAGTTGGCGTAGATCCTGCCGAAGATGCGCCCGGCATGGGTCGGCCAGGGTGCCCGCGGATCGCGCGCCGGCTCGTCGGGATCGTCGCCGGCGCGGCCCGGATCGTCCGGGTCGCGGGATTCGGCCGAGCCGCGCTGGAACAGCATGGCGGTGAGCACGACATAGGCCGCCATCTGCAGGAACTCGCTCTCCCAGTTCTCGAACACGCTGGAGAGAAAGCCGCTGCTCGCCGCATAGGCCGAAAGCGTCGTGCCGGCGCGCCCGTGCCAGGCGAGATCCTGGTTCTGCGCCAGCCAGCCGGACACGAGCTGTCCGAGCAGGCAGGCGGAGAAGGCCGTCAGCAACACCAGCGTCAGGCCATTGTCCCGGACGAAACGGCGCACCATTCGATCTGTCCTCGCCACCGGCGAGGGCCGAACGCGATGCGGGGCCGCTTCGTTCCGGGCCGGCTCAGGCGCCGGCCGGCGCCTCGACCTCGCGCAGCTCGGCGTCGCGCTTGGCCGTGCGCGCCGGCCGATGGTCGGCCGCCAGCACGGTATAGACGCTGGGCAGCACCAGCAGCGTGAACATCGTGCCGATCGACATGCCCGCCACGATCACGAGGCCGATGGCGAAGCGGCTGGCGGCACCGGCGCCGCTGGCCAGCAGCAGCGGCACCAGGCCCATCACCATGGCGGCCGTGGTCATCAGGATCGGCCGCAGCCGCACCTTGGCCGCCTCCTCGATGGCGGCCCGCCGGTCGAGATTGCGGCTGCGCTGGATCTCGTTGGCGAACTCGACCATCAGGATGCCGTGCTTGCTGATCAGGCCCACCAGCGTGACCAGCCCGATCTGGGTGTAGATGTTCATGGTGGCGAGGCCGAAGAACAGCGGCAGCAGCGCGCCGCAGATCGACATCGGCACGCTGACCAGGATCACGAGGGGATCGCGCAGCGATTCGAACTGTGCCGCCAGCACCAGGTAGATGACGACCAGCGCGAACACGAAGGTCAGTGCCAGCTGATTGCCCTCGGTGACGTACTGCCGCGACTGCGAGAGGAAGTCGTGGCGGAACTCCGAGGGCATGGCCGCCGCCGCGTCTCGCAGGAAGTCGACGGCCTGGCCCATGCTGACGCCCGGCATCGGCACGGCCGAGAACGTCGCCGAGTTCATCTGGTTGTACTGCGTCAGCGCGTTGGGCAGTGTCTCGGTCGAGATGCGCACGACCGTCGAGAGTGGCACCGGCTCGCCGCTGGCGGTCTCGACGTAGTACTGGCCGAGCTTGTCCGGCGTCAGCCGCTGGGCGCGCGGCACCTGCGGGATGACCTCGTAGGAGCGGCCCTCGAGGTTGAAGCGGTTGACATAGTTGCCGCCGGTCATCGTCGCCAGCGTGCTGCCGATCTCCTGCATCGTCACGCCGAGCTGGTTGGCCTTGGCGCGGTCGATCTCGACCCGGATCGCCGGGTTGTTGAAGTCGAGGTCGCTATCGACGACGATGAACAGCCCGCTCTCGCGCGCCTTGGCCTTGATCTGCTCCATCTGCTGGTAGACCAGGTCGTAGCTCACGGGCGAGCTGATCACCATCTGCACCGGCAGGCCGCCGATGGTGCCGGGCAGCGGCGGCAGCGAGAACAGGAACATCTGCTGGCCGGTGATGTCGTTGAGCTTGGCCTGCACGTCCGGCTGGATCTCCATCACCGTGCGCTCGCGCTCGTCCCACGGCTTGACCTGCAGGCCGGCGAAGCCGTGGTTCGGCCCTTCCGTGCCGTTGACGATGAAGCGGAGCTGCGCCTCGGGCACCGTCGCGAAGATTTCGTCGGCCTGGTTCCCATAGGCGTCGGAATAGTCCAGGTTGGCGTATTGCGGCCCCTTGGACACCGCGAACAGGATGCCCTGGTCTTCCTCGGGCGCGAGCTCCGCCTTGATGTTGACGAACAGGAAACCGAGGCTGGCGAACACCGCGATGGCGAACAGCAGCGTCACCGGCCGGTAGTCGAGCGACGGCCTGAGCAGCGCATCGTACCAGCCCGTGGTCTGCTCCATGCGGCGCTCGACGAAGCGGGCGAACCAGCCCTCCTGGCCGTGCCTGGGCAGCAGCAGCGAGCACATCATCGGCGACAGGGTCAGCGCCACGATGCCGGAGATGATCACCGAGCCCGCCAGCGTGAAGGCGAACTCGCGGAACAGCGAGCCGGTGAGGCCGGTGAGGAAGCCGATCGGCGCGTAGACCGCCGCCAGCGTCAGGGTCATGGTGACGACCGGTCCGGCGATCTCGCGCGCGCCGATCAGCGACGCCTGCAGCGGCGTCTTGCCCTCCTCGATGTGGCGGTGGACGTTCTCCACCACCACGATGGCGTCGTCGACGACGAGCCCGATCGCCAGCACCATGGCGAGCAGGGTCAGCAGGTTGAGGCTGAAGCCCATGGCCAGCATGAACAGGCCGGCGCCGATCAGCGACAGCGGCATGGTGACGATGGGTATCACCACCGAGCGCACCGAGCCCAGGAACAGGAAGATGACGACGATGACGATGCCCACGGCCTCGAGCAGGGTGTTGCGCACCTCCTCGATCGACGAGTTGATGAAGTCGGTCGAGTCGTAGACGATCTTCATCGACAGGGTCGGCGGTAGGCCGCGCTCGATACCGGGCACCAGGGCGCGGATGCCCTCCGAGATGTTGAGCGGGTTGCCGGTGGGAGTGGCGTTGACGCCGATGAATACGGCGCGCTCGCCGTTCATCATCACCGAGCTGTCGCTGTTCTGCGCGCCCAGCTCGATGCGGGCGACGTCGTTGAGCCGGACGATGCTGCCGTTCTCGGACTTCACCACCATCTGCCGGAAGTCGTCGAGCCCGGTGAGGCCGGTGTCGGCGATGATGTTGGTGACGGTGAAATAGCCCTTGGCCTGGCCGGCGGCGGACTGGAAGTTGTTGGCGGTGATGGCGGCCTTGATGTCGTCGGCCGAGACGCCGCGCGCCGCCATCCGGTCGGGATCGAGCCAGACCCGCATGGCGAAGGTCTGGCCGCCCAGCGCCTCGGCGTTGGCGACACCGTCGACCGTGGCCAGCAGCGGCTGGACGACGCGGCTCAGATAGTCGGTGATGGCGGGGCCGGACAGCTCCGGGCTGTAGAAGGCGATGTACATCACCGCCGTGGTCTCGCCGGTCGACTTCAGGATGACCGGGTCGTTGGCCTCGCGCGGGATCTGGTACTTGACCTGGTTCACCTTGGCCATGACGTCGGTCATGGCGGTGTTGGGGTCGGCGTTGAGCTTGATGTAGGCGGTGACGGTGCTCGTCCCCTGCTTGGAGGACGAGGTCATGTAGTCGATGCCCTCGGCCGAGGCCACGGCCTGGGCGATGGGCGTGGTGATGAAGCCCTGCATCAGCTCCGGCGAGGCGCCCGGATAGGACGTCGTCACCCGGATGACGGTGTTCTTCAGCTCGGGATACTGCCGGACCGGCAGCGAGAACATCGCGTTCAGGCCGACCAGCAGGATCAGCAGGCTGGTGACGGCGGCCAGCACCGGCCGCTTGACGAAGATGTCGGTGAATCTCATCGGATGGCTCCGCCCCGCCGGCTCACTGGACCGGCGGGGTGGCGGGCACGGCGAGCGCCGTGCTGTCGGGCGCCACCGTCACGGCGGCACCGTTGTGCAGCTTGAGCTGGCCCGAGGCGACGACGAGGTCGCCCGCCTGCACGCCGCGCCTGATGACGATCCGGCCGTCGGACACCGAGCCGGTCTCGACGAAGGTCTGCACGGCCTTCTGCACCGGCTTGCCGTCGGGCGTCTTCTCGTCGCGCACGATGTAGACGGAATCGCCGTAGAGCGTCTGGGTGACGGCGGTCTCCGGCACGGTCACCACCTCCGGCTCGGGCGGCAGGACCAGCCGCGCATGCGCGAACATGCCCGGCAGCAGCAGCTTGTCGGGATTGGGCAGGGTCGCCTGCAGCCTGATCGTGCGGGTCGACGGGTCGACCTGCGGCTCGACAGTGGTCAGCTCGGCCTCGAAGGCACGGCCGGGGAAGGCGTCGACCCGCACCTCGACCCTGCGCCCGACCTGCACCTCGGCGCGGGTCTGCTCGGGCAGCGTGAAGTTGACGTAGAGCGGGTCGAGATCGGTCAGCGTCACCAGCGTCGTGCCGGGGCTGACATACTGGCCGAGCTGGACCTGGCGGATGCCGAGCTGGCCGTCGAATGGTGCCTTGATCAGCTTCTGGTCGATCACCGCCTGGGTCCGCGAGATGCCGGCGCGCGCTTGGTCGAGCGCGCTCTGGTTGGTGTCGAGCGTGGCCTGCGAGGCGAAGTCGCGATTGGCGAGCTTGGTGGTGCGGCCGAGATTGGCCTGCGCCAGGGTCGCCTGCGCCTGGTACGAGCCGAGGTCGGCGCGCTCCTCCTCGTCGTTGAGCTGGACGAGCGGATCGCCGGCCTTCACCTCCGCACCGGCCTCGAACAGGATCTTCGTCACTCGCCCCGCCACCTCGGGTGCGACCTCGACCTGGCGCACCGAGGTCAGGCTGCCGATGCCCTCGAGGTAGCGTGGCATCGGCCCGGACCGGGCCGGCGCCGCCGAAACCGCCGTGGGCGGCGGCACCATGCTGGCGAAATAGGCCGCCGTGCCCTGCTCGCGCATGTAGTTGAAGCCCCACAGCCCGCCGCCCAGCAGGGCGATCAGCAGCGCCATCAGCACGAACGCCACGACCAGCCGCACCCGGCTCACCGGCTTGCGCTGGCCCTCGGGGCGCTGGCGGGTCTCGTCGAAGGTCATGGAGCTGGCCATGGCGGGTGCGTCCGGTGGGTAGGAGGTCGGCGGCCGGTTCAGGCGGCGGCCGCGCGGTCGGCCGGGGCTGCCGGCCAGTTGCGGTCGATCAGGGCGTCCGAAAGCCCGTAGCCGCGCAGGATGAAGCGGGTGGCGTCGGCGATCACCGTCTCGAGGTCGCCGCCATAGGGCACGGTAGCATGGCCGCCGAGCCGGGCGAAGGCGACGAAGGCCGCGACATGCTCGCCGAGCCAGAAGGCGTTGGCGGGCAGCACGCTGCCGGATGCGAGATCGCCCGCCTGCCTAGCGGCGGCGATGCAGGCGGCGAACCAGGGATAGATCTCGTCCTGCACCCAGCCGTAGACAAGTCTCGCATACTCGCCGTCCTCGAGGAAGCTGTTCAGCATCAGCCGCTGGCGGATCTCGCAGTCCTCGCTGGCGCTGCCGACGAAATGCCGCACGAACATGTGCGTCACCTCGACCAGTGCCGCCGTCGACGGCTCGAGGCTCATCAGCTTGGCCAGCGCCGGATCGCCTTCGCAGCCCTGCGCCAGGATCTCGCGGTAGAGGGCGGCCTTGCTGGGGAAGTGCTGGAACAGCAGCGCCTCGGAGACCCCTGCCTGGCGGGCGATCTCCTTGGTGGTGGTGCCGGCGAAGCCCCGGCGCGCGAACAGCGGCACCGCCGATTCGACGATGCTGCGCCTGCGTTCCTCGCCGTCCAGCCTTGCGCGCGCCATTCTCTACGTTCCAGGTCTCTCGTTCCGGGCAACTGGCCAGGCAACCGGAGCGCATGATAAGTAAGCACCCACTCAGCTCTGTCAATGCTGCACCGCAACGTACGCCGCATCGGTTGCATGCAGCAGCGAACGGCCCTAGGCAGGGCGCCGCTCGCACCGCCCCGCCGGGAGAACGACGATCCGCTATGTCAGCACGCGTGGCCAAGCGCCGGCCCTCGACTTCGAAGGCGTGCTGCTGGCCGGTCTCGCCACCGATGGCGGGCTCTACGTGCCCGAGCGCTTCCCCGAGCTTTCGGCCGCCCGGCTGCGCGGCTTCGTCGGCCGGGCCTATGCCGACATCGTGGCCGAGGTGGTCTGGCCGTTCGTCGAGGGCTCGCTGTCGCGCGACGTGCTCGACCGCTGCGTCGGCGAGGCCTATGCGAGCTTCACGCACGCCGCGATCGCACCGCTGAAGCAGCTCGGCCCCGCCGACTGGCTGCTGGAGCTGTTCCACGGGCCGACGCTCGCTTTCAAGGACTTCGCGCTGCAGCTGCTGGGCCTGCTGTTCGAGGAGGTGCTGGGTCGCGGCCGGCGCGGCATCACCATTGTCGGCGCCACCTCGGGCGACACCGGCTCGGCGGCGATCCGGGCCGTCGCCGGCCGCGAGCGCATGCGCATCGTCGTGCTGCACCCCCTGGGCCGGGTCTCGGAGGTGCAGCGCCGGCAGATGACGACGGTGCCGGACGCCAATGTTCACAACATCGCAGTCGAGGGCAGCTTCGACGACTGCCAGGCGCTGGTGAAGGCGCTGTTCAACGACCCGGCCTTCCGCGACGAGGCGGCCCTCGCCGCCGTCAACTCGATCAACTGGGCCCGCATCATGGCCCAGATCGCCTACTACGTGTCGGCTGCCGTCTCGCTGGGTGCGCCGGAGCGCAGGATCGCCTTCTCGGTGCCGACCGGCAATTTCGGCGACGTCTATGCCGGCTATGCCGCGTACCGCATGGGCCTGCCGGTCGAGCGGCTGGTGGTCGCCACCAACCGCAACGACATCCTGGCGCGCTTCCTCGCCAGCGGCATCTACCAGTCGGGCGAGGTCTTCCCGACCATCAGCCCGAGCATGGACATCCAGGTCGCCAGCAATTTCGAGCGCCTGCTGCTCGACCTCCTGGGCGGCGACGGCCCGGCGGTGCGCGCCTGGATGGCCAATTTCGCGCAAGACGGCCGTGCTGCCGTCGACGACGCCGCCCTGGCCTCGGCCCGCGCCCTGTTCACCGGCTGCAGGGTCGACGAGGCCGCGACCGCGGCGACGATGGCGGCGGTGCTGAAGGCCACCGGCGAGCTGGTCGACCCGCACACCGCCGTCGGCCTCGCCGCCGCTGCCGCCCATCGCGGCGATCCGTCGGTGCCGATGGTGACGCTGTCGACCGCCCATCCGGCCAAGTTCCCGGACGCGGTCGCCGCCGCGACCGGTCGCCGCCCGGAGCTGCCGCCGTTCCTGGCCGACCTCCACGACCGGCCCGAGCGCTACGACATCCTGCCCAGTGACCTCGGCGCGCTGCGCGCCCACATCCGTAGCAAGGTGCTTCCCGCCTGATGCGCGACGAGCCCACGCAGATCACCCGCCTCGACAACGGCTTCCGCGTCGTCAGCGAGGCCATGCCCTGGCTCGAGACCGCCGCCATCGGCGTCTGGGTCGACGTCGGCGCCCGCTACGAGGCGGCCGAGGTCAACGGCGTCGCTCACATGCTGGAGCACATGGCCTTCAAGGGCACCGAGACCCGCTCGGCCAGGGCCATCGCCGAGCAGATGGAGAACGTCGGCGGCGCGCTCAATGCCTTCACCGGCCGCGAGCACACCGCCTACTACGCCCGCGTGCTGGCCGAGGACGTGCCGCTGGCGGCCGAGATCGTCGCCGACATCCTGCGCCGCTCGGTGTTCGACCCGATCGAGCTCGAGCGCGAGCGCCACGTCATCCTGCAGGAGATCGGCCAGGTCCAGGACACGCCCGACGATCTCGTCTTCGACCTGTTCCAGGAGCGCGCCTTTCCCGGCCAGGCCATCGGCCGGCCGATCCTCGGGCCCGAGGCCATCGTGGCGCGGATGCCGCGCCAGGCGCTGGTCGACTACATGGCGACGCACTACCGGCCGTCGCGCATGGTGCTGGCCGCCGCCGGCAAGGTCGAGCACGACCGGCTGGTCGAGCTGGCGCGGCGCCTGTTCGGTGACCTCGCCGACATTCCCACCGCCCCGGCCGAGCGCGCGTCCTATGCCGGCGGCCGGCTCGTCGACCGCCGCAAGGATCTCGAGCAGGTGCATGTCTGCATCGGCTGGGAGGGCGTGTCGTGGAACGATCCCGACGACCACGCCCAGAGCGTGCTGTCGGCGGCGCTCGGCGGCGGCATGTCCTCGCGGCTGTTCCAGGAGGTCCGCGAGAGCCGCGGCCTGTGCTACGCCGTCCACACCTTCGCCTCGGGCTATGCCGACACCGGCCTGTTCGGCATCTATGCCGGCACCAGCCCCAAGGACCTGCCCGAGCTCTTGCGCGTCGTCGCCGCCGAGACCGAGAAGCTGCTCGACGAGGCCACCGAGGACGAGGTCGCCCGCGCCCGCGCCCAGATCAAGGCGGCACTGCTGATGGGCCAGGAGAGCTGTGCCAACGTCTGCGGCGAGCTGGCCAGCCAGCTGCTCTATTTCGACCGCCGCGTCCCCACCGCCGAGACCGTCGCCAAGCTCGACGCCGTCGACGCCGCCGCCGTCAAGCGCGTCGGCCGCCGCCTGCTGGCCAGCAGGCCCGCGACGCTGGTGACGCTCGGGCCGGTCGGACGGAAGGTGCCGGAGGTCGGGTTCGACAGGCTGGCGGCGTAGAAGGCGCCCTCCGGCGCCATCAATTCCCCGTAGGCGCCACGTCGCGGGTTGCCGCATGGGCCGGCCACCGCCATGATCCGCCCGCCCCCCGCCGGCCTCGCGGCGCGGCGAGCTCGGGGGCTCGCTCCGGATCCGCGCGCGGCGCCCGGGGCGCCAAGCGGCCGCGCGATCAGGGATGGAACCCCATGGCGTCAGTCGACGTACGCAAAGTCGTGAAGATGTTCGGCTCGGTGCAGGTGCTGCACGGGGTGTCGGTCGACATCAAGGACGGCGAGTTCGTGGTGCTGGTCGGGCCCTCGGGCTGTGGCAAGTCCACGCTGCTGCGCATGATCGCCGGCCTCGAGGAGATCAACAGCGGCGAGATCGCCATCGGCGGCCGGGTGGTCAACAACGTGCCGCCCAAGGACCGGGACATCGCCATGGTGTTCCAGAACTACGCCCTCTACCCGCACATGACGGTGAAGGAGAACATGGCGTTCTCCCTCAAGCTGGCGAAGGCGCCGAAGAACGTCATCGAGGACCGCGTCGGCAAGGCCGCCCAGATCCTGGGCCTGGCGCAGCTGCTCGAGCGCTACCCGCGCCAGCTCTCGGGCGGCCAGCGCCAGCGCGTCGCCATGGGCCGCGCCATCGTCCGCGACCCGCAGGTGTTCCTGTTCGACGAGCCCTTGTCGAACCTCGACGCCAAGCTGCGCGTGCAGATGCGCACCGAGATCAAGGAGCTGCACCAGCGGCTGAAGACCACCTCGATCTACGTCACCCACGACCAGATCGAGGCCATGACCATGGCCGACCGGATCGTGGTGATGCAGCTCGGCCACGTCGAGCAGGTGGGGGCTCCCCTCGACCTCTACGACCGCCCGGCCAACCTGTTCGTCGCCGGCTTCATCGGCAGCCCGGCCATGAACTTCATCGACGCCACCATCCGCCGCAACGGCGCGGGGCCGGTGGCGGTGACGGCCAACGGCACGGCGCTGCCGCTGCCGCCCAATGCCGGCGGCACCGATGGCCAGCGGGTGGTCTACGGCGTGCGGCCGGAGCATCTCGACCTGCACGGCGAGGGCGGCGGCGTGCCGTCGGAGGTCGTGGTGGTCGAGCCGACGGGCTCGGAGATGCTGGTGGTCAACAAGTTCGCCGGCTCCGAGGTGCAGGCGGTGTTCCGCGAGCGCTACCGCCTGTCGCCCGGCGACCGGATGAGCCTCGCCCCCAAGGTCGAGCACGTCCACATCTTCGACAAGGAGCGCGGCACGCGCATCAACGCCTGATCGCGCCGCCGGCCGCGGCGGCTCCGCCGCGGCCGGTAGCGGTCGCACCGGCCCGTCCATCCGATCCGCCGACCGAAAAAAATCGGTCGGCGATTGAGAAATATCAAAGACAGGCCTCTCCCGTCGCAGCTTGCTGGGCATGGCGGAAACGCAGTGATCCGGACGCCCGAGCATGCAAGACAAGGCAATCGACAACAGCGAGCTGGCGCGCGTGGCGGTGCTGACGCGCCTGCGCCAGCGGCACGAGCGGCTGCGCCAGCTCGCCCGCATCGTCGATCGAGGGCTGGGCGAGCAGCGCCCTCCGCGCCCCGAGCAGGCCTTCGTCGCCAACAGTGCTTCGCTGCTGGCTCCGCTGGCGCTGCCGCACGCCGGCGATGCCTGAGATCGTTCCCGTCCGGCCCGGCAGTCGTTCCGGCTAGCGGCAGATCCGCCGGAGCACGGCGCGATAGGCATCGGCGATCGGCGTCTGGAGCGCGTGCTCGCCGTCGCGGATGCGCCAGGAGCCGTCGACCATGACGTCTCGGATCGGCGACGGGCCCGGTGCGAACACCAGCGCGTCCAGCAGCCGGTCGTCGGGCGTGGCGACCAGTGAGGGATGGTCGGCATCGAGCACCAGCAGGTCGGCGCGAAAGCCGGGGGCGATGCGGCCGACCGGCCGGCCGGCCGCCTGGGCACCCCCGGCCAGCGCCGCCCGCCACAGCCTGGCGCCGGTGCAGGGCTCGGCGGGCGTGGCGGCCACCAGCCGCCGGCGGCGACTCAGGCGCTGGGCATATTCCATCAGCCGCAGCTCGTCGGCGGCACAGGTGGAGGCTTGGCTGTCGGTGCCGATGCCGATGCGGCCGCCGCCGTCCAGATGGTCGACGAGGCGGAAGATGCCGTCGCCGAGATCGGCCTCGGTGGTCGGGCACAGGCCCGCCACCGCCTGCGAGGCGGCGAGAGCCGCGGTCTCGCCGTCGTCCAGATGGGTGGCGTGGATCAGGCAGCAGCCGGCGTCGAGCGGCACGCTGTCGGCGAGCAGCGACAACGGCCGGCGGCCGGTGCGCGCCAGGCACTCCTCGACCTCCCGCACCTGCTCGGCGACGTGGATGTGTACCGGTGCCGTCGGATCGCGCCGGCGCATCTCGGCCACGACCTCCTGCAGCACCGGCACCGGCACCGCCCGCAGGCTGTGGGGAGCGATGCCGATGCGCCGCGCCGGATCGTCGCGGAAAGCCGCCTCCAGCCGGTCGAGCAGCCGGAACAGACCGTCCGGATCGAGCCGGAACCGCCGCTGGCCGCCCTCGAGGCCGCGGCCGTCGAGGCCGCCGGTCATGTAGAGCGAGGGCAGCAGGGTCAGGCCGATGCCGGCGTTGCGCGCCGCCTCGTGGATCGCCAGGGACATTTCCGCCGGGTCGGCATAGGCCTCGCCGCCCGGCGCGTTGTGGAGATAGTGGAACTCGGCGACGGTGGTGTAGCCGCCCTTGAGCAGCTCGACATAGAGCTGGGCCGCGACGGCCGCGACATCCTCGGGCGTCAGCGCCTCGAGGAAGCGGTACATCGCCTGCCGCCAGCCCCAGAAGGTCGATTCGTCGGGCTCCAGGCGCTGCACCAGGCCGGCCATGGCGCGCTGGAAGGCATGGCTGTGCAGGTCGGGCATGCCCGGGACCACCGGCCCGCCCAGCCGCTCGCAACCCTGGCCCTCGTCGTTCGGCCGCACGCCGACGATGTTGCCGGCGGGCGAGACCTCGATCCGCACGCAGGCCTCCCAGCCATGGGGAAGCATCGCGTGCGGCGCCAGATAGGCCGGCTGGGAGTTGTGCAAGGCCGCTCCTCGACGCTACCGCTGCGGGAGAACGGTAGCATCCCGGCGGCGCGGTGACGATCCCCGCGAGGGCTCGCGCCGCGCCGGCTCAGTGAGGTAGGCGGACGAGCGGAGCCATTCCCGATGCGTGGCGCAACGCCAGCGCCGGCAGGTCGTGCCGGCCGATGGCGAGATCGTCGAGGTCGCGATCGTCCAGTCGGTTGAGCTCGCGGAGCGCCCGGAGATAGCGCACGCCCGTGGCGAGCCGTGCCGCCGCCTTGCGGGCGAGGGCCGGGAGACTGTCGGCCTCGCGCAGGCCGCGCGGGGCGAGAAAGCCGATGATCTGCTGAAACATGGAAACCTCCTGATGCGTGCCGGAGCGCCGGGGGACGCTGCGACGGCCGCGTGTCGTTGTGTCAGTGCGAGGTGGCCACCGTCGGCGGCCAGGTGGGCACGGCGCGATCCGCCCCGCTCGGCGGCGGCGTCAGCCGCTCGGCCCGCTCGTAGGCGATGCGCGTCACGTCGGCGCGCTCGATGCCCAGCCGTCCGAGCTGCGCGTCGCTGTGGCGGCCGAGCTCGGCCAGGGTGGTGGCGAAGGCGCGGTACTGCGCCAGGACATGAAGGATGTGCTCGATCACGCTCATGGTTCGGATCTCCCGAGCCCCGGCAGCAGCGGCATTGCCGCGACCCGCCGGGAGGTGATGGCCGCCCCGTGGCGGCCCGATCCTCCCCGATCCGGCTGGCCCGTCTTTCCGGGCCGGCCTGCACACCCAGTTGTGGCCTCGTCCGCTCTTATGCCACGTCTAATATTGCATCGCAGCATTGCGGCGGGACGGCGATCGCGGGCTCGGCCAGCACGATGGCACCGGCGCGCTCGATCCTGAAGGTGGTTCCGGCCGTATGGCCGGGCTGTCGCGGAGCGACGAGGTCGGTGCGCGGCGGATGCGTCAGCGCTTCCGACCAGCAGGCGGTGTGGGCCGCCTGCGCCAGGGCCACTCCGAGCGACCGGACCTTTTCCGTGGCCTCGCCGAGGGCCTGGTCGATCGACGCCACGCCGCCCACCCGCACCGGCAGGGTGAACCGGGTCAATCCGGACGTGATCTCGAATACGAACTCGAGCTCGAGCCGCCCATCGTCGCCGATGCTGATGAAACGCATCGTATCGGGAAGCAGGTCGACCATCACTTTTCACCAGCCGTGGCAGCATGACGCGAGCATGGATGAATTCTCTTATAAGTTGAACATATGCCTATGTGTCAAACAGTAAATGGCATGGGTGTCGCGGCGGCGCAACGAGGGCGCCGGCGGGGTCTTCGCATGTCGCGGCGCCGCGGCTAGAATCGACCCGAATGGGCAGGGGGCGATACGAACCGATGAGCGAGCCGCTTCTCCAGGTCGACGACCTCTCGGTCGAGTTCCGCTCGCGCCGTCGGACCACGAAGGCCGTCGACAGCCTGTCCTTCGCGGTGCAGCCGGGCGAGACGGTGGCGCTGGTGGGCGAGTCCGGCTCCGGCAAGTCGGTCACGGCCCTTTCGATCATCCGCCTGATCGAGCGCGAGGGCGGCACCATCGGCCAGGGCCGCATCCTGCTGCAGCGGGCACCCGGCCGCTCGGTCGACCTGCTGAAGCTGCCCGAGCCCGAGCTGCGCCAAGTGCGCGGCGGCGAGGTCTCGATGATCTTCCAGGAGCCGATGACCTCGCTCAACCCGGTGATGCGCATCGGCGACCAGCTCGCCGAGGTGCTGACACTGCACCAGGGGGCTTCCCATGCCGACGGCCTGGCGGCGGCGCGCCGCATGCTCGACCGTGTGCGCATCCCGGAGGCGGCGAGCCGTCTCGCGCAATATCCGCACGAGTTGTCGGGCGGCATGCGCCAGCGGGTGATGATCGCGATGGCGCTGCTCTGCCGGCCGCGCCTGCTGATCGCCGACGAGCCCACCACCGCCCTCGACGTCACCATTCAGGCCCAGATCCTGGCGCTGATCGCCGAGCTGCAGCGCGAGATCGGCATGGCGGTGCTGTTCATCACTCACGACCTCGGGGTGGTGGCGCAGATCGCCGAGCGCGTCGTCGTGATGCGGCACGGCAGGCGCGTCGAGCAGAACGCCGTCGAGGAGCTGTTCGCCAGGCCCGAGCAGCCCTACACCCGCGCCCTGATCGAGGCCGTCCCGAGGCTGGGCCACGAGACCGGCCCGGCGCCCGCCCGCGCGCAGGCCAAGCCGCCGCTCCTCAAGGCCACCGGCCTCGTCAAGCGCTTCCCGGTGCGCAAGGGACCATTCAAGCGGCTGACCGGCTACGTCCATGCGGTCGAGAACGTCTCGCTGGAGCTGGCCGAGGGCGAGACGTTGGCGGTGGTCGGCGAGTCCGGCTGCGGCAAGTCGACGATGGCGCGCGTGCTGATGAAGCTGCTGGAGCCGACCGGCGGCAGCATCGTCATCGCCGGCCAGGAAGTGACGCCCCTGTCGCAAGGCGACATGCGGCCGATCCGCCGCCACATCCAGATGATCTTCCAGGATCCCTATGCCTCGCTGAACCCGCGCCTGACGGCGCTCGAGCTGATCACCGAGCCGCTGGTCGTTCACGAGCCGTCGATGGGGGCGGCCGAGCGCCGCGACAAGGCGGTGGCGCTGCTCCGCCGCGTCGGCCTCGACGCCGAGCATCTCGAGCGCTACCCGCACCAGTTCTCCGGCGGCCAGCGCCAGCGGCTCAGCATCGCCCGCGCCTTGTGCCTCGGCCCCAGAATCATCGTCGCCGACGAGCCGGTCTCGGCGCTCGACGTCTCGGTGCAGGCGCAGGTGATCGAGCTGATGCGCGACCTCCAGCGCGAGCTCGGCATCTCCTACCTGTTCATCTCGCACGACATGGGCGTGGTCGAGCGGATGAGCCACCGGGTGGCCGTGATGTATCTCGGGCAGATCGTCGAGATCGGCCCCACCGAAGCGGTGCTGCACGACCCGCGCCATCCCTACACGAAGCGCCTCCTGGCGGCCGTGCCGGTGCCCGACCCGACGCAGCGCAAGCTGCGAGCCGCCATCGACACCACCGAGATCGCGAGTCCGATCCGCAGGCTCGGCGACGAGCCGGCGACGCCGCCGCTGGTCGAGGTGGCGCCGGCACACTTGGTGCAGCTGCCGGCGGCGGCCTAGGATGGCAGGTCGTCTCCGGATTCATCGGCCCAGCCGCGCAGAAGCTTCGCGGTTTCCTCGTCCATGGGAAAGAAGCACTCGATCCGTAGCTCCTGCAGCGTGATGTCCTGCGGCGTGCCGAGTGTAGCGATCGCGGTGAACAGGCGCAGGGATGTGCCGTCCTTGCGAAAGTGCAGCGCGAGAACCGGTCCCCTGTCGGTCTTCCCGGCGGCGAGGCTCAGCGCGGCGCGGACGCCGCTGTAGTCCATTAGCCGTTCCAATAGCGTCGTCGTCTCGATCAATCCGTCGGCCGTGGCGTCCGCCTCGACGCTGCGGATGAAGTGGCGCACGACTTCCGTCCAATTGGTCAGGTACGGCCGCAATATGTCGGGCGCCACCAGCGCATCGGCGAGATTGACCGGCGCCCCAGGTACCAGCGGCCCGACGAGGAACTCGACGAGACGAACGGCGGCCCTGTTGCTCTTGAGCAGATTCCAGTGCCGATCGACCACGACCGCCGGATAGGGCTCCTGCTGCGCCAGCATGTAGTCGAGGGCGCTGGCCACCTCCGCCATGTCCGGTGCGGCGAGGTCGCGCTGATGCCACTCGGGTGCGAATCCTGCCGCCAAGAGCAGCGCATTGTGCTGCCTGAGCGGAATGTCGAGGGCGGTGGCGAGCCGGTCGACCATGTCCCTGCTCGGCGATGCCCGCCCGAGCTCGAGAAAGCTCAAATGGCGCTGCGAGATGCCGGCCCGCCCCGCCAGCGTCAGCTGCGAGTATCCCTTGTGCTCGCGCCACCACCGCAACCTCGCGGCGAAGGTCGGCTCAGGCATCACGACTACCTCTGAGGTAGTTGCCGCGAATCCAGCGGCCTGCCACCGTGCCACGGTCGCGGGGGATGCGCCATGCTTTTGGCTGTTGATCGGCCTCTATCATGCACCAGGCGCCGTGCTGGCCCTCCCCGACGGCGCGCTCGGGCCCTGCTCGGCGGCAAGGGCGCCGTTCTCATCGGCCTCACGCTGATGATCTCGGGCGAGTTGACGATGGCACACATGCCCGTTTGGTCCATGCAGATCGCGGGCAGGCTCCTGGCAGAAAGCGGCGGCATCCTGCTCAACGTAGCCGTGGCGAGGATGATTGCTGACTGGTTCGTCGGCAGGGAAATAGGCACGGCAATGGCGATCTTCGGCAATGCCGCGCCCGTCGGCATCGCGCTGGCGCTCGCAACGCTGCCTGCGATCTCCGTAGCGGCTGGCCGGATGGCCATGCGTACACCGTCATCGCCTATCTGGCTGCCGCGTTCGCGGCTCCTGTCCTCTTATATCGGCCGCCGCCAAATATGGAGGTGGCGAAACGCCGGTCATCGTGGCCGGATTGGCATACTTTCTTAGCAGCCGGCCTAGTCTACGGGCTCTACAATGCGAGCCTCGTGGTGATCTTGGCGTTCGGTCCACTGGGAGTGGCTTCCCTCGCTGTCGGCATGCTGGCCTGGGGTCTTCCGGCAGTTCGCCAGAAGCCTCGAACGAGGACAGTAGCAAAGCCTCATGGCGATCGTGGCTCTCCGCACCATGAATACCTTCGAGGTAGTTGAGACGATGCGGGCAAGCGAGCACGGTGCCGTCGGTCGTAGCCGGCCGACGGGGGATAGCTCGAATGGACGAGGGCGTCTCGTTGGGGCCGTTGGTCCTGTTCGCTGCGGCCATGTGCCTGACGCCGGGGCCGAGCGTGGTCATGGTCACGGCCTCTGCGGCCAGCTTCGGTTTCCGTCGCGTGATTCCGCTGATGCTTGGAATCACCCTGGGCTTCGGCTTCATGGTCGTAGCGGCAGGGCTCGGCCTGGCCGGCTTGTTTCTGGCCGAGCCACGCTTGCATGCCGTGCTCAACTATGTCGGTGCCGCATATCTGCTTTATCTCGCCTGGCGAATCGCTCGGGCGGACGCGTCAGGCCGAGACGTGACACGAGGAAGGCCGATCAACTTAGTCGAAGGGCTGCTCTTCGTCTGGCTGAATCCCAAAGGCTGGGCGACCGCTGTGGGTGCGCTCGCGGCCTTCACCAGTGCCGGAGGCGACGTGCTGCTGCAGACCGTGCTGATCGCGATCGTGCTCGCGGCGGCCTGTCTTTCGTCCGTCGTGATGTGGGCGGGTTTCGGTGTGGCGGTCACACGTCGGCTCGCCGAGCGCCGCGCCCGCGTCGTGTTCAATTGGTCGATGGCCGGCCTGCTCGTGATCTCCCTGATACCCGTACTGTGGTAGCGGTTCAGTCGATCTCGAGCTCGATCAGGAACGGCCCGGAACGGCGGAAGGAGGATCCCAGCAAGTCGGCGAAGCCCTCCAGCGTATCGGTGCGTGCCGCCTCGACGCCCGTGCCCGCGGCGAGCGACACCCAGTCGAGCACCGGGTCGCCCAGGTTCAGCATGTCCATGGCGGTGCGGCCGGGATTGGCGCCGACGCCGGCCAGCTCGCCCAGCAGGATCTGGTAGCGGCGGTTGGCCAGGATCACCGTGGTGACGTCGAGCTTCTCGCGCGCCTGGGTCCACAGCGCCTGCAGCGTGTACATGCCCGAGCCGTCGGCCTGCAGGTTGATCACCCGTCGGCCCGGGGCGCCGATGGCGGCGCCGGTGGCCAGCGGTGGTCCGTGGCCGATGGCGCCGCCCATGTTCTGCAGCCAGTCGTGCGGCGGGGCGCCATGCGTCGGCCGGAAGAAATCTCGGCCGAAGCTGACGCTCTCGTCGGCGACGATCGCCCCTTCGGGCATCACCGCCGCCAGGATCTGGGCCACCGATTCGGAAGTCGGCCGGCCGCTGCGCGCGACGGGCTTTACGGCCTGGGGCGGCTCGCTGGGGACTGCTCCCAGACGGTCGGCCAGTGCAGCCAGTGCCGCCGGCACGTCCTGCTCGGGGCGGGCCAGGACGTGGACAGTGCAGTCGTCGGGCACGGCGGTAGGCGGCTTGCCCGGATAGGCGAAGAAGTTCACCGGCTTGCGCGTGCCGACGATGATGGCGTGGCGGATGCCGGCCAGTGCCTCGGTGGCGGCGTCGGTGCCGTAGGGCACCCGCTCGATCGGCACCCGTCCCCTGCCGCGTTCGACGCGGGCGTTGGACAGCGAGGCGATGAGTCGTGCGCCGGTGGCGGCGGCGATGTCTTGCGCCAGCGCCAGCGACTCGGCGCGCAGGGCCATGCCGCCCAGCACCAGCATGCAGGGCTCGCCGCTGCGCAGCGCCGCCACGGCCTCCTCGACAGCCGCCGGCGCCACGGCGCTGCGTTCGGGAACGGGCAGCGGCCCGGCGACGATGCCGCCCTCGTTCCAGCAGGTGTCGGAAGGCAGGATCAGCGTGGCGATCTGGCCAGGGGCGGTGCGCGCCGCCTGCACCGCCACGGCGGCATCGGCACCCACCGCGCCCGCCGTGCGGGCGGTGCGCACCCATGCCGAAACCGCGCGGGCGAAGCTCTCCGTGTCGGTGGTGAGCGGCGGGTCGAGTGGCTGGTGGTGCGTCGCTTGGTCGCCGACGAGGTTGACGACGGGCGAGGCGGCGCGCCGGGCGTTGTGCAGGCAGGCGATGCCGTTGGCGAGGCCGGGGCCGCAATGCAGCAGCGTCGCCGCCGGCCTGCCGGTCATCCGCGCATAGCCGTCGGCGGCTCCCGTCACGACGTTCTCGTGCAGGCACAGCACGCAGCGGATGCCCGGCACGCGGTCGAGCGCCGCCAGGAAATGCATCTCGCTGGTGCCGGGATTGGCGAAGCAGGTGTCGATGCCGCTGGCGATCAGCGTGCGGACGAGGCTTTCGGCGCCGTTCAAGACGAAGCGTTCCTTCCATCTGCATGTGAACGTCGGGCACCCTGGACCACGGGCCTGCCCGCGTCCAGCACCCGCCGGATCAGCGCCGCCGCTGCTGGCGGCCGCTCGGCGCCGTTCCGAACGGCGGCCCAGTCGATGCCGGGCGCGGCGTCGTTCAGCACCTCGACCAGATCCCGGCCTTCGGCGAGCGCCGTCCGGCAGGCGGCCCCGACGATCTCCTGCGCCCTGGCCCGGCCGTGGCGATCGGCCAGCGCGAAGCTCGCCGCCTCGGCCAGGTGCAGGCCGTGGGCGGCGTCGAGGGTATGCCGCATCCCGGCCGGATCGACCACCAGGCTGCGGACCAGCCGGTCGGCGTGGACGAGTGCCGCGGCGGTGCCCGAGATCATCTCCGGCAGCACCGCCCATTCCAGCGCCCAGGCCGCACCGTCGCGCTCGTGGGCGTGCAGCATGGCCTCGTGCATGCCGCCGACCAGCGCCGCGTTGCGCCGCGCCAGCGTAACCAGCGCCTCCGAAAGGATCGGGTTGGACTTCTGCGGCATGGTCGAGGAGCCGCCGCCCGCCGCCTCGCGCGCTTCGCCGACCTCGTTCTGCGCCAGCAGCAGCACGTCCTGGCCGAGCTTGCCGAGCGAGCCCGTCACCAGCGCCAGCCAGGAGGCCAGCTCGGCCGGCCCGTCGCGCTGGCTGTGCCAGGGCATCGCCGGACAGCCGAGGCCCAGCTCCTCGGCCAGCCCCTCCATCACCGCCACACCCTTGTCACCGAGGACGGCGAGGTTGCCGGCAGCACCGCCGAGTTGCACCAGCAGCAGCCGCGGCTCCAGCTCGGCCAGCCGCCGGCGGTGGCGCAGCAACGGTGCCAGCCAGCCCGCCGCCTTGAGGCCGAAGGTGGTGGGCACCGCCTGCTGGAAGCGGGTGCGGCCGATCATCGGCGTCGCGGCATGCGCCTCGGCGAGGCCGGCCAGCGCCGTCGCCAGCGCGTTCAGCCGGCCGTCCAGGACTCCCAGAATCTCGCGGAGCTGCAGCACCAGCGCCGTATCGACGATGTCCTGCGAGGTCGCACCCCAATGGACGAAGTCGCCCGCCGGCGGGCCGACGCGCCGCCGCAGCTGCGCCACCAGCGCCGGCACCGGCACGCCCGCCGAGCCCGTGCCGTGGGCGAGATCGGCGAGATCCGGCTCGAAGCCGGCGAGGGCCGCCGAGATCGCCTCGCCATGCGCCGCCGGGATGATGCCGAGCCTCGCCTCGACCCGCGCCAGTGCAGCCTCGACCGCCACCATCGCCGCCGCCTGGGCGGCATCGTCGAGCAGTGCCGCCGCCTCGGCATCGGCCAGCAGCGCCGTGAGGATGCCTCGCGGCAGCGCGGTCACGCCGCCGCCGGCAGGCTCAGCAGGCTGCGGGCCTCGGCGACGGTGGCCGGCCGCCGGCCATGGTCCGGGCACAGTTCGACCACCCGGCGGACCAGCGCGGCGTTCGACGGCGCCAGTGTGTGCCGGTCGAGCCGGACATTGTCCTCGAGCCCGGTGCGGCAGTGGCCGCCCAGCTCCAGCGACCAACGGTTCAGCGTGATCTGGTCCTTGCCGATGCCGGCCCCGGTCCAGGTGGCGTCGGGCGCCAGCCGCTTCAGCGTCGCGATGTAGAACTCGAAGGTGTCGCGGTCGACCGGCATGGCGTTCTTCACACCCATGACGAACTGGACGTGCAGCGGCCCCTTCAGCCTGCCGTCCTTGGCCATCGCCGCCGCCTGGAAGATCATCGACAGGTCGAACGCCTCGACCTCCGGCTTCACGCCGTGCGCCAGCATTTCCGCTGCCAGCCAGTCCACCAGATCCGGCGGGTTCTCGTAGACGCGCGTGGGAAAATTGCACGAGCCCGTCGACAGCGAGGCCATGTCGGCACCCAGCCCCAGCATGCCGCCGCGCTCGCGGCCCGCCCCCGAGCGGCCGCCGGTCGAGACCTGCAGGATCATGCCGGGGCAGTGCCGGCGCAGCCCCTCCAGGAGGCGGCCGAAGCGTTCCGGGCTGGAGGTCGGCGTCTCGTCGTCGTTGCGGACGTGCAGGTGCGCCAGCGTGGCGCCCGCCTCGAACGCCTCCTGGGTCGATGCCACCTGCTCGGCCACCGTGATCGGAACGGCCGGATTGTCCTTCTTGCGCGGCAGCGAGCCGGTGATCGCCACCGTGATGACGCAGGGTTTGGCCTCAGACATCGAAGAACACCGTCTCGTCCTGGCCCTGCAGGCGGATGTCGAAGTGATAGACGACCTGCCCGCCATCGCTGCGCCGCTCGGCGACCAGGGTCCTGCGCCGTGCTACCGGCTCGACCATCCGTAGCACCTGGTCTTGCGCGTTGGTCTCGGCCTCGTCGGCGAAGTAGATGCGGGTATTGAGGTGGATGTTGATGCCGCGGGCGAACACCGCGACGCTGATGTGCGGCGCCATCGGCTTGCCGTCGCGCCCCGTCACCCGGCCGGGCTTGACGGTGTCGAACCACCACAGCCCGCTCTCGAAATCGGTGACCGCCCGGCCGAAACCCTTGAAGGCGGGATCGACCGGCTTGTCCTGCCGGTCGTCGGGATGGTCGTGCCTGCCGTGGGCGTTGGCCTGCCAGATCTCGATCTGGGCGTCGCGCACCAGCGAGCCGGTGCCGTCGTAGACCAGCCCCTCCAGCCGGATGCGCTGGCCCTCCGCACCGGCGCCGGCCAGCACGTTCATCGGCTCGTTGGCGCGCACGTCGATGCCGGCGGCGCGCGGTGCCATGCCGATGTGCAGATAGGGGCCTGCCGTCTGCGAGGCGGTCTCGGGCAGCATCGTCAGGCTCCTTCCAGCTTGTTCTCGAACGGCGTCTGCCGCCGGCCGCGCAGCACGATGTCGAAGCGGTAGGCCAGCGAGTCCAGCGGGATGGTCTCGCCGAGATCGAGCGTCGCGATCAGCCGGCCGCGAGATTCCGGGTCGGCCACCGTGTTGAAGATCGGGCAGTGGCGCAAGAGCGGGTCGCCCTCGAAATAGAACTGGGTGACCAGCCGCGTGCAGAACGCCGGCCCGAAGATTGACAGATGGATGTGCGCCGGCCGCCAGTCGTTCAGGCGGTTGCGCCAGGGATAGGGGCCGGGCTTGATGGTGCGGAAGCGGTAGCTGCCGTCCTCGGAGGTGATGGTGCGGCCGAGGCCGGTGAAGTTGGGATCGAGGGCCGCGACGTAGCGGTCGGTGACGTGGCGGTAGCGGCCGCCGGCATTGGCCTGCCAGACCTCGATCAGCGTGCCGGCCACCGGCCTGCCGTTCTCGTCCAGCACCCGGCCGTGGAAGATCATCCGCTCGCCGATCGGATCCTGGTCGCGGCGGGCGTTGAGCAGCAGGTCGTTGTCGAGCGGGTCCAGCATGTCGTGGCCGAACACCGGCCCGGTCGTCTCCGACAGCGTCGGCTCGATGGCGACCAGCGGCAGCCGCGGCGAGCGAGCGATCGAGGTCTTGTAGCCCGGTGCCAGCGCCGGGGGGTGCAGGTCGCGGTTGCGCGGCCGGTAGTCGCCGAGCCGGATACCGCCGCTCACGATTGGCTCTCCAGCTCGGCCAGGGCCTGCTTGGCGGTCTTGAACGCCCGGTTGGCAGCCGGCACGCCGGCATAGACCCCCACCATCAGCAGCACCTCCTTGATGTCGTCGGGCGTGGCGCCGGTGTTCCGGGTCGCCCGGACGTGCATCGCCAGCTCCTCCTCGTGGCCGAGGGCGGCCATCAGCGCGATGACGAGCATCGAGCGCGTCCGCCGGTCGAGGCCCGGCCGCGACCAGACCGAGCCCCAGGCGCCTTCGGCGATGAAGCGCTGGAAGTCGGCGTCGAAGGCGGTCTTGCGCGCCTCGGCGCGGTCGACATGGGCGTCGCCCAGCACGCTGCGCCGGACCTTCATGCCCGCCTCGAACCTGTCGTCAGCCAAGGCGATGCTCCCCGAGGAAGCCGAGCATCGCCTCGGCCACCGCACCCGTCTGCTCGACGCAGGGAATGTGCCCCGCCCCCGTGATCGTGACGAGCCTAGCCCCCGGCACCAGCGCCGCCAGCTCGGCCACCATCTCGGGCGGGGTCGAGCCGTCCTGGTCGCCGACCATGCACAGCGTCGGCACGGCGATGGCCTTGGCCGCACCAGTGAGGTCGGCGTCGCGGATGGCAGCACAGCAGCCGAGGTAGCCGTCGAGGGTGGTGCGGCAGAGCATGTTGCGCCAGCCCGCCAGCTCGGCCGGCCGGTCGCGGTGGAAGGCCGGCGAGAACCAGCGCGCGAGGATCGCCTCCGAGATCGAGGCGATGCCTCCTGCCCGGATGGCGGCGATCCGGTCGTCCCACATCTTCGGGTCGCCGATCTTGTGCGCGGTGTCCATCAGCACGAGGCCCTGCACCAGATCGGGCCGGTCGGCCGCGAGCTGCTGCGCGATCATGCCGCCGATCGACAGGCCGCAGACCACCGCCCTGCCGATCCCCAGCCGGTCCAGCAGCGCCGCGAGGTCGGCCGCCAGCCGCGCCATCGCATAGGCGCCGGGCGTCGCATCGGTCAGGCCGTGGCCACGCTTGTCGTAGCGGACGAGGCGGAAGCGATCGGCCAGACGGGGAGCCAGAGCGCTCCACACCCGCAAATCCGTGCCCAGCGAATTGATCAGCACGAGCGCCGGCTCACCGGCCCGTCCGGTTACCTCGTGGTGGACCACGATGTCGTCGAGGCGCTCGAACGCCATGCTTTCTGCCTCCCCGCATCCGGGCTGCCCCGGCAGTTTCGCGCACTCGGGCCATCGGCGGAAACCAGAACTTCGCGCGGCATGATAGCCATGCGGCTCGACGATTCGCTATGTCCAGCACGGCGACGGACAAGGGCAGGGGAGGCGGTGCCGGGAATGACGGCTGGGCAGGGAGAGGATCGGCCGAGCCTGCTGGCGGGCCTGATCGGCCGCGGCATCCAGGGCTCGCGCACGCCCGCCATGCACGAGCGGGAGGGTGCTGCACAGGGCCTGCGCTACGTCTATCGCCGCATCGACCTCGAGCCGCTGGCGCTCGGCCCCGACGCGCTGCCGGATCTGCTCCTCTCGGCCGAGCGCATGGGCTTCGACGGCCTCAACATCACCTTCCCCTGCAAGCAGGCGGTGATCTCGCTGCTGCACGGGCTGTCCGACGACGCCAGGGCGCTAGGGGCCGTCAACACCGTCGTCCTGCGCGGTGGCCGGCGGGTCGGCCACAACACCGACGGTTACGGCTTCACCGAGAATTTTCGCCGCGGCCTGGGCGACGTCCGTCGCGACCGCGTGGTGCAGATGGGCGCTGGCGGCGGCGGTGCCGCCGTCGCCCATGCCCTGGCCGGCCTCGGCGTCGGCCGGCTCGCCATCTTCGATACCGACCATCGGCGCGCCGAGGAGCTGGCGGCCGGCATCGAGGCGCGCTTCGGCGCCGGCCGGGCCTCGGCCGGCGGCGACCTCGCCGAGGCGCTCGCCGCCGCCGATGGCGTGGTCAACGCCACGCCGGTCGGCATGGCGAGCATCCCCGGCACCTCGGTGCCGGCATCGCTGCTCCGGCCCGGCCTCTGGGTCGCCGACATCGTCTACGTCCCGCTCGAGACCGAGCTGCTGCGCCGAGCCCGCGCCATCGGCTGCCGCACGCTCGATGGTGGCGGCATGGCGGTGTTCCAGGCCGCCGAGGCCTTCCGCCTGTTCACTGGCCTGGCACCGGACGTGGAACGGATGCGCCGGCATTTCGCTTCGATGGATGCCGCGCCGGCGGCAGGCTAGGCTGCCCGGAACGGCCCGTCGCCGGAGGCTCACGCATGACGCGCTCGATCGCCACGGTCTGCATGTCGGGAATGCTGGGCGACAAGCTGAAGGCAGCCGCCGACGCCGGCTACGACGGCGTCGAGATCTTCGAGAACGACCTGACCTATTTCGACGGCAGCCCCGAGGACGTCCGCGACCTCGCGGCCTCGCTCGGGCTCGCTATCGTGGCGTTGCAGCCCTTCCGCGACTTCGAGGGCCTGCCGGAGCCGCTGCGCGGCCGCGCCTTCGAGCGGGCGCGCCGCAAGTTCGAGCTGATGCGCCGGCTCGGCGCCCCGCTGCTGCTGGTGTGCAGCAGCATCTCGCCCGATGCCGACGGCGACATGGGCCGCATCGCCGCTGACCTGCACGATCTCGGCGAGCTGGCGAAGGCGCATGGCGTCGGTGTCGGCTTCGAGGCGCTGTGCTGGGGCCGGCACATCCACGACTACCGCCAGGCCTGGGAGGCGGTGCGCCGGGCCGACCATCCGAACGTCGGCCTCATCCTCGACACCTTCCACGCGCTCGCCCACAAGTGCCCGGTCGAGCCGATCGCCGACATTCCCCCCGAGCGCATCGTGCTGGTGCAGACCGCCGACGTGCCGGCGATCGAGATGGATCTGCTCTTTCTCAGCCGCCACTTCCGCTGCCTGCCGGGACAGGGCGACCTGCCGGTGGTCGCCATGATGCGCAAGCTGCGCGAGATCGGCTATCGCGGCCCGGTCAGCCACGAGATCTTCAGCGACGATTTCCGCGCCGGCTCCGCCCAGCAGACCGCCGTCGACGGCATGCGCTCCTTCCTGTGGCTCGAAGGCCAGCTCGCCGAGCCGGCGGCAGCGGCACCCGCGGTCGATGGCGTCGCCTTCGTCGAGTTCGTCGACGACCGCAACCATTCGGGCCAGTTCCGCGACCTCTTGCGCGCCCTGGGCTTCCGCCGTACCCACCGCCACCGCTCCAAGGACGTCGAGCTGCACCGGCAGGGCTCCGTCAACCTCGTGCTGAACCTCGAGGACGAGGGCTTTCCCCACGCCTTCCAGCTCCTGCATGGCCTCTCCATCGCCGCCCTGGCCTTCCGGGTCGAGAATGCGGCCGAGACCGCGCGGCATGCCACCGGGCTGATGGCCAAGCCGTTCTCCGGCCCCATCGGCGCCGGCGAGCTGGCGATCCCGGCGGTGCGCGGCGTCGGCGGCAGCCTCGTCTATTTCCTCGATGCCGCGGGCGGCGACGGCTTCATCGAGGCCGATTTCGCCCCCGACCCCGAGCGCGGCGGCGATCCCGGCCTCGGCCTGCTGGCGATCGACCACATCGCCCAGGTGGTGCCGCAGACCGAGTTCCTGAGCTGGCTGCTGTTCTACCGCGTCGTGCTCGGCCTCGACCCGGAGCCGCGCGCCGATCTCAACGATCCGCGCGGCCTGATCGTCAGCCGGGCGCTGAGCAATTCCGACCGCACGGTGCGCCTGCCGCTCAACGCCTCGCAGGCCCAGGCTTCGGCCGCCGGGCGGTTCATGTCGCGCACCGCCGGCGCCGGTGCCCAGCACATCGCCTTCGCCTGCCCGGACATCACCGCCGCCGCGAGTCGGGTGCCCGAGCATCTGCGCCTGCCCATCCCCGAGAACTACTACGAGGATCTGGCGGCGCGCTTCGGCCTGGAGGATGCGACGGTCAAGCGCCTGCGCGCCCACGACATCCTCTACGATCGCATCGGCGCGGCCGAGTTCTTCCACTTCTTCACGCGCAGCATCAACGGCGTGTTCTTCGAGGTGCTGGAGCGGCGCGGCGGCTACGACCGCTACGGCGAGGCCAACGCCCCCGCCCGCCTCGCCGCCCAGGCCCAGCTCGACCGCTCGCTCGGCGAATCGATCACGGCGCTGCTCGGCAACTGACGAGCGTCCGTCACCCCTTCACTGCCCCCGCCGTCAGCCCCCGCACCAGGGCGCGCTGCACCATGGCGAACAGGATCACCACCGGCACGATGCTGACGATACCGCCGGCCGCCAGCGTGCCCCAGGGGAGCTGGAATTCGCCGACCATGAGCTGAAGGCCCACCGGCCAGGTGCGCGAGCCGGTGCTGGTGGTCATCATCAGCGCGAACAGGAACTCGTTCCACGCCCCGATGGCGACGAACACCGCCGTCGCCACCAGCCCGCCCACCACCAGGGGCAGGATCACCCGCAGCATGGCGCCGAGGCGCGAGCAGCCGTCGATGCGGGCGGCGTCCTCCAGCTCGAGAGGCACCGCGTCGAAGAAGCCCTTCATCATCCAGATGAACACCGGCAGCAGGAACGTCGTGTAGGCCAGCGCCAGCCCCAGCCGGCTGTCGAGCAGGCCGACGTTCCGCATCAGGATGAACAGCGGGATGATGATCATCACCGCCGGGAACATGCGGATGACCAGGTAGAACAGCATCAGCTCGCGCCGGCCGCGGAACTGGAAGCGGGCGATGGCGTAGCTGGCGAGGGTACCCAGCACGGCGCAGACCACCACCGTCATCGCCGTGGTGATGGCGCTGTTGGTCAGCAGGATCGGGAAGTTCGAGCGCGTCCAGATGTCGACGTAGTTCTGGAAGGTGATCTTCTCGGGCAGATATTGCATCTGCGTCGTGATGATCGCCGCCTCCTCCTTCAGCGAGGTCAGGAGCGCCCAGACGATCGGGAAGATCGCGAAGATCGTGATGGCGAGGCCGGCCAGCCAGACCAGCACGTCGGCGAGGCGGCGGCGCGGCATGGTTCAGTCCCTCATCACGTTGGACAGGCGGACATAGAGCCAGGAGAAGCCCATCAGCAGCAGGAACATCACCACCGACAGGGCGCTGGCGTAGCCGAAGTTGAACTCGCGATTGGCCTTCTGGAAGGCATACAGCGACAGCACCATGGTCGACCGTCCCGGCCCGCCGCCGGTCAGGATCAGCAGGATGTCGGGCGAGTTGACCAGGCTGATGACGCGCAGCACCACCGTCGCCACGATGATCATCTTCAGCATCGGCAGCGTGACGTTGAGGAACTGCTGCCAAGCCGTGGCACCGTCGCAGGCCGCCGCCTCGTAGAGGTCCTTCGGAATGCCCTTGAGGCCGGCCAGCAGCAGCAGCGAGAAGAACGGGAAGCCGTGCCAGACCTCGACCATCAGGGCGGCGGCGAGCGCCGTGTTGGGGTCGGCGAACCAAGCCTTGTACTGCTCGAGGATGCCGAGGTTGACGAGGATATCGTTGAGCACGCCGAGGCGCGGGTCGAGCATCAGCGCCCACATGTGGCCGGCCACCACGTTGGGCAGGAACCAAGGCAGCAGCACCAGCACGCCGAACAGCTTGAAGCCGATCAGGCCGCGGTTGAGCACCAGCGCCGCGCTCAGACCCAGGATCAGCTCGCCCGCCACCGCACCCGTCACCCACACCGAGGTGTTGCGCAAGGACAGCCAGAAGATCGGGTCGTTGATCAGCGCGTGGTAATGCTTGAGGCCGACGAAGCCGGTGCCGAGGTCCGGCCGGTTCAGCCGCATCTCGCGGAAGCTCAGCCCCATGCCCCACAAGGTGGGGTAGACCACCACGGCGACGATCAGCACCAGGCTCGGGACGAGCAGCAGGTAGGCCCAGTAGCGGCCTTCGGTGACGGCGAGCAGGCGACGGTTCAGGCCGTGAACCAGCCCGGTCGCGACCTCCTCAGACCTTCGCGACGGCGCTGCGCTCGACATGGTCCCAATCGAAGTCCTCGCCCAGTCCGGGCGCGTCGGAGACGGTGAGGTTGCCGTCCTTGATGGCCAGCGGCCCGAGGTTGACCAGATCGTCGATCTGCTCGGTGCCCATCACCAGCTGCTCGTAATAGTCGTTGGTGCGGATGGCGGCGCAGATCTGCGCATTCGGCAGCCCCATGCCGTGCACCTGGCAGCGCATTCCGAACGAGTCCGACAGGTGCGCCACCTTCATCGCACCGGTGATGCCGCCCTTGAAGAACCAGCTGGTGCGGGTCATGTCGAGGGCACCCAGCTGGATCCATGTCGCCATGTTCCAGTGGCAGCCGTCCGGCGTCTCCGAGGCCAGCACCGGTATGTCGAGCGCATCGCACAGCTTCTTGTAGGAGCCGAGCTCGAACTCGCGCATCGGCTCCTCGTACCACAAGAAACCGCAATCCTCGAGCTGACGGCCGAACCACATCGAGGTGACATAGTCCCAGCCGGCCGAGCCGTCGAACATCAGGTCGGCATCGGGGCCGCACCATTTGCGCAGGTTGCGGCAGAGCCTGGCGTCTTCCCTGGCGTCGCCCCAGGCGTGCAGCTTGAACGCCTTGAAGCCGACGTCGATGCAGTGCTTGATGTGCCGCTCGTACTCTTCCATCGTGTCCCAGGTCACGGTGGAGGCATAGGCCGGCACTACCCGGTCGTTGCCGCCCAGCATCTGGTAGATCGGCATCCCGGCCTTCTTGCTCTTGATGTCCCAGAGCACGCAGTCGAGGATGCCGAGGTGCCGCACCGGGATCTCCTCGACCCGGTCGATCTCCCACACCAGCCACCACAGTCGCTCGGTCAGCAGCGGGTCCTCGCCGACCAGCCGCTTCAGCCGGCGCTCGACCAGGCTCATCACCGACGGCCCCTGCGGCACGCGCATCGCACCATGGATGCCCTCGTCGGTATCGACGCGGACGATGGCATCGAGCGGCCTCTTGTCGGCCGGCGTGCCGTCGCCCGAGCCGGCGAGGCCCTTGCGCCAGCGATAGGGCCAGCGTGGATGCTGGCCCTCGACGATCCAGCAGCGAATGTCGGTGATGCGCATGGGAAATCCAGAGATTACATGGAAGTAGCCGCGACCTTGGGCAGGTGCGGAGCCGCGTCGTAGAGGGCGTCGTGATAGGCGATGTCTTCTGGAACCAGATCGCCCTTGGGCGCGGGTTCCAGCGCGAAGGTGCCGCTGAGGTTGCGGCCGCGGACCAGCGTCGCGGAATCCTTGCTCGCCTTGGCTTGACGGACATGGCCGCCGATGTAGCGGATGGCGAAGCCGATGCGCGGATGATCGGCGCGGTTGGGCTCGGAGCCGTGGGCGATCAGCACATGGTGCAGCGACATCTGCCCCGGCTGCAGCACCACGTCGACCGCGTCCTCGTCCTTCACCTCGACGGCGATCTCCTGGCCGCGGCTCAAGAGGTTGTTGGCGCCGTAGGTCTCGGTGTGCGGCAGGATCTCGCCCTTGTGCGATCCCGGCACCACCCGCATGCAGCCGCTCTCGACCGTGCTGGGGGTCAGCGCCACCCAGGCGGTGACGATGTCCATGGGCTCGAGGCCCCAATAGGTCGCGTCCTGGTGCCAGCTGACGAAGTCGGGCGTGCCGCCGGCCTTGTTGAAGAAGCTGCCGCCCCAGACCAGCACGTCCGGCCCGATCACGTCCTCGACGGCATCGACGATCCTCGGATGCCGGATCAGCTTGGCCAGCGGGGCCGACACCAGATGGCTCTTGTTCTTCAGCACACGGCCGCGCGTCGGCTCCGGCAGCGCCTCGATCCGCTTCAGGGCAGCGAGGCAATCGGCCACCTCCTCCCGGCTCAGCACGGGGATCGGGAACAGGATGCCGCGTTCGCGGTACTCGGCGACCTGCGCCTCGCTCAGGGCCTTGGGCATGGTTGGCCTCCCGAAAGGAAAGCGGGCCGGCCGTGGACCGGCCCGGGGGACACGTCAGTTCAGCGTCGATTCCAGGCCGGCGAGGATGGCATCGGCCGCGGCTTCGACCGTGGTCTGGCCGACCAGGATGCGCTGGAACTCCGGCAGCACCACCGTCTCCTCCCAGCCGGGGCTGCCGGGGAAGCGGGTCGGCAGCGAGCCGAACCTGGTGGTCTCGACCGCCGCGGCGTAGATCGGGTTCTTCTGGATTCGGTCGTCCTTGGCGATCTCGGGATTGGACGGGAAGTAGCCGGTCTCCTCCAGAAAGGCGATGCCGGGGTCGGCCTCGGACCAGAAGGTCAGCCAGTCCCAGCCGGCATCCAGCTTCGACGGATCCATGATGCCGTTGAACTGGTAGGTCACGCGCGCATAGTGCCGGGCCGGGCCTGCCGGCCGGGTCGCGGTCATGAACGAGCCCTCGGGCATCGCCTGCTGCAGCTCGGTGAGCGAGCCGGTGTGGTGCCAGATCATCGCCGTCTGGCCGGTCTTGAAGCCCTCCATGATCTGCCGGTAGCTGTCGTTGGGCGCGCTGGGCGGTGCGACCTTCAGCTTGGTGTAGAGGCCGGAGTACCAGTCCAGCGCCTCGACCAGCTTGGCCCTGTCCATGGCCGGCTTGCCGTCCTTGACGATCTCCAGCCCATAGGCGTGGAACACGTCCATGATCAGGCTCTGGCCGCCCGAGGCGCCACGCAGGCCGAAGCCGAAGCGGTTCTTCGAGGGATCGGTGAGCTTGACCGCCGCCTCGGTCATCTCGATGAAGTTGGTGGGTGCCTTCAGCCCGGCCTCGTCGAACCAGTCCTTCCGATAGTACATCCAGTCGACGAAGATGAAGAGCGGCAGGCCGTACAGCTTGCCGTTGACCGTGATGCCTTCCCAGGTGCTGGGGGCGTAGAGGCCGAACTTGTCCCAGCCCTTGATCTTGTCGGTCAGATCGATCGGCCCGCCCATGTTCACCATGTCGGGTGCCCTGTCGGCGGTGATCATCGCCGTGGCCGGCTTGCTGCCCGACACCGACGCCGCCGTCACCTTCGACATCCACTCGGCGTTCGGGATGTTCTCCTGGGTCAGGTTGATGTCGGGATAGCGCTCCTTGAACAGCGCCATCACCCGCTCCAGGCCCTTGAACTCGGTGGCGCTGGTGAAGTGGTGCCAGTAGTTGATGTCGGTGGCGGCCCAGGCCAGCCGCGGCAGGCCCGCCACGAGCGGCGTGGCCGCGGCCGCGGTCAGAAGGCGGCGTCGATCGAGCTGCATACCGTTGGACCTCCCCGTTCCGTTTCGTTCGCGGCTCAGGCCGCGGCCAATCGTACCGGACCCGAGGGTGCCGGCGGAAGCTCGCTCTCGTCCCTGACGTCGGGCACCGCCAGCTCGCGGCGCGCCTGCTCGGACATCGTGAAGCCGTGCCCCGGCCTCTCGGGTGCCAAGGCGAAGCCGTCCCTGATCTCGACCGGCTTCTCGACCAGGTGCGCGTAGTTCTGGAACGAGTACTCGATCCAGTTGCACTCGGGCAGGGCGGCCGCCATGTGCACGCCGAGCTCGAACGGCGTGTTGCCGAGCGTGACCTCGATGCCGTGCTCGGCGGCGAGCCAGCCGGCCTTCATCGTGTCGCTGATGTGGCCGTGGACGTTCAACAGGTCGACGGCGCGCGCCTCGATCAGCTTCCGCTTGCCGTGCAGGTCGAGATACTCGCCCGAATTGACCATGACCTCGGGCACCGCCAGCCTGATCTCGCGCAGGCCCTCGAAATCGTCGCGCAGGCAGGGATCCTCGGCCCAGAGGATGTCGTAGCCCTCACGCAGATAGATCTTCAGCCGGCGGATCGCCTCCTTGGGCGACCATGCCTCGTTGGAGTCGACCATGATCGGCCCGGAGCCCCTGGTCGCCTGCTTGACCAGCGCCAGCCGGTGCAGGTCCCAGGCGACGTCGGGGTGGCCGACCTTGATCTTGAAGGCGCGGTAGCCCTGCTCGTGGGCCTGGGCGAACAGCGCGGTGTAGTCCTCGTCGCTCAGGTGGAAGTCGAGGCCGCTGGCATAGGCCCGCACCTTCGGGTCGCGGCCGCCGAGCAGCTTCCACAAGGGCAGCCCCGCCGCCTTGGCCTGCAGGTCCCACAAGGCCTGGTTGATGGCCTGCTCGTAGGGTACCGCCATGCCGCGGATGTTGCCGCCGCGCGGCCGGCCGATCCGGTTCAGCAGCGGTGCGGGATGCTGGCCCTCCAGCCCCGGCCAAGCCTCGCGGCGGAAGACGCGCTCCAGCTCGGCCTGCGCCGGCAACGGATGGAAGAGGCTGAAGAAGAAGCCGGTGCCGGTCCGCCCTTCGCTGTCGTGCAGCTCGAGGAAGCCGGTGTGGCCATGCGTGACCCGCACCTGCGAGTCGCCGATCACCCGGTCGCGGGCGAACTGGAAGCGGGTGATGGTGAAATCGGTCAGGCGCATGCTGCGCGACGCCTCGCTCCCTGGTGCGACACCGGCATGATTGCTCTGTGACGCGTGTTTGATATATCAAACGGACGATCTCATAGATCGCCCCAGGAGCGGACGCAAGGGTGAGGGTGCTGGTACGACCGGCCGGCGAGGAAGCGGCGCCGAGGCTCAGCGAGCTGGCCTACCGCCGCTTCAAGGAGGCGCTGTTCGCCAAGCGCATCCGGGCGGGGTCGACCGTGTCCCAGGCCGATCTGGTGGCGATCACCGGCGTGCCGATCAGCCCGCTGCGCGAGGCCATGCAGGTGCTGCAGTCCGAAGGGCTGATCCGCATCCTGCCGCGCTCGGGCATCCTCATCGTCAAGCCCGACCTCGCGCTGCTGCGCAACGCCTTCCAGCTGCGCGAGGTGCTGGAGATCCCGGCGGTCCGCCAGATGGCCGGCACCATGCCGCGCGAGGATCTGCTGGCGATCGAGGCCGCCCACCAGGAGCTGCTCGACAGGAGCCCCGGGCTCGAGGTCACGGCCGAGGTCGCCGAGGAGGTCTCGGCCTTCGACCGGGCCTTCCACTTCGGCGCGGTGCGCTTCCTGAGCAATCCGCTGCTGCAGCGGGCGCACGAGCAGGCCTTCGACTGCATCCGCCTCATCCGCCTCGACCAGCTCTACATGCTCTCGGCCGCCGCCATCGCCCGGACGATGCAGGAGCACCTGGCGATCGTCCGCGCCTGCCTGGCGCGCGACCCCGACGCCGCCGTGGCGGCGCTGGAGCTGCACTTCGCCAGGGCGATGCAGCGGGCGCTGGGCGTGTGAGGCGGTAGGCGCTGCACGCCGGCGCCGTCGACGAGCCTGTCATCGACGGCGCCGGCGGGCATGCTACGTGGCGATCGCGCACGCAGGACCTCGCTGCCGCCACCGCCCGGGGACCGGGCCAATCCGCCCCCCGCGCGAGCTGTCTTCACCGCCGTCGCGAAAGTGCCCCGACCACGTCGCCACCGCGACGGAAAGCCGTCGCCGTGGCTGCCAGCAATGAAGGCCATGATCGACGCCGTGGTATGGAGCGAGGCTATGACGGCCGTCCGGGCCTGGCTGTGAGATTTCGCAAAGCCCGCGCGATATTCCTGAAACGATCGTACCGGAGTCCCCGGACGTCGACGGCCCGCCCCGGTCTTTTGGCGCGGTGCCGCCGGCCGCGCTTCCCCCGGACCACCGCCTTCGGCTACACAATGGTCCACAAAGCGGGGGGCAAGTGGCAGACACCGACGATCCCTTGGCACGCATGCTCGCCGGCCGGTTCGTCGATCCAGAGACGGGCAGCCTGTTCGCCTGTCCGATCGGCAGGGTGGTGGTGGCGCCGAGCCTCGACGGCCGCGAAAAGGATCTCGTGGCCGGCCTCGGGCGGCGGCTGGCGGTGGTGGCCGACGAGAACACCTGGGAGGCGCTGGGGCGGCGGGTCGCGGCCGCCGTCCGTCCCCATCGCGAGGTGGTGCTGCCGGACCCCCACCCCGACGCCGAGACGGTGGAGGAGCTGCGCCGCCGGACTTCGGGCGCCGATGCCCTGGTGGCGGTGGGCTCGGGCACCATCAACGACCTGTGCAAGGCCGCGGCCGAGAAGGACAAGCGCCGCTACGCCGTGTTCGCCACCGCTCCCTCGATGAACGGCTACGTCACCGGCACGGCCTCGATCACGGTCAAGGGCCTGAAGCTCAGCCTGGCCGCCCGGCCGCCGGCGGCCGCCTTCTTCGATCTCGGCGTGCTGGCGGCGGCACCGGCGCGGATGATCCGCTCCGGGATCGGCGACTGCCTGGCACGCGCCACCGCCCAGACCGACTGGCTGCTGGCGCACATGCTCACCGGCAGCGCCTACAGCGAGACCCCGTTCGCCGTGCAGGCCGACGACGAGCCGGTGTTGCTGGACCGGTGCGCCGACGCGGCGGCCGGTGATGCCGCCGCGGTCGAGACCCTGGTGCGGATGCTGTTGCTCTCCGGGCTCGGCATGGCCCTCGTGGGCTCCAGCCATCCGGCCTCGATGGGCGAGCATCTGGTCAGCCACTACATCGACATGCTGGCGATGCCGCATCCGCGCAGCCTGCACGGCGAGCAGGTGGCGGTGGCGAGCTGGAGCCTGGCGCGGCTGCAGGCGCAGATCCTCGGCAGCGCCGCTCCGCCGGTGCTGGCGCCGACCTGGATCGACGAGGAGACCATGCGCCGGCGCTACGGTCCCGTCGCCGACGACTGCATCCGCTCGCTGAAGCGCAAGGCCGTCGACCAGGCTGCCTGCGACCGGCTGAACAGCCGGCTGGCGAGCGACTGGCCGCGGCTGCGGGCCAAGCTACGCGCGGCCATGCTGCCGGTCGCCAGGGTCGAGCGGGCCATGAACGCCGCCGGGCTGCCGATGACCGGCGCGGCGCTGGGCCTCGATCCCGGCTTCTATCGGGAGGCGATCTTGCATGCACGCGAGCTGCGCGACCGCTTCGGCATCCTCGATATCGCGGCTGATTGTGGGGCCCTGGACGAATTCGCGCAGGGCGAGGGCTGACCGCCACCCTGTTCACGCTTGCCGAGCCGGCGCCGGTGCATGCAGGATCGTGCGGGTGCCGGCGCGCCTCGCGCATTCATGCCGGCCGATCTGAGGAGCCCAGCACCTTGCAACGGCCGACCCGCCGCGGCTTTCTCGCGTTCGGCATAGGGGTTGCCGGCATGCCCTGCGGCCGGACGGCGTCCGCGGCCGTGCCGGAGCCGCGCTCCGAGGTGATCCTCACCGTCGAAGGCGCGATAGGCGACGGCCGCTCGGCCGGGCCCGTGCGATTCGACATCGACGCGCTGCGCGGGCTCGGCGTCTACACGCTGCGCAGCCGCACTCCGTTCACCGAAGGCGAATCCGACTTCGAGGGTGTGCTGGGGCGCAACGTGATGGCGGCCGTGCAGGCGCACGGCTCGCAGGCCACGGCCTACGCCCGCAACGACTATTCCGCCGAGATCCCGCTGTCGGACTTCGCCGACTGGGACGTGCTGCTCGTCACCCACATGGACGGCAGGCGCCTGCGGCTACGCGATAAGGGGCCGTTGTGGATCGTCTACCCGTGGTCGCAGCACCCCGAGCTCGACAACCGCGTGACGCGACAGAAGTCGGTGTGGCAGCTCTATCGATTCTCGGTCTCATGAGTAACGGCCGTTGGGGCGCGTTCTGGCGCTACGGTCCGATCGTGCTGGCGCTGGCGGTTCTGTTCGTCGGCTATGTCTATTTCTCGCAGCGCCTGCGCACCGCCAGCGACCATCTGCTGAGCGCCAACAACGAGGCGCAGTGGATGGCCTTCCAGACCGAGATGGAGCTGGCGCGGCTGCGGCTGGCCGCCGAGCGCTACGCCTTCGCCATCGAGCCGGTCGGCCGCGAGGCCGTGATCGAGCGCGTCGACCTGCTGCGCAGCCGCCTGCCCCTGCTGATCGAGGGCGCCGACAGCGCGCTGATCCGGGACGCCAGCGACGTCGAGACGCTGGTGCCGAGGCTCGAGGCCGAGCTCGGCGAGGTCGAGCGCCTGCTGAGGAGCCAGCCGCCCGGCCCGGCCCTCGGCGCCGCCATCGACGCCCGCCTGGAGCCGCTGGCCGAGCCGGTGCGCGAGATGGTGCTGGCCGTGCTGCATGCCTCGAGCACGCTCCACTACGAGATCCAGACCGGCATCGAGCGGCTGGCGGAAGGCCATTGGGTGGCGCTGGTCAGCATCCTGATCGGCCTCGCCATGCTGGTGGCCCTGCTGCTGCGCGAGATCCTGCGCACCCAGCGCCTGCTGAGGGAGGCGGCCCTCGCCGAGCGGCTGGCGGCGGAGCTGGCGAACCACGACGCGCTCACCGGGCTGCCCAACCGGCGGCTGTTCCAGGACCGCCTGGACCATGCGCTCGCTGTGACGAGGCGGCGCGGCGGCCGGCTGGCCCTGCACCTCATCGACCTCGACCGCTTCAAGGAGGTCAATGACCGGCACGGCCATGCCGCGGGCGACGCCCTGCTGCGCGCCATGGCCCAGCGCATGGTGGCCTGCCTGCGCGCCGCCGACACGCTGGCCCGGCTCGGCGGCGACGAGTTCGCCATCCTGCAGCTCGACATCGAGGGACCGGGCGACGTCTCGGCGCTGATGGCGCGCCTGGACGCCGCGATCCGGCAGCCGGTCGACATCGGCGGTGCGGCGCTGCGGTCGACCGCCAGCATCGGCACCGCCCTCAGCCCCGGCGACGGCGACGATGCCGACACCCTGCTGCGCCATGCCGACGTGGCGCTCTACCGCGCCAAGAGCGACGGCCGGGACCGCCAGACCTTCTACGTCTCCGACATGGACCGCGAGGAGCAGGCGCGTCGGCGGCTGCTCGTCGATCTCGAGGAGGCCGTCCGATCCGACCGGCTGACGCTGCTGCACCAGCTCCGCTTCGATGCCGGCGGCCGGCCGGTGGCGGTCGAGGCGCTGGTCCGGTGGGCCGATCCGGCGCGCGGCCTCGTTCTCCCGTCCGATTTCCTGCCGCTCGTCGAGGACAGCGCCCTGATCGTGGCGCTGGGTGCCTGGGTACTGGAGACGGCCTGCCGCGAGAGCGCCCAGTGGCGGCGCGCCGACGGCTCGCCGCGGGTGGCGGTCAACATCGCCGGTGCCCAGCTGCTGCGCGACGATCTGCCGGCCCGCGTCGAGCGGGTGCTGGCGCGGCACGGGCTGTCCCCGGCGGACCTCGAGATCGAGCTGCCCGAGAGCGCCGTGGCCGCGATCGACCCGGCCATGACGGCGCGGCTCGAGACGCTTCGGCAGCGCGGCGTGCGCATCCTGCTCGACCATTTCGGCACCGGCCATTCGAGCATCGGCGCCCTGCGCGTGCTGCCGGTCGACGGCGTCAAGCTGGCGGGATCGCTGGCGGCCGATGTGCACCTGCCGCGCGGTGCCGCCCTCTACGAAGGCATGATCCGGCTGGCGCACGGCATGGGGCTGCGGGTCGTCGGCAGCGGCGTCGAGACCGCCCTGCAGGCCGAGATCCTGAGGCGGCTCGGCTGCGACGAGCTCCAGGGTTTCCACCTGGCGCCGCCGGAAGCGGCGGGCCTGCTGGGCCGCCGGCTGCAGCTGCGGCCGGCCTCGGCCGTTAGCGACTGATCTCGATGCGCCATTCCGGACCCGACGAGACGCCGTAGGTGCTGGCGAAGTCGCCGTAGTTGATGGCGAGCGAGATGTTGTCGAGGCTGTTGAAGTAGAGCAGCGGATCGCCCTCCGGCACGTCGCCGAAGGTGTCGACGAAAGGCACCTCGCCGTCCCACACCGGCTCCTCGTCGTCGAAGATGTGGACGGTCGCGGTGTCGCCGTGGCGGAGGCCCAGCCGCTCGAAGGTGGCGCGGTCGATGTTGGTCCAGACATTGCCGTACTGGACGTCGAGCACCGGGATCGTGCCGACCAGCTTGCCGTCGGCGAGCTCGGGCCGCTGGTAGTCGATCGTCTCCATCCGGCCGAGCTCCGGCCCGACCTCGTCGAACGCCACCTTGCCGGCGGCGAGGCGGGCGCCGGTGAAGGAGAACAGGTCGCGGCCGAAGAAGGTGTACGACTTCTCCGAGCCCGGCAGCCGATTCTTGTCGAGGTCGATCTCGCGGATGGCCTGCACGCCCAGCGATTCGCCGACCAGCGTCAGCAGCCCGTTGTCGGGCGCGACGAAGAAATGCCCGGACTTGGTCTCCAGCACGATGCTCTTGCGCTCGGTGCCGACGCCGGGATCGACCACGCCGACGAACACCGTCCCGGCCGGCCAGTAGGGTGCGGCCTGGTTCAGGCGGTAGGCGCCCTCCCAGATGTTGAAGGCCGGGATGTCGTGGGTCAGGTCCTCGAGGATCAGTGTCCTGTCGACGGCCCGGGCCACGCCGCGCATCGCCGAGACGGCACCGTCCTTCAGGCCGAAATCGGTCTCGTAGACCACGATGCCGTTGGGGTCGGCGGCGCAGGCGGCATCCAGCGCCGAGCCCGCCGCCGAGAGCATCAGCGCCAAGCCTACGGACCGCAGCACGGCCGTCAATCGAGCACGCATCCGAACCCCGCCCCGAGCCGTTGGTGCCGACGATCTTTCCACGTCCGCGCGCGAGACGCGAGCCCGGCATCCCGGCATCGTCGCGCGTCCGCCTTGCGGTCAGTCCTTCGGCAGCGGCGCGAACAGCGCCTCGATGTCGTCCTCGGTGAAGGACAGCCCCGAGCCCGTGCCCGACAGCACGCCCTCGACCAGCGCCTTCTTGCGGGCCTGCAGCTCGACCATCTTCTCCTCGACCGTGCCGCTGGCGATCAGCTTGTAGACAAACACCGTCTTGTCCTGGCCGATGCGGTGGGCGCGGTCGGTGGCCTGGGCCTCGACGGCCGGGTTCCACCACGGGTCGTAGTGGATCACCGTGTCGGCGCGGGTCAGCGTGATGCCGACGCCGCCGGCCTTCAGGCTGATCAGGAAGATCGGCACCTCGCCGTCCTGGAAGCGCTTGACCGGCGTCTCGCGGTCGCGGGTCTGGCCGGTGAGCTTGACGAAGCCCAGGCCGTCGGCGGTGAGCCGGTCCTCGATGAGGTCTAGCATCTCGACGAACTGCGAGAACACGATGATCCGCCGGCCGGTCTCGACCATCGCCGGCAGCATGTCCATCAGCAGCTCGAACTTGGCCGAGGCCGTGCCGGCGGCGCCGTCGTTGTTCTTGAGCAGGCGGGGATCGCAGCAGACCTGGCGCAGCTTGAGCAGGGCTTCCAGGATGGCGATGTTGCTGCGGGCGAGGCCGCGGCTCTCGATCTCCTCCTTGACCCGTGCATGCATGGCGATGCGCACGCTCTCGTACAGGTCGCGCTGGGTGTCGCTCAGCTCGATCTCGCGCAGCACCTCGGTCTTGGGCGGCAGCTCGGAGGCCACCTGCTCCTTGGTCCGGCGCAGCATGAACGGCCGCACCCGCTGCGCCAGCAGCGCCTGGCGGTCCTCGTCGCCTTCCTTCTCGATCTGGTTGCGGAAGACGCGGCGGAAGGTCTCGCGGTCGCCGAGGAAGCCCGGCATCAGGAAGTTGAACACCGACCACAGCTCGCCCAGGTGGTTCTCCATGGGCGTGCCGCTGAGCGCCACCTTGCGGCCGGAGCGGAGCTGCATGGCGGTGCGGGCGAGCTTGGTCGACGGGTTCTTGATCGCCTGGGCCTCGTCCAGCACCACCATGTGCCATTCGCGGGCCAGCAGCTCGTCGGTGTCGCGCAGCAGCAGGGCGTAGCTGGTCAGCACGACGTCCTGGACGTCGACGCCGGCGAAGTAGTCGTGCCGGTCGTTGCCGTGCAGCACCAGCAGGCGCAGGCTGGGCGCGAACTTGCGGGCCTCGTTGCGCCAGGTCGGGATGAGGCTGGTGGGTGCGACCACGAGACACGGCCGCTTGAGGCGGCCCGTCTCCTTCTCGGTCATGATGTGGGCCAGGGTCTGCAGCGTCTTGCCGAGGCCCATGTCGTCGGCCAGCACGCCCGACAGCCCGACCTCGGACAGGAACTGCAGCCAGCGCATGCCCTGGAGCTGGTAGGGGCGCAAGGTCGCCTTCAGGCCCTTGGGTGCGCCCAGCGCCGGCAGCTCCTGGGTCGAGGAGAGCCGGCGCGCCATGTCGCGCAGGCGCTCGCCGCCGCTCCAGTGCAAGGCACCGTTGGGCAGGGCCTGCTCGAGGTTGGCCAGCCGCAGCGCCTCGGCCCGCCCCAGCCGCAGCGGCCCGTCGCCGTCGACCCGCCCGGCGGCGAACAGGTCGTAGAGCGCCTCCAGCATCGCCTTGAGGCGGGAGGCCGGTATCGGCAGCAGCCGGCCGTCGGGCAGGTTGCCGTAGACCGGCTCGTCGCCGAACGCCTCGAGGGCGGCCGGCGTCATCTCGTCCGGCGCGCGCTTGAACAGGTCGAGCAGCAGCGGCAGCAGCGGCACGCGGCTGCCGTCGACCTCGATGCCGAGGTCGAGGTCGAACCAGTCGACGCCGGTCTCGGTGACGTCCACCGACCAGGGCGAGGTCTTGTGGACGACGCGGTAGGGATAGTCGTCGGAGAAGGTGATGCGCCAGCCTTCGCGGTCGAGCTGCGGCAGGGCGGTGTGGTTGAACTCCACCCAGCGCATCGAGACGTCGTCGTCCTCGTCCTCCTCGAAGGTGAAGTCCTGGCGGCACTGCTCCGGCGCGAAGCGGCCGAGGCCGGTCGGGCCCAGCGGCTGCAGGCCCAGCCGGTTCAGCCGCTCGATCGCCTGCACCTCCTGCAGGGCGTCGCGCGGCAGCACCAGCAGCTTGTTGTCGGCGACGTGGTTGAGCTCGGTGCGGCTCTCCTGCCAGCCGACCTCGGCACCGCCATAGTCGAACGCCACCCGCGCCAGCGGCAGCTCGACGTCCTCCTCCTCGCGCTTCCAGCCCTGGCCGCGGCTCGTCGTCACCCGCGGGCAGTGCAAGTACAGGATCGGCGTCGGCTTGACCTCCAGCCGCTCGCGCCGCCGCAATGGCTCGGGCAGGGGGACCACGGCACCGCTCGGCACGAGGCGCTGGCGGGCGAGACTGGCGGCGGCGGCCGGGATCGGCGGCGCCTGCAGCATGTAGCGGGCGATGCGGTCCGGCACGCCGGTGTCGATGCGACCGCAGCTCATGGCGGCGAGATCGAGGTACCAGGGCTGGCCCAGCGCCACCACGACCACGTCCTCGCCGGCGTCGTCGACCGAGCAGACGACGTGCTGCTGGCCTTCGCCGTCGAAGCGCCAGCCGAACTTGCCCGGCCGCGGATCGCCGATCGACAGCGCCCGGTTCTGGGCGTTGCGCCAGTGGCAGCGCCCGGTCTCCAGCATGGTGAGCAGCGCCTCGGAATCGGCCGCACCCGACAGGCGCTTGGTGTTGCCGGTGGTGGTCCCCAGCAGACGGCCGATCAGGTGGTCCTTGAGCGTGACGTAGCGCGGCGGGTCGTCGCTCAGCAGGTTGGAGATCGCCAGCGGATGCTCGCGGCCGAAGACGCCGCCCTTGAGCCGTCGTGCGCGCACGACGTTGACCGCGATCGGCTGGGCCACCGAGGAATCGCGCCACGAGCGCTGGGTCGGATCGAGCAGGTAGAGCACGACGTCGGTGCCGTCGGCCTGCTCCTCGTGCGGAGCCGTGCGGATGGCGCCGTTGATGGCGCCGATCCAGGCCTCGACCTCGGGGTCGATGGCGACGTTGGCCTCCTCGGGATCGGCCGCCGCCGTCTGGTCGAGCACGCCCAGCAGCGTCGCCGCCGCGTGCTCGCACTCGCTGTAGACGAGGCAGGTGCAGGTCGAGGAGATGCGCACCCGGCCGCCGCGGCCATTGGCGATGCGCACGCGGGTGAGGAAGGGCGTTCTGCGCTCGCCGCGGATCCGGCCGGTGACCGATTTGCCGTCGCGCTCGACGACAGCCTCCACCACCGCGCCATCCGCTACAAGATGTTCGGCCTTCTTCCAGATCGATTCGGGGAACAGGCGCTCGAGGTCGGTACGTCCGAACGGCAGCATTTCGTCAAGCTACTTGCATGGAGTTTTGTTGTTCTCGTGAGCCTGCGGAGGCCACAGGCGAGGGCGCGGCATCCTTGCATAGGGCGGGCCACGGTCCTAGAGCGCGCCCGTGCAGGGGATGACATTTTCTCCATGATTGGCCGTTGCGTTGCAGCACGGTTACAGTCTGGCGTGACGGAATGGCTTTTCGCCTGTGGTTCCCAGGAATGTGGCCCTGGGGATCGGCTGCTGTCGGGAAAGGTGCGAGGCGGCCGTTGACGTGGGGACCGGCGCCGGTCTTTCAATGATGGTGCGTCGAAACGGCCGCGTGCCGCCGGGCCCGGCCGCCCCTTTGTGGCAGGATCATGCGAGTCTTCTCCGATGTGCTCGTCGTCCTGGACCGGCCCTCGGCCGGCGTGCTGGTGGCGCGCGCCGTCGAGCTGGCGCGCAAGACCGGCGCGCGGCTGACGCTGGCCTGCCTGCCCGACGAGGGTGATCCGGTCTCGCCGATCGACAGCTGGCTGCAGAGCCTCGCCGCCGCGGCACCCGACGCGGCGCTGCGTATGCTGGAGAGCGCCGCGGCGGAGGAGATCGTCCGGGCGGGCCGTGCTGCGCGATGGCCACGACCTCGTGATGAAGAGCGCCGCCCCCGAGCGCGGCCTGCTGCCGCAGCTGCAGCTCACGCTCGACGAGCAGCTGTTGCGCGAGTGTCCCTGCCCGGTCTGGCTCGACCGGCCGGAGGATCGGCCGGCGCGCGTGCTGGCGGCGATCGACATCGAGCCGCCGGGCCTCGCCGGCGTGGTGCTGGATCTCGCCTCGAGCCTGGCCGCGATCGAGCGGGCCGAGCTGCACGTCGTCCACGGCTGGTCGCTGCAGGGTGAGTCCGTCATGCGCGGCCAGGCGATGACCCAGGCGGCCGAGGCCGAGATCGACGCCCTGGCGGAGGCCGAGCGCGTCCGCCACGCCGCCCTGGTCGAGGCGCTGCTGGAGCCCTGTCGGCGCGGGCCCGTCGTCCCGCGGCTGCATCTCGAGAAGGGCGAGGCCGACATCGTGGTGCCGCAGCAGGCCGTGGCGCTGGACGCCGGCCTGCTGGTGATGGGATCGGTGCCGGTGGGTGGCCTGGGCGGCCTCGTGATGCGCAATTCCGCCGAGGAGGTGCTCTCGCAGGTCGGCTGCACGCTGGTGGCCGTCAAGCCCGCCGGCTTCGTCTCGCAGCTCGCGGCCGGCGTCTAGCTCGAGGACCGCCGGCCGGCGAGCCGCCGGCACGAGCCCGCCGCCGCCATGCCGCCGGCCACGATCAGCGCCCAGGCTTCAGGGGCCTCCATCGCCCACAAGGTCAGCGCGCTGACGGCCGTCCAGAGCAGCGGCACCGCCGCCAGCAGCGCCAGGTGGCGCCGCCGTGCCGCCAGCAGCGCCATGCCGAGCGTGGCGACGGCGGTCGGATCCGGCGCCAGGCCGAACAGCGGTGCCTGCTGCCAGGGCCGGCCGAGCGTCACGCCGAGCAGCGGCAGCAGCACCAGCCCGGCCAGCAGCAGCGCCAGGCCGGCGAGCCCGGCGAGGTCGGCGCCGACCCGGAAGACCGACCGGCCGAGCGCCGCCAGCGCCAGCAGCACTGCTGCCTGCAGCGCGAAGGCGATGGCGGCGTAGTCGGCGGCCCAGTTGATGGTGGCGTACTGCCGGTGCAGATAGGCCCAGGCCACCCACAGCCAGCAGGCGGCGAGGATGGCGCAGATGGCCCTGCCGTCGGCGACGCCGGGCCGCCGCAGCAGCAGGAGCAGCGCCGCCCCCAGCGCCGCCGCCGGCAGCTGCGCCGGCCAGACGGCGCGGTTGTAGAGCTCGAGCAGCCGGAAATAGGTCTGCGGCGAGAACAGCAGGAAGTCGCCCAGCGAGTAGGTCAGCCAGACCGACATCAGATGTCGGCGATCGCCGCCCGGATCCGCTGGCGCACCGCCGGGTCGGGCATCGGACCGCCGGCCGCCGCCATGTTCTCCTCGACATGGTCGACTCGCGTCGTCGCCGGGATGGCGCAGGTCACGGCCGGGTGCGAGACGATGAACTTGAGGATCAGCTGCGGCCAGCTCGTGCAGCCGATCTCGCCCGCCCATTCCGGCACCGGCTCGCCTTCGAGCTGCCGCGCCAGCGGGCCGCCGCGGAACGGCCGGTTGGCGATCACGGCGATGCCCCGTTCCTTCGCCAGCGGCAGGATGCGGTCCTCGACCTCGCGGTCGACCGGGTTGTAGGTCACCTGGACGAAGTCGACCGGCCGGCTGCGGACGATCCGCTCGATCTCGTCGTGCCGGCGGCCGTGCGAGGTGGTGATGCCGACATGGCGCAGCCTGCCGACCGCCTTCATCGCCTGCAGCGTGTCGAGATGCTCTTCCCACGACACCAGGTTGTGCACCTGGATCAGGTCGAAGCGCGGCACCCGCCACAGCCGGCGCGATTCCGCGATCTGCGGCGGTCCGGCCTCGCGGCCGGTCGTCCACACCTTGGTGGCGGCGAACAGGTCCGGCGGCACGCCGAGCCTGTCGAGCCCGTAGCCGATGACCGCCTCGGAAGAGCCGTACATCGGCGAGGAATCGATCATCCGCCCGCCGGTGGCGAAGAACGCCCGCATCACCTCGGCGCAGGCGTCGCGCCCGACCGGATCGAGCCCGACATTGAAGGTGATCCAGGTGCCCAGCCCGACGACCGGCAGGGCCTCGCCGGTGCCGGCGATCGGCTTGGTGACGAGGCCGTCGGTCCCGGCGCCGGCCCGCTCGGCAGGAAGCATGGCGGCGGCGGCCAGCGAGGCCATCAGCGTGCGGCGTTGCAGGCCCGGCAATGTGGCCCCTCCTTTCCCGCGCCTCGCCCACGAAGATAGCGCGCGCCAGCGCTTTGGCACGGGGGCCGTCTCCACCTGCGCCGATGGCCGTGCCGCCTCGACGATGCCGGACCGTTCCGCGCAGGAACGCCGGCCAGTCCGGCGAGAGCCGCGGATCTGCTACAGCCGCTTCAGCAGCTCGGCCTTGGCGCTGGCGAACTCCTCGGGCGACAGCACGCCGCGGTCGCGCAGTTGTCCCAGCCGCTCGATCTGCGCGATCACGTCGCCGCCGGCCGAGGCCGCCTGCGCCATGGCCTGCTCGACCGCCGCGGGCTGGCTCGCCTGCTGGCCCATCGCCGGGGCGGCCGGTGCGCCGCCCGAGACCTGCGGCAGGTCGGCCAGCCGCACCGTGCCGAGCTGGCTGGTCATGGTGATCGACTGGTCGGAGCCCTGCTGCTGGCCGAAGCCGCCGATCAAGTGCTCACCGGTGTCGTAGACCCTGGTGTCGCCGCCGACCTGCACCGCCAGCCGCCGCATCTGCGGGAACCAGGCGTAGCGCATGTCGTTCTGGCCCCCGGTCGCCGCCGGCACGCCGAGCCCGTCCGGCCACCAGGCGCGGCCCATCGCCATCGTCCCGCCGCCGCCGGCCGCGGCCGCAGCCGGCGCCGCCAGCAGCGGCGCCTCGCTCAGCCGCCGCGACAGCTCGGTGCACAGCCCGTCGACCCGCGCCTTCAGCGCATTGTTGAACATGTCGCCGACCATGGTCATGCCGCCCTGCGACCACTGGCCCATGCCGCCGAGCTCCGGGTGGCTGAACTGCGCCATGCCGCCGCCGCCCGCCGCCACGGCGCGCAGGAGCGTCATCACCGCGTCCTCGCTGACGCCGTAGCGCTGCTGCAGATCCGCCACCGCCTCGCGGCCGGCGGCTGTCAGCTCTTCCATGTCGAATCTCCCTCGAGGCGTGCCGGGTCTGCCGCCGGAACGCCGCCGGGGCCTCGCCGTTGCTTGGCCAGCCGAGATAGTGATCCTTCGAGGAAGGCGCCATGGCGATGCCGGCCCCAGGGCCTGAAATTCCCCCGACCATGCCGATCGAGGTGCCGAAGCCGCCTTCAGGGCCGGACGTCGTGCCGACGCCGCCCGGCCCGGAGACGCCGCCGCCGACCGATCCGGACATCGAGCCGCCGACGCCGGAGCAGCCGCCCCCGCCCAATCCCGCCGAGCCGAAGCCGCCCGCCGCCCGAGGTCAGCTCACCGCCGTGCCGGCATGGATCTCGCCGACCTCGATCCCGATGCCCAGCGCTCCCGCCGGGTTCATCGCGATCCGGTCATGGTCGAGCGTCCCGCCGGTCATCGCCCAGACGGTGCCGTTGATCAGCTCGTAGCGGTCGCGCCGGCGGCTCTCCCAGGCGATGAAGGCGTCGGGATCGGTAGGGGCCTTCCTGGCGGCGCTGCTCATTTGCGGATCATAGGGCCGACCGCGCCGTGCTGGCGACGCCGATCGGCGGCAGGCAGCACGGATGGACGGGACCCCCGACCGGCCTACTCCGCCGCCTGCGCATACTCCTCGATGGGCGGACAGCTGCACACCACGTTCCTGTCGCCGTAGACATTGTCCACCCGCCCGACCGGCGGCCAGTACTTGTCCTCCCTGATCCACGGCAACGGGAAGAACGCCGCCTCGCGGCTGTAGGGACGGGTCCAGTCGGCGAGCAGCAGCTCGGCCGGGTGCGGGGCGTGCTTCAGCACATTGTCCTTCGGATCGGCCTCGCCCTGCTCGATCTGGCGGATCTCGTCGCGGATGGCGATCATCGCCGCCACGAACCGGTCCAGCTCGGCCTTGCCCTCGCTCTCGGTCGGCTCGACCATCATGGTCTCGGGCACCGGGAAGGACATGGTGGGCGCATGGAAGCCGTAGTCGGCCAGGCGCTTGGCGACGTCCTCGGCGGTGATGCCGGTGGCCTCCTTGATCTGGCGCATGTCGATGATGCACTCGTGCGCCACCATGCCGTTCTGGCCGACATAGACGATCGGAAAATGCGGGGCGAGGCGGCGGGCGACGTAGTTGGCGTTCAGGATCGCGACCTGCGTGGCGCGGGTCAGGCCGGGGCCGCCCATCATGCGGATGTAGGCCCAGGAGATCGGCAGGATCGAGGCCGAGCCCCAGGTCGCGGCCGACACCGCCCCCACGACATGCTCGGGATCGCGGGCGCTCACCGGCGGCACCACCGGATGCGTCGGCAGGTAGGGCGCCAGGTGCGCCCTGACGCCGATCGGCCCCATGCCCGGGCCGCCGCCGCCGTGCGGGATGCAGAAGGTCTTGTGCAGGTTGATGTGGCTGACGTCGGCGCCGATCTCGGCCGGCCTCGCCAGGCCCACCAGGGCGTTGAGGTTGGCGCCGTCCATGTAGACCTGGCCGCCGGCGGCGTGGACGATTTCGCAGATCTCGCCGATGCGGGCCTCGTAGACGCCGTGCGTCGAGGGGTAGGTCACCATCAGCGCCGCCAGCCGGTCGGCATGCTTCAGGGCCTTGGCGCGCAGATCCTCGACGTCGACATTGCCTTGCGCATCGCAGCCGACCACCACCACCGACATGCCGGCCAGCACGGCACTCGCCGGGTTGGTGCCGTGCGCTGAGGACGGGATTAGGCAGACGTCGCGCTGCTTCTCGCCGCGCGCGGCGTGATAGGCGCGGATGACCAGCAGCCCGGCATATTCGCCCTGGCTGCCGGCGTTGGGCTGCAGCGACACGGCGTCGAAGCCGGTGATCTCGGCGAGCCAGGCTTCCAGATCGTCGAACAGCTGGCGGTAGCCGCGGGCCTGCTCGGGAGGCGCGAACGGGTGCAGCGCGTTGAAGCCGCGCCAGGTCACCGGCTCCATCTCGGTGGCGGCGTTCAGCTTCATGGTGCAGGAGCCCAAGGGGATCATCGAGCGGTCGAGCGCCACGTCCTTGGTCTGGAGACGGCGCAGGTAGCGCAGCATCTCCGTCTCGCTGTGATAGCTGTTGAACACCGGGTGGCCGAGGAAGCCGCTGGTCCGCACCAGCGGCTTCGGAAGCCGGTCCGCCTCCTCGCCGCCCAGCACGGCGGCCGCGGCCTCGCCATGGTCGCCGAACACCCGCAGCAGCGCCGCCACCACCTCGGGCGTGCTCAGCTCGTCCAGGCTGACACCCAGCCGGTCGGCGTCGACGACGCGCAGGTTGATCTTCTCGTGCAGCCTGGCCTTTCGCGCGATCACCTCGGCCTTGCCGGGCACGGCGATGGTCAGCGTGTCGAAGAAGCCCCGGGTTTCCACCGCTACGCCGAGCCGCTCGAGGCCGGCCGCCAGCATCGCCGTCAGCCGATGCACGCGCGAGGCGATCCGGCGCAGGCCGCCCGGCCCGTGATAGACCGCGTACATGCCGGCGATGATCGCCAGCAGCACCTGGGCGGTGCAGATGTTGGAGGTGGCCTTCTCGCGGCGGATGTGCTGCTCGCGGGTCTGCAAGGCCATGCGCAGCGCCGGCCTGCCGCGGCTGTCGATCGACACGCCGATGAGGCGCCCCGGCATGGAGCGCTTGTAGGCGTCGCGGGTGGCGAAGAACGCCGCGTGCGGCCCGCCATAGCCCATCGGCACGCCGAAGCGCTGGCCGTTGCCGAGCACGATGTCGGCGCCCAGCTCGCCCGGCGGCGTCAGCAGCACCAGCGCCAGCAGGTCGCTGGCGACGGCGACGAGACCGCCCGCGGCATGCACCGCCTCGACGGCGGCACGGATGTCCCGCACCTGCCCCGAGGAGCCGGGATAGGACAGCAGGGCTCCGAAACAGCCCTCCGCCGCCAGCTCCGCCGGATCGCCCACCACCACCTCGAAGCCCAGGGGCTCGGCGCGGGTCCGCACCACCGCGATGGTCTGCGGATGGGTGTCGGCATCGACCAGGAAGCGCAGGCTCTTCGACTTGGCCAGCCGGTGCGCCATGGTCATGGCCTCGGCCGCCGCCGTCGCCTCGTCGAGCAGCGACGCGTTGGCCAGCTCCATGGCCGTCAGGTCGCAGACCATCTGCTGCCAGTTGAGCAGCGCCTCCAGCCGGCCCTGGCTGACCTCGGCCTGATACGGCGTGTAGGCCGTGTACCAGCCGGGGCTCTCCATCAGCCGGCGCAGCACCACCGACGGCATCTGCGTGCCGTAGTAGCCCATGCCGATCAGCGAGGTCGGGACCTCGTTGTGCTCGGCGATGACGCGCAGCTCGTCGAGGGCCGCAGCCTCGTCGATCGCCGCCGGCAGGTCGAGCGGTGCCCGTGTGCGGATGTTGGCGGGCACCGCCTTGTCGACCAGCTCGTCGAGAGAGCCGCAGCCGACCTCGCGCAGCATCGCCGCGATCTCGGCCTCGCGCGGCCCGATGTGGCGGCCGACGAAGGCGTCGCGGGCCTCGAGCTCGGCGAGGCTGTGGGAAGTCGTCATGCGCTGCGGCTCCGCAAGGATCAGCTCAGGGTCTCGACGAAGGCGGCATAGGCCTCGGCGTCCATCAGGCTGTCGAGCTCGCCCTTGTCGGCGAGGCGCAGCTTGAAGAACCAGGCACCGCTCTCGGCCGCCTCGTTGACGAGGCCGGGGCTGTCCTCGAGGTCGGGGTTGCGCTCGACCACCTCGCCCGAGACCGGCGCATAGATGTCGCTCGCCGCCTTGACGCTCTCGACCACGGCCGCCTGCTCGCCCTTCTTCACCGACTTGCCGATCTCCGGCAGCTCGACGAACACCACGTCGCCCAGCTGCTCCTGGGCGTGCTCGCTGATGCCGACGGTGGCGATGTCGCCGTCGACGCGGACCCACTCGTGGTCCTTCGAGTAGAGCAGTGGCATCGAAGCTCCTCTCAGCGCTGGTAGCGGTGGGGGACGAAGGGAAGGGACGCGACCCTGGCCGGCAGGGCCTTGCCGCGGACGATCAGGGCGAGGGCCGTGCCGGGCTCGGCGAAGTCACGCTCGACATAGCCCATGGCGATGGGCCCGCCGGCCGTCGGCCCGAAGCCGCCGCTCGTGACCTCGCCGATGCGGCGGCCGTCGGAATCCTGGATTTCCGTGTGCTCGCGCGCCGGCGCCCGGCCCTCGGGCAGGATGCCGACGAGCTTGCGCCTCGGCCCGTCGCGCAGTTGCGCCTGGACGATCTCGGCTCCCGGAAAGCCGCCCTGCTCGCGCCGGCGCTTGGCGATCGTCCACTGCAGGCCGGCCTCGATCGGGCTGGTCGTGGTGTCGATGTCGTGGCCGTAGAGGCACAAGCCCGCCTCCAGCCGCAGCGAATCGCGGGCGCCGAGGCCGATCGGCTCGACCTCGGGTGCCGCCAGCAGCGTGCGCGCCAGCTTCGCCGCGTGGTCGGCCGGCACCGAGATCTCGAAGCCGTCCTCGCCGGTATAGCCCAGCCGCGACACTCGGCATTTCAGGCCCGAGACCTCCATCTCGGCCGACTGCATGAACTTGAGCGCCTCGCAGGCCGGCGCCATCCGCGCCAGCACCGCCGCCGCCTCCGGCCCCTGCAGCGCCAGCAGTGCTTTGTCGGCCAGCTCGACCACCCGGTTGGCGGGCTCCAGGTGGCCGCGGATGTGCGCGATGTCCTGGTCGCGGCAGCCGGCATTGACCACCGTGAACAGGTGGTCGCCGCCTTGCGTCACGATCAGGTCGTCGAGGATGCCGCCGTCCGGTGCCGTCAGCACGGTGTAGCGGGCGCTGCCCGGCGCCAGCCCCTCGATGTTGCCGGGCACCAGCCGTTCCATGGCGATGGCGGCGTCCGGCCCCTCGATCCGGAGCTGGCCCATGTGCGAGACGTCGAACAGTCCCGCATGCGCCCGGCACCACAGGTGCTCCTGCAGGATGCCCTTGGGGAACTGCACCGGCATGTCCCAGCCGGCGAACGGCACCATCTTGCCGCCCAGCTCGCGGTGCAGGTCGTGGAGCGGCGTACGGCGGGCTTCGGTCAAATCCGGACTCCGGGTCAGCGAGCCGCCCGGCACCTTTGCCGGACGCCTTGCCCCCTCTGTCTCGGACCTGAGAGCTTCGGACGGTCCGCCTCGCGGCGCGCCGTCCTCCCCTTCGGTGGGGTGCAGCCGCACCCACTCTCCAGAGCGCCATCTCCCCCCGGTCCCTTGTACCTGAGAGTTTCCGGGGCGGTTGCTCCTTCGGCGCCGCGCTCGGGGCGCGGTCTCTCCCGGGGGGATCAGCTGGCGGCCTCAGGGTAGCCCCGGCATCGCGCCGGTCAAGCGGGCGTCTCGCCCCTGATGTCGCGGGTCCCGGGCGGTCCCGCGCCCGCTCCGCCCGTGGCCGGGCTGCGTCTGTGACCCAGGTCACTCGTCGCCGGCTCGCCGGTGATGCCGGTCACTCTGCGTTCGGTGCCCGTGAACTACTCATGGCCCATCGAACAAGCGTAGCCGCCTCCCGCGGTCTACGATGGAGGGAACGGAAACGGTCATGGCCAACATCAACGGCACCAACGGCAACGACAACAAGAACGGC
>DAOLFG010000019.1:54478-73303 GCA_035326425.1 Geminicoccus sp. | reverse complement strand
GAACGCCGCATCGTTCCCCGATCGCGGGGGAATGGTCGGCAAGACGAAACGCGTGACCAGGGACGGCATCGCCGACGCCGTGAACCCGTTCTGCGGCTACATCGTCGTCGAGGCCGAGAGCGTGGAGGCCGCCGCTCGCCTCTTCGAGAATCATCCGCATTTCACGGTCTTTCCAGGAGACGGTGTGGACATCATGCCCTTCGTCACCGGCCCTGCGCCCTAGCCCTCCGGTCTTGGGCTGCTCGATGACTTTGGCGCAATCCGGACCTTCGCTCGCGGAAGGAACCGTCGTGGCCCATTCTGTCCGACACGACACCTTCACCGCCAACGGCACAACCCTCCACTTCGCCCGCATCGGCTCCGGCCCGCCGCTCGTCCTGCTGCATGGCTGGCCGGAGTTCTGGCTCACCTGGGAGCCGGTGATGCAGCGCCTCGCCGACCGGTTCGAGCTGATCGCGCCGGATTTGCGCGGCTTCGGTGACAGCCCGAAGCCGGACGAGGGGCCGTCGGATCGGGTCGGGCCGGAGGTGCATGCCGGGGATCTGCTGGCGCTGCTGGACCATCTCGGGCTGTCGAGGGTGGGCCTGGTCAGCCACGACGTCGGGGCCTACGTGGCGCAGGTGTTCGCGCGGGCGCATTCGGAGCGGCTGAGCCGGCTGTTCTTCTTCGACTGCCCCTATGCCGGCATCGGATCGCGCTGGGCGGTGCCGGAGCATCTGAAGGAGATCTGGTACCAGTCGTTTCATCAGAAGCCGTGGGCGGCGGCGCTGATCGGGTCGTCGCGGGAAGCCTGCCGAATCTATTTCGGCAACATGCTGCGGTATTGGGCGGCGGGGAATCCGGCGGCGTTCGAGGGCGAGGTGCTGGAGGCCTGGGTCGACAATTTCCTCAAACCCGGAAACCTGCAGGGCGGGTTCGACTGGTACGTCAGCGCCAATGCGGCACGCCTCGCGGCGATGCGGGGCGAGGTGCCGAAGCTGCCGGCGATCACGGTGCCGGCGCGTGTACGCTGGGGGGCGCTCGATCCGGTGCTCAAGGTCGAATGGGCCGATCGGCTGGGCGAGTTTTTCGCCGATCTCGATTTCGCGCCCCTCGACGGGCTCGGCCATTTCCCGCACCGCGAGGATCCGAAGTGGGCGGCTGCCGAGATCGCCGCCTGGTTCCAGGCATGACCTGAGCGGGGCGACCCGACCTGGCGTATCAGGCCAGGACCGAGCCCGCCGCCAAGCGCGCCGGTCCCTCCGGGTCGTGGGCGGGGAGGAGAATCGTCGGCTCCTGCGCGGCGAAGCGGCGGATCGTCCGGAGCGTCGCCAGGGCCGTGGCGGGATCGTTGGTGACGCCGTCGGTCCTTTCGGCCAGCAGGTTGGCCTGCGAATAGGTGGCGTCGCCGGCGAGGAGCCAGGTGACGCCCTCGCCGCGCACGACGACCGAGACATGGCCGTCGACATGGCCCGGCGTCGGCACCAGCAGGATGCGGCGGTCGCGGGTGATGGGGTGGGAGGCCGGAAACGGGCCGACCGCGGGGCCGTCCATCTCGACGAGCTCCGGCTCGAGCCAGATCGGCCAGCGTTGCGGCAGGCAGCCGGTCATCATGCCGCGCAGGCCGCGGGAGACGGCGTAGTTGGCGCGCGGGCCGACGATGCGGCTGCGCGGAAAGTGGTCGAGCCCGCCGGTGTGGTCGTGGTGGAAATGGGTGAGGATGACGGTGCCGATGTCGGCCGCCGGATCGAGCCCGAGCGCCAGGAGGCGCGGGCCCACCTCCTCGTGCGGTGCGACGCGAATCTGGACCTGCTTGTAGAAGGGATTCCAGCCCGGCAGGTAGCCGGGCACGGAGTTGCGCCAGGTGTCGCCGGTGTCGACCAGGAAGCGGCCTTCGGGGTGCTCGACCAGGAAGCACAGGATCGGCACCGGATCGACCCAGCTCGGGTCGCGGAAGATGTCGATCTTGCGGCCGATGGCGCCGCGTTCGTCGCGGCCGGTGCGCTGGGCCGTCTTCATGCGCGCCTTGCCGGTCTCGATCGCCGTCACGCGGATCATGCTCGCGGTCCATCGAACGGGCAGGGCTGTGTGGCCAGGACACTACGAGCGCCCGTCTGTGCGGTAGTGTCGTGGTTTGAATTTCGGCTTGCGACTCATGCAGCCATTCGGCTTCAGCGCTCGACGATGCGCCGCCCCGTCGGCCGCACCGTGGCGCAGGTGGGAGTGCCGTCCTTGTCGGTGCCGATGACTGTCGTTTCGACGATCCCTCCGCTGTTGACCGCACGATCCAGCAGGTCGTTTCCGATGTCGTGGATGTCGATCTTCATCCGGCGGGACCAGGGCGAGGAAGGGTCGCCGGCCAATTGGCCGACACGAATGTAGACGAATCTCCGCACGGGACCTTCGCGGCGCACCTGATCGCCGAAGAATTTGTACCCCGGCTCCATGCGGACTTGAAAATCGAACAGGAGCGGCTCGCCGTCACGCGAACATTTCGGATCGAGCGGCGATTCGTCCTTGGCCTGAAGGCTGTGGAGCACGCCGATGACCGGCCGCTCGATGATGATCCGCAAGTTGATCACGTTCTGATCTGTCTGTGCCATGCGCGTTTGTAGCTCAATGGGCGGTACCCAAACGAGACGGTGGCATACCGCCCAGAAGCCGAAATTCAAATCGAGACACCGCCGGCTGCGCTCACGCGTTGCGCTCGTGCCAGATCCCGGCGTCGATCTGGCCCTTCAGCTCCGGCAGCTGGCTGGCGGCGAAGTAGGGCTCCTGGCCGGCCTTGCGCTTCGTGATGAAGTCGCGGGCGAGCTTCACCACGATGCCGGAGAGCATGAGGATGGCGATCAGGTTGATCGTGGCCATCAGGCCCATCGAGGCGTCGGCGAGGTTGAAGACGGTGGCGACGGTCTCGGACGCTCCCCAGACCACCATGGCGAGCAAAGCGAGGCGCAGCACCGTCATGCCCACCTTGTTGCCGACGCCGAGAAAGACCAGGGCGTTCTCGGCATAGGCGTAGTTGCCGATGATCGAGGTGAAGGCGAAGAAGAAGATGGCGACCGCGATGAACCAGGTGCCGGCGGCGCCGATGTGGACGTTCATCGCCGCCTGGGTGAGCTGGGTGCCGGTGACTCCGGAGCCAGGGACCAGGGTCTCGGAGAGCAGGATCAGGAGGGCGGTGGCGGTGCAGATCAGGATGGTGTCGATGAACACGCCCAGGGCCTGGACGAAGCCCTGGCTGACAGGGTGGTGCGGGTCGGGGGTGGCGACGGCGGCGATGTTGGGAGCACTGCCCATGCCGGCCTCGTTGGAGAACAGGCCGCGCTTGACGCCGTTGAGCATGGCGGCGGCCATCGAGCCGGCGACACCACCCACCGCCTCGTCGATGCCGAAGGCGCTGCGCACGATATGCGCCAGCATCGAGGGCACCTCGGTGATGTTGATGATCAGCGCGTAGAGCGCCACCGCGATATAGGCGACGGCCATGAACGGCACGATGATCTCGGCGGCCCGGGCGATGGCGGCGATGCCGCCGAAGATGATCACCGCCGAGAGGGCGGCGACGACGAGGCCGGTGACCAGCTTGGGCGCGCCGAAGGCGCCTTCCATGGCATCGGCGATCGAGTTGGCCTGGACGGCGTTGAAGACGAGGCCGAAGGAGAGGATCAGGCAGACCGAGAACAGGGCACCGGCCCAGGGAGCGCCGAGGCCGCGCGAGATGTAGAAGGCCGGGCCGCCGCGGTAGCGGCCCTCCTCGTCGCGGATCTTGTAGAGCTGGGCCAGCGTGCTCTCGCTGAAGGCCGTGGCCATGCCGACCAGCGCCACCATCCACATCCAGAAGATGGCGCCGGGACCGCCGAGATAGAGCGCCACGGCCACACCGGCGAGGTTGCCGGTGCCGACGCGCGAGGCGAGGCTGGTGCAGAGCGCCTGGAACGGGGTGATGCCGGACTTGTCGACCTCCTTCGAGGCCAGCACCGAGCGGATCATCTCCGGGAAATGGACGATCTGGATGAAGCCGAGGCGCAAGGTGAAGAAGACGCCGACGGCCAGGAGGCCGTAGATCAGCACGTAGCCCCAGAAAATCGTATTCAGGAAATCGATGACCGCGTCCATGCGTTTCCCCTTTCCGCTTCCGGCTTCTGTGCGGCGAAGCGTAGGCGGGAGGTTGCGCATGGTCTACCGGCGGTAGACCTCAGATCATGAGTAAATGACGCCGAGCGACAACAGTCCTCGGTGGTTGTCGCCGAATTGCGACAGTTTGCCGGCCAGTCGCTTCGGTGCGGTCAGCCTGTAGCTGCGCTCGACCAGCGCCTTCACTTCCGCCCAGTCCGGCTCGCGGTCGAGGCGCATGCCGACCCAGCCCTTGTGGCCGACATAGGGCGGACGGAAGAACAGCTCGGGATCGGCGCCGATCAGGATTTCCTGGGCACCCGGCGGGGCCTTGAGCCAGACCGAGATCCGGCCGTCGCCGACCTTCGGCATGGCGAAGATCCTGTCGCGGACGCGGAAGGTGGGATCGCCCCAGGCTTCCTTCTCGGTCGCCCCGGGCAGGGCGAGGCAGATGGCGCGCAGGCGGGCGACCGGATCGTCGGTCATGGCGGCTGCTCGGGGCCCGGGACCTGGTCGCTGCCCTCCGACTGGTCGCGGAACAATGCCGCGTTGGCCAGCAGCATCAGCGAGATCGGCGTGGTCACGGTGACGAAGACCGCGATCAGGATCTCGTGCAGGATCGGCCGCGTCTCGAGCACGCTGAAGAACAGCATCGAGGCCGCCAGCACGCAGGCCATGCCGAGCGTCGAGCCCAGGGTGGGGGAATGGACCCGCTCGTAGAAGCTCTGGAGCCGCAGCAGGCCGAACGAGCCGATCAGCGTCAGGCCGGCGCCGGCCAGCAGCAGCAGGGCGGTGAGCAGGGCGGCCCAGACCGGCAGCTCGGCGGCGGCGGTCATTCGATCACCTCGCCACGCATCAGGAACTTGGCCATCGCCGCCGTGGCGATGAAGCCGACGAGCGCTATCACCAGGGCGGCCTCGAAATAGAGCGTGCTGCCCGAGCGGATGCCGAACACCACCAGCAGCAGCATGGCGTTGATGTAGAGCGTGTCGAGCCCGAGCACCCGGTCCTGGGCGCGCGGTCCGCGCAGCATCCGCCAGGCGGCACAGGCCATGGCCAGCGCCAGCATGACCTGGGCGGCCAGGATGGCGGCGTTGAGGATGGCGGCGCTCATCGGAAGATCTCGAGCAGCAGGCGTTCGTAGCGGTGCTTGATCGTGCGCGTCCAGGTCGCCTCGTCGACGAGGTCGAGGACGTGGATCAGCAGGCGGCCGGTGGCGGAATCGAAGCTCACCCAGATGGTCCCCGGGGTGGCGGTGATGATGCAGGCCAGCACGGCGAGGCCGTAGCGGTTGCGCAGCTCCAGCCGGATGGCCATGAAACCCGAGACGCGCTCCTCCTGTCCGAGGCCCAGCACGATGCGGGCGACGGCGATGTTGGAGCGGACGATGTCGACGAGCACGCGGCCGATCAGCCGGAGGAGGGCGAGCGGCCGGCGGATATTGGACGCCGGCAGCTCGAGCGGCTGCACCATCAGCCCGCCGACCAGCCCCAGCACGAGCCCCAGCAGCAGATGGCCGGGACTGAGGCTCTGGTTGAGCAGCAGCCAGAACGCCAGCAGGAAGCCCGACAGCAGCGGGTGCGGCAGCCAGCGCGTCATGGGGCCGTGCTCCCGTCGGCCGGCCCCGGCGGCGTGATGACGCCCTCGACATAGCCTCCCGGGGTGTGCAGCGAGTCGGCGGTGGCCCGGAGGTAGCGCATCACCGGGCCGGCCTCGACGGTCATGGCCACACAGGCCAGCAGCAGGCAGAGCACGGGCGTCAGCTCGACGATGCCGACGCGCGGCACGGCGTGATCTAGCGGCAGCCAGAACGAGCGGATGCCGGCGCGCGTGAGGGCTATCAGCGCGGCGAGGCTCGACAGGATCAGGACCGCGACCAGCGCCCATGCGGATGCCGGCAGCTGCGGCTGGCGGAGGATGCCGTCGAGCAGGGCCAGCTTGCCGATGAAGCCCGACAATGGCGGCAGGCCGGCCAGAATCAGGGCGCAGGCGAGGAAGCAGGCACCGAGCACGGTCATGGTGGCCGGCACGGCGATGCCGGATTCGTCCTCCTCCTCCTCTTCCTCCTCGTCCTCCCAGCCGCCGGCCTCCATCGTCACCGCCAGCACGTCGGCATAGGCGTCGCGGTTGCGGTCGACCAGCTCGACCAGCAGGAAGAAGGCGCCGATCGCCAGCGTCGAGCTGGCGAGATAGAACAGGCCGCCGCCGGTGACGGCCGCCTGGCCGGTGCCGATGGCTGCCAGCAGCGTGCCCGAGGACACCAGCACGCTGAAGGCGACGAGGTGGCGGCTGTCCTGCGAGGCCAGGACGCCGATGGCGCCGAAGACGATGGTCGCCATGCCACCGAACAGCAGCACCGGTCCGCCGAAGCCGTCGGCGGTGTCGTGGCCGAAGAACAGCAGCCACAGGCGCAGCACGACGTAGACGCCGACCTTGGTCATGATGGCGAAGACGGCGGCCACCGGCGCCGCAGCGGCGGTATAGGTGGTGGGCAGCCAGAAGCACAGCGGCCACATCCCGGCCTTGACCAGGAACGCGATCCCCAGGATCGCCGCCCCGGCCTCCAGCAGCATGCGGTTCTCGGCCGGCACCGAGGGTATGCGGGCGGCGAGGTCGGCCATGTTGAGCGTGCCGGCCATGCCGTAGATCAGGCTGACACCGATCAGGAACAGCATCGAGGCCAGCAGGTTGACGGCGATGTACTGCAGGCCCGCCCTGACCCGCGCGATGCCCGAGCCGTGCAGGGCCAGGCCGTACGAAGCCGCCAGCATGACCTCGAAGAACACGAACAGGTTGAACAGGTCGCCGGTGAGGAAGGCGCCGTTGAGGCCCATCAGTAGGAACTGGAACAGCGGCTGGAAATGCATGCCGGCCCGCTGCCAGCGGGCGAGCGAGAACAGCAGCGCGCAGAGCGCCAGGATGCTGGTCAGGAGCAGCATCACCGCCGACAGCCGGTCGACCACCAGCACGATTCCGAACAAGGCCGGCCAGTCGCCCAGCCGGTAGACCCCGACCTGCGCCACGCCGGCATCGGCGATCCGGAGCAGCATGAGGGCCAGGCCGAACTGGCCGATCGTCGAGCAGAGGCCGATGAAGGTCTTGGCGACATGGCGGCCGTGCGCCAGCAGCAGCATGAGGGCGCCGGCGGCCAGCGGCAGCACGATCGGCAGGATCATCAGGTGCGAGGACCAGGCGCTCACGTCCCGCGCTCCCGGCCATCGACATGATCGGTGCCGCTGAGGCCGCGCGAGGCCAGCAGCACCACGAGGAAGAGCGCGGTCATCGCAAAGCCGATGACGATGGCGGTCAGCACCAGCGCCTGCGGCAGCGGGTCGGTGTGGACCGTCGGATCGACCGGTCCGTTGCCGATGACCGGCGGGGCGCCGACCGGCAGGTGGCCCATCGCGAAGATGAACAGGTTGACGGCGTAGGACAGCAGCGACAGACCGACGATCACCTGGAAGGTGCGCGGCCGCAGCACCAGCCAGATGCCGGAGCCGGTGAGCACGCCGATGCCGATGGCGAGGATCGCCTCCATCACGCCGCCTCGCTCGCGGTCTCGGGCTCGGCCGAAGCGGCGGCGCGCGGGCTGCGGCGGGCCCGCACCGACTGGTGCGCCAGGGCGATCAGCACCAGCACCGTGGCGCCGACGACCAGCAGGAACACGCCGAGGTCGAACAGGAGCGCGCTGGCGGTCGGGATCCTGCCGATCAGCGGCAGCTCGGCATAGGCGAACCAGGAGGTGAGGAACGGGTAGCCGAACATCCACGCACCCGCACCCGTGGCCGTGGCGGTCAGCAGGCCGAAGCCGATCCAGCGCACCGGCAGGATGCGCAGCCTCGCTTCCACCCACTGCGTGCCGCCGACCATGTATTGCAGGATGAAGGCCAGGGCCATGGTGAGCCCGGCGACGAAGCCGCCGCCCGGCAGGTCGTGGCCACGCAGGAACAGGTACGCCGCCAGCATGGCGATGACCGGGAACAGCGGCCGCATCACCATGTTCGGCACCAGCAGGTAGTCGGCGACGGTATCGCCGCGGTGCCGGTCGCTGCGCGCGTCGTCGAAGGCATCCTGGCGCTGCTGCTGTTCGGGCAGGTCGACGCTCTCGGCGGCGGGGCGGAAGCGGCGCAGCAGGGCGTAGACGGTGAGCGCCACGATGCCCAGCACGGTGATCTCGCCCAGCGTGTCGAAGCCGCGGAAATCGACCAGGATCACATTGACGACGTTGGTGCCGCCGCCCTCGCTGTAGGCGCGCTCGAGGAAATTGCCCGAGATGCCGGCCACCGGCGGCCGGGTCATCACGGCATAGGCGATGGCGGCGACGCCGCCGCCGCCGATCACCGCCATGGCGAGGTCGCGCGCGCGCCGCAGCCTGGCCTGCAGCCCGTCGACCGGGTCGATCTCGGCGATGCGCCTGGGCAGCCAGCGCACGCCCAGCAGCAGCAGCACGGTGCTCACGATCTCGACGAGCAGCTGGGTGAGGGCGAGGTCGGGTGCGGCCAGCCAGACGAAGGTGACGCAGGTGGAGAGGCCCGCCCCGCCCATCAGGATCAGCGAGGCGATGCGGTGGTACTTGGCCTGGTAGGCGGCACCGACGGCGCAGGCCGCACCCACGCCCCACAGCAGGGCGAAGCTGATGTCGAAGGCCGAGACCCTGGCGCTGCCCGGCACCAGGCCCGCCCGCCAGAGCGGCCAGAGTGCCGCCGCTATCGCGACCACGACGATGAGGCGCATCTGCGGCTGCAGGCGGCGGGTGCCCAGCACGCCCTCGAGCCGGCGCGCCCAGCGCCACGACACCGCCACCAGGATCTGCTCGAAGATGCGCTGGCTGTTGAGGTGGCGCAGCAGCGGCACGCCGTCGACGCGGCCGAGCAGGTAGCGGCGCAGCAGCAGGTAGAGGACGATACCGCCGAGCAGGGCGACGCCGCTCATGAGCAGCGGCCAGGTGAAGCCGTGCCAGACCGCCAGGCTATATACCGGTGTGCTGGCGCCGAGCACGGCATAGACCGCCGAGTCCAGGATCGGGCCGACGGTGCGTCCCGGGATGATGCCGACGACCAGGCAGGCCAGCACCAGGAACTCGATCGGAAAGCGCATCCAGCGCGGCGGCTCGTGCGGCTGTCGCGGCAGGTCGAGCGGCTGGGGGCCGAAGAACACCTTGTAGATGAAGCGCAGCGAATAGGCGACGCTGAAGATGCCGGCGACGGTGGCGACGTAGGGCAGCGCCCGGTCGAGCAGCGAATCGACGTGGGTCTCGATGGTCTCGGCGAAGAACATCTCCTTGGAGAGGAAGCCGTTGAGCAGGGGCACGCCCGCCATGGCGGCCGCCGCCACCATGGCCAGCGTCGCCGTGACCGGCAGGAAGCGGAACAGGCCGCTCAGCCGGCGCATGTCGCGGGTGCCGGTCTCGTGGTCGATGATGCCGGCGGCCATGAACAGCGACGCCTTGAACAGGGCGTGGTTGAAGATGTGGAAGATCGCCGCCACCGCCGCCAGCGGGCTGTCGAGGCCGAGCAGCAGCGTGATCAGCCCGAGATGGCTGATCGTCGAGTAGGCCAGCAGGCCCTTCAGATCCTGCTGGAAGATGGCGATGAAGGCGCCGATCAGCAGGGTGGCGAGGCCGGTCGTGGCCACGACCCAGAACCAGGTGTCGGTGCCGGCCAGCGCCGGCCACAGCCGCGCCAGCAGGAAGACGCCGGCCTTCACCATCGTGGCAGAATGGAGGTAGGCCGAGACCGGCGTGGGCGCCGCCATGGCGTTGGGCAGCCAGAAGTGGAACGGGAACTGCGCGCTCTTGGTCAGCGCGCCCAGCAGCACCAGCAGCAGGGCCGGCAGATAGAGGTCGTGGGAGCGGATCAGGTTTCCCGAGGCCAGCACCACGTCGAGGTCGTAGGAGCCGACGATGCGGCCGATCAGCAGCACGCCCGTCAGCAGCGCCAGCCCGCCGATGCCGGTGACCGTCAGCGCCATGCGGGCGCCGTCGCGGGCATTGGCGTTCTGGTGCCAGTAGCCGATCAGCAGGAACGAGAACAGGCTGGTGAGCTCCCAGAAGAACACCAGCAGCAGCAGGTTGCCGGACAGCACGATGCCCAGCATGGCGCCCATGAAGGCCAGCAGGAAGGCGAGGAAGCGCGCCAGGGGATCGGCGGGCGCCATGTAGTAGCGGGCGTACATGACGACGAGCATGCCGATGCCGGTGATCAGCAGGCAGAACATCCAGGCGAAGCCGTCCATGCGCAGGACGAGGTCGAGGCCCAGCTCGGGCAGCCAGGCGACCTCGGCGCGGGCGGTGCCGCCCCGCAGCACGTGGCCGCCGAAGGTCATCGAAAGGCCGAGGCAGGCGAGGGCGACGATGCCGGCGAGCCAGGTCGGGGCGCTGCGGGCATGGGACGGCAGGAACGCGGCGGCGATGCTACCGGCGAAAGGCAGCGAGATGATGGCGATCAGGAGAACATGGTTCGCCATGGTCCGCGAGGGGGCCTCTCGTCGTCGCGTGATATCACATGCTGCCGGACCGCCCGTGGAGAGTGTCCGCCTTCTTACCTATGGGACACGGCGCCCCGTGCCAAGAGACGAGAACACCGCGGGCACGCGAGTTAGCGCTCACACTGGAACTTGTTGCGGTCGCGGCTGCAGGTGGGCCAGCACCACCTCGACGATATGACGGCCCCAGGCGTCGAGCTCGCGCGGGTCGGCGAGGTCGCGGCGGAAGATCGCGGACAGGGTGTAGCGGTTGGAAAGATAGAAGAATCCGAGCGAGGCGATGGTGACATAGAGGCGGACGGGGTCGACGCCCTGGCGGAAGCGGCCCTCGGCGGCACCGCGGTCGAGGATTTCCGCCAGCATGGCGACCAGCGGCGAATGCATGCCCAGGATGCGTGTCGAGCGCTTGAGGTGCTTGGCCTTCAGCAGGTTCTCGGTCCCCAGCATGCTGAGGAACTCGGGGTGGGCGAGGAAATAGTTCCAGGTGAAGCGGGTGAGCTCGCGCACGGCGTCGACGGGGTCGCGGTCGCCCAGGCGCAGCTCGGCCTCGGCAGAGCGGATCGAGGCGTAGACCTGCTCGAGCGCCGCCAGGTAGAGCGCCTCCTTGCCGCCGAAATAGTGGTAGATCATCCGCTTGTTGGCGCCGGAGCGCAGCGCGATCTCGTCGATGCGGGCCCCGCCATAGCCCTTCTGGGTGAACTCGTGGACGGCAGCGGCCAGGATCGCCGAGCTGGTCTGCTCGGGATCCCGCGCGCCCTTGGCGCGCGCCGGGCCGGCGGGCTTGGGCTCGTCCAGGAGGGCTGCGTCGAGCGCCATCTCGCCTCGGTCAAATGTCGGAACCGGTTGGTTACATATGGCTTGACGCTGCGGGCGTCCACGCCGCAGATCCGCGCCGCTGGCAGGAGGCAAACGGGCCGGGACGCTCCGGCGAGGAAACGAGGCACGCCGCCATGAGCATTCGCTTCGCCGTCATCGGCATCAACCACAACCACATCTACGGCCAGGTCGAATGCCTGCTGCGCGGCGGGGCGGACTTCGTCTGCTTCCACGCGCCAGAGGACGACCTGGCGGCGCAGTTCGCCCAGAAGTTCCCGCAGGCCGAGCGGATCGCCGACAAGCGGCGGATCCTGGAGGACCGTTCGATCGCCATGATCGTGACCGCGGCCATCCCGGCCGACCGGGCGCCGATCGGCATCGAGGCGATGCGGCACGGCAAGGACGTCATGACCGACAAGCCCGGCATGACCACGCTCGAGCAGCTGGCCGAGGTCCGCGAGGTCCAGGCCGAGACCGGGCGGATCTACTCGGTCTGCTACTCCGAGCATTTCGAGACCCGCTCGACGGTCAAGGCGGGTGAGCTGGTGCAGGCGGGCGCCATCGGCAGGGTGGTGAACACCACCGGCCTCGGGCCGCATCGCCTCGGCCTCAATCCGCGGCCGGCCTGGTTCTTCGAGCGGGCACGCTACGGCGGCATCCTCACCGACATCGCCTCGCACCAGTGCGAGCAGTTCCTGTTCTTCGCCGGCACGCTGGAGGCCGAGGTGGCGGCGGCGACCGTTGCCAACCGCGCCCACCCCGAGACGCCGGGCCTGCAGGATTTCGGCGAGTTCCTGCTGCGCACCAGGGACGTCACCGGCTATGTCCGGGTCGACTGGTTCACGCCCGACGGCCTGCCGACCTGGGGCGACGGCAGGCTCACCATCCTCGGCACCGAGGGCTATATCGAGCTGCGCAAATATGTCGACATCGCCGGCCGGCCGGGGAAGGATCATCTGTTCCTGGTCGACGGCAAGGGAACGCGCCACATCGACTGCTCGGACGTCGAGCTGCCCTACGGGCCGGCGCTCGTCCAGGACGTGCTGAACCGGACGGAGACCGCCATGGGACAGGCGCACTGCTTCAAGGCCATGGAGCTGGCGTTGACGGCGCAGGCCATGGCCGAGCGCGGCACGACCCGGGCGCGGGGCTGACCCCATGGCCAAGGTGTGGAACGTTGGCGTCGTCGGCTGCGGCATCGGCCGGAGCCACATCTTCGAGGGCTACGTCACCCAGCCGGACAAGTTCCGGACAGCGGCGATCTGCGATCTCGACGAGGCGCGGCTGGCCTCGGTCGGCGACGAGTTCGGCGTGCCGGTCCGCACGCGCTCGTTCGACGAGCTGCTGGCCATGCCCGAGATCGACATCGTCGACATCTGCACGCCACCCTCGCTGCACGTGCCGCAGGCGCTGGCGGCGCTGGCGGCCGGCAAGCAGGTGATCTGCGAGAAGCCGCTGGCCGGCTCGCTCGCCGAGGCCGACCGGCTGATCGCCGCCGAGGCGCAGTCCCGGGGCAAGGTGCTGCCGATCTTCCAGTACCGCTTCGGCGACGGGCTGCAGAAGGCCAAGCGCATCCTCGACCTCGGCCTTGCCGGCAAGCCCTATGTGGCGACGGTGGAGACCGCCTGGAGCCGCAAGCCCGCCTACTACACCGTGCCGTGGCGCGGCCGCTGGGACACCGAGCTCGGCGGCGTGCTGGTCGGCCACTCGATCCACCTGCACGATCTCCTGTGCTACTTCATGGGGCCGATCGCCTCGGTGTTCGGCCGGGTGGCGACCCGGGTGAACGCCATCGAGGTCGAGGACTGCGCGGCGGCGTCGCTGTTGATGGAGAGCGGCGCCCTGGTGACGCTGTCGGCGACGCTCGGCTCGCAGAAGGAGATCAGCCGGCTGCGCTTCTGCTTCGAGAACGTCACCTTCGAGAGCAGCCTCGCCCCGTACTCGCCGGGCGACGCGCCCTGGGAGATCATCCCGGCCAGTTCCGAGGTCGGTGCCGGGATCGACGAGGCGCTGGCCGATTGGGAATTCGTGCCGTCGCGCTTCCACGGGCTGATGCAGGCCTATCACGCCGCGCTCGAGAGCGGCGGCCCGCTGCCGGTGACGCTGACCGACGCCCGGCGCTCGCTGGAGCTGATCAGCGCCCTCTACCACTCGAACGAGACCGGCCAGCCGGTCGGCCTGCCGCTCGGGGTCGATCACCCGAAATATCACGGCTGGCGGCCGGCGACGGTGCAGCCGGCGGCCTGAGGCTTGCCGACGCTCACCCTGCGCGTGGCGCCGCAGGTCCCCCTGGACCTGTCGCCGCTGCTGCCGGATGCCGGGATCACGGCCGCGACGCCGTTGCAGCTCGGCAACCAGGTGGTGCGGCTCGGCGAGCTGTTCGACTTGGCGCCCGGCCGAGCGGACGAGCTGCGGCTGGTGGGCACCGATGCCCGCTGCGACCGGATCGGGGCGGGGCTGGACCGGGGTCGGATCGTCGTCGAGGGCGATGCCGGCGCGCTCGCCGGGGCCGGGATGACCGGCGGCGAGATCGAGCTGCGAGGATCGGCCGGCGCGCTGGCCGGCTGCGAGATGAGCGGCGGCGTGCTGCGGATCGACGGCGATGCCGGCGAGGCGCTGGGCGGTGCGCTGCCCGGTGCCGGAGGCATGAGCGGCGGCGCCATCCTGCTGGCGGGCGGCTGCGGCCCGCGCGCCGCCGGGCGGATGCGCAAGGGCCTGATCGTGATCGGCGGCGACGCCGGCCCGCATGCCGCCTGGGGAATGCGCGGCGGCACGCTCATCGTCCACGGCGCCTGCGCATCCGAGCCCGCGGGCTCGATGAAGCGCGGCACGCTCTACCTGGCGCGCGCGCCCGAGCGGCTGCTGCCGACCTTCACCGACGACGGCGCGCACGAGCTGCTGTGGCTCGGCCTGCTCGAGCGCCACCTCCGGACGCTGGGCGCTCCCGCCTTGCCGTCGCGCAAGGTGCGGCGCTGGGCCGGCGATGTCGCCGATCTCGGCAAGGGCGAGCTGCTGGTGGCTGCCTGAGCGGTCAGGCGGCGGCGCGGACCGGCCGGACACGGCGGGGCTGGCGCTCCCACCACGGCCGGGCGGCGGCGATCAGCGGCGGTATCATGGCCACGATCAGCACCCACACCGCCGGACGGGGACCGAGCGCCAGGCTGAAATTGGCCGACAGCACCATCTTCGGGTCGACTCCGTTGCGGCCGAGGTACCAGGCGGCCTCGGCCAGCGCCGTCAGCACCGGCACGAGCAGCACGAGGCCGGTCAGGCGCAGCGGCCGGGGACGTTCGCCGCCGGCGCGATCGAGCAGGCGGAAGGCCATGAGCCAGAAGAAGAAGCCGGCCATCACCACCGGCTCGCTGACATCGACCTTGGACTGCAGGAAGAAGTGGACGATGCCGAGCGCCGTGGCGAGGTAGACCAGCCGGTGGAGCTGGTTCCAGCGGCGGCCGAGGCGGCGGATGGCGGCATCGAGCGAGGTGGCGCCGAGAGCCACCAGGATCGCCACCGCCACGAAGCCGATGGTGAGGTAGAAGCGTAGGGCTATCTCGCTGACGACCCGGATCGGGCTGAAGCTCTGGCTGGCGACATAGAGGCCCAGATGCAGCAAGGCGTAGGCCATGGCGGCGACGCCGACCATGCGGCGCACCAGGATCAGCCGCGGCCAGCCGCCGATGCGCCGCAACGGCGTGATCGCCAGCGTCACCAGCAGCAGCCGCACCACCCAGGTGCCGCTCTGGTGGATGGCCTCGGTCAGTGGGTTGGCGCCGAGCTGGTGCGTCCAGGCCTGCCAGGCGATCCACAGCGCCGGTGCCATCACACCCGCGAGCGTGGCGGCCTTGAGCGGCGAGAAGCGGCCGGAGCGGTCGAGCCAGGGAAAGATGCGCGCGGGCGCCATGTGCCGGGCGGGTCCTCTCGTGGTCGCGCGAAGCGATGCGATATCACAGGCAACGGGCGAGGTCGTGAGCAATGGTCGCAAGCCCCGGCTATCGGTTGCATTGGCGGCCCACCGGCCTTGTCGGCGGGCCGGAGGCGGTGCTGCTGGTCGAGCGGGGCGAGGCGCTGCCGCTGGCCGGCGGGCCGATCGCCTTCACCGCCGTCGAGCGGCTCGCCTGGGATGGTTCGATGGTATCGTCGCGAAAGTTACGCCCGCTGGCCGATCTGCCCGCGGACATGGCGGCGGCGTTGGCCCGACGGCGGCCGGCGCCGTTCGATCGGCCGCGCATCATGGGCATCCTCAACGTCACGCCGGACAGCTTCTCCGACGGCGGCGCCGATGCCGATACCGCGGCGGCGGTGACGCGCGGGCTGGCGATGGCGGCAGACGGCGCCGACATCGTCGACGTCGGCGGCGAGTCCACCCGGCCCGGAGCGGCGGAAGTGCCCGCCGAGGTGGAGCTGGCCAGGGTTCTGCCGGTCGTCGAAAGGCTGGCCGGGGCCGGCGTGACGGTGTCGATCGACACTCGCAAGGCCGAGGTCATGCGCGCGGCGATCGAGGCCGGGGCCGGCATGGTCAACGACGTCAGCGGGCTGACGCACGATCCGGAGGCGCCGGCAGCCGCGGCCGAAGCTGCGCGGGCCGGTGCCCGGGTGGTGCTGATGCACATGCGCGGCGTGCCGGCGACGATGAACAAGGCACCCGACTATCGCAGCGCCATCCTCGAGGTCTGCGAGGAGCTTGCCCGGCGGATCGAGGCGGCCGTGGCGGCGGGCGTGCCGAGAGAGCGGATCGTCCTCGACCCGGGCCTGTGCTTCGCCAAGCACGAGCCGCACAACCTGGAGATCCTGCGCGAGCTGGCGCTGCTGCACGGCCTCGGCCCGCCGGTGCTCGTCGGGGTGTCGCGCAAGGGCTGGGCAGCGTGGCTCCATCGCGGGCACGCCCCGGCCGACCGCCTGCCGGCTTCCCTGGCGGCGGCGCAATGGGCGCTGGACCGTGGTGCCACGCTGCTGCGCGTCCACGACGTCGCCGCGACCCGGCAGATGGTCCGGGCCTGGCGGACGCTGGCCGAATCGCCCGAAAATTGATCAAAGCCCGCTCAATGAACATATCTCGCCGATGTGATGGCACGCGCAGCCGTTCGGCGGGCCGGGTCAGCGAGGCGTGTCTCCCACCGAACGGAGAAGCCACGTGCTCTACAGCCCGCGGCCGCGTCGGGCCGCGGGCTGCTGCGATGCTATGCTGCGAGACGGCCGGGCGGGGCGCCGTCGATGAAGCCGGTCAGCGCCTGGAAGCGGCCGTCGGCGGCGACCATGCCGAAGTCGATGCCGGCCACCTTGGTCTCGCCGTCCGGCCCCGCCAGCTCCCAGGCGAAGCGGACGCGGCCGTTGTGGCCGTCGACACCGCCGCGCCGCCGGAACAGGTGGTCGGGGAACTGCGCCTGCACGGCCTGGATCATCGCCTCGATGGCGGCATGGCCCTCGGCCTGCGCCAGCGGATCGACGTAGCTCGCCTCCTCGACATAGGTCTCGGCCACCAGCTGGTGCCGGCGTGCGGGATCGGGCTCGTTCCAGGCGGCGATGTAGCGGTCGACCAGGCGGTTCAGCTCGTCCATCGGTCTCTCCCTCGTGTGTCGCAGCCCAATGTGGCGTTCGTGCCGGGGCCGGTCGATTACCTCGGAGGTCATGGAGCGGCGGCCGGCGGCGTGCTAGCTTGCGGCCATGACGGCAGCGGCCAGACCGGTGGGCGAGCATCTGCGGCAATGGCGGCAGCGTCGGCGCATGAGCCAGCTCGACCTCGCCAGCGAGGCCGGCATCTCCACGCGCCATCTCAGCTTCGTCGAGACCGGCCGCGCCCAGCCGAGCCGGGAGATGCTGCTGCATCTGGCCGAGCGGCTGGAGGTGCCCTTGCGCGACCGCAACGTGCTGCTGGTGGCGGCGGGCTTCGCGCCGAGGTTTGCGGAGCGGCCGCTGGACGACGACGCCATGCGACCGGCGCGGCGCGCGGTCGAGCTGATCCTGGCCGGGCACGAGCCGCACCCCGCGATCGCCGTCGACCGGCACTGGCAGCTGGTCTCGGCCAACCGGGCGGTGCCGCCGCTGCTGGCCGGCGCCGCGCGGGTGCTGCTGCAGCCACCCGTGAACGTGTTGCGGCTGAGCCTGCACCCGGATGGGCTGGCACCGCGGATCCTGAACCTCGCCGAATGGCGGGCCCATCTGCTGGCGCGGCTGCGGCGGCAGATCGAGCTGACCGCCGATGACACGCTGATCGCGCTCCTGGCGGAGCTGGTGAGCTATCCGGGCGGCGTGTCGTCCTCGCCCCCGGCCGATCATGGCGACATCGCCGTGCCGCTGCGGCTGGCGACCCGCTCCGGCGTCCTCTCCCTGCTCGGCACCACCACGGTGTTCGGCACGCCGGTCGACGTGACGCTCTCCGAGCTGGCGCTCGAGACCTTCTTCCCGGCGGACACCGCGACCGCCGAGATGTTGCGCGGGCTGGCCGCCTGATGCGCGTGCTGGCGCAGGAGATCGGTTTCGTCGACCCGGTGCGGGCGTTCGCCGCGCTGCGCCACCTGCCGAACCCCGTGCTGCTCGACAGCGCACGCGTCGATCCGCTGCTCGGCCGATGGTCCTATGTCGCGGCCGATCCGTTCCTGGTGCTGACCAGCAAGGACGGCCGCATCAGGCTGGGCGAGCGCAGCCTCACCGGCGATCCGTTCGCGGTGCTGCAACGCCTCTTGCGCGCCTCGCCGATCGAGACCGATCCGGCGCTGCCGCCGTTCCAGACCGGTGCGGTCGGCTATCTCGGCTACGACCTCTGTCACCATCTTGAGCGCCTGCCGGCACCCGAGGCCGACGACCTGCGCTTTCCCGACCTGGTGCTCGGCCTCTACGACACGGTGGCGGCGTTCGACCTCGTCGAGCGGCGGGCCTGGGCGATGTCGAGCGGGCTGCCGGAGACCTCGCCCGAGCCGCGCATGCATCGCCGCCGCGCCCGGCTCGACCGGCTGGCCGGGCTGCTCGAGGGAGCCCCGGAGCTGGCGGAGCCATCGGCGCTGGTGGCCGAGCCGATCTCGAGCGGCTTCGGCCCGGCCGGCTACGAGGCGATGGTGCGGCGGGTCGTCGACTACATCCTGGCCGGCGACATCTTCCAGGCCAACGTCTCGCAGCGCTTCACCGCCCGCCTCCCCGAGGGGCTGTCGCCCTTCGACCTCTATCGCCGCCTGCGTCGCCGCAATCCGGCGCCGTTCGCGGCGTTCATGGATTTCGGCGACACGGTGATCGCCTCGGCCTCGCCCGAGCGGTTCCTGCGCCTCGACCGGGGCGGGGTCGAGACCCGGCCGATCAAGGGCACCCGGCGACGGCATGCCGATCCGGCAGCGGATGCCCGGGCCGCCGCCGAGCTGCTGGCCAGCGAGAAGGACCGCGCCGAGAACGTGATGATCGTCGACCTGCTGCGCAACGACCTCTCCCGGGTCTGCCGCGAGCACA
>DAOLFG010000019.1:0-54378 GCA_035326425.1 Geminicoccus sp. | reverse complement strand
GTGATGATCGTCGACCTGCTGCGCAACGACCTCTCCCGGGTCTGCCGCGAGCACAGCGTGCTGACGCCCGAGATCTGCGCGCTGCACAGCTTCGCCACGGTGCATCACCTGGTCTCGACCGTGACCGGCGAGCTGCGCCAGGGGGCCGATGCTGTCGATCTGCTGCGCGCCACCTTCCCCGGCGGCTCGATCACCGGGGCGCCGAAAATCCGTGCCATCGAGATCATCGCCGAACTGGAGCCGACGCGGCGCGGGCCTTATTGCGGGGCGCTGGCCTGGCTCGGCTTCGACGGGGCGATGGACAGCGCCATCACCATCCGCACCTTCGCTATCAAGGGCGACATCGCGACCTTCCAGGCCGGCGGCGGCATCGTGGCGGACAGCGATCCGGCAGCGGAGTATGAAGAAAGCCTGGATAAGGCGAGGGCGCTGATGCAGGCGCTGGGCGGATGATCCTGCTGATCGACAACTACGACAGCTTCGTCTGGAACCTCGCCCGCTACGTCGCCGAGCTGGGACACCAGCGGCTGGTGCTGCGCAACGATGCCGTGGGCCTGGCCGACATCGCCGACCTGGCACCGTCGCACATCATCCTGTCGCCCGGACCCTGCGGGCCGCTCGAGGCTGGCATCTCGATGCGGGTGATCGAGCGTTTCGGGCCATCGGTGCCGATCCTGGGCGTCTGCCTCGGCCACCAGTGCATCGGCGCAGCCTACGGCGGCAGGGTCGGCCGGGCGAGGCGGCCGATGCACGGCAAGACCTCGGCCGTGACCCATGACGGCCGCGGCGTGTTCCATGGCCAGCCCTCTCCGCTCACCGTCACCCGCTACCACTCGCTGATCGTGCTCGACGAGGAGCTGCCGGCCGAGCTCGAGGTCAGCGCCCGCAGCCCGGACGGCGAGATCATGGGGCTGCGGCATCGCCAGCACCCGGTCGAGGGCGTGCAGTTCCACCCCGAAGCCGTGCTCACCGAGGGCGGCTATGCGATGCTCCGCAACTTCCTCTCCACTGCTGCGGCACGCGGCGGCCCACCCTCCAGTTGATTTCAGAGCCGACGAGTTCATTTGACTGTAACAAGGTCGCGGCCCTTATTCCGTCTCGCTCCTCCATTGAAGGAATTGCCGAATGTGCGAGTGCGGAAGCCCCCACCACGAGACCCGCGGCATCCGGCGCCGCCGCCTGCTCGCCGCCTCCAGCCTGCTGGCCGTGCCAGCCCTGCTGGCTCCGGGCCTGTCGGTCGGTGTGGCACGCGCCGCGGCGCTGAGCCGGGAGCAGCGCGATGCCATGTCGCCCACCGAGATCATCGCCCACATGAAGGAAGGCAACCGGCTCTTCCGCTCGGGCGAGCGCCGCAGCCGCGACTATCTCGCCGAGCAGCAGGCCAGCGCGTCGGGGCAATATCCGGCCGCCGTCATCCTGAGCTGCATCGATTCGCGTGCTCCGGCCGAGGTGATCCTCGATCTCGGCATCGGTGACACCTTCAACTCGCGCATCGCCGGCTGCGTCGCCGACGAGGACGTGATCGGCGGCATGGAGTTCGCCTGCAAGCTGGCCGGTGCCAAGGTCGTGCTGGTGATGGGACACACCGCCTGCGGCGCCGTCGCGGGCGCCATCGCCGGCGCCGAGCTCGGCAACCTGACGGCCCTCCTCGCCAAGATCCGGCCCGCCGTCGAGGCGACCACGTTCCCGGGCGATCGCTCGGCCGGCAACCCGGCCTTCGTCGATGCGGTGGCGAGGAAGCATGTCGAGCTGACGCTCGACTTGATCCGCGAGCGGAGCCCGGTGCTGAGCGGGCTCGAGAGCCAGGGCGCCGTGAAGATCACCGGTGCCATGTACGACATCGGGACCGCGACGGTGGAGTTCTTCGGCTGAGGCGGCGACGGCCGCGCGGATCGGGACGCATCGTCCCGAGGGCAGGGTAGGCGCGGCCCGTGCTGTGGTTCGATGGACGCTGGATCGCCGAGGGCGAGGCCGCGATCGATCCGGCCGATCGCGGCCTGCTGCTGGCCGACGGCCTGTTCGAGACCATGCGCGCCGAGGCCGGCCAGGTGCGCAGGCTGGCAGCCCATCTGGCACGGCTCCGCCAGGGCGCCTCGGTGCTCGGCCTGCGGGTGCCGCTGGACGATGCGGCGCTGGGCGATGCCCTGGCGGCTACTCTGGCGGCCAACGGGCTGGACCGGGCCGGCGCAGCCCTGCGGCTCACGCTCACCCGCGGCCCCGGGCCACGCGGGCTGCTGCCGCCGGAGCCGGCCAGTCCCACCTTGATGATCGCGGCGTTCCCGTTGCCGCCGCCCCGCCCGCCGGCTGATGCGGTGCTGGTCGAGAGCGTGCGCCGCAACGAGCATTCGCCGACCAGCCGGCTGAAGACGCTGGCCTATCTCGATCAGGTGCTGGCGCTGCGCGAGGCGCGGGCCGCCGGCGGCGACGAGGCGATCCTGCGCTGCACGGCCGGCCGCCTGGCCTGCGCCTCGGCGGCCAACCTGTTCCTGGTCATCGACGGCCAGGCGAGGACGCCGCCCGTGGAGGACGGCGCCCTGCCCGGCGTCACGCGGCGGAGACTGCTGGCGATCGGCCCGGCAGCTGGCACCGCCGTGACCGCCTCGCCGCTGCCCGGGGAGGCATTGCAGGCAGCGGCGGAGGCGTTCGTCACCAGCAGCCTCGCCGGCATCCGGCCGATCCGCACCCTGTCGGGGCGCAGCCTGCCGGCGCCCGGGCCGCTGACGGAAAGACTGGCGGCCCTGCTGGCCGCCGACAACGAGTAGCCTGGCTCAGCGGCTGGCCATCCGGCCGGCGCCCGGCCGACGGTCGACGACGAGGTGCCGGGCACCGGCGCCGCAGGTCACGGCGAGACGCTCGCCCTGCCCGTCGTCGAGCGCCGCCGAAGCCTGCGGCTGCAGGGTCATGCTCAAGCGCGAGGCGCCGGCGGCCGGGGCATCGTCGCCGGCCGGGTAGGCCAGCATCATGGTGACGGCGCACGCACCGGCCTCTGCCAGGTAGTAGCCGACCACATGCCGGTCGCCGACATCGCCGGCGAACGCCGCCACCGGCGTCACGATCGTCTGGACCGGAGCCGCGGTGGTCACGGCGGCCGGCGTCATCGCGCCCGTGCCCGCCAGCATCGCCGCAGCGATGAGCATGCCCTTGGCCATCTTTCCGCATTCCGTTCGCCGCGGGCGGAACCGTCCGCCCGTCCTCGTGTTCGGAGAGACTGATCCGCCCAGGTTTCGGTCCGACCGCTCACGCATGCCCGTCGTGTTTCAGAAATGCCGAGGCGGCGGTGGACGCCCGGCGGGCAGTTGGCTAGACCAGTTCGAAAGATCGCACGAATGCCGAGGGAGGCTCGATGATGGTCAACGGTGGGCGGCTGGGCGTCGCTTGTCTCGTCATCGGGGCGTCGCTGTTCGCCGCGGCACCACTCTCGGCCCAGGAGGACAAGCCCTACGAGGTGCGGGACGGGAAGGTCGACCAGGGGACCTACAACGGCTACCGGCGCTATCACGCCTCCTGCCACGTCTGCCATGGACCCGATGGCCTCGGCAGCTCCTATGCCCCCAATCTCACCGATTCGCTGAAGACCCTGAGCCAGGACGATTTCAACGAGGTGGTCATCAACGGCCGCCAGAACGTCTCGGGCAGCCAGCAGTCGGTGATGCCGGCGTTCGGCGAGGTCCAGGACGTCGCCATGTATATCGACGACATCTATGCCTATCTGAAGGCGCGGTCGGACGGCGTGCTGGATCGCGGCCGGCCGCAGAGGTTCTGATGCCGGCGCGGCGGCGGGCGACCCTCGCGCTCGGGCTCGTCGCGTGGCTGCTGGCGGGCGACGCGGCAGCCGAGGGCGTGTCGATCGGCGAGACGGTCGATCCGAAGCACCTGCGGGTCTGCGCCGATCCCGCCAACATGCCCTTGTCCGACAGGCAGGGCGAAGGCTTCGAGAACCGGATCGCCGAGCGGCTGGCCGAGCATCTCGGCGTGCCGGTGGCCTACACCTGGCATCCGCAGAGCATGGGGTTCGTGCGCAACACGCTGCGCGCCCGCCGCTGCGACATCATCATAGGCGTCGTCGCCGCCGACGAGCAGGTGCAGAACACCAATCCGTACTACCGGTCGTCGTGGATGCTGGTGCATCGCGCGGCCGATGGCGCCCGGTTCGACGACCTCTCGGCGCCGAGCGCGGCCGAGGCACGCATCGGCATGGTCGCCACCTCGCCGCCGGCCGACCTCGTGCAGCGCCTGGGCATCATCGCGCGCGCCCGAAGCTACCAGCTGCTCACCGATACCAGCGTCGATCAGCCGATCCGGCGGATGATGGCCGATCTCGCCGATGGCGAGCTGGACGTGGCGCTGGTCTGGGGGCCGATCGCCGGCTGGTGGGCCAAGCAGCAGGCCGTGCCGCTCGCCATGGTGCCGCTGCCGAGCGATCCGCGCACCGGGCTGCGTTTCGATTTTCGCATCTCGATGGGCATCCGGACCGGCGAGCCGGACTGGAAGCACAAGATCAACGGGGCGCTGCGCGAGCTGCAGCCGGACTTCGACCGAATCCTCGACGAGTTCGCCGTGCCGCGGCTCGACAATCGCGGCCGGCTGGTGGGCGTGTGGTCCTCGGCCGAGGTCGCGGAGCCGGACGGCTACCGTATGGGCGAGTACCGCGCCCCGGTGCCGAAAACCCTGCGCGGAGCCACGGTGCTGGACGCCACGGGCCTCGCCCGGCTGGTCGCCGAACGGCAGCCGGTGCTGGTCGACGTGATGCCGCGGCCGCGCAAGCCGGAGGGCCGTCCCGACGACAAGCTGTGGCTGGAGCCGCGCCGCGACGACATACCGGGCTCGGTCTGGCTGCCCAATTCGGGGCTCGGCGAGCTGCCGCCCGAGACGGCGGCGTGGATGGCCTCCCGGCTCGAGGCCCTGACCGGCGGCGACAAGGCGAGGCCGCTGGTGTTCTACTGCGCCCGCAACTGCTGGATGTCATGGAACGCTGCCCGGCGTGCCGTGGTCGAGTTCGGCTACACGGCGGTGCACTGGTACCCGGACGGACCCGAGGGCTGGAGCGAAGCCGGCCATCTGCTGGCGGAGGCCGTGCCCGAGCAGGGTCCATGACCCGAGCGGTTGACGCAGGCGAAATTTAACCATATGGTTAATTGATGCCTGTGGACGGGACGCCATGCTCGCGAAGCCAAGCCTGACCCTGCGACGCCATCTCAAGGCACCGCCTCCGGTGGTCTATGCCGCGTGGACCGACGCCGGGCAGCTGGCCCGCTGGTTCGGGCCCGCCCAGTCCGAGGTGCTGCGCGCGGAATCCGACCCGCAGGTCGGAGGCGACTTTCGCGTCAGCTTCCGCACCTCGGACGGCGAGGAGCACGAGGTCAGCGGCATGTACCGCGAGGTGCTGCCCGACGAACGGCTGGTGTTCACCTGGGCCTGGCGCTCGACGCCGGAGCGGCGATCGGTGGTGACCGTCGCCCTGAAGCCCGAGCCCGAGGGTACGGTGCTGACCCTGACCCATGACCAGTTCTTCGACGAGACCGCCCGCGACCGCCACCGCTCCGGCTGGACCGGCGCCCTCGACAGTCTCGAGCGTTATCTCGCGACACTGGCGTAGGGGCGCTACCTCGCATCGTGGAAGATGATGCCCAGCGTGTGGCGGCGGCCGGAGCGCAGGCGGCTGACGCCGTGGCGCAGGTTGACGCGGTAGCTGCCGCGCGCGCCGGCCACCGGCCGGTGGCTGACGGCGAAGACCACGGCGTCGCCCTGGCGCAGCGGCACCACCTCGGCGCGTGACTGCTGGCGTGGCCGTTGCTCGGTGAGGACGAGCTCGCCGCCGGTGAAGTCGCGGCCGGGCTCGGACAGCAGGATGGCGACCTGCAGCGGGAAGACGTTCTCGCCGTAGAGATCCTGGTGCAGGCAGTTGAAGTCGCCGGGGCCGTATCGCAGCAGCAGGGGCGTCGGCCGCACCTGCCCGGCGGCATGGCACCGCTCGAGGAAGCCGGCATGGTCGTCGGGAAAGCGCGTCTCGATGCGCATCGCCTCGTGCCAGCGGTTGGCGATCTCGGCCAGCGGCGGATAGAGCCCCGCGCGCAGGAACGCCACGACCTCGGGCAAGGGGTAGGCGAAATACTGGTACTCGCCGCGGCCGAAGCCGTGCCTCGCCATGACGATGCGGCTGCGGAAGAGGTCGGCGCGGTCGTAGAGTGCCGCCATCGAGCGGCAGGCCGCGGGTGACAGCAGGCCCTTGATGACGGCACAGCCCACGGCGTCGAGCTCGCGCCCCAGGGCCGGCCAGTCGAGGGCCGCCAGGCGACCGGTTCCGGCCGGATCGGCCGCAGGGCCGAGGTGCAGGACCGACATCGCCAATCTCCTTCGCCGCAGGCAGATGGCCCGGTGGGGCCGCGTCCGCAACATGGCCGCGGCACCCGACCGGGCAATCCGATCCTTGCGGCGGGCTCAGAGATGCTCGAAGTCGCTGGCCTGCACGGTCTTGCCGAAGCCCTGCAGGACGATCTCGAAATCGGCCTGCATGTCCTTGTCGTTGTTGAACTGGATGATCCGGTCCGTGCCCGAGTTGACCGCCCGGATCTGGCCGATGCCGGTGAACGCGGCGGTGCCTCGGAACACGAAGTCCTGGTCGCCGGCGAGGTTCAGGTTGGCGTCGATGTCGTCGACATGGAGCTTGTCACCGTCGCCGCGCAGGAAGTCGCCGATGCGGTCGCGGTTGGCGCCGAGCCCGGTATGGCCGTCGTCGAAGACGAAGTAGTCGCCCCCGGCGCCGCCGAAGATCCTGTCGGCGCCGGCATCGCCGAAGATGATGTCGACGCCGTCGCCGCCGCGGCAAAGGTCGTTGCCGCTGCCGCCATAGACGAAGTCGCCGTCGGCACCGCCGTCGAGCACATCGGCGCCGTCGCCGCCGGCGACCGTGTCCTGGCCGTTGCCGCCATAGGCGGTGTCGTTCTGGCTGCCGCCGCGCAGGACGTCCTGACCGTCATAGCCGTAGAGCGAGTCCACGCCGGTCCCGCCGTCGAGCAGGTCCGACCGCTCCCCGCCCAGCAGGGTGTCGTTGCCGGCATCGCCGTAGAGATAGTTGACGCCGGCACCCTCGCCCGGGGTGGTGCTCACCTCGAGCAGGACGTCGTCGCCATTGCCGCCGTAGACGGTATCCCAGCCGGCGCCGCCGTTCATGGCGTCGCGGCCGTCGCCGCCGAACAGCGTGTCGTCGTCGCGGTCGCCGCTGATTCCGTCGTTGCCGGCGCCGCCGTAGAGGATGTCGGCGCCGTTGCCGCCCCACAGGTTCTCGCCGTAGAGGTCGGCGACATACTCGTCGCCGCCGTAGATCAGATCGTCTCCCTCGCCGCCATAGAGCAGGTCGAAGCCCGATCCGCCGAAGACGACGTCGTTGCTCTCCATGCCATGCAGCCGGTCGTTGCCGTCGCCGCCATAGATGAAGTCCTCGGTACTGGTGCCCAGACGATAGTCGTCGTAGGGCGTGCCGGTGATCACGGCCATTGCAGCTCTCCTGTGATGTTGGTCAGAGATGGTCGAAGTCGGTGGCCAGGACGGCCTTGCCGAAGCCCTTCAGGACGATCTCGAGATCGGCCTGCAGGTCGGTGTCGTTGTTGAGCTGGATGATGCGGTCGGCGCCGGAGGCGACGAAGCGGGCCTGGCCGATGCCGGTGAAGGCGGCCGTCCCCCGGAAGACGAAGTCCTGGTCGCCCGCCACCTTCAGGTTGGCGTCGACCAGGTCGATGTTGAGCTTGTCGCCCTGGGCGCGGGAGAAATCGGCGATGCAGTCGCGATCGAGCGGACCCACCCCGGTATCGCCGTCGTCGAAGACGAACTTGTCCGCCCCGGTGCCGCCACGCAGCAGGTCGCTGCCGAAGAGGCTGTTCCGGCCGCCGATGAGCACGTCGTTGCCGGCACCGCCGTCCAGCACGTCCTTGCCGGCGAGGCCGATCAGCGTGTCGTTGCCGCCGAGGCCGAACAGCTCGTTGTCGTTGATGGCGCCGGTCAGCCGGTCGCCGCTCGCGCTGCCGACGACGCCCTCGACGCGGGTGAGCCTGTCTCCCGCGGCGTCGCCACCTGCCGCGGATTCGATGCTCAGGTCGATGCGGACGCCGGAGGTGCTGGTCTCGTAGCTGACGACGTCGTAGTTCAGGCCGCCGTCGATCGAATCGGCGCCAGCGCCGGCGAGGATGAAATCGTTGCCGTCGCCGCCGTCGACAGCGTCGTTGCCGTCGCCGCCGAAGATCGTGTCGTTGCCGGCATCGCCGAACAGGCTGTCGGCACCGGCGTCGCCGAAGATCCGGTCGTTGCCATCGCCGCCCGAGCACCTGTCGTTGCCGTCGCCGCCGAACAGCTGATCGTAGTCGACGCCGCCGTCGAGGAGGTCGTCGCCGGCGTCGCCGAAGACGGCATCCTGGTTCAGGCCCCCGTAGAGCAGGTCGTTGCCGTCGCCGCCATAGATCTCGTCGATGTAATTGCCGCCGATGAGGAAATCGCCGCCGGCTTCGCCATAGAGGAAGTTGACGCCCGCGCCGCCGTAGAGGCAGTCGGTGTCGTCGCCGCCGGTGAGGGTGTTGCGGCCGGTCCCGCCGTAGAGAAAGTCGCGGCCGGCGCCGCCCACGACGAGGTCGTCGCCGTGGCCGCCGTCGAGCACGTCGTCGCCGGCATCGCCGACGAGCAGGTCGTTGCCGTTGCCGGAGGAGAGGCTGTCGTTGCCGTCGCCGCCGTAGAGCACGTCGTTGCCGTCGCCGCCCAGGCAGGTGTCGTCGCCGCTGCCGCCGTAGAGGCGTTCGTGGGTGCCGAATTGCCCGCCATAGAGCAGGTCGTTGCCGTTGCCGCCGAACAGCGTGTCATTGCCCGTGCTGCCGAGAATGGTGTCGGCGGTCTCGGTGCCGAAGATCACGTCGTCGTTCTGGGTGCCCACGATGAAGGCCATGGTGGTTCTCCGCGGGCCGCCGGCAGGGCCGGCAGCCCGACAAGGTTCGATCACGGGGTGTGGGTGCAGCCGCTCAGAGCTGGCTGAAGTCGCCGGCGGTCACCGTCTGGCCGAAGCCCTGCAGGACGATCTCGAAATCGGCCTGCAGGTCGCTGTCGTTGTTGAGCTGGATGATGCGGTCGGCGCCGTCGCCACCGAACATGGTGTCGTTGCCGAGCTCGCCGAGTAGAAGGTCGGAGCCGGCACCACCGCGAAGCACGTCGTTGCCGCTGCCGCCGTAGACGAAATCGATGCCGGCGCCGCCGAACAGCCTGTCATTGCCGGCGCTGCCGGTGATGACGTCGTTCTGATCGCCGCCGACCAGGACGTCGTCGCCGAGCGTCCCGTGGATGAGCGCCATCGGAAGACTCCGAGCAGGAGGGGGTTTCCGAGGCGCGAGACTATCCGTGCGATGTCAAAACAGCCGGCAGGGCACGCTCAAAGAAATGTCAAAACACGGCGCGACAACGCCGCCCGACACCGGCCGGAAACAACATTGCAGCCGGCCGGCGCGGCTCAGACGACGGGCGATGTCCCGCCATCGACATTGATCGCCGTACCGGTGACATAGCCGCCTGCGTCGGAGGCCAGGAAGCAGGCGAGGCTGGCGAACTCCTCGGCCCGGCCGATGCGGCCCAGCGGCACGCCCGAGGCCAGCCTGGCGGTGAAGGCGTCGTAGGGCTCGTCCGGGCTCTGGCTGGCGTGGCGGCGCACCCACTGGTCGCTGTCGATCAGCCCGACCAGCATGGCATTGACCAGCACGCCATGCGGCGCTCCCTCGCCGGCCAGCACCTTGGTCAGCGCCATGCCGGCGGCGCGCGATACCGAGGTCGGGGCGCTGCCGGCGCGCGGCGCCTTGGCGCCGATATTGAGCACGTTGATGATCCGCCCCCAGCGCCGCTCCTTCATCTGCGGCAGGACGAGGCGCGCGGTGCGGATGGCGGCGAACAGCTTGAGATCCAGATCGGCCTGCCAGGCCTCGTCGGTGATGGTCTCGAAGGCGCCGGTGGCGGAGACGCCGGCGTTGTTGACCAGGATGTCGATCCTGCCGAAGGCCTCCATCGCCGACGCACAGGCCGCCGCCACGCCGTCGGCGGTGGCGACGTCGGCGGCCACCGCATGCGCCCGGCCGCCGCCCAGTGCCGTGATCTCCGCCTTCGCCTGCTCGAGCGCCTCGGGCCGGCGGGCGACGATGGCGACATCGGCGCCGCTGGCGGCGAAGGCCTTGGCGATGGCGAAGCCGAGTCCCTTGCTGCCGCCGGTGACGAGAGCGGCGCGGCCGTCGAAGCGGATGTCCATCGGACTCTCTTCGAGATCAGGAGGTGACGATGCCTCCTAGCACGATGGTGTCGATCCTCCCAACTGGCCGAGCACGAACGAGCCGAACTTCGAGGGCCGGCACCAATCGTCCTGGTCGGCCACCGCGCCACCACTGCCCAGCAAACGCGGCCCGTACAGGGCGTGCCAGACCCAGGCGGTCCAATGGAAACCACGCTGATTCATGAAGTTCACAAGGGGCGTACCGAACTTGCTCGCGGTTCCCTTGTAGTGGTATCCATTTCCGTCCGGATCGAACCCCCATTCGGTTACGACGATCGGCTTGCTTTGGTTGATATTGCCTAGCTCAGCGGTCCAATTGGACTGAGACCCGTGATTTGGATAAACGTGCCAGGCGTAAGCGAGATTCGGGTCGCTCAGTGGGCTGTTTACGATTGGCGCTAAAATCCTCGCGCCTTCACCGGTCGCTAGAACCAAGTTCTGGCTCGAGCGGCGAATGATGCTGAGCAATTGCGACAGGAAGGGTTTGAGCTTCGCCCATTTCTGTGAATTGGTGCCGCCAACGCCGAATGCCGTGGGCTCGTTGAACAACTCGAATGCAATGCGACCATCTCCTCCGAATTTTTTGGCCGCGTAGTCCCAGAACTCTCTCGCTGGTTGCATTTTCGAGCTCAGCTCGATGTCCCCGCCGGGATAGTCGCCTTGCTCATATTGACCGTTTGGCCAACCGACCGGGTGCCAGTCGATAATAACGAAAAGCCCCTGTTTCAGGGCAGCACGGACATCCTGTTCCAGATATTTCTTCATTCTCGTCCGGTTGCTGATCCATTCTCCAGGGAATGCCGAGATCCGGACGACATTGGCACGCCATACCTTTTTGACCGTGGCATAGTCGGAAACCGGCCGGCCCCAGCCTTCCGGTCCGCGGTCGAGCGGGCTGTGCATGCCGACGCCCCGAAGACGGACTTGGGTGCTACCATAGTAGATCTTGTTGCCTTTGGCCTGCAGCCGCGTTTCGGCCCCATGTGCCCGAATGATTCCGGGCATTGCCAGAGCGACACCAGTACCAGCAATGAACAGGCGCCGATTGATCATGATTCCATCTCTTTATATATTTGCTTGGACAACATCATTGTAGCATGAAATAGCAGTCTATGCAATGGGGTATGCGCATAGTGTGCATTCCAACGATAGTTCGATCGAGATTGGTCGAGTTCTACTGTTGCGGTATTTGCTGCTCGATGAGCCGGCGCATGCCGCGCGTCCAGCTCTCGTCGGTGTTGCCGCGGATGTCGACCGAGCCGGCGCCGACCAGGCGGCCGGTGGCGACGTCGTGGACCTGCAGGTTGATGTTGAGGATCAGGTTGCTGACCTTCTGCACCCAGGCAAGCAGGGCGAAGTCGGCGCCCAGCTCCTGGGCGAGGTCGAGCTCGCAGACCGGGCAGCTGCGCAGGTCGAAGCTCTGCGCGCGCTCGGCGACGGGCGAGGTGTCGACGAGCGCATAGCCGCGCGCGACCAGCCCCTCCTCGAGCTGGCGCTGGACGGCGGCGAGGCGGGCTTCCTCGTCGGGCCGCGTCGGCTCGAGCGAGGTGTTGACCCAGAGCACGCCGAACGACGCGACGCGGTCGGCGGCGGAGGCGTGGCAGGCGAGACCCGTTGCAACGAGGGCGACAGCGATTGCCCACCTCATGCCGATACCGGGGGTGCGGGCAGGATGAGGTCGATGAGGCCGTCGTTCGCGGGGTCGAACGGATTGACGAGACGTACGCCTTCGAGGTCGCGCCCGTTCTGCAGGTCCTCCGTGAGGAGGAAGCGGCATCCGCCGGCCTTGACTGTCGCCCAGAGCATGGCATCCCAGAAAGGGATGGCGTGTCGGCGTGCCACGCCGATGGCTTCGCGCAGGCTCTCCATGTCGGGGCGCTGGATCGGAAAGATCTTCATCCAATCCTCGACCTGGGCCTCCGCCAGGTCGCGTGAGGCGATCCGCCTTCGCGTGACGACGTGGAAGAACTCGGCGAGCGCCTGCAGGCTCAACAGCCCTGGGCCCGTCGCCGCCCGGTCGAGGACCTCGATGGCGCGGTGCTGCCGCCGATCGTTCTGGTCGGCGGCATAGATCAGCACGTTGCTGTCGAAGCTCACTCTGGCCACGGGGCAATTCCCAGCGCGTCGTCATAGAGGACGTCGCGCCCGGGCCATGCGTTGCCTCCCAGGCTGAAACCCTTCTTCAGCCGCTCGCGGGTTCTCTCGATGGCCGCCTGCCGCTCGGCCGCCGCCTTGTCCTCGGTCGTCATCGGCACGACCTTGGCGACCGGCACGCCGCGGCGCGTGATCACCACCTCCTCGCCGTTGGCGGCGGCGCGGATGACGCGGGAGAAGTTCTGGTTGGCCTCGCGCGAGGACAGGGTCAGCATCGTGGCCTCGATGTAGCAATGTTGCTACAAATAGGCGGATGGAGACGGCGGATCAAGCGCCGCCGCGGCACGGAGACGCTGGAAAGAGAAGGCCCGGCATCAGGCGATGCCGGGCCCTCGTCGCGACGAAGCTCGATTCAGCGCGTCACGGCAGCTCGAAGACCGTCAGCTGGCCACCGAGCTGGGTGTAGTTGGCGAGCGACATGTAGGCGCCGACGGCACCGAGGCCGGCGGTGTCGACGGTGCGGTCGCCCTCGCCACCGGGACGGCCGGCGGCGTTGTGCCACGCCAGGGCGTTGTCGTGCTGAACGAGACCGGCTGCGAGGCCGATGCCGGCCCAGCCGCCGACGCCGGACAGCACGCCGATCTGCTGCTTGCCCTTGTGCAGCCAGGTGTGGACGTTGCCGATGATGCCCGACGGGGTCTTGAAGCGATACAGCTCGGCGCCCGTCTTGGAATCGACGGCCTTCAGGTAGCCTTCCAGCGTGCCGTAGAAGACGACGTCGCCGGCCGTGGCGAGCGCGCCCGACCAGACCGAGAACGGCTCGGGGTTCGACCAGACGATCTTACCCTCGCTGGCATCCCAGGCGATGAAGTTGCCGAGATGGTTGCCGCCGGGGGCGGGGTACATCGCGACGGTCGAGCCGACATAGGCCTGACCGGCGGTGTAGCTGACCTGGAACGGCTCGTAGTCCATGCAGACATGGTTGGTCGGCACGTAGAACAGCCCGGTCTTGGGGCTGTAGGCCGCCGGCTGCTGGTCCTTGGTGCCGAGGGCGGCCGGGCAGATGTTGGTGGTGTTGACGTCCTCGCCGTTCTGATGGGTCGAGTAGCGCGGCACCACCTGCGGCCGGCCGGTCTCCATGTCGACATGGGTCGCCCAGTTGACCGCCGGGTCGAACTTCTCGGCCACCAGCAGCTCGCCGGTCACCCGGTCGAGCGTGTAGGCGAAGCCGTTGCGGTCGAAGTTGACCAGGGCCTTGGTCATCTGGCCCTTGACCGGCATGTCGACGAGGATGTTCTCGTTGATGCCGTCATAGTCCCACTCGTCGTGGGGCGTCTTCTGGTAGACCCACTTCGCCATGCCGGTGTCGGCGTCGCGGGCGAAGATCGTCATCGACCAGCGATTGTCGCCGGGCCGCTGCACCGGGTTCCAGGTGCCGGGGTTGCCGGTGCCGTAGTAGATCAGGTTCAGCTCGGGATCGAACGAGTACCAGCCCCAGGTGGTACCGCCGCCGATCTTCCACTGGTCGCCTTCCCAGGTCGACAGGCTGCTGTTGGCGCCGACGGGCTTGCCGAGCTGGGTGGTCTTCTCCGGATCGACCTTGATGTCCTCGTCCGAGCCGGTCGAGTAGGCGCGCCAGGCCAGCGAGCCGTCCTTGATGTTGTAGGCGGTCAGGTGGCCATGCACGCCGAACTCGGCGCCCGAGACACCGACGTAGACCTTGTCCTTGTAGATCATCGGTGCGGCGGTCGAGGTCTCGCCCTTGCCGGGGTCGCCGTTCTTGACCTGCCAGACCACCTGGCCCGTGCGGGCGTCGAGCGCCACCAGCGTGGTGTCGGCCTGGGCCAGGAATATCTTGCCATCGCCGAACGCCAGGCCGCGATTGACGGTGTCGCAGCACATCACGGCGATGACGTTGGGATCCTGCTTCGGCTCGTACTTCCAGATCATCCGCCCCTCGTTGTTGAGGTCGAGGGCGAAGACCGGGTTCGGGAACGGCCCGTGGATGTACATGACGTCGCCGATGACGAGCGGGCCGCCTTCATGGCCGCGCAGCACGCCGGTCGAGAACGTCCAGGCCGGCCGCAGCTCCTTGACGTTGTCCTTGTTGATCTGGGCCAGCGTGCTGTAGCGGGTGTTGGCGTAGTTCTGCGTCGGCATCACCCAGTACGCTGGATTCTCCTGCATGATCAGGAGCTCGTCGTTCGCCGACGCGACCGAGGAGATGCCGGCCAACAGCACCGCTGCCGCCACCCCCATAGGCATCGAGATACGCATCACGTTTGCCTCCGTGCGGGTTCAGCATCCCCGGGCGCACGACGGACTTCTGCAGGTCCGTTGCGGTCCTCGACCGCCGCCCCAGTCGGGATCGGCAGCGAACGGTGGGTGATACCGCCCGGTGAGAATACCTCGAATGTTAGTAGCGCTGCCCGATATTGCAATCACCTGAATCACCGCTGCCAAAAATTGGCGTCGCCGCGACAGTCGGCATGTAGTTGATTCCTCTAATTTGTTCGCAACTGCGAAATGATTTGCTGCGACTGCGAAGACTAGCGCGCCCGGCAGAGCTCGATCTCCGGCCAGCCCACGCCGCCATAGGCGTCCGGCTTGCGGATCACCACGCGGCAGGCCTCGACGCGGCGATCCTCCAGCGCCTTGGCGATCAGCTCCTCCGCCAGGGTCTCCAGCAGCTCGACATGCGGCCGGGCGGGCCAGCCATCGACGAGCCAGCGATAGATGCGGTCGTAGTCGAGGCAGTCGTCCAGGCTGCGCGCCGGCGGTCCGCCACCCGGCCGCCACAGCTCGACATCGACGGAGATGCGTTGCGGTGCGGTCTTCTCGGCGTCGTAGACGCCGATGCGCACGTCCAGCGTGACGTTGCGCAGGGCCAGGCACTGCCAGTCACCCGAAGGCATGCCCATTGCCGTACCTCTCCCGCTTCCCCCGCTGGTGAGCTATTAGAACGGTGAGCGGGGCGAATCGACCCCGGCAGTGCGGTGGAGGCGGTCATGGGTGAGATCGGGCGCATCTCGCGGGTCGGCTGGGGTATCATCGGCCTGCTGGCCATCGCCCTGGTGGTGGCGGCGTGGAATTGGTCGCACAACCGCACGGCCCTCGCGGCCCTGATCGCCGAGGCCGCGCAGACCAAGGTGTCGCTGGAATCGCAGCTCGGGGCGATCGGTGACAAGCTCTCCGCCTCCGAGGCCCAGGCGGCGGATCTCGGCCAGCGCCTCACCGCCAGCGAGGCCAGGGTGGCGGAGCTGGACGACACGCTGGCGCAGGAGCGCAAGGCCAACGGCGATCTCGACGCGATCCGGGCCAAGCTCGACGACGCCACCCAGCGGCTGAACCAGCGAATGGCCGTCCTCGGCGAGCGCGAGCAGCAGGCCGCCGACGCCGAGACGGCGCTCGGCCGGCGCAACGCCGAGCTGGCGGCCGCGGACGCGAAGCTGCAGGACGCCGCCGGCCGTCTCAACCGGCGCCTCAAGGCGCTGGGCGAGTACGAGCGTTCGCAGATCGACGCCGAGCAGGCCATCGCGGCCGTGCAGCAGCAGCTCGGGGCCGTCGAGGAGCGCCGCTCGGAGGTCGAGCAGCAGATCAACAGGCGCCTCGCGCTCCTGGGGCAGCGCGAGCAGGCCTTCGCCGAGGTCGATCGCGACGCCACCGGTGCCGTGGCCCGGCTGGCCGACATCGAGAGCCGCATCACCGAGGCGAACGGGCAGCTGGTGCGGGTGCAGGCGGAGCTGGCCCAGGCGGAGGACGGGCTGGCCGGCCGCAAGCGCGATGCCATGAACCTCGCCGGCCAGCTCGACCGCGCCCTCAAGATCCTGACCTCGACCAATCCATGAGGTGGCTGGCGGCGGCGCTCGTCTGGCTGCTGCCGGCGATCCCCGCCTGTGCTACCGAGCTGGTCGAGGTGGCGCCGGGCCTGCTCGTCCGCCAGGGGGTCGAGGAGGACTTCGACGGCGCCAATCGGGGCGGCATCGCCAATCTCGCGGCGGTGATCGGCAGCCGGGCCGTGGCGGTCGTGGACAGCGGCGGCAGCCTCCTCGACGGGCAGGGCTTCCTGGCGGCGATCCGCGAGCGCACGCCGCTGCCCGTCAGCCACGTCGTCATCACCCATCTGCATCCCGATCACGTGCTGGGCAACGGCGCCTTCCCGGATGCCCGGGTCGTCGGCCACGCCCGGCTGCCGCGCGGCCTCGCCGAGCGGGGCCCGACCTATCTCGACAACATGCATCGGCTGCTCGGCGACGTCGCCCGAGGCACGGCGATCGTGCCGCCCGACATCACCGTGGCGATCGGCGAGACCATGACGCTCGACCTGGGCGATCGACGGCTGCGGTTGCGCGCCTGGCCGACGGCGCATACGGATACCGACCTGACGGTGCTCGACGAGGCCAGCGGGACGCTGATCGCGGGCGACCTCCTGTTCGTCGAGCGGCTGCCGGTGGTCGACGGCAGCCTGCTGGGCTGGATCGCGGTGATGCGGGAGCTGGCAGCGCTGCCGGCGGCGCGGGCGGTGCCGGGCCATGGGCCGGCGAGCGTGTCCTGGCCGGGAGCACTCGGGCCCCAGGCGCGTTATCTCGAGGGCCTGCGCGATTCGATCCGGCACAGCCTGGCGGCCGGCCGCAGCCTGGCGCAGACCGTGGCCGAGACACCGCCCCCCAGCAGCGGATGGCTGCTCGTCGAGGACAACCATCCGCGCAACGTGACGACCGGCTATACGGAGCTGGAATGGGAGTGAGGTCAATGCAGCTCGATCGGCGCAATATCCTGCTGGCCCTTGTCTCGGCTGGTATCGCCGCGTCGACCGCCGTCCGGGCGGAGGAGCAGGGGGCTTGGCGCGACATCAGGCCCTGGCTGTTCCAGGAGCGGGCCATCGAGGACGGCAGCGGGCTCATCGCCCTCGACGCGCCCAAGCGCGCGGCCGATGCGGCGGTGGTGCCGATCGCCATCCGGGCGCTGCAGTCCTTGCCGCCGGAGCGGGCGATCCGCAGCGTCCACCTGATCATCGACGACAATCCGGCGCCGCTGGCGGCGGTGTTCAGGATCGGACCGGCGTTCGGTGCGGTCGACCTGACGGCACGGGTGCGCGTCAACACCTATACCAACCTGCGCGCCGTCGCCGAGACCGCCGACGGCCGGCTGTGGATGGTCGAGCGCTTCGTCAAGGCCTCGGGCGGATGCTCGGCGCCTTCCATGAAGGATGCCGACGAGGCGCTCGCCCGCGTCGGCAGGATGAAGGTCAAGGCGCTGGCCACGCTGGCGCCGGAGGCCGGCCCCGGCATCGAGCTGCTGATCAGCCATCCGCAGTACACCGGCATGCAGATCGACCAGCTCACCCGCCACTGGATCCCGCCGGACCATCTCAGCACCATCGCCATCGCCTGGAACGGCCAGCCCGTGCTCGACGTCGAGGCCGACATCTCGCTGTCGGAGGATCCGGCGCTGGGCTTCACGCTGGCCTCGCCAGGACCGGGCACGCTGTCGGTGACGGCGAGCGACGTCAAGGACCGCAAGTTCGAGCAGAGCTGGGAGATCGGCCCAGGCAGCTGAAGCCGGACGGCTGCGGCGATCTGACCGCCGGCTGTTTGCGCTGGGGCAAGGAAGCGCCCTCCGGGGCCGCTGAGGATGACGGGCCCTGGGCTGCTCATAGGCGTGGGCAGCCCGCTGGCTCGGCCCCTCACATCCCGGAAGGCCCGGATGCGCAGACTTTTCTCATGGCATCGCCTCCTGTCGAGGCGATCGGCAGGACTGCTCGCAGCGGTCGCCCTGTCGTTCCTCGCCGCCCAGGCGTCCGCCCAGCATCATCAAGAAGCTGCGCCAGCCGCGACACCCGTTGCCGCCGGCCCGGCCGCCGCGTCGCTGCCGACGCATGCGCACGCGCCGCGGACCTTCACCTTGCGTACCGGCATCGCCGAGGGCCGCATGGTCTATCTCGGCGTCGGCGGCGACATCGATGGCAAGGTCAACCCGACCTTGATGGTCCACGAAGGCGAGATCGTCCAGGTCAACCTCATCAACGGCGAGGGCGCCGAGCACGACGTCGTCGTCGACCAGTATGGCGCGCGCTCCGACCACGTGGTCGGCAGGAATGCCAGCTCGACCTTCTCCTTCACCGCCAACAAGGTCGGCGAGTTCGCCTATTTCTGCTCACTGCCCGGCCACCGCGAGGCCGGGATGGAAGGGCTGATCCAGGTCATGCCCGGCATCCGCGAGGCCATGGCCGCGACGGCACCCGACATCGTCCGCGACCCGGGCGACCTGCCTGGGCCGATCCATTCCCGCTCGCCGCAGACGGTGCGCGTGGATCTGGAGACGGTGGAGATGATCGGTCAGCTCGACGACGACACCACCTACAACTACTGGACCTTCAACTCCAAGGTGCCCGGTCCGCTGGTGCGCGTCCGCGTCGGCGACACGGTCGAGGTTCATCTGAAGAACCCCGAGAACAGCGTCATGATCCACTCGGTGGACTTCCACGGCGCCACCGGCCCCGGCGGCGGGGCGGACTTCACCCAGACCGACCCCGGTGCCGAAACCGTGGTTACGTTCAAGGCCCTGATACCGGGCATCTACGTCTACCACTGCGCCACGCCCAGCGTGCCGCACCACATCACCAACGGCATGTACGGCTTGATCCTGGTCGAGCCGGAGGGCGGCCTGCCGCAGGTCGACCGCGAGTTCTATGTCATGCAGGGCGAGCTCTACACCGCCGAGCCCTTCGGCACGCAGGGCGCGCAGGAGATGGACTACGAGAAGCTGACCACCGAGCGCCCGGAATATTTCCTGTTCAACGGCTCGGTCGGCGCCCTGAGCCGCTCGCACCCGCTCTATGCCAATCCCGGCGAGACGGTGCGCATCTTCTTCGGCGTGGGCGGCCCGAACTTCACCTCGTCGTTCCATGTGATTGGCGAGATCTTCGATCACGTGTATCTCGGCGGCAGCGTCCTGAGCCCGCCGATCGCCGGCGTGCAGACGGTGACGGTGCCGCCCGGCGGCGCCACCATCGTCGATTTCAAGGTCGACCGGGCGGGGCGCTACGTCCTCGTCGACCATGCCCTGTCGCGCGCCGAGCGTGGTCTCGTCGGCCTCCTCAACGTCGAGGGCCCCGAGAACGACGACATCATGCATGCCGGTCCGGCCAAGCCGTGATGCGAGGCCCGTAGACGCACCGCCCGGCCGGTCCTAGGTCTGGCGGCAGGTTCCCCCGGCGCCCGCATCCAACGGCGCCGGGGGGCATCGACGGAGGCCCGGATGCCGCAGTTCCTCGTCATCGCCTATGACGGCACGGATCCCGACGCCGCGGCGCGTCGCCAGGCGGCGCGCCCTGCCCATCTCGAAGGCGTGAAGCCGATGGTCGCCAGCGGCGAGATGATCGCCGGCGGCGCCATCCTCGACGAGGAGGGCCGCATGATCGGATCGGCGACGATGGTGGAGTTCCCCGACCGCGCCGCCCTCGACGCCTGGCTGGCGCGGGATCCCTACGTCACCGGCGACGTCTGGCGGAAGATCGAGGTCCGGCCCTTCCGCCTCGCCGTGCCGATCCGATAGCGATCTTTTTTGTCGACAGTTTGCATGCAGCTATTGACAGATCGGCGCCGATCGTGTGTTCAGTCTGTCGACACGAATCCCGCACGACCGAGCGCCGGGCGGCGCTCCTGGAGGCAAGTCGATGGCCTATGAGCGCTGGCGCGGCGTGATCTCGGCGATCACCACCAAGCTCGATCCCGACCAGGACGTCGATCCGGCGGCCGTGGCCGCCGACGTCGCCTTCCAGCTCGACAGCGGGGTCGACGCCATCATCTGCTGCGGCTCGCTCGGCGAGGCCGGCACGCTCACCGCCGAGGAGAAGCTCGACGTCGCCCGCGCCGCGAAGGAGGGGGCCGCCGGCCGGGCGCCCATCCTGCTGACGATCGCGGAGGATTCGACGCGCGCCGCCTGCCGGCTGGCCGAGAAGGCCGAGGCCGCCGGCATCGACGGGCTGATGGTGCTGCCGGCGATGCGCTACATCGCCGACAGCCGCGAGGTCCTCACGCACTTCCGGGCCGTGGCGCGGGCCTCCGGCCTGCCGTCGATCATCTACAACAACCCGGTGGCCTACACGATCGACCTGACCCCGCAGCTGCTGGCCGAGCTGGCCAGTGAGCCGCGGTTCACGGCGATCAAGGAGTCCTCGGCCGACCTGCGGCGGATCACCGACATCCGCAACCTGCTGGGCGACCGCTACGAGATCCTGACGGGCGTCGACGACTTGGCCCTCGAGAGCCTGGTGCTCGGCTGCACCGGCTGGATCGCCGGCCTGGTCTGCGCCTTCCCCGAGGAGACCGTGGCGATCTACCGGCTGGTCCGGGCCGGGCGGACGGCCGAGGCGCTCGAGATCTATCGCTGGTTCATGCCGCTGCTGCACCTCGATTTCTCGACCCGCTTCGTCCAGAACATCAAGCTGGTCGAGCACCTCGTGCGCGGCACCGCCACCACCGTGCGCCAGCCGCGCCTGGAGCTGGTCGGTGCCGAGCGCGAGGCGGTGGTGGCGATCACCGAGAAGGCGCTGGCGACGCGGCCCGATCTTTCCCGCTACGACGTCGGCCTGCGCTGATCCCGTGGCCGACCCTGCCCCGGCAGCCGCCGGCGGGCGCAGCCGCGGCGGCGGTGCGGCGGCGATCTACGAGGCGCTGAAGCGCGACATCCTGGAGATGGCGCTGGCACCCGGCGAGCCGCTCGACGAGGTGCGCCTCTCCGAACGGTTCGCCATGTCGCGCACGCCGGTGCGCGAGGCGCTGGTGCGGCTGGCCGCCGATGGGCTCGTCGCCACGCTGCCCAACCGCAATACGGTCGTCACCTCGCTCGAGCTCGCCGACCTGCCCGAATATTTCGACGCGCTGACGCTCATGTACCGCGTGACGACCCGCCTCGCCGCCAGCCGGCGGACCGATGCCGACCTGGCGGCGCTGCGGGGACGCCAGTCGGCCTTCGCGGCGGCGGTCGGAGCCTCCGATGTCCCCGGGATGATCGCCACCAACCGCGACTTCCATCTCGCCATCGCCCTGGCCGGCAGGAACAAATACTACGGCGAGCTGTCCGGGCGGCTGCTCGACGAGGGCCGCCGCATCCAGCGCATCTACTACTCCTCGTTCAATGATCGGCTGCCGCCGGAATTCGTCGACGAGCACGAGGCGATCATCGCCTCGATCGTGGCGCGCGACGCCGACCTCGCCGACAGCCTCGCCCGCGACCACGCGCTGCAGGTCGTGCGGCAGATCCAGAGCTTCCTCGCCGAGGGCGCCGGCCGCGACCTCGTCCTCGGCGCCAACGTCGCGGCCGGCCGAACGGCCCGGGGGCGCCCTCGATCCGGGTCGGTGCCGCAGACGTGATGCCACGGACATGATGCCACGAACGTGAACCGGCACGGCCCTTCACGATCTTGCGAGCGGCCGCCCGGCCAGCGAGGATTTCGTCCACCGTTGCGTCTCAATCCCGGAACTCGCTCGCCGATGAATCCTCAACCGCCAGGTACGCGACAGGTCAACCTGAAGTTGACCCTCGCTCAGGAGGAGATCGTTCGCCTCGTGGTGCAGCGGCTGCGCGAGGGCGGGCTCGAGTTCGAGGCCCGCATGCGCCAGTTCGTCAGCGAGCCGCCCGTCCCTCGCTACATGCACATCGACGAGCTCGACCGGCGCTTCGGCGAGATCGAGCGGCGCCTGCTGCGCCTGGAGACCATGCCGGCTAGTGGCCGGTCGCCGGATTGACCACCGCCTCGATGTCCGGCGGATGGAACGTCGCGCAGGGCGCATAGGCCTCCGGCAGCTCGAAGCCCGGCTCCAGCTCGCGGTTCTGCGCCAGGAGATCTGGCAGCAGGTGGCTGTGCGGCCCTTCGTGGCCGTGGTGCAGGATCGGCCCCTCCACTTCCATCCGGCCGAGCGGCGAGGCCAGGATGCGATCCGGGCTGGCTGCCAGCAGCACAGGCATCAGCGGGCTGCCGGGCTCCAGCACCGATCGGCCGGCCCGGCGGCGCAGCGCCGTCGCGACCGCTTCATCGCCGGTCCGAACGCAGAAGCGCACGGGCGCCAGGCCCAGCCCCAGGTCGAACAGCCGGTGATTTCTGGCCGCAGGCTCGATCGCGTGGCCGTCGGGCCCGAGGTCGGCGACGCCGTGCGACGGTGCCGGCAGCCGCGAGCGGTGCAGCGCCAGCACGATGCGGGCGATCCGGCCGCCGCCGTCCATGAGCGAGAAGGCCCGCAGGCCCGGATGGATGGCGATCCGCAGCCGGCCGCCAGCGGTGCGCAGCGTCAGCGCCTCGGCATCCAGCACCGCCTCGACGGCCTGTCCGGGTGCGGCCATCAGCTCGGCGACGGCACCATGGACCCCGATCGACCATGCGGCACCCGGCTGCTCGCTCAGCTCCGCCAGCCGGGCGAGCAGGGCGCGCGGCGTCCAGGGCAGCAGGCCGAAGCGCAGGCCGAGCCGTTGCCTGCGGCCGGGCAGCTGGCGCCACAGCCGCTCGCGCGCCTCCTCGTCGAGGTCGCGCCAGGCGGCCAGCTCGACGGCGCTGCGGCCGCAACCGAGGCACCAGCCCGTGCGCTCGTCCAGCCGGCACACGCCGACGCAGGGCGAGGCCAGCCGGGTCTCGGCTTTCGGATCCGCGAGCAAGGATGAAATGCTCAGGCCTCGGGCAGCGAGCAGCTGATCTTGCGGATCACCCAGTCGGGATGGCTGGCCCCCCACTCGGCGGCCTGCAAGGTCGACTGCCACATGCACTGGGTCATGCTCAACTGCATGGCGAACGGCAACCGGAACGCCTCGCAATGCGACGGCTCCCGGACGAGACAGGCGAGGATCAGCAGCTCGAGCATCGCGATCCCGTACGCTTCGTCATGCACACCGAGCGGCCGGCGAGAAGTGAGCACAAAGATCGCTGCCGCGCATTCACAAAAGAGAGCGGGTCCGGGCGTTCCGGGCAAGGGGGGTTTTCACGCAGCGAGGCATCGGCCATAGACATGTCAATCCGGCGGCCGAGGAGCATGCCGGCAACGAATCGTCTTCAGGGATGGCACGACCGATGGCCTTCGGTACCCGCTGGTGCGGTATGGCCTGCTGTGCGTTGGCGATCCTGCTGGCGGGCGGGGCGGCAGCGCAGCAGCAGCAGCAGCCGCGACTGGATGTGGCGATCACCTATCTCGGCAGGGACGAGCCGCCGATCCTGCACCTGTCGCTGGCCGAGCCGGAGCTGACCGACGACGGGGTGATGGGCGCTCGCCAGGCCGTGCGCGAGAACCAGACCACCGGCCGGTTCCTCGGCCAGGATTTCCGGCTCGTCGAGCGGGTGGCCGAGAAGGAAGGCGACATCGCGGCCCTGGTCGACCAGGCGCTGGCCGCCGGCGAGCGCCTGATCGTCGCCGACCTGCGCAAGCCCGACCTCCTGGCCATCGTGCCCAGGGCGGAAGCTGCCGGCGCCCTGGTGTTCAACGCCCGTGCCCCCGACGACGAGCTGCGTATCGACGGCTGCTCCCCGGCGCTGTTCCACACCGCCGCCAGCCGGGCGATGAAGGCCGACGCCCTGGCGCAGTACCTGCTTTGGAAACGCTGGCAGAGCTGGTTCCTGGTCGAGGGCTCGCATCCCGAGGACAAGGCGTGGGCCGATGCCATCCGCCGCGCCGCCGACCGCTTCGGCGCCAAGATCCTGGCCGCCAAGACCTACGAGGACACCGGCGCCGCCCGGCGGACCGACAGCGGCCACGTCCAGGTGCAGCAGCAGATGCCGGTCTTCACCCAGGAGGCACCGGACTACGACGTGCTGGTGGCAGCCGACGAGAGCGAGGTGTTCGGCGAGTACCTGCCCTACATGACCTGGACGCCCCGGCCGGTCGTCGGCTCGGCTGGCCTGGTGCCCTCGGCCTGGAGCCGGGTGCACGAGCAATGGGGCGGCACCCAGATGCAGCGGCGCTTCGAGCGCTTCGCCAACCGGCCGATGACCGAGCGCGACTACGGCAACTGGGTGGCGGTCCGTGCGCTGGGCGAGGCCGTCACCCGCACCAAGAGCAATGATCCGGCCGCCCTGCGCGGCTATCTGCGCAGCGAGGCCTTCCAGCTCGCCGCCTTCAAGGGCCAGCCGGTCACCTTCCGCCGCTGGGACCAGCAGCTGCGCCAGCCGATCCTGCTGGTGACGCCGCGCATGCTGGTCTCGGTGTCGCCGCAGGACGGCTTCCTGCACCAGCGCACGCCGCTCGACACCTTGGGCTACGACGAGCCCGAGAGCCGGTGCCGGCTGGAAGATTGAAGGAAGATCGAAGAACGACAGGGAGTTCAGAGCCATGCGCATCGCACCCCTTGCCCTCGTCGCCGGCGGCCTGCTGCTCGCCGGCGGGGCGGAGGCGCGGCAGATCTTCGTCTCCAACGAGAAGGGCAACTCGATCACCATCGTCGACGGCACGACGCTGGAGAAGGTCAAGGACGTCCCCGTCGGCAACCGGCCGCGCGGCATCATCCTGAGCCCGGACGGCAAGTGGCTCTACATCTGCGCCTCGGACGACAACACCATCCAGGTGATGGACACCACCACCCACGAGATCGTGCGCGACCTGCCCTCGGGCCCGGATCCCGAGCTGCTCGACATCTCGCCGGACGGCAAGACCATCTATGCCGCCAACGAGGACGACAACATGGTGACGGTCATCGACGTCGAGTCGGCGGCCGTGCTGTCCGAGATCCCGGTCGGCGTCGAGCCGGAGGGCATGGGCATCAGCCACGACGGCAAGTGGCTCGTGAACACCTCCGAGACCACCAACATGGCGCATTTCATCGACACCGAGACCTTCGACATCACCGACAACGTCCTGGTCGACCAGCGCCCGCGCTTCGCCCAGTTCACCAGCGACGACGCCGAGGTCTGGGTCACGGCCGAGATCGGCGGCACGGTGTCGGTGATCGACAACGCCACCCGCGAGATCAAGAAGAAGATCGGCTTCGAGATCCCCGGCGTGCCGACCGAGGCCATCCAGCCGGTCGGTGTGCGCATCGACAAGGACCGCAAATGGGCGTTCGTCGCGCTGGGGCCGGCCAACCGGGTGGCCGTGATCGACGCCCAGACGCTGGAGGTCGAGAAGTACCTGCTGGTCGGGCAGCGGGTCTGGCAGCTCGACTTCAGCCCGGACGAGAAGTTCATCTACAGCACGAACGGCGTCTCGAACGACATCTCGGTGATCGACGTCGAGACGCTCGAGGTCACGAAATCGGTCGGCGTCGGCCGGTTCCCGTGGGGCGTGGCGGTCAAGGATTGAGACGAGAGCAAGGGAGAACGGCAATGTCGATGAAGATGGCGGTTTGTGGCCTCGCGGGCGGCCTCGCGCTGGCGCTGGGCGGCGGCGAGGCCCTGGCGCAGGCCGGCCTGATGACCGGCGGGGCCAAGAAGCTCGACCCGATCACCCTGTCCTCGGGCAAGCCCCTGGCCGCCAAGCCCTACGAGCTGGAGGCCGGCAAGTACTACCGGATCGACATCGAGGCCGACGGCTCGCAGGAGCTGGCGATCTCGGGGCCCGACTTCTTCCGCAACGTCTGGGTCAACGAGGTCGTCATCAACGACATCGAGGTTCGGCCGCTCGGCGTCGACAGCCTGGAGTTCGACGACGAGGGCACGGCGACGATCTCCTTCATCACCATACGGCCCGGCACGTTCGAGTTGCGCATCCCCGGCACGACGAGCGATTCGCAAAAGGCGGTGTTCGTGGTGAAGTAGCCTGTCGCGAGCGCCCGGGTGCCGGGCGCCGTGACGCACCGTATCGAGCCTTCCGCGCCTGGGCTAAGCTGCCGTCCTAGCGCGGGAGGCGAGATGGCCGAGACGCACAAGGGTGCCTGCTTCTGCGGTGCTGTGGAGATCGAGGCCACCGGCACGCCGCTGGAGATCGGCTACTGCCATTGCAACTCCTGCAGGGCCTATTCCGGCGACCCGGTGAGCGCGTATCTCCTGTGGGACGCTGGCGACGTCAGGGTGACGAAAGGGGCCGAGCTGATCGGCCGGTTCAACAAGACCGGCAAGAGCGACCGGCAGTTCTGCACCCGCTGCGGCGGACATGTCGTCAGTGGCCATCCTGATCTCGGCCTCACCGATGTCAGGCCCGGGATCATGGCCGGCATCGTCTTCAGGCCCAGCATCCACCTGAACTATGCCGAGGCCGTCATGCCGATGCGGGACGGTCTGCCCAAGCTGCGGGACTTTCCCGCGGAAGTCGGTGGATCGGGCGAGGTCATGCCCGAGTAGCCTCCGCGAAAGCCCCGCCCGATGATCGGGTGCGGGTTGCCGGAACGGATATGGGCGTGTAGCTCGATGGCAAACGGGACGGTCGCGCGACCGCGCCCGAGGGAGGCCGAGCCATGAGACGTCTTCTGGCGGTACTGTCATTCGTCGTGATCGGATTGATCGGCGGGCAGGCCGCGGCCCAGGATCTCGGCACGCTCAAGCTCGGCGTGCAGCAGTTCGGCACTGTGAGCTGGGAGCTGGACGTCATCAGGCATCACGGGCTCGATCGGAAGCACGGCTTCGCGCTCGAGGTGCAGCCCTTCGCCCAGGCCGAGGCGGCCGATATCGGGCTGATGGGCGATGCGGTCGACGGCATCGTCGAGGACTGGCTGTGGGTGGCCCGGCAGCGCGGCGAAGGGATGGAGATGACCTTCATCCCCTATTCCTCCAGCATCGGCGCCCTGATGGTGCGGCCCGACCGCGGCATCGCCTCGCTCGCCGACCTCAAGGGCAAGAAGCTGGGCATCGCCGGCGGCCCGCTCGACAAGAGCTGGCTGATCGTCCAGGGCCTGGCGAAGCAGGAATACGGCATCGACCTGAAGGCCGAGGCGACACCGGTCTACGGCGCGCCACCGCTGCTGACGGAGAAGATCAAGACCGGCGAGCTGGATGCGGTGCTCAACTACTGGCACTTCTGCGGCCGGCTGGAGGCGCAGGGCTATCCGCAGCTGATTGGTGTCAATGAGGCACAGGCGGCCCTGGGCGTGCCGGCCTCGGCGCCGCAGCTGGGCTACGTCTTCAAGCAGCGCTTCGCCGACGAGCATCCGGATCTGGTGCGCGCCTTCGCCGAGGCCTCGCGCGAAGCCAAGCAGATCATGGCCACCAGCGACGAGGAATGGCAGCGGCTGAAGCCACTCACCCGAGCGGACGACGATGCGACGCTGAAGGCGCTGCAGCGCCGCTTCGTCGAGGGCATCGTGCCGCACTGGGGGGCTGCCGAGCAGCAGCAGGCGGCGGATCTCTACCTGATCCTGGCGAGGCTCGGCGGCGAGGAGCTGGTGGGCAAGGCACCCGAGCTGGTGGACGGCACCTTCTGGTCGGGCCTCAGCTACTGACGTGCATCCATGGCTGAGGTCGCTGCTGTCGCTCCTGGGGCTGCTGGCGCTCTGGCAGCTCGCGGCGGTCATGGCCGCCGATCCGGTGCTGATGCCCGCCCCTGGACCGGTGTTCGCCACCTTGTGGAGGGAGGCGGCGAGCGGCGCGCTGGTCCATCACCTGCTGGCGACGCTGGGCCGCGTCGCCGCGAGCTTCGTCATAGCCTTCGCGCTGGGTGCCGCCATCGGCTACCTGATGGGCCGGGTGCCGCTGCTCGACGACATCCTCGGCCCCTGGGTGGTGTTCTTCCTGAACCTGCCGGCGCTGGTCATCATCATCCTGGCCTATATCTGGATCGGCCTGGACGAGAGTGCCGCGATCCTGGCCGTGGCTGCCAACAAGATCCCCAACGTCGCCGTGACCTTCCGCGAGGGCTCGCGTGCGCTCGACCGCTCGCTGCTGGAGATGGCGCAGGTCTTCGACGTCGGGCGGTGGCGGACGCTGCGCCACGTGGTCCTGCCGCAGCTCTGGCCGTTCGCCGCCGCCGCCGCCCGCTCGGGCCTGGCGCTGATCTGGAAGATCGTGCTGGTGGTCGAGCTGCTCGGCCGGCCGAGCGGCGTCGGCTTCCAGCTCGGGATGTACTTCCAGCTGTTCGACGTCAAATCCATCCTGGCCTATGCGCTGTCCTTCATCGCCGTGGTGCAGGCGATCGAGTGGGGCGTGATCCAGCCTTTGGAGCGGCGGGCCACGCGCTGGCGCCGCTGATCGGGGAGCTTCGCCGATGATCCGTCCAGCCGTCCTGGCGATGGGCCTGCTCACCGCCTCGCCGGCCCTGGCGCAGCCGGCGCCGCAGGACCCGGAATGGCCCTGCCCGCAGCGGCTGGTCCCGGAGCTGGCGCTGGGCCAGATGTGGACCGGGCCGCAACCGCCCGCTGCCGTGCACTGGGCGAGCGACCCGCAGGTTTCGCCGCTGGCGCTGCAGCTCGCCAACAGCGAGCTGCCGCTCGAGGACGCGACGGCGAAGGCCAGCGGCTTTGCCCGGACGCAGCCGGAAGCGGCCCGCAGCGAACGGCTGGCGCTGCTGTTCCAGGGGACGCTCGAGATCATCAACGGCGAGCGCAGCGAGCTGATCGAGGGCATCCGGAACTACACGCGCAACCAGCGGGCGCTGGCGGCCAAGATCAATGCCGAGAGCGAGGGCCTGGTGGACCTGCCGGTGAGCCCGCTCGAGCAGGTGCCCGAGCATCTCGTGGCGCTCAAGCGCGAGCGCGACTGGGACATCCGCATCTTCGAGGACAGGGCGAAATCGCTGAAATATCTCTGCGACCAGCCCGTGCTGCTCGAGCAGCGCGCCTTCGGGCTGGGGCGCGCCATGGCGGGAATGCTGCCATGAGGCGCTGGCCGGCCGCCCTCGTCCTGCTGGCGGTGCTCGCGGCACGACCCGCCCCGGCCGACGACAGCGTGGCGCATGTCGTCTTCGAGCCGGGCCGCTTCGCCTCGGTCACGCCACCGCGGACCCTGGTCTACCGCTTCGAGACGCGCGGCCGCGGCATCGAGGCGCCGCTGGTGTCGCCCGGCCGGCTCGAGGTCCGCGACGTCACGCCGGAAGGGGTGAAGCAGGTCTGGCTCGAGCTGTTCGAGGGCGAGGCGAGGCGCGTCGTCGGGCCGATGAGCGCGCGCGAGCAGAACCCGATCCTCCTGGCCTTCCTGCAGATGGACGTCGCCGAGATGGGCAGGCTCACCACCGGCTCGGCGATGTATTTCCAGCAGCAGATCCGCAAGCAGTTCAACAGTCGGGTGCCGACCGAGCCGGTCGAGGTGGAGCTGGACGGCAAGGCGCTCCCGGCGACCCGCATCACGATCAAGCCGTTCGCCACCGACCCGCGCATCGACCAGTTTCCGGCCTTCCGCGACAAGACCTACGAGTTCACGGTCTCGGACCAGGTGCCGGGCGGCCTGTGGAGCATCGTGACCCGAACGCCCGATCCCGAGACCGGCGAGCTCGTCCTGGAGAAGAGCATGACCTTCGTGGCTGGTGCCGGATGAGCCGGCTGACAGCGGCATGGCTGGCGCCGGTCCTGGTGGTCGGCCTCGCCTCGCCGGGCCTCGCCGCACCCGCCGACTACCCCACCGAGGCGCTGGCCGACTACGTGCTCGCCTGCATGGCCTCGAACGGCGGCACGCCCGACGCGCTGCGTCGCTGCTCCTGCTCGATCGACCATATCGCCGGCAAGGTGCCCTATGGCGAGTATGTGGAGGCCGAGACGGTCCTGCGACTCCAGCAGGTGCCGAGCGGCGATCCGCGCATCGGCATGTACCGCAGCTCGCCCTGGGCGCAGCTGATGGTCGACAAGGTGCGCAACGCCCAGGTCGAAGCCGACAACAAATGCTTCTGAGCCGAGCGGTCGTGGCGCTGGGCGCCAATCTGGGCGATCCGGCCGCCACCTTCGCCAGGGCGCTGGAGCTGATCGGCCGCGACGTCGGAAAGCTCGTGGCGCGCTCGGCATGGCGGCGGACGCCGGCCCTCGTCCATCCCGACGATCCGGTGCGCGAGCACCCGCCCTATCTCAACGGCGTCGTGCTGGTCGACACCGGGCTCGGGCCCGAGGCCACGCTGGCCGGCCTGCACGCCGTCGAGCGCGCGCTCGGACGCGACCGTGCCGTCGAGACTCTGCCCTGGCAGCCCAGGATCATCGACCTCGACCTCATCGCCTTCGGCGACGAGACGCGCGACGGGTCGGGGCTGGTCCTTCCACACCCCCGCATGCACCAGCGCGACTTCGTGCTGGGCCCGCTCGCCGAAATCTGGCCCGATTGGCGACACCCCCGCCTCGGCCGGACGGCGCGCGAGCTGCTGGCGGATCTCGCCTGAACGGAGCAGACATGGCTAAGCAGTCGAAGGTCATCATCTCCTGCGCCATCACCGGCGCCATCCACACGCCGACCATGTCGGACGCGCTGCCCATCACGCCGACCGAGATCGCCCACGCCTCGATCGAGGCGGCCGAGGCGGGTGCGGCGATCATCCACCTGCACGCGCGTGACCCGGGCACGGGCGCTCCTTCGCCCGATCCCGAGCTGTTCATGCAGTTCCTGCCGCGCATCAAGCAGGGCTGCGACGCCGTGCTCAACATCACCACCGGCGGCGGCATGGGCATGACCATGGACGAGCGCATCGCCGCCGCGATCCGCGCCGAGCCCGAGGTCACCTCGCTCAACATGGGCTCGATGAACTTCGCCATCTTCAATGCCGCGAGGCGCTACGACAGCTGGAAGCACGACTGGGAGAAGCCCTACCTGCTGCGTACCGACGACCACATCTTTCCCAACACCTTCAAGACCATCGACTATGTGATCACCGAGCTGGCCGACAAGCGCGGTGTCAAGTTCGAGCACGAGTGCTACGACGTCGGCCACCTCTACAACACGCACTATTTCTACCAGACCGGCCGGCTGAAGCCGCCGATCTTCCTGCAGTTCATCTTCGGCATCCTGGGCGGGATCGGCCCGGATCCGGCGCATCTCGTCCACATGAAGGAGACCGCCGACAAGCTGTTCGGCGACGACTACGTGTTCTCGGTGCTGGCCGCCGGCCGCCACCAGATGGCCTTCACCACACAGGCCGCCATCATGGGCGGCAGCGTGCGCGTCGGCCTCGAGGATTCGCTCTACATCGGCAAGGGCAGGCTGGCGCGCTCGAACGCCGAGCAGGTCGAGAAGATCCGCCGCATCTGCGAGGATCTCTCGCTCGAGATCGCCACCCCCGACGAGGCGCGCGAGATTCTGGCGCTGAAAGGCGGCGACAAGGTGAAGTTCTGACGGGGCCGGCGGTAGCCGACCCCGCGGAGAATCAGAGGATTCCGGTGAGGATGGCGACACCGGCGAGGGCTGCCACACCGCCGGCCGCACGGGTCACGACCTGGCCATAGCGGTCGCCCAGGCTACCGACGGCATAGCCCATGCCGATGCCGACCAGATGCAGCAGCGCCGTGCCGAGCATGAAGCCGAGCCCGTAGGCGGCACCCGCCACCGTCTCGGGCATCTCGGCACCGTGGGCATGGCCGTGGAACACCGCGAACAAGCCCGCGAGCCCCATCGCCACGGCCACGGGCGCCTTGAAGCCGAAGGCGACCACCGCCCCCAGCACGACGACGGAAAGTGCTATGCCGACCTCGACGAAGGGCACGGCCACGCCCGCGAAGCCCAGCACGCCGCCCAGCGCCATCACGGCCACGAACGCCGAAGGCACCAGCCAGAGCGCCCGGCCGCCCAGCTGCCATGCGAACACGCCGACCAACACCATGGCCAGCACGTGATCGAGGCCGCCGATCGGATGGGCGAAGCCGTGGACGAAGCCACCCGTGTCGCCGACGCCGGTGTGGGCAAGGGCGACGCCCGGGGCGAGCGTGGCGGCGATCAGGGCCAGCCGCGACAGGCTGCGTAGCATCTCGGTTCCTCCTTGTTGGCGCCGGGCGGCCTGGGCCATGCTGTCGCCGCGCCGCGGTCAGGCTTGGCACAACAAGGCTGGCGGTGGAACGCCCTTTTCGTGCTGGGAGGCGCGCTGGTGCCGACGCTCGTCCATCGACTCTCGCCGCGGCCGCTGCCGCCCTCGCTCGTCGAGGCCTGGGCGGCGGTGCCGGTGACCATCGCCACCGACCTGTTCCAGAGTCATACCCTGGTCGACCCGGCGATCCGCCCGCTGCGGCCTTTCGGCGATGCCCGCCGCCTCTGCGGCCGGGCCGTCACCGCCTGGTGCGAGCCAGGCGACTACGGGCCGGTGCATCATGCCATCGACGTGGCGGGGCAGGGCGACGTGATCGTGGTCGACGCCGGCGGCCGGCTCGACCGGGCCATGATCGGCGAGCTCCTCTCGGGCTCGGCACGCCTCAAAGGCATCGCCGGCGTCGTGGTCGACGGTGCGGTGCGCGACGTCGGCACGCTGGCGAGGTGGAGCGATTTCCCGGTGTTCGCGCGCGGCAACACGCCCCGCGGGCCGGCATCGATGGAGTGGGGTGCCGTGAACCGCACGGTCGCCTTCGGCGGCATCGAGGTGACGCCCGGCGACATCGTTCTCGGCGACGACGACGGGCTGGTCGTGATCCCCGCTGCCGAGGCCGAGAAGCGGCTGGCGGCCGCCCAGGCGATGACGCGCGCCGAGGCCGAGTGGGAAGCCGTGCTGGCGCAGGGGCGCAGCACGGTCGAGGTGTTCAAGGTGCCGGCGGCCAAACCGGCGTGAGCCCTGCCTTGCCGGCCGTGTCGAGGAACTGACACATCATCCTCGGCGCATGGGTGCGGACGAACCGCGCGCCACGACCGATGGCGGCAAGGGCCGTGAGCTGCGAGACCGGGTCGCGGTCGGCCATCGGCACGCCGAGGAAGCCCTTTCGCGAGGTGCCGACCAGCAGCGGAATCGGGTGGAAGCGCTCCGCCAGCTCGTCGAAGCGCCGCAGCAGCTCGAAGCTGTGGGCGGGATCCAGGCTGACGAAGCGGCCCCATCCGGGGTCCAGCACCAGGCGCTCGGGCCGGATGCCCCGAGCCAGCGCGTGATCGACGCGTTCCTGCAGAAAGTCGCCGATCTCGCGCACGACGTCGCCATAGTACCTCGGCCGGTCGCTGGCATGCGGCAGGGGTCCGTCCTTGGCGTGCATCATCACCAGCACGGCCGCATGCTCGCGGACCACGTCCGCCATCGCCGGATCGGCGCGCAAGGCCGAGACGTCGTTGACGATCCTCGCCCCCAGCTCCAGGCAGCGCGCCGCGGTCGAAGCATGATAGGTATCGATCGACAGCACCGCCTCGCCAGCCAGCCGCGCCACGATCGGCTCGATCCGCGCCAGCTCCTCGGCGGCGTCGAGCGGTGCCGTGCCGGGGGAGGTCGCCTCGCCGCCGATGTCCAGGCAGCAGGCGCCTTCGGCCAGCATCGTCCGGGCCTGGACGACGGCGGCATCGACCGCCGCGTACCGGCCGCCGTCGGAGAAGCTGTCGGGCGTGACGTTGAGCACGCCCATGATCCAGGGCGCGGACGGCGGCAGAAGGTCGAGTGCGGTGGAAGGCATGGCGCTATCCTGCGGCCATGGACATCACCATCGTCAAGCTCGGCGGCAGCCTGATCGACGCACCCGAGCTGCGCCGCTGGCTGGCCGAGCTGGCCGAGGCACCCGGCCATCTCGTGGTGCCGGGCGGCGGCCCGTTCGCCGATGCCGTGCGCGAGGCGCAGGCCGCCATCGGCTTCGACGAGCTGGCGGCGCACCGGATGGCCATCCTCGCCATGCAGCAGTACGGCCTGCTGATGGCCTCGCTGGAGCCGCGGCTGCGGCTGGTGGAGAGCGAGGCCGAGATCGCTGCCACGGTGGCTCCGGCGATCTGGCTGCCATGGGCCATGATCGGCCGCGACGAGACCATCGAGGCGTCGTGGGACGTCACCTCGGACAGCCTGGCGCTGATCCTGGCGATGCGGCTGCGGGCCCGCCGGCTGATCCTCGTGAAATCCGGCGGCGAGGCGGCCGCCGACCTGGTCGACGCCGCCTTCGCCCGGCTGCGGCCGGGCTATGCCGGCGAGGTGCGGATCCTCCACCGCTCGCAGCCGTTGCCGGCGGCGTCCGCGACCACTATGTAGTGATCGAACCTACATCGAGTGTCGAACGTTGCGCACCGTTTCCGCCCGCGAAGCCAACCACGCCTTCTCCTCGCTGCTGGCCGAGGCCGCCGCCGGCCAGGAGATCGTCATCACCCGCCGCGGTACGCCCGTGGCCGTCCTTTCGCCCTGGAAGCCGCCAGCGGTCGACCCCGAGAAGCAGAAGGCGATCGAGGAGATCCTCGAGCTGATGCGCAACGCTCCGGCCATCGGCGCTCGCCACTTCACCCGCGACGAGATGCATGAGCGAGACAGTCTGCTTCGATTCGAACATCCTGATCTACGCGTCGGACAGGAGCCAGAATGAGCGGCATCGTCTCGCCACCTCGGTCATAGCCCAGGCGATCATCCGCGGGGATGCGCTCATCCCGCTGCAGGCGCTGGGCGAGTTCTACTTCGTCCGCACGCGGAAGCTACGCCGCAGCCGAGAGGAGACCCGCGGCTTCATCGACGGCTGGCGACGCACCGCCCGCATCGAGCCCTATGCCGAGGCGGACCTCGGTCCGGCGATGGCGGCCAGCGAAGCACATGGCCTGAGCTTCTGGGACGCGATGATCTGGGCCGTGTGCGAACGTGTCGGTGCCACGCTGCTGGTGACCGAGGATATGCAGGCGGGACGTCGCCTCGGCGGTGTCACCCTGGTCAATCCCTTCGAGCCGGCAGGCCGGCAGCGGCTCGGCCTCGCATGACCACCGACGACGAGAAGCCACCCCGCCGGCCCCGGCTCGCCTGGGCGCTCACCGGCTCCGGCCACGACTTCGTCGAATGCCTCGACCTGATGCGCTCGATCGGCGAGATGGACGTGTTCCTGTCCAGGGCCGCGGCCGAGGTCATCTTCATGTACACCAAGGACCGCGACCCTTTCCCGCCGGAGATCCGCCTCATCCGCGACACCTCGGCGTCGGCAGCGCCGGTCGGCCGGTTCTATCACGGCTGGTACCACACCCTGGTGGTGGCGCCGGCGACCTCGAACACGGTGGCGAAATGCGTCGCCGGTATCTCCGACACGCTGGTCACCAATGTCTTCGCCCAGGCCGGCAAATGCCGTGTGCCGGTCATCGTCTATGCCTGCGACACGAAGCCGGTGCACGACACCATGGCCCCCGACCGCATGGTCCGCCTCTGGCCGCGGCGCGTCGACCTCGACAACACCGAGCGGTTGAAGGCCTTCGAGGAGACCACCGTCGTCGAGGACATGGAGGGGCTGCGCGCGGCGGTGTCGACGAGGCTCGCCGAGGCGGCGGGGCCCTGATCGGTCAGAATAAACTAGAATTATTCTAATAATAAGTTAAGCCGGAGCCAGACGCACACGTTCTGGCTCGGCATGCTCTCGCGCGACCTCGTCAGCGGCCTGATCGACGGCAAGGACGGCCGGCTCGTCGCGGTCGCGCTGGCCGGCCTCTCCGCGGGTGGGCTCGCCGCTGTGGCCGGTAGAGCGGATTTGGCCGCCATCGCCTGGACGCTCGGCACGCTGCCGGTGCTGGCGGCACTCGGCTGGCAGATCGCAGCCTCGCTGCGGCGCGGCGACCTCGGGCTCGACCTCATCGCTGCGCTGTCGATGTCCGCCGCCCTCACCTTCGGCGAGCCGCTGGCCGGCAATGTCGTGGCGCTGATGTATGCCGGCGGCCAGCGCCTCGAGAGCTACGCCCGGGGTCGCGCCCGACGCGAGATGACGGCACTGCTCGGCCGGGTCGCCCACACGGCGATGCGCTATGTCGAGGATCGGCTGCGGGAGGTGCCGATCGGCGCCCTGGCGCCCGGAGACCGCATCCTCGTCCGCAACGGCGAGGTCGTGCCGGTCGACGGCCGGATCGCGGCCGGGAGTGCCGTGCTCGACGAGTCGGCGCTGACCGGCGAGCCCATGCCGGTGCACCGCCAGCAGGGCGGCGAGGCGCTGAGCGGCGCCACCTCCGTGGGCCCGGCCTTCGACCTCGTGGTGCTGCGGCCGGCGGCCGAGAGCACCTATGCCAACATCGTCCGGCTGGTCACGGCGGCACAGCGGAGCAAGGCGCCGATGGTCCGTCTCGCCGACCGCTACGCCATCGCCTTCCTGGTGGTGACGCTCGTCATGGCGGCGGGCGCCTGGGCCGCCTCCGGCGAGCCGTTGCGGGCCCTGGCGGTGCTGGTGGTGGCGACACCCTGCCCGCTGATCCTCGCCGTGCCGGTGGCGATCATCTCCGGCATGTCGCGCGCCGCCAAGGCGGGCGTGCTGGTCAAGAGCGGCGCGGCGCTGGAGACCCTGGCCGGCATCCGCAGCGCCGTCCTCGACAAGACCGGCACGCTGACCGCCGGCAAGCCGACGCTCACGGACGTTCGTACCATCGGCGGCTTCGACGCCCGGGAGCTGCTGCGGCTCGCGGCCTCACTCGACCAGGCCTCCGGCCATGTCGTGGCCGCGGCGCTGGTCGACGCCGCGCGGGCGCGGGGTCTGCGCCTTCCCAGCCCGGAGGATGTCGTCGAGAAGCCGGGGACGGGCATCGAGGGCAGGGTGGAGGGTCGTCGCGTCGTCGTCGGTGGCGGCGGCTATGTGCGGGCCAGGGCGGGCGGGGTCGACCCGCGTACCATCGCTGCGGGGCTGCCGCGGGGAACCCCGACCGTCGCGGTCGCCGTGGATGGAGAGGTCCGCGGTGTGCTGGCACTCACCGATCCGATCCGCCACACCAGCGACGCGCTGCTCGCCTCGCTGCGCAGGGCCGGCGTCCGTCGCATCGTCCTGGCCTCGGGTGACCGGGCCGACGTGGTGGCCTCCGTCGCCTCTCGCCTGGGTATCGAGAAGGCGCTGGGCGAGTTGACGCCCCGGGCGAAGGTCGAGGCCGTGGTCGCGGAGCGGGCCAACGGCCCGGTGATGATGGTGGGCGACGGCGTCAACGACGCGCCGGCCCTGGCGGCCGCCGATGTCGGCGTGGCGATGGGCGCCCGAGGTGCCGCAGCCTCCTCCGAGGCCGCCGACGTCGTGCTGCTCGTCGACCGCCTCGACCGGCTCGCCGAGGCCCTGGCCATCGCCAGGCGCACCCGGTCGATCGCCCTGCAGAGCGTGACCGTCGGCCTCGGCCTGTCGCTGGTCGCCATGTCGGTGGCGGCCCTGGGTCATCTGCCGCCGGTGCAGGGAGCCGTGCTGCAGGAGGCGATCGACGTCTCGGTGATCCTCAACGCGCTGCGGGCGCTGCGCGGCCCCGCTGACCTTTGCCGCGGCGGCGGCGATCGCATATACGGATGACTCACCGTATGGACGCCCGATCATGGCTCTCAGCATCCGCGATCCCGAGACCGACCGCCTGGCGCGCGAGCTCAGCCGCCGTACCGGCGAGACCATGACCCAGGCCATCCGCAAGGCGCTGGAGGAGAGGCTGGCGCGCGTCGACGGCTCGCGCGAGGCCGAGATCGAGCGGCGGCGGCAGGCGATCAACGCGATCGTCGCGCGAGCGCACAAGCTGCCGATTCTCGACGATCGGACCGCCGACGAGATTCTCGGCTACGACGAGAACGGCCTGCCGACCTGATGGTGGTCGACACGTCTGCCCTGGTCGCCGTGATGTCGGCTGAGCCTGGTTGGGAGAAGCTGCTCGGTGTCATGGAGGACGCGGCAGTTGTCCACGTCTCGTCGGCAACCCTGATCGAGACCAGCATGGTGCTGGAAGGTCGACACGGCAGGAAGCAGCTGGAGATACTCGATCGGCTCCTGGCACGTCTCGGTGCCGAGATCGTACCTGTCGACGAGGATCACGTTGTGGCGGCACGCGAGGCCTTTCATCGCTTCGGCAAAGGCCGTCATCCGGCACGACTCAACTTCGGCGACCTGTTCTCCTATGCGCTCGCCATCACTCTCGCCGAGCCCCTGCTCTTCATCGGCGACGATTTCTCGCGGACCGACGTCGAGCCGGCGCTGCCGCCGGCCTGAACATTGACCCAGCCCCGCCTCCTCTTCCTCACCGGCAGGCTCGCCGAGCCGCGGCTGCGGCGCGTGCTGGAGGGGCTGGGCGCGACGCCGTTCGCCTGGGACGTCCGGCAGATCGGCGTCAAGGTGGCGGCGCTGATGACGCCCGAGATCGTCAAGCGTCGGCTGGGCTCGGTCGACGGCGTCGGCAAGGTGGTGATGCCGGGCCGCTTCAGGGGCGACCTCGACGAGCTCGCGCGCCATTTCGGCGTGCCGTTCGAGCGCGGCCCGGACGAGCTGAAGGATCTGCCGCGCCATCTGGGCCGGGAAGGAAGGCCGGTCGACCTGTCGCGCCACGACTGCCGCATCTTCGCCGAGATCGTCGAGGCACCGGCGCTGACGGTGCCGGAGATCCTGGAGCGGGCCGCCGCATTGCGGGGGCAAGGTGCCGACGTCATCGACCTGGGCGGCCTGCCAGGGACCGATTTTCCGCGGCTCGAGGAGGCGGTGCGGGCGCTGGTCGGCGAAGGCTACACCGTCTCCGTCGATTCCGGCGATCCCGGGGAACTACGCCGCGGCGCGGCGGCCGGCGCCTCCTATCTCCTGAGCCTCACCGAGGAGACGCTCGACATCGCTTTCGAGACCGACGCCGTGCCGGTGCTGATCCCGGCGCAGCACGGCGACCTCGACAGCCTCGCCCGCGCCTGCGAGCGGCTGGAGCGGGCGGGAAAGCCCTGTCTCGCCGACCCGATCCTCGACCCGATCCACATGGGCTTCACCGAATCGCTCTGCCGCTACCGCGACTTCCGCCGGCGCATGCCCGAGGCCGAGATGCTGATGGGCGTCGGCAACCTCACCGAGCTGACCGATGCCGACACCACCGGCATCACCATGACCCTGCTCGCCACCTGCTCCGAGCTGCGCATCCGCAACGTGCTGGTGGTGCAGGTGAGCCCGCATTGCCGGCGCGCCATCAAGGAAGCCGACATGGCGCGGCGGATCTTGCTGGCCGCCCGCGAGGAGGGCACGCCGCCGCAATGGATCGACCCGGCCCTGCTCTGCCTGCGCGACCGCCGCCCCTGGCCCGACAGCCCGGCCGAGATCGCCGAGCAGGCGGCGCAGGTGACCGATCCGAACTTCCGCATCCAGGTCGCGGCCGACGGCATCCACGTCTACAACCGCGACGGCCACCATATCGCCGCCGATCCGTTCGCCCTGTTCGCGCAGCTGGGTGTCGAGAGCGACGGGGCGCACGCCTTCTATCTCGGGGTCGAGCTGGCCCGCGCGCAGATCGCCTTCCAACTCGGCAAGCGCTATGCCCAGGACGAGGCGCTGCGCTGGGGCTGCGCCGTCGACGCCGATCCCGAGGACAGCACCCATCTGAAGGCGGCCGGCGCCACCCTCGAGGCCAGGAGGCGCGAGCGATGATCGGAAGACGCTGATGCCGTTCATCCGCGAGAGCATCGTCACCACGCTGAACCCGGACGGGACGGGGCACATCGCGCCCCTGGGCCTGATCGAGCAGCCGCCCTGCCTCGTCATCGCGCCGTTCCACCCGTCGCGGACGCTGGAGAACCTGCGCCGCCAGCCGGTGGCCTGCGTCAGCTACACCACCGACGTGCGGGTGTTCGCCGGCTGCGTCACCAGGCGGCGCAGCGACTGGCCGCTGGCGAGGGCCGATCGCCTGCCCGGCTGGCGGCTGGCGGATTGCCTCGCCCATGCCGAGCTCGAGGTCGTCGACACGCTCGACGACCCGTTGCGCCCACGCTTCGTCTGCAGCGTCGCCCACGAGGCCATGCACGGCCCCTTCCGCGGCTTCAACCGCGCCCAGGCAGCGGTGGTGGAGGCGGCGATCCTGGTTTCCAGGCTGCACATGCTGCCGCGCGACAAGATCGAGGCCGAGATGGCCTATCTGCGCATCGCCATCGACAAGACCGCCGGCGATCCCGAGCGCGAGGCCTGGGGCTGGCTGTCGGAGGCGGCGGGAACACCGGCCTGAAGGGGCGGCCCGCGGCCGCCCCCCGCCACTCAGCCAGCCATCATGTTGACGAACTTGACGTCGAGATAGTCGAGCATGCCCTGGGCACCGTTCTCGCGGCCGAAGCCGCTGTGCTTGACGCCACCGAAGGGTGCCTCGGCAGTGGCGGCCTGGAAGGCGTTGACGGCGACGATGCCGGTGTCGAGCCCTTCCAGGGCCGCCTGGGCGCGGCGCATGTCGCGGGTGAAGACGTAGCCGGCCAGCCCGTAACGCAGGCTGTTGGCGCGCTCCAGCGCCTCGTCGACGTCGCCGAAGCTGGTCATGGCGGCGATCGGGCCGAAGGGCTCGTCGGTCATCAGCGGCGCGTCGTCGGCGATATCGCCGAAGACCGTCGGCTCGAAGAAATAGCCGCGGTTCATGCCGGCGGGACGACGGCCGCCGGTCATCAGGCGGGCGCCCGCGGCCTCGGTCGCGGCTACCATGCCCTCGATGGCATCGAGGCGCTTGCGCGAGATCAGCGGCCCGACATCGGTGTCGGGATCGAGCGGGTGGCCGAGCTTGAGGCCCGAGGCCATCTCGGCGAAGCGATCGGCGAAGCGGCCGGCGACCTTCTCCTGCACGAAGAAGCGGGTCGGCGAGACGCAGACCTGGCCGGTGGCGCGGAACTTCGTCGTCACCGCCTGCTTGACCACGTTCTCGACGTCGACGTCGTCGAACACGATCACCGGCCCGTGGCCGCCCAGCTCCATCGACATCCGCTTCACGGTGTCGGCGGCACGCCGCATCAGGTGCTGGCCCACCGGAATGCTGCCGGTGAAGGTGACCTTGCGCACCTCGTCGGCGTCCATGATGGTCTCGGAGATTTCCGAGGGCGGGCCGCTCAGCATGTTGAGCACGCCCTTGGGCAGCCCGGCCTCCTCGACGCACTCGATCAGCATCGAGACCGCACCGGTGCCCTCCTCGGCCGGGCGGACGACGATCGAGCAGCCGGCGGCCAGCGCCGGGGCGAACTTGCGGGCCACCAGCGAGACCGGGAAGTTCCAGGCGGTGAAGGCGCCGACCACGCCCACGGGCTCGTAGCGGGTGAGGAACTGCTGGCCGGGCACGCGGCCCTCGATCACCTGGCCATAGATGCGGCGGGCCTCGTCGGCGAACCATTCGAGGCATTCGACCGTCGAGCCGACCTCGCCGCGGCACACCGCCAGCGTCTTGCCGGTCTCGATGGCGATCTGCCGCGCGACCTTCTCGGCCCGCTCGGCCAGCAGGCCGGCGATCCTGCGGAGCATCTTCGAGCGCTCCCAGGCCGGCGTGCGCCGCCAGACCTCGAAGCCGCGCACCGCCGCCGCGATGGCGTCGCGGGTATCGTCGGCGCTCGCCCTGGCGGCGGTGCCCACGACCTCCTCGCGGGCCGGGTCGATCAGATCGAAGCGCGCGCCCGAGCGCGCCGGTCGCCACTCGCCGTCGATGTAGAGGTCGACGGACAGACGCTCGTCCTGAGCCATGTGCATCCTCGTCGAAGTGGGGAAGGCCTTGCCCTGATGCGCCAGCTACTTAGGCGTGAAACCCCGGCCGCGCCAGGGGCGCCGGCCGCATGGCAGCCGCGCGGTCGCTACTGCCGCCGTCCCGGCTCGCTCGATATTTCATAAAATTCGAGCGACTTTTTCTTCACTTTCGTCGCAAACTACAAAGAATTATTTTTCTGCGTGAGATCATTTTTTTGTTGATCGCCTTTCAGTTGAGATTTATAAGTCTGAGTGTGTTCACGGGTTAGCCCCTGAACATCCGACTTGAGGCGTTTCCTCCCTATCGCTAAGCCGCGGCTTCGGCCGCGGCTATTTTTTTGTTCTGCTGCCGATCTCGCCGTCCACTGGCGCCGACTTGCCACCCGCCCGGCGTTTCGCCAGTCTGGGCGGCAGGTCGGCCCGACATCCGGCCGATCCCGAGCCGACGCAACCTGTCTCCGGCTGCGGCGTTACCGGCCGGCGCTGATCGGTGGCGCCCGCAACGGATCGACGCCCTTGGCCCACGCGCGCGCCTTCCTCGACGCTCCGCACCGTCCCGGCCACAACAGCCTGGCGCGCGATGCCCTGGCACTGATCCTGGCCGGTGGGCGCGGCTCGCGGCTGAAGGAGCTGACCGACCGGCGCGCCAAGCCGGCGGTGCATTTCGGCGGCACGGCCCGGATCATCGATTTCGCGCTGAGCAACGCGCTGAACTCGGGCATCCGCCGCATCGGCGTCGCCACGCAGTACAAGGCGCACAGCCTGATCCGTCACATCCAGCACGGCTGGGGCTTCCTGCGCTCGGCGCGCGACGAGAGCCTCGACATCCTGCCGGCGAGCCAGCGGGTCTCCGAGTCCAGCTGGTACCAGGGCACCGCCGACGCCGTGTTCCAGAACATCGACATCCTGGAGCGCCATCCGGTCAGCCACGTCCTCGTCCTCGCCGGCGACCATGTCTACAGGATGGACTATGGCCCGATGCTGGAGGAGCACGTCGACAGCGGCGCCGACGTCACCGTCGCCTGCATCGAGGTGCCACGTGCCGAGGCCAGCGCCTTCGGCGTCATGGATGTCGACGCCCGCGGGCGGATCGTGCGCTTCCTGGAGAAGCCGGCCGATCCGCCCGGCATGCCGGGGGCGCCGGACAAGGCGCTGGCCAGCATGGGCATCTATGTCTTCGATGCCGCCTTTCTCTACGAGCAGCTGCGCGGCGACGCGGCGGACAAGGGCTCCCGGCACGATTTCGGCACCGACATCATCCCGCGCCTCGTGGGCGAGGGGCGGGCGGTGGCGCACCGCTTCGCCAAGTCCTGCGTCCGCTCGGCGGGCGACACCGAGGACTACTGGCGCGACGTCGGCACGCTCGACGCCTTCTTCGACGCCAATATCGAGCTGACCAACGTCGTCCCGGCGCTCGACCTCTACGATCGCCGCTGGCCGCTCTGGGTCGCCACCGAGATGCTGCCCTGCGCCAAGTTCGTCCACGACGTCGACGGCCGGCGCGGCATGGCGGTGGGCTCGATCGTCGCCAATGGCTGCATCGTCTCGGGCTCGCTGGTGCGGCGCTCGGTGCTGTTTCCCGGCGTGCGGGTGCATTCCTTCGCCGACATCGAGTGCGCCGTCATCATGCCCTCGGCCGAGATCGGGCGCGGCGCCAGGCTGCGCAACGTCATCGTCGATTCCGACGTGCGCATCCCGCCGGGCCTCGTCGTCGGCGAGGATGCCGGGCTCGACGCCGAGCGATTCCGGCGTACCGAGCGCGGCGTCTGCCTGGTCACGCAGCCGATGCTGGACCGGCTGGCTTGATCCCGCTCACGGCCGCCTACCGCCTGCAGCTCAGGAACGGCACACGCTTCTCCGACGCCGCGGCCCTCGCCCCCTATCTCGCCGACCTCGGCGTCAGCCATCTGCACCTGTCGCCGCCCTTCACCGCCGCACCGGGATCGGCCCACGGCTACGACGTCGTCGATCCCAACGCCCTCGATCCGGCGCTCGGTGGCGAGGTCGCTTTCCTCGACCTGTGCGCCGCCCTGCAGGCCAGCGGCCTGGGCCTGATCCTCGACATCGTCCCCAACCACATGGGCATCGGGCCGGACAATGCCTGGTGGTGGGACGTGCTGCGCCATGGCCGGCAGAGTCCGCACGCCGGCATCTTCGACATCGACTTCGAGGGCGATGCCGACGGCAAGGTGGTGCTGCCCGTGCTCGGCCGGCCGCTGGACGAGGCGTTGGATGCGGGCGAGATCCGCGTCGCCGGCAACGGTACGGAGCTGGCCTTCCTCGACCGGCGATTCCCGCTGGCCGATGGCAGCCTGGAGGCCGCCGGCGCCGACACGGCCGCCCTGTTGGCCGCCCAGCACTACCGGCTGGTTCCGTGGCGCGACGGCGCCATGTCGCGCAACTATCGGCGCTTCTTCGACATCGACGGGCTGGCGGCGGTGCGTGTCGAGCGGCCCGAGGTGTTCGAGGCGACGCATCGGCTGGTGCTCGACCTGCTGGCCAGGCGGCTGGTGCATGGCCTGCGCATCGACCATGTCGATGGCCTGGCCGATCCCGCCGGCTATCTGCGCCGGCTCGACCGGCGGGCGCGCGAGGCCGCGGGCGAACCTGTGCCGATCTGGGTCGAGAAGATCCTGGTGGGTGCGGAGGCACTGCCGGCCGGCTGGCCGGTGGCCGGCACCACCGGCTACGAGTTCGCCGCCACCGCGACCCGCATCCTGCTGGCGGGCGACGGCCTCGACGTGCTGGACCGCATGCGCCGGAGCCGCGATCCCGACGTCGGAGAGTTCGCCGCCGTCGAGGCCGAGGCCAGGCGTCTGAGCCTCGAGCGCCTGTTCCCCGGCGAGCTCGCGGCGCTGACCCGCGAGCTCGCGGCCCTGCTCGGCCGGCCGCAGGTCGCGGTGCGCGAGGCCCTCGAGGCGCTGATCGTGGCCTTCCCGGTCTACCGGACCTATTTGGGCGGCCACGAGCCTTCCGATGCCGACCGCCGCACGCTGGCCTGCGCGCTGTGCAAGGCGGCATCGCGCGTGAGCGAGCCCGCCGGCAAGGCGCTCGACAGGCTGGCGGTGCTCCTGACCGGGCCGCTCGATGGCGAGACCGCCCATCTGGCGGCGCGGCTGCAGCAGCTCACCGGGCCCGTCATGGCGAAGTCGGTGGAGGACACCGCTTTCTACCGCTTCCCGCGGCTGCTGGCGCTCAACGAGGTCGGCGGCGACGCCACCGCCCGGCCGCTCGACGACGAGGCGGCGCACCGCGTCCTGGCCGAGCGCGGCCGCGCCTGGCCGCGCTCGCTGCTGGCGACCTCGACCCACGACACCAAGCGCGGCGAGGATGCCAGGGCGAGGCTGCTGGTGCTGGCCGAATGTCCCGGCCAATGGCAGCAGGCCGTCGAGCGGTGGACCGGCCTGAACGCACCCGTCCGGCCGGCGCAGCTGCACGCCCTCGACGAGCTGAGCCTCTACCAGGCGATGGTCGGTGCCTGGCCTCCCGGCCTCACCGCCGACGATCGCGACGGCCTCGCCGGCATGCGCCGGCGCCTCGGCGGCTGGCAGCGCAAGAGCCTGCGCGAGGCCAAGCTGCGCAGCAGCTGGCTGGAGCCGGACGAGGCCTACGAATCGGCGGCCGAGGCGTTCCTCGAATCCATCCTCGACCCCCTGCGGTCACGCGCTTTCCTCGACGAGTTCGCGGCGTTCCTGGCCAGGCTGGCGCCGGCCGGCGCCGCCAACGGCCTGGCGCAGACGCTGCTCAAGCTCACCGCCCCCGGCGTGCCCGACATCTACCAGGGCGGCGAGCTGTGGGATTTCAGCCTGGTCGACCCGGACAACCGCCGGCCGGTCGACTGGGCGCGGGCCGCGGACCTTCTCGGCTCGGGCGCCGGTATCGCCGAGCTCGTGGCCGATTGGCCGAGCGGCGCGCTCAAGCAGCGGCTGATCGCCCGCGTGCTGGCGTTCCGCCGGCGCCACGCCGAGCTGTTCGTCGGCGGGGACTATCTGCCGCTGGCGATCGAGGGACCGGCGCAGCCTCACGCGTTCGCGTTCCGGCGGCGCCTGGGCGAGACGACCGCGATCACCGTGATCGGCCGCCGGCTGGCCGGCCGGCTCGTCGACGGCGTCCCGCGACCGGCACCCGATGCCTTCGCGGACAGCGCCCTGGTCTTGCCAACCGCACCGGAGCCGCGCTCCTATCGCGAGATCGTCGGGGATACCGCGCTGACGGCCGAGGGCGGCGGGATCCCGCTGGCCCGGCTGCTGGGCCGGCTGCCGGTGGCCCTGCTGGTCCAGGGCCGATAGGGAGCAGGGAGACGCCATTGCTGGGCTTTCCGACCGGGCCCGCCGAGCGCGGCCAGCCGATCCAGGTCGTCGCCACCTCGCCGCCCGGCTCGCCCGTGGCCTTCCTGGCGACGGCGGCGGCGATCATCGCGGCACTCTATCTCGGCCGCGACGTCTTCATCCCGCTGGCGCTGTCGATCCTGATCAGCTTCGCCCTGGCACCCATCGCGACGCGGCTGCGGCGGCTCCACCTCGGCCGCGTGCCCTCGGTGCTGCTGGTGGTGGCCGTGGCCCTGGCCTTCGTCGGCGCCTTCACCTGGCTGCTGGCGACGCAGGCCATCAATCTCGCCCAGAGCCTGCCGCAGCACGAGATGAACCTGCGGCAGAAGATCCAGGTGCTGGAGCCCGGCTCCAGCACCGGCGGCATGTTCGACAAGACCGCCGACATGCTGCGGCGGATGAGCGAGGAGCTGGAGGCGGCGACCGGCCAGCGCCCGCCGGGCGGGGCCGGCGGGCTGGAGCGCAGCGAAGCCGAGCGCCGGCCCATCCCGGTCGAGGTGCACCAGCCGCCCTCCTCGCCGCTCGCCAGCCTCCTCGGCGTCGCCGGCTTCCTGGCGGAGCCCCTGGCCACCGCCGGCATCATGATGCTGTTCGTGGTCTTCGTGCTGCTGCAGCGCGAGGATCTGCGCGACCGCTTCATCCGGCTTTTCGGCTCGACCGACGTCCATCGCACCACCCAGGCGATGACCGACGCCACCGAGCGCATCGGCCGCTACCTGCTGATGCAGCTGATGCTGAACCTGCTCTACGGCACGGCCTTCGGCATCGGCCTCTACGTGATCGGCGTGCCCAACGCGCTGCTGTGGGGCCTGATCGGCGTGGTGCTGCGCTTCATCCCGTTCGTGGGCGCTCCGATCTCGATGCTGTTCCCGCTGGCGCTGGCGGTGGCCGTCGATGTCGGCTGGGCCATGCCGATGCTGGTGGTGCTGCTGTTCGTCGGCATCGAGGCGGTGCTGGCCTATGTGCTGGAGCCTCTACTGTTCGGCTCGACGACCGGCCTGTCGCCTGCCGCCGTCGTGATCGTCACGGTGTTCTGGACGGTGCTGTGGGGGCCCGTGGGCCTCCTGCTGGCGACCCCGCTCACCGCCTGCCTCGTGGTGATCGGCCGCTACGTGCCGCAGCTGCACTTCCTCGAGGTGGCGTTCGGCAACCGCGAGGTGCTGTCGCCGTCGCTCAAGGTCTATCAGCGCCTGCTGGCCGACGATGCCGAGGAGGCGGCCGAGGTCGCCGAGGACTTCGAGGACAAGAACGGCGTCGAGCGGCTCTATGCCGAGATGCTGATGCCGGTGCTGGGCATGATCGACCAGGACCGCCAGCGCGGCGCCCTCGACCGCCGCCGCCAGAGGCAGATCGTCGAGGACATCGTCGAGATCGCCGACGACGCCATCGACGAGATTCCGGCCGGCGGCGGACCGGTCGTCGCCTGCCTGCCGTCGCGCATGGGCCTGGACGTGGCGGGTGCCAGGCTCGCCGCCAACCTGCTGCGCGAGGCGGGATACGCCGCCGGGGTCGAGCCCCTGGGCAACCTCGCCCGCGCCGATGCGCCGCCGCCGGCCCTGGTCTGCATCTCGCAGCTTAACGGCTCGACGCTGATCCATGCCCGCCGCCTCGTCCGGCGGTTGCGTGCGCAGCTGGGGACGCAGCTGCCGATCGTGCTCGGATTGTGGAACCCGGCCGACGGCACCGACGCCAGGGCCACGGCGGTCGAGCTCGGCGTCGAGCGGGTCGTGGTCGACCTCGAGGAGCTGCTGCGCGTGACACGCGAGCTCGTGGGCGAGTCCCTGGCCGTCGAGGCCGATGCGGTCATACCGCCCGGGACGCGGCCGCTGCCGGAGAGACCGGAAGCCATCGTGCCCGTCGCGGTGTCGTCACGGAGCTAGGCCGGCCGACCAGCGAGCGCCGCCAGGAGGGCCGCGCGCAGGGCCTTGCGCTGCAGCGGCTTGGCGACGATTGGGGCTGCCCGCAGCAGCGGCTCGTCGATCTGGCTCCGCTCGTAGCCCGTGAGCATGACGAACGGCACTCCGCGCTCGGCCAGTGCCTGCGCCAGCGGTGCCGTGCTGCCGTCGCGCAGACGCACGTCCAGAACAGCCAGCTCGCAGCCATCGGCCTGGAGCAGGTCGAGCCCGGCCGCCACCGTCGGAACCGGGCCGACCACCTCGCAGCCCAGCTCGCCCAGCGTGTCCCCGACGTCGAGCGCGATCAGGAACTCGTCCTCCACGACGAGCACGCGCAGGCCCGCCAGTGCCGCGTCCCTTGCCATTCCCCGGCCCCTCGTCTGGCCCGGCAGAGAAAGTAGCGCGGTCTCGGAACAACGGCACCCCCGTACCCGTTGTCGCGATGCCTTGCGCTCCCCCTCTCCTGGAGTGGAACCGGGCATGACCGACGATGCGGAAAGCTGGTTGCCGCCGCTGCGAAGGCTGGCGCGCGCCGCCACCGGCGATGCCGAGCGCGGCGACGATGCCGTGCGCCGCTGCGTCGAGCGGCTGCTCGCCGAGCATCCCGATGGCCCGGCCAGCCGCGAGCAGGCGTTCGCCGCCCTGGCGCGGACGCTGGCCGAGGTCGAGCAGGTGGCACCGGGCCCGGCACTGATGCAGCTGCCCCTGGCGCAGCGCCTGGCCTACCTGCTGACGCGGCTGGAGGAGCTGGCACCGGAGGATGCGGCCAGGGCGCTGGGCCTGACCCCGCGGCGGCTGTCCACGCTGGTGGCCTCGGCCCTGGCGACGCTGGGCCGGCCCGAGCCGGCGCGGGTGCTCATCATCGAGGACGAGCCGGCCACCGCCCTCGATCTCGAGGAGATCGTCGAGCGCGACGGCCATGCGGTGCTCGGCATCGCCTCGACGCATGGCGAGGCCGTCGACCTCGCGAGGGCCGAGCCGCCGGCGCTGATCCTGGCGGACATCCGCCTCGCCGACGACAGCTCCGGGGTCGATGCCGTCAATGACATCAACGCCGCGCACGCCGTGCCGGCGGTCTATGTCACGGCCTTCCCCGACGAGGCGGTGGCCGAGACGGGGCCGGGCACGCTGGTCGTGGCCAAGCCGTTCACGCCCCAGGCCCTCACCGGCGCCATCGACGAGGCGCTGGCGGTCGGCCCGCGCGGCGCCTGACCGGCCAGGATCGGCCGGTCGGCCTCAGCGAGCGTAGAGGAAGCGGGCGCGCAGCGTTCCCGGCACGGCGCGCAGCTCGGCCAGGATCTCGCCTGCATCCTCGCCGCCACCGTCGATGTCGGTCACCACGTAGCCGAGATCGCCATGGGTCTGCAGGTATTGGGCGGCGATGTTGAGGCCACGCGCCACCAGCAGCTCGTCGATGCGCGCCAGCATGCCGGGCACGTTGCGGTGGACATGCATGAAGCGGGTGCCGGCGGGGCGGGCCGGCAGCTGCACCTGCGCGAAGTTCACCGCCCCTTGCGTCGTGCCGATGTCGGAATAGTCGATCAGCTTGCGCGCCACCTCGTTGCCGATCCGCGCCTGCGCCTCGGCCGTCGAGCCGCCGATGTGCGGCGTCAGGATGACGTTGGGCAGTCCACGGAGCGGCGAGACCAGCTCGTCGGCCGGCCCGCTGGGCTCGCGCGGGAACACGTCGACCGCCGCCCCCAGGATCCTGCCGGCACGGATCGCGGCGGCCAGCGCGTCGAGATCGACGACATGGCCGCGCGAGGCGTTGACCAGGAAGGAATCCCTGCGCATGGCGGCGATCTCTCCGGCGCCGATCATATTGCGGGTCGAGGGCAGGTCGGGGACGTGCAGCGAGACCGCGTCGCACGAGCCCAGCAGGTCCCTCAGGCTCGTGGCGGCCTCGGCACGGCCGAGCGGCAGTCGCGGCGTGACGTCCCAGTAGCGCACATGCATCCCCAGCGCCTCGGCCAGCACGCTGAGCTGGCTGCCGATGCTGCCGTAGCCGACGATGCCCAGCGTCTTGCCGCGCACCTCCCAGCTGTTGGCCGCCGACTTGACCCACTCGCCGCTGTGCGCCGCCGCCGACTTGGGGAAGATGCCGCGCATCAGCATGATGATCTCGCCAATCACCAGCTCGGCGACGCTGCGGGTGTTGGAGAACGGCGCGTTGAAGACGGGTATGCCCTGGCGCTCGGCGGCCATGAGGTCGACCTGGTCGGTGCCGATGCAGAAGCAGCCGATGGCGATCAGCCGGTCGGCGGCCTCGAGCACCGGGGCCGTCACCTGGGTGCGCGAGCGGATGCCCAGCAGATGCACGCCTTCCAGCCGGGCGCGCAGCTCGGCGTCGGCGAGTGCCGTGGGCAGGCGGGTGACGCTGGTGTAGCCGGCAGCCAGGAAATCGGCGACGGCGTTGTCGTGCACGCCTTCCAGCAGCAGCACGCGCACCTTGTCCTTGGCGAGCGACAATCGGGTCATCGGGGCACACCTTCACGCCGAGGGGCGGTGTTCTGGTCGCCCGCGGCCGCCGATGCAAGGATCTTTGCTGCGATGCAGCGGACGGGTGCCCGGATGTCGCCGGCGGCGTTCAGGTCCGCGGCATGCGGTTCCAGGCGTCGAGGGCGGCGATCTTGTAGCCCTCGGCCAGCGTCGGATAGTTGAAGGTGTTCTCGACGAAATAGTCGAGGGTGCCCTTCAGGTTCAGCACCGCCTGGCCGATATGGACCAGCTCGGTCGCCCCCTCGCCGCAGATGTGGCAGCCGAGCAGCCGGCGGGTCTTCAGCGAGAAGATCAGCTTCATCATGCCGGAATTGAGGCCCATGATGTGGCCGCGCGAGGTCTCCCTGAACCGGGCGATGCCGCACTCGTAGGGGATGCCGCGCTGCTGCACCTCGGCCTCGGTGAGGCCGACGGTCGAGATCTCCGGCACCGAGTAGATGCCGTAGGGAAAATACTCCGGCGGTGCCGGCGCCTTCTCGCCGAAGGCGTGGCAGGCGGCGATGCGGCCCTGCTCCATCGAGGTCGAGGCCAGCGACGGGAAGCCGATGACGTCGCCGGCGGCATAGATGTGCGGCACCGAGGTCTGGAAGGTCGCCTTGTCGACCGCCACCCGGCCGCGATGGTCGAGCTCGATGCCGCAGGCCTCCAGGTTCAGCCTGTCGGTCGAGCCGACTCGGCCGGCGGCGAACAGCACCATCTCGGCATTCACCGTGCGGCCGTTCTCCAGCCGCACCACACAGCCGCCATTGGCCCGCTCGATGCCCTGCACCTTGCAGCCCATGCGCAGCGCCATGCCGCGGTCGCGCAGGTCGTGGGTGAACTCCTGCACCAGCTCGCGGTCGAGGAAATCCAGCATGGTGTCGCGTGGCTCGACCAGCGTCACCGGCACGTCGAGCGCGCTGAAGATGGTGGCGTACTCGACCCCGATCACGCCGGCGCCGATCACCGCCAGGTTGCGCGGCAGGGCCGCCATGTCGAGGATCTCGTCGCTGTCGAGGATCCTCTCGCCGTCGAACGGCACATAGTCCGGCCGGAACGGCCGCGTGCCGACCGCCAGCACGAAGCGGTCGGCGCTCAGCACCAGGCACTCGCCGCCCTCGGCCGTCACCTCGATCCGGTGCGGGTCGACGAACCGTGCCGCACCCTGCATCGATTCCACCCGGTTGCGGGCGAACTGGTGCTCCAGCACCTCGACCTCGTGGTTGAGCGTGATGTGCAGCCGCTTCACCAGATCCTGGGCCGAGATGTCCTTCTTGACCCGGTAGGCGCGGCCATAGAAGCCGCGCTCGCGCCAGCCCGACAGGTTGAGCACGGTCTCGCGCAGCGTCTTCGACGGGATGGTGCCGGTATGCACCGACACCCCGCCGAGCCGGCGGCCCCTGTCGACGACGAGCGCCCGCTTGCCCAGCTTGGCGGCCTGAATGGCGGCCCGCCTGCCGGCGGGGCCGCTGCCGATGACGATCAGATCGTAATGCATTCTGCCCGCACCTCGGGGCCGCTCACGGAGCAGCCTGAATTGGGATTAAGCAAACGACGTGCCTCTTTGACAGGCTGTCGACGCAGCTCTTGTGGTAGGCAGTCAGCCATCCATATACCATCCATGTGGATGGCTTTAGGATGGCAGATGATGATCGACGGTAACGTGCGCGAGTTGCGGCCGCAAGGCGGCGATTCCGAGAAGGTGACGATCAACCTCGGCTACGTCGATCTCGGCCACATCGACCTGATGGTCCGCGAAGGCTTCTACTCCAACCGCACCGACTTCATCCGCACCGCCATCCGCAACCAGATCGAGCGGCACGGCGAGGTGCTGGGCCGCGCCGCCGGCCGGCGCGGCCTCGACCTCGGCCTGCGCCACTACACTCGCGCCGACCTCGAGCAGGCGGTGGCCGAGGGCCGGCTCCTCGACATCCAGGTCCTGGGCCTCGCCAGCATCGCACCCGACGTCACGCCCGAGCTGGCGCGCGCCGCCGTCGGCTCGGTGGCCGTGCTCGGCGCGCTCCACGCCACGCCCGCGGTCAAGGCGGCCCTGGCCGACCGCATCCGCTGAAGGGATTGCCATCGCATGTACGATTCCAATGCCTCCGCCGTCCTGGCCAGCGCCAAGGCGACGCTGCGGCGGCTGCTGCGCCGCGCCCCGGCAAATCCTGCCGAGGCGGCAGATGCTGCCGGGACGAGGCGGGACACCGCCGCGGACGGCCGGATGCCCGAGGCGCTGCGCCGGATGCTGGCGCGGCTGCCGGGCGGCGGCGGGCCAGGCCCCGATCTCGCCGGCCTCGACCTGCCGGGCCTGCCCGGCACGGGCCGAGGCCGCCGGCCCGACGCCGGGCCGCTGCCGGCAGGCGCCACGTTCGAGCGGCTGACCTACGCGGATGCCACGGGTGCCCGCGACTACCGCCTCTACGTGCCGGGCGGCTGGAAGGGCCGGAGGCTGCCGCTGGTGGTGATGCTGCACGGCTGCACGCAGACGCCCGAGGACTTCGCCCTCGGCACCGGCATGAACGGCCTGGCCGAGGAGCTGGGCCTGCTCGTCGCCTATCCGGCACAGTCGCAGGCCGCCAACGCCCAGCGCTGCTGGAACTGGTTCGAGCCACGGGACCAGCGGCGCGACCGGGGCGAGCCGGCGCTCATCGCCGGGATCACCAGGGAGGTGACGGCACGGTACGCAGTCGATCCGTCGCGGGTCTATGTGGCGGGGCTGTCGGCCGGCGGCGCCTTCGCCGCGCTGATGGCGGCCGCCTACCCGGACCTGTTCGCCGCCGTCGGCGTGCATTCGGGCCTCGCCTGCGGCAGCGCGCGGGACATCCCTTCGGCGCTGGCGGCGATGCGCGCGGGCGAGCCCGGCTCACCCGGCGGCCGCCCGGTGCCGACCATCGTCTTCCACGGCGCCAGCGATGCCACGGTCAGCCCGCGCAACGGCGAGCACGTGGCGGCGCAGTCGGCCGGCGACGCCAAGCTTCGCCCGAAGGTCGAGCACGGGCGCTCGGCCGGCGGCATGGCCTACAGCCGCACGCAGCACCTCGACGGCGAGGGCCGCGCGCTGGTCGAGCACTGGGTGGTCGAGGGCGCCGGCCACGCCTGGTCGGGCGGCAGGCCCGGGGGAAGCTACACGGAGCCGCGTGGGCCGGAGGCGAGCCGGGAGATGGTGCGGTTCTTTCTGGGACACAGGCTGCAGCGGTAGCTGTATCGTACGGGGCCTCACCTCTGCGGGAGGATGCCATGAGCGATATCCGGGCCAAGCTCGAAGCCTTGTGCGCAGCCTTCAACGCCCACGATCTCGACGCCATCATGGCCCACTTCGCCGAGGACTGCGTGCTCGAGATGCCGCGCGGGCCGGACCCGTGGGGAACGCGCGCGGAGGGCAGGGCTGCCGTGCGCAAGGGCTTAGCGGGCCGCTTCGAGGGGTTGCCGGATGTCCACTATGGCGATGCCAGCCACTTCGTCGACGGCGACACCGGGATGTCGAAATGGACGCTCACCGGCACGACCCCGGAGGGCCGGCGGGTGGAGGTGCGGGGGTGTGATTTCTATACGTTTCGCGATGGGCTGGTGGTGCGGAAGGACTCTTATTGGAAGACAGTCGGCTAGATAGGGAGCGGAAGACGCTCCATCCGCGATCTTTCGGCAGTGCCGCGGAGACATGCGGAGCAGGCGACACTCCCTTAACTGTCGGGGTCAGTCCGATAGTCATCCAGCACGGCGACAATACGATCGAGTAGATGTTTAAATCGCGAGAAGTCTATGCTGTCCGCAGCAGGGCGTATGACCTTCTCTGCAAAGACAGCTTTTCCGTAGGTGCCCTTGTCGGCCGCCTTTCTGTTGGGGTCAAATCTCTGCCCTTCCAACTCCGTCTCCCTGACCTTCTTCTCAAACAAATCCTCGATGCAACTCTTAACGTTCGAACTAGTGCATTGACTCCAACGAAAGCTTCGTGGCGGGTCCTTGCTGTGATAGCCTT
>DAOLFG010000090.1:0-18879 GCA_035326425.1 Geminicoccus sp. | reverse complement strand
CGCCGACAGCCCGATCGTCGACGATGCCGGCGACGCCAACCAGTTTCGGGCCGGCCTGCTGGTCAACTACACGTTCTGAGACCCTCAGCCCGACTTGCCCATGAACGGCGCCGGACTCAGGATCTTGTTCTCCATCGTCACGAGCATCTGCGCCGCCTTGGCGAGGAATGCCTGCCATTCGAGATCGGCCTGCATGGCGGCGCGCCGCTTCGCCCTGTCGGCGAGATCCTCGTAGGCCCACAGATGCACGATCTGGTTGAGCGGACCGATGTCCATCGAGGTGTACCAGCCGAGAGGCTTGCCGAGGTGGCGGCTCTGGGCCGGATAGCCCTCGCGCTCATACAACTCTAAATAGCTTTTGAGTGTGCCTGGTTTCAACGTATAGGTTCGGTGGTCAACGATCATCGTGGCTGATCCTCCCCATGGTGGCGGCAGGGGTCGCTAGCGACCCGGCGCCGCACGGTCAAGGTGCGTCACGTCGTAAGCAACTCCAGGTTAATTTTGTAGATGCATAGATCGCCTCATGGTAGAGGCTGTCCATGCCGCCCGCTGTCTCGCCACCCGCTTTCGCGCCTGCTTCCCGGGGGATCCTGCTGGCGCTGGCGGCTTTCGCGCTGTTCACGGCGATGGACTGCACGGTCAAGGCGCTGGGCGCCCGCTACCACGTCTTCCAGGTCGTCTGGCTGCAGACGGCGACGATCATGGCGGTGATGCTGGGGGCGGCGGTCGGGCGCGGCGGGCTGGCGCGGCTGCGCACCACACGGCTCGGCCTGCACGCGCTGCGCGGGGTGCTGACGATCGTCAGCATCAACACCGCGTTCTACAGCTTCGCCGTGATGCCCCTGGCCGACGTCTACGCGGTGCTGTTCACCGTGCCGCTGCTGGTGACGGCGCTGAGCGCGCCGATGCTGGGCGAGCAGGTGGGGTGGCGCCGCTGGAGCGCCGTGCTTCTCGGATTCTCCGGCGTTCTGGTGATGATCCGGCCCAGCACCGGCCTGATGGTGACGATGGTGATGGTGCCGCTGCTGTCGGCGGTGGCCACGGCACTGGGCTTTGTGCTCGTGCGCAAGATGCAGGCGACGGAGACCACCGAGAGCCTGGGCATCTACGGCAACGTCGCGATGCTGGTGGTGATGACTCCGGTCCTGCCGTCGGTGTTCGAGATGCCCACGCTCTTCGACCTGTCGCTCAGCCTGATCGGCGGTTGTCTCGCGGCCGCCGGTTTCGTCCTGCTGGTCCAGGCCTATCGGGCGGCGCCGGTCTCGGTGATCGCGCCGTTCCAGTACAGCCAGATGCCGTTCGCCCTCCTGGCCGGCGTGCTGTTCTTCGACGACTTGCCCGAGCCGCAGGTGCTGGCCGGGGCAGCCATCGTCGCTGCCAGCGGTGTCTACATCCTCCAGCGCGAGGCCGGGCAGCGGATCGCCCGCCGCGAGGCCGGAGAGGGCGCCGTTCAGCCGGCAGCCGCCCCGGCCCAGGCATCCCAATAGGGCACCGGGCCGAAGCGCGAGGCCAGGAAGTCGACGAAGCTGCGCACCTTGGCGGATAGATGGCGGCCGTGCGGCCAAACCGCGTAGATGCCGCGTTCCGGGGGTGGCCAGCCCTCGAGCAGCGTGACCAGGCGACCGTCGGCCAGGGGGCCGCTGGCCATGAAGGTCGGCGTCATGACGATGCCGAGCCCTGCCGTCGCCGCCGCCACCAGCGCCTCGCCATTGTTGGCGCGCAGCCTGCCCTTGACGCGCACGGTCAGCGGTCCGTCCGGCCCCGAGAACTCCCAGGTCTCGCGGTTCGAGGCGTAGGCGTAGCCGAGGCAGTCGTGCAGCATCAGATCGTGTGGCGATCCCGGCCGGCCGCGTCGGTCGAGGTAGGCCGGGGCGGCGCAGACCACCATCCGGCAGGGAGCCAGCCGCCGGGCCACCAGGCTGGAATCGGCCAGCCTGCCGATCCGGACCGCGATGTCGAAGCCCTCGTCCAGGAGGTCGACGATGCGGTCGTTCAGGGTCATGTCGACCGACACCTCGGGCCATGCCTCGAGGTAGGCCGGCACCGCCGGCGCCAGATGCATCGTGCCGAATGTCATGGGCGCATTGAGCTTGAGCAGGCCGCGCGGCCTCAGCCCGGTCTGGCCGGCCTCGCGTTCCGCCTCGTCGAGATCGCCCAGGATTTGCCGGCCACGTTCGTAGAACCCCTGGCCGGCCTCGGTGAGGCTGCATCGCCGCGTCGTGCGGTTGAGCAGCCTGACGCCGAGCCGGTCCTCCAGCGCCATGAGGTGCTTGCTCACCGCCGCCCGCGACATGCCGAGCTGGTCGGCCGCGGCGGTGAAGCTGCCGCTCTCGACGATACGGGTGAACACCGTCAGCGCCAGCAGCCGATCACTCATCGGTCACGCTCCGGAAACGATGCTGTCGAATCCTGGCCGATTGAGCCCGAAGGCGCCGCCATTATCTAGAGGGGAACGCAGGAGGGACCCTATGCTGCCGAGCCTGTTCGTCTCCCACGGGGCGCCGACCATCCTGGTCGAGGATACGCCCGCCCACCGCTTCCTCGCCCGGTTCGCCGCCGAGCTGCCGAGGCCGGAGGCGGTGATCGTGGTCTCGGCGCACTGGGAACGCCCGGCCGCGGCGGTGACCGGTGCCGCCATGCCCGAGACCATCCACGACTTCGGCGATTTCGGCCCCGAGCTGGCGCGCTATCGCTACGCGGCCACGGGCGCGCCGACATTGGCCGGCGAGGTCGCCGCCGCGCTGGCGGCCGCCGGCATCCCGGCCGAGGTCGACCCGCGACGCGGCCTGGACCATGGCGCCTGGGTGCCGATGGCGTTGCTCTATCCGGCGGCCGACATCCCCGTGCTGCAGGTCTCGGTCAACCCCTCGGGCGGGCCGTCCTGGCACCTGGCGCTCGGCCGGGCACTGGCGCCGTTCCGCGACAGGACCCTGTTGCTGGCGTCGGGAAACCTCACCCACAATCTCTACGAGCTGTCCTGGCGCGATGCCGACGCCCCGATGCTGGCCTGGGCCGAGGAGTTCGCCGGCTGGATGTCGCAGGCGCTGGCCGAGGGACGGGAAGGGGATCTCCTGGACTATCGGCGGTTGGCGCCTTTCGCTGTCCGCAACCACCCGACCGAGGAGCACCTGCTGCCGCTGTTCGCCGCCATGGGAGCGGCCGGGCCCGGTGCACGGGGGCAGCGGATCCATTCGAGCCACAGCTTCGGCACGCTGGCGATGGACGCCTATCGGTTCGACTGAGCCGGGCGATTCGAATAGGCCGGGCTGCTCATTCCAACAGCTGGTCGAGCAGCAGGCAGGCCCCGCCTCGGGCGATCACCTCGACCTCGCTGCCCCACCACCGGACGGCGACGGCGCTGTGCAGCAGCTCGAGATAGGCCGCCTCCAGCTTCATCTGTGGATCGGGGCAGGCCATCATGGTCGAGCCGAACGGCTGCGCCGCCAGCTTGCCGTCACCGTCGACCGACCATTCGCCGAACCACCGGTTGCAGCCGCCGTGCCCGTAGATATGGGCCGTATCCTTGTCGAAGACCAGGGTCAGGCCCGAGCTGCGCCAGGCATCGCCGAACGGCTCGGCAGGCTGCGCGCGCTGCGGGCGCCAGCCCGTGCCGCGCAGGGTCTCGAGCACGCCGGCCTGATCGGGTGGAATGGGATGGCGGCCCACCATCTCCTGCAGCACCCAGACGCGGCTCGGCGCGTCGGCGGGCGGATTGTCGATGCGTCGCTCGCGCACGAGCAGCAGGTACGCGACGCCGGGCTCGTGCGTGAAACCTTCGATTCCGCCATGCAGCAGCTGCCAATCGAGCTCGCCCGGCTTCTTGACCCGAAGGCAGCTTGTCGGCGCCACGCCGGTGCAGGGCACGGTTTCCGGCGCCACCATCAATCGTTCCGCCATCTCCGCAGCCCCCGATCCGCCGGAACAGGCGAGCCCCAGCATCGCCAGTATCGACAGCCATGTCCTGCGCATCGGCGAGCCCTACCCTCGGTTCGAGTCTTACGTTAACAGGTTGTCCGGGTAGCGTGCGAGCTGGCGGATGGTCGAGGCGACGCTGGCATTGCGGTTGCGCATCTATGGCAGGGTCCAGGGCGTGTGGTATCGTGCCTGGCTGGTCGAGCAGGCAGGGGCGCTCGGCGTGGACGGCTGGGTCCGCAACCGCTCCGATGGCACCGTCGAGGCGGTCGTGCGGGCAAGCGAGGCCTCGGTGCACGAGATCGTCCGTCGGTGTGGCGAGGGACCGCCCGCCGCGCGGGTGAGCCGTGTCGAGCAGAGCCTCGAGACGGGCTCGATCGAGCCGGGCTTTCGCACGCTGTCGACGGCATGACCGCCCATCGTGCCGGTGGAGGAGACGAGGAGGCGAGAATGCGACGGCTGACCAGCGTGGCCGGAGGTGTGGCGATCCCGAGGCGGGGTCTGTTGGGTCTCGCGGCGGCCGGCCTGCTCTGGCCGGGCCGACCTGCCGTCGCAGCACCCGGGAGCGTCACGTTCCGGGTGCTGCGCAAGGGGACGGACATCGGCATGCACCAGGTGGCGATCACGCCGACCTCCGAAGGCGACTTCACCGTGGATGTGAAGATCGAGCTGGCGGTCAAGCTGGCGATGATCACGGTGTTCTACTATCGCCAGAGCGCGCGCGACACCTGGAGGGACGGCAAGCTGGTGGCGGCGGACTACCGCACGGACGACGACGGCAAGGTGAGCGTGCTGAAGGTCCGCGAGAACAAGGGCCAGCTGAGGATCGAGGGATCGTCCGGCAGCGCCGAGGCGCCGCTCGGCACGATGACCGACCTCGCCTTCTGGAACGAGAGCATCGTCGATGCGCCCCGCGTCGTCGATTCCCAGACCGGCCAGGTCGGTGTCATGCATACCGGCAGCCGGGCCAAGGAGCGCATCGTCGTCGATGGCCGCGAGCTCGATGCCACCCGCTACAGCGTCAGCGGCTCGGAGGAGCGGCGAGGGACGGTCTGGTACGTGCAGCGCCAGTGGGTCAAGGCGAGCTTCGTCACCCGCGGCGAGGCGCTGGAATACGTCCTCGCCTGACGCTCACTCGACCCTGGACAGCTTCGCCAGCTGATCGGGCGTGAGATAGCCGGTGGGGTCCTGGTTGCTGGCCTGCTGCCAGCTGGCAATGGCCTTGCGAGTCATCGGTCCGAAGGCACCGTCGGGTCGGCCGAGATCATAGCCGATCCGCCCCAGCGCCTGCTGTACCGCCATCCGCTGCTCGCGCGTCAGTCCCATGGCCTCCTCGGCCGCCGCCGGCCCCGATTCGGCTTCGGTGGATTCGAGCCGGAGATCCTCGCTCGGCACCTCGGCCACGGGGGCTGACGGCGGCTGCTCCACTGGCGGGAGGGCTGCGACCTGCGGCGCCGGCGGCTCGGGTGCCGAGGCGATCGCGGGCGGCGGCGCTGCAGGAGCCGTGGCGGGCTGGGCCGGCTGTGCCACGGGTACCAGCTGCGGCGTCGCGTCGAAATCGTCCTTCGAGCGGACCATCCGGTCGGCGGCGAGGCGGGCCGCGTCCATGCTCTCGCGCGGCAGCCAGCCGTCCGGCGATGCGACGGCCAGCACGCCAGCCGGCGGACCGATCACGATCGGCCGCTGGATGCGGCCGTAGCGCCGCTTGGCGGCGTAGCCGACCTCCTCGGTCAGCCAGCTCTGCATCTCCGCCAGCGTCACCTTGCCGTCGAGATTGCCGAGCCGGCCGCTGTCGGCGGCGCCGTCCATGCCCAGCAGCAGGTAGCGGGTCAGCAGGCCCAGCCCGGCCTCGGGATCCCAGTTGGCGATCTCGCCCATCCCGGACGCGGCGACGACGATGGTCCGCACGCCGGCAGGGGGATGGAGCGTGTCCTCGAGCGCGGACATGGGCTCGGCAAGCAGCGGGCCGCCGAAGCTGTCAGCCACGATGCCGCATTCGAGCGCCACGAAGATGCTGCGCGGCTGCAGGGCCTGGAGCGTGCGATAGAGCCCGGACAGCGCGACGCCGGTGTCCTGGGCGTGATCGGGGTGGGCATCGACCGGCAGCAGATAGGGCTTGGCGTCGGTGGCGCCGGGAACACAGTGGCCCGAGTAGAACAGGATCAGCGGGGTCTCGCCCGGCTCGATCATGTCGGCGAGCGCGGCCGCAGGTGCCTCGGCGGTGCCGAGCGTGCCGTCGAGGTCCGCCTTCGTGGCGTTCTCGACCAGCACCACCTGCACGGGTGCGTAGCCCAGTCGCGTCAGCACCTGGCGCCGCATCATCAGCGCGTCGCGGACCGCATAGGGTGCCTTGGGCACGTTGCCATGATAGTCGGCATTGCCGATGATGATCGCCAGCCCCTCGCGGGTCTCGGCGGCGGCCGGGTACGGGCTGCCCAGCACCGTCGCCGCCACGACCACCGCGCCGGCCAGCCATTTCCACACGCTCATCGCATCATCCCGTCGGCCCATGAGGTCCGCCATCGCCGGTATGGCGGCAACTGCGGGTAGATCAGGGTTGCGACGCTCAGTGTCAACTCGCTCTGGTCTGCCAACTGGCTCGGCTGCCTCCCCGGTACGCGCACCTCATGCGCGGGCTGCGGGACGTGGCACCGCCGCGGCTTCGGCCTCGAGCGCCGGCTCGTCCAGCACCGTGCCGGCAACGCGGCGGGCATGATAGACCTCGCAGCCCTTGACCAGCATGGTCAGCGCCTCGTTGAAGGGCGTCGGCACGCCGAGGGCGGCTCCCTCGCGCACGAGCGCGCCGTTCAGCGCGTCGATCTCGGTCTTCCGGCCCAGCTCCATGTGCTGCAGCATCGAGGGCTTGCTGTACTTCGCCCAGCTGTGCGCCTTGATCTTGGTGCGCAGCCCGTCGAGGTCGAGCTTGAGCCCCTTGGCGCGGATGACGGCGAACGCCTCGTCCAGCAGGCGATCCTGGAACTGGTCGGTGGCCTCCAGCCGCGCGAACTCGCCCATCCTGAGGAAGGTCGCGGCGCAGATCGGGTTGATGGCGAGATTGAGGAGGAACTTGCTCCAGATCACGCTGAGGATGTCCGGCGAGACCAGGGTCTCGAAGCCTGCGGCCCCGAGCGCGTCGCGCAGGGCGTGCAGGCGCGGGGTCTCGACGCCATCGAGCTCGCCGATGGTGGTGGGGCCGGCATGGGTCATGGTGATCCAGCCCGGCGCGTTGGTGCGGAAGCTCGACATGGTCGAGCCGCCGATGACGCGCTCCCGCCCCAGCACGGCCGTCATCCGCTCGATGTTGCCGATGCCGTTCTGGACGGTCAGCGCCATCCCGTCCGGCGCCAGGACGGTCGCCGCGGCCTCGGCGGCGTGGCCGGTGTTGTTGGCATCGGTCGCCACGAAGGCGAGATCCTGCCCGTTCACGCCCTCGGGCGTGGTGGCGGCGTGCGGGCGGGCCAGCACATCGCCCGGAATGCCGTCCAGCCGCAGCCCGCTTTCGCGGATCGCCGCGACATGCTCCCGCCAGGGGTCGACCAGGGTGACCTCGTGCCCCTGACGCGCCAGCAGTCCGCCGAACGTCGCGCCCAGCGCCCCGGCGCCGATCACGCAGATCCGCATGCTTCCTCCCCGATGTCGGTCCTGCGCCATCATGCCCGCTCCGCGCTCTGCCGGCGACCCGGGATGCGAGCCGGCTTGCGGCTGGGGCCGTCGTCGCTGCATAGCTGCGGTACGAGGGGAGACCGGGAATGGCGGAAGCCGAGCGCGTGGTCGTGATGTTCGACGAGGCGACCGTGGCCCGTCGCGTCGCCGAGATGGCGGCCGAGATCGCCACCACGCTGCCCGAGCCCTTCACGGTCGTCGGTCTGCTGAAGGGGGCCTTCGTGTTCGTCGCCGACCTGGTGCGGGCACTCGACCGTGCCGGCCGGCGGCCGCGCGTCGAGTTCCTGCAGGTCTCGAGCTACGGATTGGCCCAGCAGAGCTCGGGCTCGGTGAAGGTCATCGGCGGCATGCCGGCTTCGGTGGAAGGCCAGTCGGTGCTCCTGGTGGACGACATCCAGGACACCGGCCGCACCATCGCCTTCACCAAGGCGCTGATGGAGCAGAACGGTGCGGCACGGGTGTGGACCTGCGCGCTGCTCGACAAGCCTTCGCGCCGCGTCCAGGGCGGCGATGCCGATTTCACCGGCTTCGTCATCCCGGACGTATTCGTCGTCGGCTATGGCATCGATTTCGCCGAGCGCTATCGTCACCTGCCGTACATCGGCAAGGTGATCACGGGCTGAGCCGCCCGCTCAGCCGGTCATCATCGTGAGCGGCGCCGACAGTCGCCACGTGACGCCGCCGGGCTCGAAGACCAGCCGGGCCTCACCTTGCAGCTCGCCGGCGATGCCGGATTCGATCAGGCGCGAGCCGAAGCCGCGGCTGACAGGGGGCGCGACCGCCGGCCCGCCATGCTCGGACCAGTCGAGCCGGAACCGGGGCTCGCCCACCTGCTGCGTGACGAGCCAGCTCACTTCGACATGCCCGGTGTCGTTGGACAGCGCCCCGTACTTCACGGCGTTGGTGCAGAGCTCGTGCAGCGCCATGGAAAGCGTCAGCGCCGGCTTGGCCCCGAGAGCGAGCGGCGGGCCGGCTAGCCGGACGCGTCCGGACTCGCCGGAGCAGACGCGGACGGAGTCGGCCACCACGGCCTCGATCGGCGCCGATGCCTGGCCGGGCCGCATCAGGCTGTCATACGCCCGCGCCAGGACCTGGAGGCGGTCGTTGACGGTGGCGCGGGCCTGGTCGAGGGACGACGCTCCCCGCAGCGATTGGCCGACGATGGCCTGCACCATGGCCAGGGTGTTCTTGACCCTGTGCTGCAGCTCGCCGGCCAGCAACCGTTGGTGCGTCTCGGCACGGGCGCGCTCGACATAGACCCTGGCGCGCTCGCCGACGTCGCGGGCGAAGGCGATCTCCTCCGCCGACCACAGCCTGGGCCGGTCGTCATGGGCGAAGACCAGCGCCACCAGGCGGCCGTTCTCCAAAAAGGGCACATGGAGCAGCGCCCTGGTGCCGAGGCCGCCGAGGCGGGTGGCGCTGCCGCGGGTGCGCGGGTCGAGCGCCACGTCGGTGATCGCCAGGACCCCGCCGTGGCTCGCCGATTCGATCAGCTCCAGGCAGTCGTCCGGCCGGCGGCTGCCGAGGGCCGCCGACAGGCTGCGAGCCGTCCAATCGGCCTCGACCACGGCCGAGGCCCCCTCGTCGATGCGGGCGATGCCGGCGCGGGCCACCCCCAGCGCCCGCCCGAGGATTTCCGCCGCGACCCCGGCGATCTGCGCGGCATCGCCGAGATCGCGGACACGGTCGACCAGCTCGACGAGATGATGCTGCCAGGCCTCGGCGCGCTTGCGCTCGGTGACGTCCACCGCGACGCCGGGCATCCTCTCGGCCCGGCCGTCCTCGCCGCGATGGATCCGGCCGCGGGCGAAGATCCAGCGTACCGTCCCGTCGACGCCCACCACGCGGAATTCCTCGGCGAAGGTCGAGCCGCCGATGATGGCGCGACGGGTCTTCGCCGCGATTCGCTCGCGCTCGTCGGGATGGATGGAGGCTGCATACTCGGCCACCGGTGCGCCCGAGGCGGCGCGCTGCGGATCGATGCCGTAGAAGCCGGCGAGATGGGCATCGGCGACGATGGTCTCGCCCGGTATGTCCCAGTCCCAGACACCGACGAGGCTGGAGGCGCCCAGCGCCAGCTGCAGCCGGTCCTCGGCGATGCGGAGCGTCTCCGACATCCGGCGCTGCTCGGTGCGGTCGGTGAGGATCTTCAGGAAGCCCAGCTGCTCGCCGACGGCGGTGCGCAGCGGCACCATCGAGCCGTTGGCCCAGAACCGCGTGCCGTCCTTGCGGCGCTGCCAGCGATCGTCGCCGGCCCGACCTTCGGCCAGGGCGGTGCGCATCTCGGCTTCCGGCACGCCGGCGGCGACATCCTCGACCGTGAAGATCATGTGGGCCGGGTGGCCCAGCATCTCGGCCTCGCTCCAGCCGAAGAGCCGCGCCGCACCCGAGTTCCAGAGCGTGACGGTGCCGGTCCGGTCCGTGGCGATGATCGCATGGTCGGTGGAGCTGTCGAGGATGGTGCGGTACAGCAGCTCGCTCGGGGCGTGCCGGAGTCGCGCTTCCTCGCTCGTTCCATCCGTCAATCTGGAATCCTCGGAGTGTGGCCGATGAGGGGTGCCGGTTTGCGATCAGGCATTTTCTGCTAGATCCTGCGGCCCTGGGCAAGACCGGGGAGGAAGCGGATGGCCAGCCACTGGATCCAGGTGAACGCCGGGGATGGCGGTGCCTTCAAGGCCTATGTCAGCCTTCCGCCGAAGGGCAGGGGCCCCGGGCTGGTCCTGCTGCAGGAGATTTTCGGCGTCAACGCGACGATGCGCGAGCAGGCCGACGCCTGGGCCGAGGAAGGTTACGTCGTCATCGTGCCGGACCTGTTCTGGCGGCTCGAGCCCGGCATCGAGCTCGACTACAGCCCCGAGGGCTGGAAGCGGGCCTTCGAATGCTTCCAGGCCTTCGACGTCGACAAGGGCATCGAGGACGTCCAGGCGACGATCGACGAGCTCCGGCGCGATCCGGCCCTCGATGGCAGGATCGGTGCGGTCGGCTACTGCCTCGGCGGCAAGCTCGCCTATCTCACCGGCACCCGGACCGACGTCGACTGCTCGGTCTGCTACTACGGCGTCGGCATCGACGAGAAGATCGACGAGCTGGGGAACGTCAAGGGTCCGATGGTCATGCACTTCGCCGAGCTCGACAGGTTCGTTCCGCGCGAGGCCGCGGCCAAGGTCCAGGCGGCGGCCCAGGACAACCCGCTCGTCACGGTCTACGACTATCCCGGCGTCGATCACGCCTTCGCTCGCGTCGGCGGCGACCATTGGGACGAGGCTTCGGCGACCCTGGCCCATTCCCGCTCGCTGGCGCTGCTTCGCAAGGTGCTCGGGCCCGGGTGAGCAAGGCTCGCCGGCAGGCCGGCACATGCCCGGCAGGGCGGCGACGAAACGGGAGATGCCTGGGTGGCAGTGCCGTTCTCGCCCTCCGGTCGATCGGTCAACGATAGCCCGTGGCGTCCGCCGGCTTTCCCGGCTCCTCGACCTCCGCGATGTAGCGCCATGCGTCCGGCCTCGAGCCGTCGAGGTCGGTGAAGCCGTAGACCTTGGCCAGCTCGCCGCTGGAGAGCGATTGGCCGTTCCATCGGACGCGGTCGGGATCGGCAGCCAGTGCCGCCACGGCCCGGCCGACGAAGCGTGGCGTCTCGGAGATCACGAAGTGCGGCACCTTCGAGGTGGCGTCGCGCCAGTTTTCCTCGGTCACGCCGAATCCCTCCAGCATCATCTCGGAGCGCAGCCATCCGGGTGTGATCGAGACCGAGGTGGAGCCATGCGGCGCCAGATCCCTGGCATGCGCCCAGGCCATGCGGATGACCGCCGTCTTGGCGAGGTCGTAGAATGGATTGAGCCGGTAGTGCTCGGCATTGTAGCCGGCCGTGCCGTCGGTGACCTCGACCAGCAGCCCGCCCGGCCGCTCGATCAGCAGGGGCAGGGCGAAATGCGCCGTGACCAGATGGCTGTGGACCCCGAGCTCGATCAGCCGCAGCCCGTTGGCGAGATCGTGCGCCCAGACCGGCTTGTTCCATTCGAACAGCTTCTCGCCGCCCCAGATGTCGTTGACCAGGATGTCGAGCCGGCCCCGCTCAGCGCGGATCCGTGCGATCAGCGCCTGGACCTGATCCGCCACCAGGTGGTCGACCTGGACGGCAACGGCCTCGCCGCCCGCCGCCCGGATCAGCTCCGACGTCTCCTCGATGGTCTCCGGGCGGCCGTATTCCGACGGGCTGCCGCGCACCGAACGGCCGGTCACGTAGACGGCGGCGCCGGCGGCTCCGAGCTCGATCGCGATACCCCGCCCGGCACCACGCGTCGCGCCGGCGACCAGCGCCGTCTTGCCCCGGAGTGACGTCATCTCTCATCTCCCTTCACAGATGACGCTATAAAATATAAACGATTGTTCGGTTATCAATGGAGCAGCGGAATGCCCAGGCTCAAGACCATGCCCGATGCGGAGGTGCTGGCCGTGGCGCTGGCGATCGTCCACGAGAGCGGGCCCGGCGCCTTGACGTTCGCGGCGCTGGCCCGCCGCTGCGGCCTGGCGGCTGCGACCCTGGTGCAGAGATTCGGCAGCAAGCCCGCCCTGGTTCGCAGCACCCTGCTCCATGCCTGGGACCTGCTGGACGAACGGACCGCCGGCCTCGCCGCCACGCTTCCCAGGACGCCCGACGGCGCCATCCAGCTGCTGGAGGCGCTCTCCCGGGGCTATGGCGACATCGAGGCCTACGCGGAGGGCCTGCTCGTCCTGCGCGAGGACCTGCGCGACCCCGTCCTGCGGGCGAGGGGTGCCGCCTGGCAGGTGTCGCTGTCACGCGCCATCGAGGAGCGCTTCGCCTGCCTCGCGTCGATACCCGCCGGAATAGGATCGCTGATGGCTGCCCAGTGGCAGGGTCTGCTGCTCTGGTGGAGCTTCGAGCCCAGGGGCGGGATCGAGGCCCATGTGCGCCAGGGCCTGGGCCGCTTCGTCGCCGCGCTGCTGCGCTCCGGCTAGCCGGACTTCAGCCCTTCGCCAGCACCACGGTCCGACCGCAGGACGGCTCGGGCTCGCGCAGGACGACGGTGCCGTCGGCATGGCGATTGCCACGCCACAGCCAGTAGGTCCTGACCTCGGTGGTCGAGACCGGGTGGTTGCGGACCTCGATCTGGGCCATGTCGTCGGCATCGACGAAGCCCTCGACCCACAGCCCGTCGAGATATTCGCCACGCCAGCCGGGCCGCAGCTCGGGCGTGCTGGCGCGCCCCGATATCCGTTCCACCCGCGTCACCGGGCTCTTGAAGATCGCGACGTTGAAGCTCATCGCCGGGCAGTCCGGCCTGCGGAAGCCTTCCTCGCTGGCGCCGACGAACCGCGCCGCCTCGGGCGGTACCTGCGGCACGAAATTGTCGACGCAGCCGGAGATCGCGGCGGCACCGGCGAGCAGGGCGAACGAGGCGAGGAGCCTGCACATCCACGTCTTCCCGGATTTGTCCTCCCCGGACCTTAGGGTCTCGCCGGGCCACACCGCAACGCCGCCTTCCTTCCGACTGCCCCGGTCGCCCACTACGCCGCCTTTAGCGGCTTGTACCTGATGCGGTGCGGCTGGTCGGCGTCGGTGCCCAGGCGTCGGTGCTTGTCGGCCTCGTAGTCCTCGAAGTTGCCCTCGAACCAGACGACCTGGGAATCGCCCTCGAACGCCAGGATGTGGGTGCAGATGCGGTCGAGGAACCAGCGGTCGTGGCTGATGACGATGGCCGAGCCCGCGAAATCCAGGAGCGCGTCCTCGAGCGCCCGCAGCGTGTCGACGTCGAGGTCGTTGGTCGGCTCGTCGAGCAGGATGACGTTGGCTCCCGACTTCAGCAGCTTGGCGAGATGCACCCGGTTGCGCTCGCCGCCGGAGAGCTGGCCGACCTTCTTCTGCTGATCGCCACCCTTGAAGTTGAAGGCCGCGACATAGGCGCGGGCATTGATCGAGCGCTTGCCCAGCTCGATGGTGTCCTTGCCGCCGGCCACCTCCTCGAACACCGTCTTGCTGCCGTCCAGCGAATCACGGCTCTGGTCGACATAGCCGAGCTTGACGGTGTCGCCGATCCTGATCGAGCCATCGTCGGGTGTCTCTTGGCCGACGATCATCCGCGAGAAGGTGGTCTTGCCGGCGCCGTTCGGGCCGATGACGCCGACGATGCCGCCGGGCGGCAGCTTGAAGGAGAGATCCTCGATCAGCAGACGGTCGCCGAAGCCCTTGCGCAGATGATCGGCCTCGATGACGAGGTCGCCCAGCCGCGGGCCGGGCGGGATGATGATCTGCGCCGAGCCGGGTGCCCTGTCCGCCGCTGCGGCCAGCAGCTCCTGGTAGGCGGTGATGCGGGCCTTGCTCTTGGCGCGCCGCGCCTGCGGGCTCTGGCCGATCCACTCGGCCTCGCGCGCCAGCGTGCGCTGCCTCGCCTGCTCCTCGCGCTCCTCATGCTCCAGCCGCTTGCGCTTCTGCTCCAGCCAGCCGGTGTAGTTGCCCTGGTAGGGAATGCCGCGGCCGCGGTCGAGCTCCAGGATCCAGCCCGCGACGTTGTCGAGGAAGTAGCGGTCGTGGGTGATGGCGACGACCGTGCCCTTGTAGTCCTTGAGGAACCGCTCCAGCCAGGCCACCGATTCGGCGTCGAGGTGGTTGGTCGGCTCGTCGAGCAGCAGCATGTCGGGCTGCGACAGCAGCAGCCGGCACAGGGCCACGCGCCGCCGCTCGCCGCCCGAGATCTTCGTGACATCGGCATCGCCCGGCGGGCAGCGCAGCGCGTCCATGGCGATCTCGACCGTGCGCTGCAGCTCCCAGCCGTTGGAGGCGTCGATCTTTTCCTGCAGCTCGGCCTGCTCGGCCAGGAGCGCGTTCATCTCGTCGTCGTCGAGCGGCTCGCCGAACCTCGCGGAAATCTCGTCGAAGCGGTCGAGCTGGGCCTTGGCCTCGGCCACGCCCATCATGATGTTGCCTATCACGTCCTTGGTCGGATCGAGCTGCGGCTCCTGCTCCAGATAGCCGACCTTGACGCCGTCGGCAGCCCAGGCCTCGCCGCCGATGTCCTTGTCGAGCCCGGCCATGATCCTGAGCACCGTCGACTTGCCGGCGCCGTTGACGCCCAGCACGCCTATCTTCGCACCGGGCAGAAAGGCCAGCGTGACGTTCTCCAGGATCTTCTTTCCACCCGGAAAGATCTTCGAAAGACCTTTCATCACGTAGATGTACTGGTACGACGCCATATCGTCGGGCTCCAAGCAGGTCGGGCGGGGAAGGGAACGCGGCCGGCTTGTACCAGTCGGGTCGGCGGAGCGGAAGGCTAGCCTCAGCTCGGGTGGCGACGCCATGACCGGCGAGACGATGCTGAAAAGTCAGTGACTAACCAGGACCCGAAGTCAACGCAGCTTGTCGAGCAGCGCTTTGGCGCCCCTCAGGTCGGCGGTGTCGAAGCCTTCGGTGAACCAGTCGTAGACAGGAACAAGGAGATCGCGAGCCTCGCCTTGCCGGTTCTGCTCGCGCCATAACCGCGCGAGGCTGGTCGCGGCGCGCAGCTCCAGCGACCGCGCCTGCTGGCGTCGCGCTACCGCCAGGGCCTCCCGGTAGCATGTCTCGACTTCCTGAGGTGCACCGCCTTCCGGCAACAAGCGCGCCAGCAGGTCACCCCTTACCCGTAGAAGTTCCGCACCCCAGTAGCGCAGCCCCTTCTCGTGCGCGAACTGCTTGGCATCGTCGAGCATCTTGAGCCCGGCAGCGGCCTCTCCGGCGTTGAGCTGAGCGTCCGCCAACGTGGCCCTGAAACAGGGCTCCAGGACTCGCATGCCCAGCTCCATGCACCCGTCCAGGCCCCGGCGCAGCTCCGAAAGGCTGGCCGCTGCCTGCCCTTGGTGCGCCAGGAGCCAGCCCCGAGCGAACTCCGCCGTCGCTCCGTGCAGCGCCAAGCTCTCCTCGGCCGCGAGCTTTGCCAGCCTGTCACCCCACTGCTGGACCGCGGCGCCGTCCCGCCGCCATTGATGGCAGAGAAGGCCGTAGTTGAGGGCGTGCGCCACCGACGGCGGATGTGCGATCTGCTCCGCGAGGAGCACTGATCGGCGGACGTGCTCGGTGGCCTGATCGGGATAGCCGAGCAACCACAAATCCAGGCCCGTGACTGCCCAGGCGCAGACACCCGGATCGTGCCCCCCATAGATCAAGGCGTGCGCGCCGTGTCTTGCCGGGCTGTAGAGAGCGAGGCCTTTCTCCGTGTGCTCCCGCGAGACCGCGAACTCGCCGAGCCAAGTGTGGATCGTCGACGCGGAGTGGTGGGCCTGCAGGCGAAGCTCGTCCTCGTCCTGCTCCTCGGCGATACGAAACAGCTCCTCGCTCAACTCGCGCGCCCGGTCCACTTCCGGCCGCGCCACATTGAACAGCCACAGCCCGTGCACGATCTTGAAGCGCTCGCTGCGGTCGCCCAGGATCCGGCACAGCTCCTCGGCGCGATGATAGGCCTGCGCGGCCTCCGATGCTGCCCATCCTCTCGTGGCCAGCAGGGTCGAGCCGAGCGCGGTTTGAAATCGTAGCTCATTCCGGTTGCGCTCAGGCGTCTCGGGAAGCGACGACGCGAGCAGCCGGAGGCCATTCGAGAGGTGCTTGACCGCCTCGACATTGGCGGATGCGCGCAGAGCGCGCTCGGCAGCGGCGTAGCAGTAGCCGACCGCCCGTTCCGCGAGGCCGCCCTCCGCGCAGTGATGCGCGAGGAGCTCGGGCTGCGTAGCCACCATTTCCGGGAACTGGTCTTCCAGCACCTTGGCGATGCGGGCGTGCAACTGCTGCCGTACGCCCCGCAGCAACGTACTGTACGCGGCGTCCTGCACGAGCGCGTGCTTGAAGGTGTAAACCGCGTCCGGCGGCGTGCCTCGGCGATGGACCAGCTCGGAGGCCACGAACTGCTGCAGCGCGTCGCTGACGTCGCTCTCGGGCATCTGCGAGACCGCGGTGATCAGCTGATGCGAGAACTCGCGCCCGATCGCAGCACCGATCTCCGCGATCCTTCGTATGGGGGACAAGCGGTCGAGCCGTGCCATCAGGGAGGCGTGCAGCGTGGTCGGAATGGCAAGCGCCGGAAGGGGCGCGTTCAGGAGATAGCGGTCAGCGTCGCTGCGCAGCACGCCGCTCTCCAGAATCGCCCTTGTCAGCTCCTCGACGAACAGCGGCACGCCATCGGTTCGTGTGATGATGTGGTCGACGACCTCGGGCGGCAGCGCCCTCCCGCCGACGAGCCGCCCGATCATCGCGAGTCTTTCGCGCCGGCTCAGCCGGTTGAGCGGGTGTACCGTGACATGTGGCTGTCCGTTCCACGGCGGCGCGAATTCCGGTCGAGCGGTGACGATCAGCAGCACCGGCAGGGTCGATACCCGATCGACTATGCGATCCAGCAGCTCCAGCGAGGTCGCGTCGATCCAGTGTGCGTCTTCCAGGATCATCAGCACCGGCAAGGTCGCTGCCAGCCCGTCGAGCTGCGCCAGCAGAGCTGCCAGGGTCTCATCCTTTCGCTTCTGCGGGCTGAGGTTCGGCCGTGGCGCATAGCGGCCGCTGCACGGGATCGACAACAGCGTGGCCAGGAGGGCCGCGTCGCGCGGGACGTCCCGGCTCGACAGGGCGAGGAGGTTTTCCAGCTTGTCGAGCTTGAGATCAGCTGCGTCGTCCCGCTCGAAGCCGGCAGCGCGCTCCAGCTGGCTGATGAAGGGGTGGAGAGCGCTCGCCTCGTGGTGCTGCGAGCAGAAATAGAGCAGGCGCGTGTGAGCCTCGCCGGCAAGGCGCTCCTGGATCGCGCGCGTGATGCGCGACTTGCCGATCCCCGCCTCGCCCGAGAGGAGCACGACGCGTCCCTCGCCCTCCTCCTTGGTCTTACGTCGTGATCACGTCGCGGAGGTCCTCGGGATCGAGATGCACCGCCAGCGCCGTCGAGCCGACGAGATCGCAGAACAGCATCGTCAGCTGCCGCCGCTCGGCATCGCGCGGGGGCAGCGCCGTGATCACCTCCGCTGGTGTCGCCGTCGGAGTCCCGGTGGGCTCGCGCAGCGCCGCGATCGCGTCCAGCAGCTTCTTTCGATGGCCGAGCGAGGTTATGCCGAGCTCTCTCAGGTCGTCCGCATTCAGGGTGCGCAGGACGGCAGCGTCGATGTCGTTGTCTTCGAACGCCCCGACATAGCGCTCCAGCCCGAGCCCGCTCAGCCAAGCCGCGATATCCACGGCGTCCTCGTAAGGCAGTAGGCGGTAACCCATGCACTACCAGATGGGCGCTTCCGGAGTCACTGATCTACTCTCCGGCATACCCCGCGCCACACCGTTCCGAATCTCTTCCCGGCCGCAGCTGTGGGGCATGATCAGCCGATCGAAGCCTGCCCGTGGCAGGTCCACGTTCACCCTGCAGCGGCCGAGCTGCGAGTGGATGGCGGTTGCGAGGGGCGGATTCAGCCCGCGGGTGCGGGAGAGGCGGGTCCCACCAGTCTCACGATCACCGTGCCCCAACGGGTCGAGGCCTCCATCCGCACTGGCCACCAGCCGTCGGTGACAACGTCTCGACCGAGCCAGATCCGCGCCGGTGGCCGCTCCTCCGGCGGTTGCCCGCGATCGCGCCAACGGCGCGAGGCACCGGCCAGCAGCTTGCCCTCGACCGTGCAGAGCAGGGCCTCGCCGGTCTCGGGCAGCACCTCGACCGCATCAGCGCAGGCCGACGACAGCTCGAAGGCACGCCGGCCGTCGAACGCCCTGCCAGTCATTCGCGTGCCGGGACCAGCGCCGTCGAGCGCCAGCAGCGCCAGCGAGAGCGGATCCGGGCCTACCTGCAGCCCCATGGGCACCGGCTCGCGGTCCATGCGGTCGTCCTCGGGAATATCGACCCGCACGGCGCTGCCGCCGACGCCGAAATCCACCATCCACGCCTTGGTCTCGCCGCCGCGCAGGCTCCGGCCGGCGTGCGACCGCGGCTGCCGGCCGTCCTCCGCCCGCCCACCCTCGCTCGTCGCCTCGGAGACGAACGGGTAGACCACGCCCAGGAAGCCGCTGGTCCGCCCGCGCCAAGCCAGCCGATAGCCGCCGTCGTTCTCCGACAGCTCGGTCTCGACCGTCGCGACCTCGATCCCCTGCCAGCTCACCTCGTAGCTCGCCCGCACGGGCTCGGCCACCGACGCCGCCGGTAAGCAAGCCGCGGTACAGAACGCGATGAGCGTGCGCATGGCGCAGAACCTCGTCGGAGCGGCCGGATTGTCAACGCCTCGCCCGCGCCCTCGCGGGAACGTCATCGCGTCGACGGCTGGCAGTCAGCCTCGCCCGACGCCGAAAACTCTGGCCTCGATTGCTCC
>DAOLFG010000018.1:0-74683 GCA_035326425.1 Geminicoccus sp. | reverse complement strand
TGCCCTGCGTCTTCAGCGGCCTACGCAGCAGGCGGAGGACAACTCGCTTGTTGCGATGGCTCTGCACCAGCATGGCGAGGACCTCGCCCTCGCTGTCGACGGTCCGCCACAGCGTCGCAGGCGTCTGGCGATCAGCGGCCCGAAGCGTCCGACCCGGATTCGAACGGTCTCGCAGGTGACGACGATGCCGCGCTCGGCCAGCAGCTCCTCGACGTCGCGCAAGCTTGAGCTGAAGCGGAGGCACAACCAGATCGCGTATTGGATGATGGCCTTCAGGAACAGAAAGCCGCGGTACGGGGTCGCTGTCCCGCGGCTCGGCTACCGCACAAACTGAGGATCGGGCAAACCGGATCCGACAACCCCTCCCCGAGCTTTGAGGAGGAGCTTGTCGGAAATGATCATGGATCAGGCCTCGACAGCGCAATCGCGCAACGTCCCCTCGAGGATGTCGAGAGCCTCGCCGAAAACCTCGTCCTGAATGGTGATCGGGGCGAGGAAGCGGATGACGTTGCCGTAGACGCCGCAGGTCAGCAGGATCAGTCCCTTGGCGAGAGTCTTCTCGCGTACCTTGTCGGCGAAGCCGGCATTCGGGGCTCTGCTTCCCGGCAAGTTGAACTCGATGGCGTTCATGAAGCCCGGGCCGCGGATGTCGGCGATCTGCGGGACGGCGCCGGCCAGCGACTGCAGGCGCTGCTTGAGGCGCGCGCCGAGCCGTTCAGCGCGATCGCACAGCTCTTCCTCCTCGATCACGTCGAGGACGGCGTTCCCGGCCGCGATGCCGATCGGATTGCCGCCATAGGTGCCGCCGAGGCCACCCGGTCCGGGTGCGTCCATGATTTCGGCGCGGCCGGTGACGGCAGCGATCGGGAATCCGCCGCCAAGGCCCTTGGCCATGGTGGTGATGTCGGCGACGACGCCGTGGTGCTCCATCGCGAACAGCTTGCCGGTGCGCGCGAAGCCGGTCTGCACTTCGTCGGCGATGAGCAGGATGCCATGCCTGTCGGCGATCTCGCGCAGCTTCGCCATGAAGGCCTTCGGCGCTTCATAGAAGCCGCCTTCGCCCTGCACGGGCTCGACGATGAAGGCGGCGACGCGGTTCGGGTCGACATCCGCCTTGAACAGCTTGTCGAGCGCGCCCAGGGACTCTTCGATGGACGTGCCGTGCAGCTCGACCGGGAAGGGGGCGTGGAAGACGTCCGGCATCATCGCGCCGAAGCCGGCTTTGTAGGGCTGCACCTTGCCCGTCAGCGTCATGCCCATGAAGGTGCGGCCATGGAAGGCGCCGGTGAAGGCGACGATCGCAGGGCGGCCCGTCGCGGCACGCGCGATCTTGACCGCATTCTCCACCGCCTCGGCGCCGGTGGTTACGAAGATCGTCTTCTTTCTGAAATCGCCCGGCACGGCCTCGTTCAGGCGCTCGGCCAATCGCACGTAGTTCTCGTAAGGAACGACCTGATGGCAGGTATGGGTGAAGCGATCGAGCTGGTCCTTGACGGCCGCGATCACCCTGGGATGACGATGGCCGGTGTTCACGACCGCGATGCCGGCCGCGAAGTCGATATAGCGGCGGCCCTCGACGTCCCAGATTTCAGCGTTCTCGGCCCTTTCCGCGTAGATCTGCGTGGTGACGCCGACACCGCGTGAAATGGCGTCCGAGCGGCGGGCTGCGATGGCTGTGTTCGACATTGTTTCCTATCCGGGCGGGCAGATGGCTGCGGCGGCGCGCCGTTGCAGCATCGAGTGAAATAGCTACATTTTTTTAGTAGAGTTACAAGGGTGCGGGGAAGGAATATTTCGGGCGTGCAGCGTCGTGGTCGGCGGAAGACAGCTCATTGGACGATCCTCGTTTCAAGATTGCCGAAGCCGCCCGGATGGCGAGCGTTTCTCCCTCGACCTTGCGGTTGTGGGAAACGCAGGGGCTGATCCAGCCGATACGGACGCCGTCGGGGCAGCGACTCTACGACAGGCCGCTGGTCGACCGGCTGAAGGCGATCGTCTGGCTGCGCAACGAGGAGGGATTGAATCCGGCGGCGATCCGGCAGAGGCTGGCGGAGCAGATCTCTGCCGGCTCGGAAAGCGTCCAAAAATCCGACGACGACCAGACCGGACCGCATGCCTCCTTCGGTTGGAAGCTCCGGCGGCTGCGGCGTGATGCCGGCATGACACTGGAGAAGGTTGCCCGAGAGACAGGCGTGTCGGCGTCATTGCTGTCGACGTTCGAGCGGACCTCGCAGGGCCTCTCGCTGCCAGCGCTTCACGCGGTGGCCAAGCACCTTGGCACGACCATCGCCGCCTTGAGCGGCGAGCAGAACGAAATACGCGGAGAATCCGTTGTCCGCGAAGGTCAGTGGAAGACCTGGCCGCCCAGCCCTTCGGGCGTGACCGTGCAGGCACTGGCCGAGGGCCACAACCAGATGGAGTGTCATCGCTTCCTGCTGGCGCCCGGTGCTTCCAGCGAGGGCGCCTACCGGCACGACGGCGAGGAATTCATCCATGTGCTGCGCGGCGAACTGGAGATCGTGCTGGACGGTGACCGCTTCTTCAAGCTGCAGGCCGGTGACAGCTTCTATTTCGAGAGCCGCCGCCCGCATTCCTGGCGCAACGCCGCCGAGAGCGAGACGATCCTGATCTGGATCAATACCCCGCCGACGTTCTAAGGCGACTGTGCCAACCATCGCGGAGGCGAGCCCGAGCGCCGACTCGTGCGCGGGTCTCTATCCTATGAGCATGCAAGTGCCGAAGGCGGACCGAGCTGCAGCAGCGATCAGAACCCTTCTCGTGGCCGCAATTCTCGGCTGAGGGTGCCACGCAGCATCGTATCGAACGGATTGAGCCTCCTGCCCAGGGCTTCAGCTTCAGCCTTCAGAAGATTGACAATGCCGGGCAGGCGATTCGAGCGCAGTCGGTTGGAGAGTGTGCCGACGCTGAGCGCGGCCACGACATGGCCACGTGAGTCGAACACCGGAACGCCTACGCCCGCCATGCCGGGAATGAGGCCGGTATCGATATCCATCCAGCCCTGATGGCGGGCCACCTCGAGCATGTTGCGCAACACCGCCTCGTCGAAAAGGCCGCGATCGAGCAGGCGGGGCATATTGTAACGTATCACCGCATCCCGCTCGCCTTCCGTCAGATGCGCGAGAATCGTGGGGCTGCCCTGGCCCAGCCCGAGCGGGACCTTGCCGCCGATATCGCCGGTGAAGGACCGAATCGGGAACGGGCCCTCCACACGATCCAGGCAGACCGCATCATAACCGCTGCGCACGAGCAGGAAGACCGTATCGGTCAAGGTCGATGACAACCGGAGCAGGGCTGGGCGCGCGAGATCCCGCAGGCCATCCGTATGCCCGGCCCGCGACGCCAGCACGAAAAAATCGAGGGCGAGGCGGTAGCGTTTGCCGCCCTTGCCCTGCTCGACGAAACCTTCGGCAGCCAGATCGCGCAGGGCGCGATGCGCCGCCGGCTGACTGCAGCCAGCCTGCCGCGCCACGTCGATGAGCCGCATTCCGGCCGAGTCGCCGGAAGCAAGAACCCGGAGCAGGCCGAGCGCGCGCCGGGCGCTCGAAACGGGGGAGCTGTTCTCTGCCATATCGGAACCCGAGACCGACAGTTCCACCGCCAATTCCTCTATCTGAAATTTTCATAAGAAAAAACCCTCGGCATCGGGAATCCGATTGACCCGGTCCTTCCGCGGGCACCTTTTCCCATCAGAAAGGGTGCCGGCTGCTCCGGTACCGTGGGGGCGGAAGCGGGTGCCGGCGGCCCGGTACCGGTGGGGTCGGCATGACATTCCTGGCACTCGAGTCGCTGAGCAAGTCATATGGGGCAGTGACCGTACTCGAAGCGGTCGACCTCAGCATCGAGCGCGGCGAGTTCGTTTCGCTCCTCGGTCCCTCTGGCTGTGGCAAGTCGACGACGCTGCTCATGGTGGCAGGGCTCGTGGAGCCCACGGCGGGACGGATCTCCCTGGACGGCCAGGACATCACCAGGCTGGCGCCGAATCGGCGCGGGCTCGGCATCGTGTTCCAGAGCTATGCGCTCTTCCCGCACATGACCGTCGCCAACAACGTCAGCTTCGGCCTCGAGATGCGCAATGTCGGCCGGGCGGAGCGGGACCGCCGCGTCACCGAGGCGCTGGCGCTCGTCCGTCTGTCCAGCATGGCGGAGCGCTATCCTCGCCAGCTATCGGGCGGGCAGCGGCAGCGGGTCGCCATCGCGCGGGCGCTCGTCATCCAGCCGCCGGTGCTGCTGCTCGACGAGCCGCTCTCCAACCTCGACGCCAAGCTGCGCGAGGAGATGCAGTTCGAGCTGCGCCGCATCCAGCAGAGCGTCGGAACGACGACCATCATGGTCACCCACGACCAGGCCGAAGCGCTGTCGATCAGCGACCGCGTGGTGGTGATGGAAAAGGGGCGGATGACCCAGGTCGACGTCCCGTACCAGGTCTACGAGCAGCCCGCCACCCCGTTCATCTCGTCGTTCGTGGGCAAGATGAACCGGCTCGAGGGCATCACGAGGCAGGGCGGCATCGAGATTTCGGGGCATCTCGTGCCCGTGGCCGCGAACGGGTTCAACAACGGCGATCCCGTCGCTCTGCTGGTGCGCCCCGAGAAGATCGGGCTCGGCAAGGCCGGCAACGGGGGTCTCGATGGCCGCGTGACCAGTCGCTTTTTCTTCGGCAGCTACTGGCTCTTCACGGTGGAAACACCCATCGGCCCGCTGTTGGTCTCGCTGCCCAATCACGGCGCCGAGCCTCCCGGGGAAGGCTCACAGGTCTCCGTCTCCTGGAACAAGGACAGCGCGCGCCTCGTCGCGGCGACCAACGAGAATGGCGGGGCGAACGGATGAGCGAGCGGGCGGGTTCGAGGCCTTGGCTCCTGGTCGCTCCGGGAGCCTTGCTCTTCATTGGAATGGTGGTGCTGCCGCTCGTCCTGACGGCCATCCTGTCATTCCACATCTATGAGGAGAGTACCGGAGTTCGCAACGAGTTCACCCTCGCAAACTATGCGGCGGTGTTTTTCGACTGGTACTATCTGGAGATTTTCTGGCGCACGCTGCGCTTGGCTGCGCTGACGACGCTGATCTGCGCGCTGCTGGGTGTTCCGGAAGCCTATATTCTCGCAAGAATGCGCCATCCCTGGCGGTCGATCTTCCTGCTCGTCATCATCGGCCCGCTGCTGGTCTCGGTCGTGGTCCGCGCCTTCGGCTGGAGCATGCTGCTCGGCTCCGGCGGTCTGGTCGTGCAGGCCGGCCAAGCCATCGGGCTCGACGTGCCGCGCCTGCTGTTCACCGAGACCGCGATCGTCATCGCTCTCGTCCATGTCATGATGCCGTTCATGGTTATCCCTGTCTGGACGGCACTGCAGCGGCTCGATCCGAGCGTGGAGGCCGCCGCCTGGGCATTGGGCGCTTCGCACTTCACCGCCCTGCGGCGAGTGGTGCTGCCACAGGTCTCGCTCGGCGTCCTGTCTGGCAGCCTCATCGTTTTCGGGCTCTCGGCCAGCGCATTCGCCATTCCGGGCCTGCTCGGCGGGCGTCGCCTCAAGATGGCCGCGACCGTGGTCTACGATGAGTTCATGCTGCAGCTCAACTGGCCGCTCGGCGCGGCCATCGCCGTCACGTTACTCGTCGCCAACCTCGTGATCATGCTGGGCTACAACCGCGTCATCGAGACGCGTGCGCGCCGGGCCTTGGGCTGAGGGAGCAAGTCGTGCAGAAGAACGGCGCTTTCGCGCTCACCTTTCACACCATCGTCGTCGGCTTCGTGCTGGCACCGCTCGTGGTCATCATCCTCGTCGCCTTCACGCCCGAGAACACCCTCACGATCCCCACGACATCGTTCTCCCTCAGATGGTTTCAGGCGGTACTGGTCCATCCGGACTTCATGGCGTCGTTCGTCAACAGCCTGTGGCTGGCGACGATCGCAGCCACGATCTCCGTGATGTTGTCCGTGCCGGCCGGCATCGCCATCACCCGCTACAGCTTTCCTGGCCGGGATTGGCTGAACGGTCTCTTCCTCTCGCCGCTGATCATTCCGCATCTCGTCCTCGGCGTGGCGTTCCTCAGGCTCTTCGCGCTGATCGGCGCCACCGGCAGCTTCGCCTGGCTCGTCGTCACCCATGCCATCATCGTCACGCCCTATGTGCTGCGGCTGGTCATGTCGTCGATCGCCGGCATGGACTCCAGCGCCGAGCAGGCGGCTCTCACGCTGGGCGCCTCGCGCAGGACCGTGTTCCTGCGCATCACCGCGCCGATGATCCTGCCGGGCATTACCGGCGGGTGGCTTCTGGCCTTCATCAACAGCTTCGACGAGCTGACCATGTCGATCTTCGTCACCTCGCCACAGACGATCACCCTGCCGGTGCGCATGTACATGTACGCCACCGAGTCGATCGACCCGATGATGGCTGCCGTGTCGGCCATGATGATCGCGCTCACGGCCGCCGCGATGCTGGTCCTCGACCGTGTCTTCGGGCTCGACAAGATCCTGGTCGGGCAGAAGTGACGCGACATGCACCTGCTCCATCGCCTCACGCGCACCGACCAGCCCGGGATCACGTTCACGGTCGACGGGGTGATGTGCGAAGGACGGCGTGGCGATACGCTTCTCACGGCCATTCTCAGCTTCGGCGAGCGCCTGCGGCAGAGTGACTTCTCCGGCGAGCCGCGCGCTGGCTTCTGCCAGATGGGCGCCTGCCAGGATTGCTGGATCACGCTGGAGAGCGGTGACCGGCTGCGTGCGTGCTCGACGCCGCTGGTCGAGGGGATGCGCGTGATCACGCAGAGCTCGACGGCGAGATGACAGCACGCGCCAGACCGCTGATCATCGGCGCCGGCCCTGCGGGCATCCGGGCCGCGCAGACCCTCGTGGCGGCGGGTCTCGCGCCGATCGTCGTCGACGAAGGTGCGGCCTGCGGCGGTCAGATCTACAGGCAGCCGCCGGTTGCCGACGGTCGTGACGGCCGTGCGCTCTATGGTTCCGAGGCCGCCAAGGCGGAGCGGCTGCACCGGGGTTTCGCCGACCTTGCCGGTCGGATCGATTACCTGCCGAACGCCCTGGTCTGGAACCTGCTCGACGGTACGGCCGATGTGCTCGTCCAAGGCGCAAGCCGGCGCATCGTCCATGATGGCGTCATCCTGGCAACGGGAGCCACCGACCGCGTGCTGCCGGTGCCGGGCTGGACGCTGCCGGGCGTGTTCACGCTCGGTGGAGCGCAGATCGCTCTCAAGGCCCAGGGTTGCGCCATCGGATCGCGCGTCGTCTTCGTCGGCACCGGGCCGCTGCTCTATCTCGTAGCGTGGCAGTACATGAAAGCCGGCGTCGAGATCGCGGCTGTCCTCGATGCGGCACCTGCCGCGGCGCGTCTCGCCCTGCTCAAGGGGCTGGCCTCGTTTCCGGCGATAATCCTGCGCGGCATACGCTTTGTCGCGGACCTGCGACTGCGGCGTGTTCCCCTCTACCAGGGTGTGACGAGGCTGCGCTTCGAGGGCGCGTCACGCCTTTCCGCCATATCCTTCGAGGCGGCCGGCCGCAGCCGTTCCGTGGACTGCGACGGGGTCGGTTATGGCCTCGGCCTCCGATCGGAGACGCAACTCGCCGATCTGTCGGGATGTCGCTTCGAATTCAGCCCGCGCGATCGCGCTTGGCTGCCTGTCCGCGATGCGGCCAGCCGCTCGACCGTTCAAGGTGTCTACTTGGCGGGGGACGGTGCCGGCATCGCTGGGGCCGATGCCGCGGAACGCGCTGGCGAGCGGGCCGCCTTGGCGCTCTGCGAGGATCGTGGCTTGCCTGTCGACGCATCACGCGCGGCGCAGCTCGAGGCGGAGCTGGCACGGATCGGTCATTTCCGTTCCCTTCTCGAACGTGCATTTCCGTTTCCCGCCCACTGGGTCCGCGACCTGCAGAAGGAAACGCATGTTTGCCGCTGCGAGGAGGTCCGCGTTTCGACGGTTCAGGCCGTCATCGAGCAATTCGGCATCACCGAGCTCAACCGCCTGAAGGCCGTGTCGCGTGTGGGCATGGGCCGTTGCCAGGGGCGTATCTGCGGCACGGCGGCGGCCGAGTTTCTCGCCGCCGATGCCGGCCTGCCGATCGATCGCGTCGGGCGTCTGCGCGCGCAGCCTCCCGTCAAGCCGCTGCCGCTGAGCCTGGACGACGAGCACGCGGAGGCGGCGGAATGAAGCTCGACGTCGACGTGGCGATCATAGGCGGCGGCCTCGTCGGCAGTTCCGCGGCCCTGGCACTGCGCGGCAAGGGCCTGACGGTGACGGTGCTGGACAAGGGTTTCTGCGGAGCGCAGGCCAGCGGCGTCAACTATGGCGGGGTGCGCCGTCAGGGTCGACCGCCCGAGCAGTTGCCGCTGGCACAACGGGCCCACGCCATCTGGCCCCACGTGGCGGCGTTGATCGGGCTCGACGGGGAATATCGCCGCACCGGGCATCTGAAGCTGGCCCGCACCCAGGCGGAGATGGCATCGCTCGAAGCCTACGCGAGGACAGCCGCGCATTTCGGTCTGAACCTGGAGCTGCTCGACCGCAAGGCTTTGCAGCAGCGCTATGGGTGGATTTCGGACGATGCCGTCGGCGGCTCCTTGTCGCCGGATGACGGCCAGGCCAATCCGCGTCTGGTGGCGACCGGCTTTGCGGCGGCGGCCCGGCGTGCCGGTGCTTCCGTCCTCGAGAACACCCCGGTGCTCGACATCATGCATGACGGCAGCAGCTTCGCCATCGAAGCTGCGCAGGACGTCCGGTTGCGTGCCCGTCATGTCATCAACAGCGCCGGCGCCTGGTCTGGCCCATTTGCCGCGGCATTCGGGGAAATGGTGCCGCTCTCGAGTATCTATCCGGCGATGATCGTCACCGAGCCGGTCGAGCCGGTGATGACGGTCAATATCGGCATAGAGGGCGGCGGAATCTATGCCCGGCAGGTCGAGCGCGGCAACTGCGTCATCGGCGGCGAACGCGGGGCGGCGCTCTCCGACCCCGATTTCTCACGTCCGACGGGAGAAGGCGCGGTGGCGATCATGCGCCGCGCCGCGGCGTTCTTTCCCGCCTTGCGCCACGCGTACGCGATCCGTTGCTGGTCCGGAACCGAAGGTGCGATGCCGGATCGCAACCCCGTCATCGGCCCCAGCACGACCACGCCCGGCCTGATCCATGCCTTCGGCTTTTCCGGTGCCGGCTTCCAGATCGCCCCGGCCGTGGGTGAGGTGCTCGCCGAGCTGATCTGCTCCGGCTCCACGAGCACGCCGATAGCGGCCTTTTCTGTTTCCCGATTCACCGATCGTGCCGCCGAAGGCACGCGTGTGATGGCGGAACGCGAGCACTAGACATGGGAGAGGCTAGATCGTGACCCACCTTCGTACGATCCTCTGTTCCGGCGCCGCCGGCTTGGCTCTTCTGTCGGCGGGCACTGCGTCCGCCCAGACGAAGACGCTCTATGTCGGCATGAACGGTGGCAATTTCGAGCGCACCTTCACGCAGGACGTATTCCCCGATTTCGAGAAGGCCAACGACGTCAAGGTCGTGGTCGTTCCCGGCACGTCCTCGGACATCCTCGCGAAGGCGACGGCTGCCAAGGACAACCCTCAGATGCACGTGATCTTCCTCGACGACGGCGTGATGAACCGTGCCATCACCGCCGGCCTGTGCGAGAAGTTCAAGGAGAGCCCCGAGCTCGGCGAAATCGACAAGTCGGCCCGCATGAAGGACGACATGGCCGTCGGCGTCGACATGGGCATGACCGGTCTGGCGTACAACAAGAAGATGTTCGACGAGGAAGGGTGGGCGTCGCCGACGTCCTGGATGGATCTCGCCGATCCGAAATTCCAGGACAAGGTCGTCTTCCAGTCCGCGTCCGCTTCCACCTACGGTCTGCACGCCTTCCTGATGTTCAACCGGATCCAGGGCGGCGACGAGAGCAACGTGGAGCCCGGCTTCACCAAGTTCGGCGAGACGATCGGCCAGAACGTGCTGGAGTTCATCCCCAACTCCGCAAAGATTTCGGAGATGGTCCAGACCGGCGAAGCCGCGATCTTCCCGCTGACGCCGACCGCGGTCTCGACGCTGCAGGAGAAGGGCATTCCGGTGGAATATGCCCAGCCCAAGGAGGGCTCGGTCGTCCTGATGGTGACGCAGTGCATCATCGCCAACAACAGTGAGCCCGAGCTGTCCCAGAAGCTTGCGGCCTATCTGCTTTCTGCCGACGCCCAGTCGAAGGCGCTGACCGCCGGCAACATCGTGCCGTCGAACCCCAACGCCAAGGCGGCGACGCCGGAGGCGGAGGCGAAGCTGGCTGCGTTCCACGACTACATGAAGACCGCGGTGACGCTCGATTGGGATGTGATCAACACCAATCGGTCGGAATGGAACGCGCGCTGGAACAGAACCATCGAACGGTAGCGCACGGGCTTCGGCATGCCGACCGCATGGAGAGCATTCCCTGCGGTCGGCGGCCCCCACGGCCCGACAGTCTGCCTCCGAGCGACAAGCGCGGCCTGGAGGTGTAGGGCTACTCGACAACGACGCCGCGGAGATGCCGGCGACGCCGATCTGCGCCGGCAGCTTTCGCCTGGTCCACCGGTTCCCAGGTACACAGATATCTCGACTCCGCTGGCCCACCGCTCGAACATCGCTCCATCACGGTCAACGGCAGTCGGCGCCCACTTCGTCCGAGTCCTCTCGCTACCCGGCGCCAAGCCATCTGCCGACATGGAGTCAGTCATGGCCCGCAAGCCCAAGCGCACCAACGAGGTCTCGTTCAACCGCTATCACAGCATATGGGAAATGCGGGCCGATGGCTGGATCTCGCTGACCGACGATCTGGGGCGGATGACGGACCTGTCGCGCGAGAGCGCCGAATACGACGCACGCAAGGCCCGGGTGCAGGCCACCATGGCCACACTCCGCCCTGTCGAGAGCTACTGGGCCTTCCCCGGCCGGCGGCTCTTCGACGATCTGGTGCTCTGGTTCGAGGCTGGCGACCTCAACCGCGTCCAGACGGCGGTGCGGCGCATCAACCGTATGCTGGCCAACCGGAGCTACCGTCACCAGGTGCTTTCGCTCGATTCGGATGTCGAAGGCCCATCCGAGATCGAGACGGAGGAAGAAGCACAGGCTCAGATAACCAGACCCTATTTCGAGGTGCTCATCGTCGATGAGATGAGCGAGCAGGAGGAGGAGGCGTTACGCCGGCGCGTGCAGCGCAAACGGCGCCCGGACGATGCCTTCGTCTTCGACATCGTGGTCGTGCCGAGCTTCGAGGACGCGCTGATCGCCACGCTGTTCAACTTCAACTTGCAGGCCTGCGTCATCCGGCATGGCTTTCCCTTTCGTTCCGAATATCGGCTCGATCTCCTGCGCAAGTTTCTCGACGGCCTGGACGAGGACGTCGAATGCCGCCCGGAGTCGGAACGCGGCCCGCTGCTCGGGGCCAAGATTGCGGAGCTGAGGCCCGAGATCGACCTGTATCTCGTGACGGATCTCAACGCCGAAGAAATCGCGATGCGCGTCGGCGACATTTTCCAGCGGGTCTTCTTCCGCGAGGAGGATCACACCGAGCTCTATATGGCGATCATGAAGGGTGTCGATCAGCGATATCGCGCACCCTTCTTCAGAGCCCTGAAGGACTTCGCCAAGCAGCCGACCGGCGTGTTTCACGCCCTGCCGGTGGCGCGCGGCAAATCCATCATGAACTCGAACTGGATCCAGGACGTGACCCAGTTCTACGGAATCAATCTGTTCATGGCCGAAACGTCCGCTACTTCCGGTGGGCTGGATTCCCTGCTCGATCCGGTCGGCCCGCTGAAGCGCGCGCAGGAATGCGCCGCCCGCGCTTTCGGCGCGAAGCGCACGTTCTTCGCGACCAATGGCACCTCGACCGCCAACAAGATCGTGGTGCAGGCGCTGATCAAGCCCGGTGACATCGTGCTGATCGACCGCAATTGTCACAAGTCGCACCACTATGGGATGGTCCTGTCGGGTGCCCAGGTCGCCTATCTCGATTCCTATCCCCTCGACCAATGCTCCATGTACGGCGCCGTATCTGTTGCCGAGCTCAAGCGTACCCTGCTGGCTTATCGGCGCGACGGTCATCTGCACCGGGTCAAGATGGTATTGCTGACCAACTGCACGTTCGACGGCATCGTCTATGACGTCGAGCGGGTGATGGAAGAATGCCTCGCCATCAAGCCCGATCTGATTTTTCTCTGGGACGAGGCTTGGTTCGCCTTCGCCCGATTCCACCCCACCTATCGTCGGCGTACGAGCATGGCGGCAGCCAAGCGGCTCTACGAGCGGGCCCGCACCGCCGAATACGCGATGGCCTACAAGAGCTTCTCGCAAGATCTGTGTGTCGAGGACTGCGAAGACGAGGCTCGGCTGATCGAGACCCGCCTGATGCCCGACCCGGCCAGGATGCGGGTGCGCGTCTATGCGACACAGTCGACGCACAAGACCCTGACTTCGCTGCGCCAGGGCTCCATGATCCATGTCTGGGACCAGGACTTCAAGGAGAAGACGGAAGAGGCTTTCCACGAAGCCTACATGACCCATACGTCGACGTCGCCGAGCTACCAGATCCTGGCCTCGCTGGACTTCGGTCGGCGTCAGGTCGAGCTGGAAGGGTATGAGCTGGTACAGCGCCAGATCGAGCTCGCCATGACGCTCCGCAAGCAGGTGGCGACGCATCCGTTGCTGAAAAAATACTTCCGTTTCCTGAATGTCGATGAGCTGGTCCCGGCGTCCTACCGTGCTTCCCGGATCGACACCTATTATGATCCCGAAACGGGCTGGTCCAACATGGAGTCCGCCTGGCGTACCGACGAGTTCGCCCTCGACCCGACACGTCTCACCTTGTTCATAGGCGATACCGGGATCGACGGAGACACCTTCAAGAACCGCTATCTCATGGACAAATACGGTATCCAGATCAATAAGACCTCGCGCAATACAGTTCTGTTCATGACGAACATCGGCACGACACGCTCGTCGGTCGCCTTCCTCATCGAGGTGCTGCTGAAGATCGCCAAGGAGGTCGACAGCAACATAGCCGACCTCAGCGCGATCGAGCGCCGGCTGCATGAGAGACGGGTGCATTCGCTGACCGACGAGCTGCCGCCGCTGCCGAATTTTTCCCATTTCCATCTTGCGTTCCGGCGCGGGCCAGCGGGCAATCTCGCAGCCACCCCCGACGGCGATATTCGGAGCGCCTTCTTCCTCTCATACGATGAGGAGAATTGCGAATACCTGACCCTGTCCCAAGTCCGGGCGGCGATCGGCGAGAACCGTGAGGTGGTCTCGGCCCTGTTCATCATTCCCTATCCGCCCGGCTTCCCGATCCTGGTGCCCGGACAGGTGATCAGCGAAGACATCCTCGCCTTCATGGAAGCCTTGGATGTTCGGGAGATCCACGGCTATCGCCCGCAGATCGGCCTGCGCGTCTTCACGGATCGCGCCCTGGCGCAAGTCGCCGGCACCGGGACCCGCGCAGTCGGAGCGCGGTTGGAAGATGATCTTTTGCGGGTCGATTGAGCCGGTATTGCGGCGCTATCGGGCAAGAGGGAGGATGTGAGAATTGTCCCGCTTGAACTCGATCCGCGTCTTCGAGGTCGTCGCTCGTCACGAAAGCATCAAACGGGCGGCGGAGGAGCTGCATTTGACCCCTGGCGCGGTCGGACAGCAGATCAAACAGCTCGAAGCTTGGCTTGGCGTGGAGCTGTTCCGCCGTCATGCCAAGATGATCCGTATCACGGAGCTGGGCCGGGAATACTATAGCCGCATCCGCCCAGCCATAGCGGAGATCGATGACGCCTGCCGCTTCATCCGAGCCCAGCGGCACAATTCCGTCAGCCTGTCGCTCGTGCCTTCGCTCGCGGCACGTTGGCTCGTCGGGCGGTTGGACAACTTCATCTCGACCAATCCCGACGTCGACATTGTCATCGAAGCCAGCACGAGGTTCGTCAACTTCGATCGTGAGCCGGTCGACATGGCGATCCGGTACTTCGACGGCAAGGATCCGACGCTTCTTTGCGAGCTACTCCACGACGGTCACAGCGTTGCTCTCTGCACGCCGGAGTACAAGGAGCGCGTTGGGCTGAACAGCCCGAACGACATGGCGCGCGCAACCATTCTGCATACGCCGCTGCATGCACAATGGCCGGAGTGGTTCGACAGGTACACGACGATATCGGAATCCGACAGGGAATCGATCCGGGAAGTCCGCTGCAACGAAATCACACTCGCTGTCGACGCGGCGAAACGGCATTTGGGCGTAGTGCTGAGCACGCCATTGCTCTTCGCGCGGGAAATCGCCAGCGGCGAGCTGATCGAGCCGTTTCCGAACAAGATAGCATCGGCAAAGAGCTACTATCTGGTTCACCCAGTAAAGAAAAAACTCTCTCCCGCCGCTCTCATTCTGAGAAACTGGATTCTCGACCAGTTTGCGGACATCAGGAAGAACACGGGATTGGGATGACGGACCCGATGGCCTTCCACCTGTCCGAAGGCGGAGCCGCGTCGGCGTTCGCGGTATCTCGGGAGCCTTGTCGAAGCAGAGGTCCGTCGACCGGGCGCCAAGCACTCCGCAATGAATCAGAATCTCTGACCCTCACCGCAATAAATTTCAGTTGTCTGAAATCTGGTTCCAAGGAAACTCCCGCCGCTGCGGCCAGCCGGGCGCCTACGTCGGCGAGAAACTGTGATCCGGCGATTCCGGTACGGAAGGACATTCAGCCATGACAGGTCTTGCCGACGTATTCGGGCGTGTCGGACTCCGTCCTGTCGAGTATACCGGCGGGACCCTTCCGGCGATATCCCCGATCGACGGCACTGAAATTGGCCGGCTTCACGAAACTCCGGTCGAGTCGGTACAGACGGTCGTCGAAAGGGCCAGGCAGGCATTCATCAAATGGCGGGAAGTACCAGCGCCCAGGCGTGGAGAGCTCGTGCGGCTCTGGGGCGAGGAGCTTCGCGCAGCCAAGGTCGACATTGGCTACATCATATCCGTCGAGGTCGGCAAGATCATCGAGGAGGGCCTGGGCGAGGTACAGGAAGCGATCGACATGGCCGACCTCGCTGTCGGGCAGTCGCGCCAGTTGTTCGGGAGAACCATTGCTTCGGAACGTCCTGGCCACAGGATCATGGAGCAATATCATCCGCTCGGTCCGGTGGTGATCATCACCGCATTCAACTTCCCTGTAGCCGTCTTTGCCTGGAACGCCGCGCTGGCGCTCGTCTGCGGCGATCCTGTGATCTTCAAACCGTCGGACAAGGCCACATTGTCGGGCCTGGCGGTGTTCCGTTCGCTCGAGCGGGCGATGGCACGCTTCGGCGCAGACGCGCCCGAAGGATTGGCGCAGATCGTCATCGGCCGGCGCGATCAGGGGGTGGCGCTCGTGGAAAGCCATGACGTTCCACTCGTCTCGGCGACGGGTTCCACGGCCATGGGCCGGGACATCGGCACGCGGGTGGCTGCGCGTTTCGGCAAGCGCATCCTCGAGCTGGGCGGCAACAATGCGATGATCGTGACACCCGAAGCCGATCTCGACATGGCGCAGCGCGCCATTCTGTTCGGCGCGGTCGGCACGGCCGGGCAGCGCTGCACCTCGCTTCGCCGATTGATCGTACATAGGTCCGTCAAGGATCAGCTGCTCGAGAGTGTTACGGCAGCTTACAAGTCGATCAAGATCGGGAACCCCATTCTTCCAGGGACTTTGATGGGGCCGTTGATCGATGAGAATGCCTTCAATATGCTCGACAGGGCCATAGCGCGGGCTACTGGGGAGGGTGGAACGGTCCTCACCGGTGGTGACCGGGTGCTGACGGATCACCTTCCGGGTGGCTTCTATGTATCGCCCTGTATTATCGACATGCCCAGGCAGACGTCGGGAATGCGTGAAGAAACCTTTGCGCCGCTTCTGTACGTGCTTACCTATGACGGTCCAGTCGACGAAGCCATCGAGTTGCAGAACGACGTGCCTCAGGGCCTGTCCTCGTGCATTTTCTCGCGCAACATGCTCGAGGTCGAACGCTTCGTCTCCGTAAGCGGCTCGGATTGCGGCATGGCCAACGTCAATATCGGCCCGAATGGCGCCGAGATCGGCGGCGCCTTCGGTGGCGAGAAGGAAACCGGCGGGGATCGCGAGAGCGGATCCGATGCCTGGAAACAGTATATGCGCCGCACCACCAACACGATCAACTTCTCGACCGCGTTGCCGCTGGCGCAGGGCATCAACTTCGGCTCATGAGGACAGGTCGGAGAGATGCTGACCAACTACCCTAGGATCGATACGGACGACCCATTCGGCGTGCCGCCCGATACGCTCGGCATGCAGGCCGACGAGATGCGCCGCCTCGGCTACAGGGTCGTCGACATGGTGGTCGACCGTGCCCTGCGCCGAAACGAGGAGCATGCGATCCTCACCGGCGATCCGGCGGATCTTCTCGCCCGGCTGGGCGGCCCGCTGCCCGAAGATCCGATGGATCCGGATGCTTCGCTCGACCTGATGGCGGAAGTCGCGCTGAGCCATCAGCAGCATGGCGATCATCCGCGCTATTTCGCGCGGGTACCGGGGCCGGCCTCCTTCGCCGGCATCCTCGGGGAGTGGATGGGCACCGGCTTCAACACGATATCGTCGAGCTGGGGCGGCGGCTCCGGTCCGGCGGCGGTCGAGATGGTCGTCACCTCCTGGCTGGCCGAAATGCTCGGCATGCCGAAGCACACCGAGGGCGTGCTGGTCTCGGGCGGCTCGATCGCGAACATGACCGGCTTCGCGGTGGCGCGGTCGGAGAACGGCCACGGCGTCGCCTACGTGACCGACCAGACCCATTCGTCCCTGCCGCGCGACCTGCGGCAGATGGGCTGCGATCCCGGCAATATCCACATGCTGACGTCCGACGCCAGCTATCGGATGTCGGCCTCGTCACTGCGGGCGGCCATTGCCTCGGACAAGGAGAAAGGCCGGCGGCCGATGCTCGTCGTGGCGACGGCGGGGTCGACCAACACGGGTGCAGCCGACCCCTTGGACGAGATTGCGGACATTTGCCGCGACGAGGGCATGTGGCTGCATGTCGACGGCGCCTATGGCGGCCCGGCGGCGATCACTCCACAGGGCCGCGAGTATCTGAAGGGCCTGGATCGGGCGGATTCGGTCGTCCTGGATCCCCACAAATGGTTCTTCCAGCCCTATGACGTGGGCGCCTGTCTGGTGACGCGGCCGGGAGCATTGGAGCGCTGCTATGCCATGCACCCGGAGTACCTGAAGGATGTGCAATCGACGACGGGTGCGGTGAACTTCGGCAATCGCAGTCTGGAGCTGACCCGTCGTTCCCGGGCGCTCAAGCTATGGATGTCGATCCGCACCTACGGCGCCGGCAGGTTCCGCGAATCGGTGCAACGCGGCATCGGCAATGCCGAGTTCGCCGAGCGTCACCTGCGGCAGCATCCGGATGTCTGGGAAATCTGCACCCCGGCGCAGATCGGTGTCGTCTGCTTCGCCTTGAAGGGCGCGCGCCCGGGCGAGCACGCGGCCGTCGCCAAGACGGTATCCGACAGCGGTTTTGCGTGCGTCTCCTCCACCAGCCTGCAGAACAGGAGTGTCCTGCGGCTCTGCACCATCAATCCGCTCACGACGGAAGCCGACATCGTCGAGACGATCCGTCGTCTGGCGGCGGCGCGGGCTGCATGAAGACAGGGCCGTGGGGAACCAGGCCCGCAACGCCTGGCGTCGCGGCCGGATGGGCAATCCGATGTCGATCCTGTGCGAGCTCATCAGGAGGCTGGGGCAACTTCTGCCTCGAAAGCGGGAGCGTGCCGATGAGCTTCCTTCGGTGGATCGACCGGCCGACGACACGAGTGACAGGGAAGAGACGATGGGTGAGAAAGTAAAGCTCAAGGGTCTCACGGAGATATTCACCTATCTTCGGCGCAACGAGACACCGATCTATGTGGTGACGCCGACGCCTTTCAGCCTGCTGGGGCTCGACCAGTGGGTCGGATCGCTGGAATTCGTGAACTACTTCGATATCTTCGATGGCGCGCACCCGCGCGTCTTCGTGCCGACCCGGCCGGGCCCGCAGGCCTTCAACAGCATGGAGGACGTGGCGAACTACCTCGTGGCGCATCCCGAATTCCGCGCGCGCGTCAACAGGCGGCCGCGCGGCAAGGCGATCTTCGTGATGTTCGACGAGGAGACCGAGGAGCTGTGCCGCAAGGTCGGGATCGACATCGCCCTGCCGCCGGCGGCGCTGAGGACCAAGCTCGATTCCAAGATCGAGACGACGCGCCTCGGCAACGAGGCCGGCGTGGGGAGCGCGCCCAACTGCTTTGCCGAGCCCTCGACCTACGAGGATCTCTGCAAGGCCGCGACCGAGGCCGGGCTGGGGAGCGATCTGGTGGTCCAGACGCCCTACGGCGACAGCGGCCGTACGACCTTCTTCATCAAGTCGGAGGCCGACTGGGACCGCTACAAAGCCAAGATCATCGGCCAGCAGACCAAGGTGATGAAGCGGATCAACCACCTGCCCGGCACGATCGAAGGCTGCGCCACGCGGCATGGGACGCTCGTCGGGCCGGTGATGACCGACATCACCGGGTTCGAGGAGTTGACGCCCTACAAGGGCGGCTGGTGCGGCAACGACATTTCGCCGACGATCCTTCCGGCGGGCGTGCCCGACAAGGTGCGCGAGATGGCGCGGAAGTTCGGCGACCGTCTGTACGCGGAAGGCTACAAGGGCGTCTTCTGCGTCGACTTCCTGCTGGATACGGACACGAACGAGGTCTACCTCGGCGAGCTCAATCCGCGTGTCAGCGGTGCGACGCCGCCCACCAACCTGATCACGACGACCTATGGCGGCTGCCCGCTGTTCCTGTTCCATCTGCTCGAGTTCATGGATGTCGACTACGAGGTGGACCTGGAGGAGATCCAGAGCCGCTGGACTTCCTACGATCACTGGTCACAGCTGATTCTCAAGCAGACGGAAGACAAGGTCGAGCTGATCGTGGAAGCGCCGAAGTCCGGCATCTGGCGCATGGATCGGGACGGGAACATCTCGTTCGTCCGGCCTGCGCTGAACATCGGCAGTGTGGGCGACGAGAGCGAAGCGTTCTATCTCCGCGTCTACGGAACCGGCGAATACTGCTATCACGGAGCGGATCTCGGCTGCATCCTGGCGCGGGGCCGAATGCAGTCCGACGCCCGTGAGCTCCAGCAGCGTGCCAAGGACTGGGGCGCCGGTATCAAGGGAACGTTCAGGAGCGTGTCGCTGCAGCCGGTAGCTCCCGTCAACCCGCCCGCCGATCTCGCTGCGGGCAAGTGGTTCTGAGGCTTGGCGGGAGGCGGGCCTCGGCCGTCCCGTCGCGTCTCGCCTTCCGCAGTCTCGCAGAGGCTGCGCCGGGCAGCGCTTGGCGGGAGATTTTCCAGGACGGCTGGCCGGGCTGGCGCGACTGGTACCTCGCCCGCGGCGGCGAGCGGGCGGCCCTGGACCGCTCGCTCGCGGCACTGCGCCGATACATGCCGGAAATGGAGCGAATCTGGAGCCGACTCGTCGAAACGGCGCAGGCCGACGGCGACGCCGCCCACTTTCTCACCTTCTGGTCACCGCCGCGCTATCTGGTCAATTGCAGCCAGGCGGTGCTGGACGACCGTTCGGGGCCGATCCTGATCCGCAACTATGATCTGGATCCGGAGCTGAACGAAAGGACGCTGCTGCGGACGCGGTGGCTCGACCGGACGGTGATCGGCATGATCGAGGGCATGGCCGGGCTCGCCGACGGTATGAACGACGCGGGCCTTGCCGTCTCGATCACCTTCGGTGGCCGGGTCGAGTTCGGGCAGGGCTTCGGCGTTCCCCTGATCGTCAGATATCTCCTGGAGGTCTGCCGCGACGTCGCGGACGCGGTCGAGGCGCTGCGTCATGTGCCCTGCCACATGTCCTACAATGTGACGCTGCTCGACCGGTCGGCGAGCTGGGCCACGGTGATGCTGGCCCCCGACCGACCGCCGTTCGTGACGGAAAGCCCGTTCGCGACCAATCATCAGATCGGCATCGAGTGGCCGAAGCACGGCAGGGACTCCCGGACCTTGGAGCGTTCGGACCATCTCGACCGCGTCCTGAAGGCCTCCGGCCTCGCGCAGCCTGCTCTCGAACGGGCCTTTCTCTCGTCCCCGCTCTTCGCAACGGGCTATGATCGGGGATTTGGCACGGTCTATACGGCCGTCTATCGACCCATGGCGGGGGCGATGTCGCTGATCTGGCCGGACGGGAACCGGCACGACTGCAGTTTCGGGGATTTTCCGATTCGTCGTTTCCATGTCGAGTACGGGGGATTCGGCTCGCGGCTGGTGAGCGTGACCGATGGCGAAATGACCGCCGGCGTCGCACCGTACGGTACAGGAGAGTCGCTCATGACCTGCGGACCCGGGTAGGGCCGGAGCTCACCTACACCTCATCGAGCCCGCGACGAAATCGGTCGGCGGTCGCATGCAGTGAGGTGCGAGGCCGAATCGACGCGATAGCATGAATGACGGACGGCAACGGCAATGACGAAGTTTGCAGTCGCAGGTATCCAGATGCATCTGGGAATGGGCGGGAACCTGCCCGAGATGCGCAAGCGCCTGGAATTGCTCGCGCACCTCTATCCCTGGGTCGAGATGGCGGTCTTCAGCGAGCTGTCGGCCTACGGCCCGAACCGCCAGCTGGCCGAGGAGGCGGGTGGCCGCTTCGAAAGCGAATGCCAAGCGCTCGCCGCGAAATACAAGCTCTGGCTGCTGCCCGGATCCTATTTCGAACGTCGGGATGGCCTGATCTACAACACGGCGCCCGTCATCGACCCGAGCGGGAAGATCGTCACCCGCTATCGCAAGATGTTCCCCTTCACGCCGTACGAGCAGGGCGTGACGCCAGGCACCGAGTTCTGCGTCTTCGATGTGCCGAAAGTAGGGCGTTTCGGTCTTTCGATATGCTACGATCTATGGTTCCCGGAGCTGACGCGGACACTGGTCAGCATGGGCGCCGAAGTGTTGATCAATCCGGTGCTGGCGAACTTCATCGACCGACCGGCCGACCTGGTGATCGCGCAGGCATCCGCGGCGATGTTCCAGTCCTACATCTTCAGCATCAATGGACTTCATGCCGGAGGCAACGGCTATTCCCTGGTCGTCGATCCCGCCGGCCGGCTCCTGCACCAGGGCAGCGTGCAGGAAGAGCTCATTCCCGTCGAGGTGGACTTCGATGTGGTCCGGCATCAGCGCCGCAACGGAATTCTGAACATGGGCCAGCCCCTCAAGAGTTTCCGAGACGCGCCGGTGCATTTTGGGATCTATGACAGCGGCTATCGGTCCGATTATCTCGAAGGCCTCGGACCATTGGCCAAGCCCGACCGGCCGGAACGATAGCGAGGCCGGCATTGCCACGGGAAGGGACTGACGGGTGATCCGCCTTTCCGCCGCTGAGCAGAGGGCCGATGACTGGGACCGCACTTGCCGAGAGATTCGGCATTCCATCGCCTCGATAGATGTTGCTGCAGCGCAGCATCGGTCGAGTTTCGGCACGCAAGCGGGCTGACGCGCCGGCTTCACGCAGCCAGTCGGATCGGGCGGCTTGGCGGGCGTAGTGGTCGCTTGATAGACACACCGCGCCACGATGATCGCCCGAAGACCCCAGCGAGGCTGGCATGCTGATCGCGCATCTGACCGATCTGCACATCCGCGCTGGCCGCGAGCCGTCGGCGAGTTGGAGGGATCTCAGCAAGGGCGGGCTCGATGCGATCGTCGACAGAATCGTCGTGTTCAATCCGCCGATCGACGCGATGGCTCTGACAGGCGACCTCGCCGATTCGGGCACGGCAGAGGACTACGAGCTGCTGCTGAGGCCGCTGCGCCGGCTGCGCATGCCGTTGCTGCCGATCGTGGGCAACCACGATATGCGGGCACCGATGCGTGCCGCATTCGGGGAGCTGTTGCCCTCGCCGCAACCCGAGGGCTGGATCCAGTACGCCGTCGATATCGGCCCCTTGCGCGTGGTGGCGCTCGACACGCTGAAGCCGGACCATGCCCAGGGCGAGCTCTGCGCCGGACGGCTGGCCTGGGCGGAGCAGGCCATGGCGCAGGACCGACCGACGCTGCTGCTGTTGCATCACCCGCCGATCCCGCTGGGTATAGAGGGCATGGACGCCTCGCGCCTGCTGACCGGTGTCACCGAGTTGGGCGACATCGTGCAGCGCCATCCGCACATGGTGGGCATTCTGTGCGGCCACTACCACCGACCGGTGGTGTCGAGCTGGCTGGGCGTGCCGCTGCTGGTCGCGGCGAGCCCGGCGCTGCAGCTCGGGTTGTGCCTCGACGAGGGTGACGCGCCTGCCGTCGACGAGCCCTACGGCATGTTCCTGCACCGCTGGACCCGGGAGTCCGGCCTCGTCACCCACAGCTGCTTCCTGCCGCTGCCACGCTGAACGCCGCGCGGTGCGGCCGATATGTCACCCGTCCGCCGGCCCGCTGGTGCGACCCCCGACTTGTGCGTGCAAAATGCCGGGATTCGGGAGTATTCCGCCTGCACCCAGGCTAGGCTGGATGTGTTCCGGTGCGACTTCCCGCTGCGCGACGGTTGCCGGTACCCCGGTCACGGCATCGGCCTGGACGAGGATCCGGCCGCCCCTCTGCCGGTCGACCGCCCGGACGGAGGCACGCTCAGGCACAGGTGACGGCGGCGGGGCGTCGATGAGCAGCATCGACACCGCACCGGCCGCCAGCGACGCCAATCCGCTGCACGGCGTGCTGCTGGCCGCGTTCGGCTTCTTCCTGTTCGCCAGCAGCGACGCCATCATCAAGACACTCACCGAGAGCTACTCGATCTTCCAGATCATTCCGATGCAGGTGACCTTCGCCTGCATCCCGCTGCTGGTCATGGTGGTGCGGGAAGGCGGCCTGGCGGGAATGTGGCCGGTCCATCCCAAGCTGGTGGCGCTGCGCGGCTTTCTCTCCGGCATGGGCACGATCTTCGGCTACTACGCCTTCTCGACCCTGCCGCTCGCCGACGTCTACGCCATTGCCTTCGGCGTTCCGATCGTCGTCACCATCCTGTCCATCCCGGTGTTGGGCGAGCAGGTCGGCATCTATCGGTGGTCGGCGGTGCTGGTGGGTTTTGTGGGCATCATGGTGATGGTAAAGCCCGGATCGACCGAGCTTTCGCTGGGCCATCTGGCCGCCGCGGCGGCGATGTTCAACGGCGCCGTCATCACCCTGATCCTGCGCAAGATCGCCGGTACCGAGCACTCGACCGCCCTCGTCACCTCGGTGGTGGTGGGGCTGTTCGTGGTCAGCCTGCCCGGAGCGATCCTATCGTTCCGTACGCCCGAGCCGTGGCACGTGGCGCTGTTCGCGGCCTCCGGCCTGATGATGGGCATCGCGCAGTTCGTGATGCTGCAGGCTTTCCGGCGGGCGCCGGCGGTGAGCGTGGCGCCGATGCAGTACACGATGATGGTATGGGCACTGCTCTATGGCGTGGTGATCTTCGGCGACAGCCTCAGGTTCAACCTGCTGCTGGGCGCGGCGATCGTGATGACGAGCAGTCTCTACATCATGCACCGCGAGCGGGTGAGGCGCGCCGCCCCCTGACGCCGCCGCGCCGGCGTCAGGTTCCGACCCTCGCCAGCAGCGGCGCCACCATGGTGCCATCGGTCCCGGCCAAGCTGCCGGCCCAGCCGCCCAGCCATTCGATGATCCTGTCGATCGGCATCGGCCGGGCGAAAAGGAAGCCCTGGGCGCGGCCGCAGCCCACGTCGCGCAGAAGGGCCAGCTGTTCACGGCGCTCGACGCCTTCCACCACCACCGTGACCTCCAGTGCCCCGGCCAGGGCGACCATGGCCTGCAGGATGGCGCGACCGCGAGAACCCGCCGATGCATCGGCGAGGAACCCGCGGCCGAGCTTGATCTGGTCGATCGGCAGCGAGCACAGGCGGCCGATCGAGGAATAGCCCGAGCCGAAATCGTCGATGGCGACGCGTACGCCCAGTCGGCGCAGCGCTTCGAGCGACGCAACGGCCTGGGCACCCGTCAATGCCGACTCCGGGATCTCCACCGTCAGGCCCCCGCGCGGCAGCGCAGCCTGGGACAGCATCGCCGTCAACCGCTCGATGGCGCGGTCGCTCTCCAGCACGACGGCCGGCAGGTTGACGGCCAACGGCACCCGGTGTCCCCAACGCACCGATTGCTCGAGCCCGGCCTCGACGACCCAGTCGGTGACCGCCGACAACAGCCGGCTCCGCTCGAGATAGGGCAGGAAATCGGCCGGACTCAGCAGCCCTCGCACCGGATCGTTCCAGCGCAGCAGCGCCTCTATCTCGACGGCTCGCAGGGTCTCGATGTCGACGATCGGCTGGTAGTGCAGCTCGAACTCGCGCCGCTCGATGGCGCGGCGCAGATCATGGCCGAGCTCGCGATAGGCGCGGGCCTGCTGCTGCAGCGAGGGGTCGAACATCCGCCAGCGGCCGCGGCCGTCCTCTTTGGCCGCATAGAGCGCGAAGTCGGCGTTCTCCAGCAGTCCGTCGGGGTCGGAGGCATCGTCGGGAAAGACCGTGATGCCGATCGAGACGCCGGGCTGGATCTCGGTGCCGCCGGCCCGGCAGGGCTCGGCCATGGTCTGGACCAGCCGCTGGGCCAGCAGCTTGAAGTCCTCGGGCCGATAGGTGGTACTGCTCAGCACCGCGAACTCGTCGCCCCCGAGCCGAGCCACGTGGTCGCTGCGGCGCACGGCTTGCTGCAGCCGCCGCGCCACCTCGATCAGCATCTCGTCTCCGGCCAGATGGCCGAGCGTGTCGTTGACCGTCTTGAAATGATCGAGGTCGAGCAGCATCACCGCCAAGTAGCCGCCCTTGCGGGCGACATGCTCGCGCTGCTTGGCCAGCATGCGGCGAAACAGCAGCCGATTGGGCAGTCCGGTCAGCGGATCCTGATGCGCCAGCCGATAGGCCCGGGCCTCGGCCTGCTTCTGCTCGGTGATGATGACCGAGGTGCCGACGGCGCCCGATGGTCGGCCGGCGGCATCCAGGATCGGTGCCGCACTGACCAGCTCGTCGAAATAGCTGCCATCGTCGAAGACGACACGCAGCTCCTCGTTGCGCACCGGCTCGCCTCGGGCGGCGCGCTGCAACGGCAGCTCGGAGGTCGGCACCTCCTCGTCGTTGCGCATGATGCGATAGTGGCCCGGTCGCTCGCCGGGTGGCGCCGTCAGCGACTGGTTGTCGGCGGGGGCGAGACGCAGCAGGTCGGCCGCGAAGCGGCTGCCGGTGATCCGCGAGGCGTCGGAATCGTGCGCCAGCCAGATCACGGCGGGGACCGTCTGCATCACCGTGTGCAGCTCGGCATGCGCCTGGCGCAGCTCGCAGCGCTCGAGCGCGCAGGCCGCCGTCGCGCAGAGCTGCCGCAGCGCCGCGCCGAGATCCTCGTCGAGCACCGGCGCCACGGCGGGGTCCAGCCTCAGCTCGCCCCAGATTCGACCTTGCCCATCCTCGATCGACTGCACGAGCACCGGTGTCCTCACCGGCGGCCCGGGCAGCAGGCCGCGGCCGGCATTGTCGGTGAGGGCCACCACGCCGTCGGTCGCGAGCAGGGCCGTGGCGGCATCGACCAGGGCCCGCCGGATGGCGTCCGGCGAGGTCGCAGCCCGGATGCGTCCGCATCCTTCGACGAGCAGGACGAACGGCCGGTCGCTCATGCCCGGAATCGACCCGATCTCATTGCCGCACATCTCCAACGTGCAAGCCCGAGAAGATTCCGCGTTCACGAGTTACGCGCAAGCCCGCTGGCGTGTTCAATTGGGAAGTTCAACCCACCAGGACGTATTACGGGCGGCTATCGTCCACCACTACACGATTATTTGAGGCCGGCTCGGCCGCTGCTGCGTACCAACGGGCAGCGAGGTCGGCATCCTGGGGAACACCGTCGCCGATGGCGTAGAGGTCGCCCAGCGCCGTCATGGCCTGCGCCACGCCGCCTCGGGCCGCCTCGCGATAGAGCGCGACGGCACGAGCCTTGTCGCGCGGCACGCCGTCGCCGGCGAGATAGAGATGGCCGAGGGCCAGGCGCGCCCGAGGCTCGCCGAGATCCGCGGCGTACCGGTACCAGCGTACCGCCTCGGTCTGGTCCGGTATGACGACACCACCCCTGGCATAGACGTCGGCCAGTTCCACGGCCGCCGCGGCGTTGCCGGCGAGCGCCGCATTGCGCAGCAGCTCGATGCCGCGTTCCGGAGGTCCGACCGAGCCACCGGCGGCGGCGAGATAGGTCCTGGCGATCTCGATCACCAGGCCCGGATCACCGGCGAGCGCGGCATCGTACCAGCGCCGGGCCGCCTCGGGATCCCGCGGCACGCCATCGCCGCGGGCGAAACGGTCGCCCACATCCCTCTGCGCCGTCGAATTGCCGGCCCTCGCCGCCTGTAGCGCATACTCGGTCGCCCGCTCCGGGTCGGGTGACACGAGGCCCCGGGATCCATAAGCGCCGGCCAGACGCAAGGAGGCCCAGCTGTCGCCGCCGCCAGCGGCGCGCTGGTAGTGGAACACCGCCTTCGCCGGATCCATCGGCACGCCCTGGCCGGTGGCGTAGAGATCGCCCAGGGCCGTCTCGGCAGCAGCGATCCCGGCTGCCGCCGCCTGCTCGTAGAGCGTCCGCGCCCGCGCAGGATCGGCCGGAACGCCCTCGCCCTTGCGATAGGCCTCGGCCAGGCGCACGGTCGCCCAGGCGTCGCCGCCGTCGGCAGCACGGCGATAGTGAGAGACTGCCTTGGCCGGGTCGGCCGGAACGCCGTCCCCGGCGGCCAAGAGATCGCCCAGCGCTGTCTCGGCCGCGGCGATGCCCGCTGCCGCCGCCTGCTCGTAGAGCGACCGTGCCTGCGCGGGATCGGCCGTGATGCCTTCGCCCTTGCGGTAGGCATCGGCCAGGCGGACCTTCGCCCAGGCGTCGCCGGCTTCGGCGGCACGGCGGTACCAACGCACCGCCTCGACCGGATCGCGCGCCAGGCCGAGTTCGCCGCGGCCATAGCCGTCGCCCAGCGCCGTCGCGGCCGGCGCGATGCCGGCCTCGGCCGCCTGCCGGTAGGACTTGGCAGCGTCGGCGACCTCGCCGGCCTGGAGTTCGAGCTGCGCCAGGCCGAACCATGCCCAGCCGTCGCCGGCGGCCGCGCCCTGCCGGTACAGCTCGCGGGCCTCGGCCGGATCCCGCGCCACGCCCCTACCCTGCGCGTAGAGGTCGCCGAGATCGCGCAGCGCCGGCGTGACGCCGGCGGCGATGGCGCGACGATAGAGCTGCACGGCGCGGGCCGGATCGGCCGCCACGCCACGGCCCTGCGCGAGCATTCCGGCGAGCTTGTAGCTGGCCCAGGGATCACCCTGGTCGGCTGCCGCGAGATACCATCGGCCCGCCTCCCCGGCATTCCGCGGAACGCCGTCACCCGTCAGATAGAGCCCGGCCAGCGCCATGCTGGAATCGGCATCGCCGTCCTGCGCCGCCTCCCGATAGAGCTGCGCCGCCTGCGCCGGATCGCGCTTCACGCCCTTGCCGGCGACATAGAGGTCGGCGAGGCCCCGCCGGGCGCCGGCGATTCCGGCGGCGGCGGCGCGCCGATAGAGCTCGGCGGCCTCGACCGGGTCGGCCCCGACGCCTTCTCCCTTGCGATAGGCGTCGGCCAGCCGGACCATGGCCCAGCCGTCACCGCCGGCGGCCGCCCGCCGGTAGCTGGCGACGGCCGCCACCTTGTCGCTGGTCGCCTGCAGGTCGCCGATCGCCGTATAGGCCTGGATGATTCCGGCCGCTGCGGCCCGCCCGTACCATTCGGCGGCGCGCGCAGGATCGACCGGTGCCAGCTCGCCCTTGCGGTAGACGTCGCCCATCCGCATGGCACCCCAGCCATTGCCGGCGGCGGCCGCCCGCTCGTAGTGGCCGACCGCGGCGGCCCGCTCGTCGGCGCTGCCGCCCGCCAGGGTGTCGCCCAATGCCACCTCGGCGTCGGAAGCGCCGGCGGCGGCCGCCCTGCGATAGAGCTGCTCGGCCCTGTCCGGGTCGGTCTCGCCGAGCGAGCCGCTGCGATAGGCCTCGGCGAGGCGGAGCATGGCCTGCGTGTTGCCGGCTTCGGCGGCCAGATGGTACCAGCGCGCCGCCTCGGCGGGATCGCGTGGCACCAGCCCGCCCTCGGCAAGGATCTCGCCCAGCGTCAGGCTGGCCTCGGCCACTCCGGCCGCCGCGGATTCGCGCAGCAGCTGGAGGGCGCGACCGCGATCGGCCGGAACGGCGCGGCCGTCGCGATAGAGTTGGCCGAGGCGGAGCTTCGACCAGGGATTGTCGAGTGCCACGGCCTCGCCGAAGTGGCCGGCAGCGGCATCGACATTGCCCGCCCGCAGCTCGAACTCGCCCAGCAGGTCGAGTGCCCAGGACCGCTGCCAGGGCTCGCCCACCCGGGCCACGTAGCGCGTCTGCGCCAGGGCCTCGTCGCGCTGCTCCTGCGTGGCGTTCGGATCGAGGCTCAGGCGCGCCAGGGCCAGGGTGGCGTCCAGGTCGCCGAAGCGGGCGAGGTTCTGCCAGGTGGCCACCGCCGTCTCGCGGTCGCCGGCCTCCAACGCCCGCTGCGCCGATTGGTAGTCGCACGAAGCGAGCCCGCCGCAGCACAGCAGCACGGCGACCAGTGCGGCATTCAGCGTGTTCGGCCTGGGCATGATGCTCATCCGGCGGCGGGCCTGGATCTCGATCCGATCACCCGATCCTGGCCCACCACCGCCAGCGCCAGCAGTGGAAAGAACAGGTCGGCACAGCCCCGTACGGTGAGGTGCGGGTCGAGCAGCATCAGCGTGAAGATCATGGTCATGCCGGCGAAGGCCGCGGTCGCCGCGATGGCGACGGGGCCGTCGTCGTGGCGGGCGATCGCGAGGGTGTCGCGGCAGACCACCCAGCTCAGCACCAGGAAGGCCGCCAGCAGCGGCACGCCGCCTGCCCAGAGCAGCCAGGCATGGCCGCTCTCGATGTAGACCCAGTCGCGCCAGGCTTCGGGTGCCGGGATGCGGGCCGAAGGCCGAACGCCCCACAGCCAGTTGAGCCCCGACGACAGCTCGGGCCAGACGAACCGCTCGAGGTTGGCGATCCGGCCGAGCCAGCTCTTGGGCAGGCCCATGCGGCTGTCGAAGCCCTCGAGCCGGTTGGCGACCGTGGGCCAGAAGACGGCGGTGGCGACCAGGGCTGCCGGCACCATCGCCACCGTCAGCTTCAGCAGCCGGCCGCAGACGAAGCCGACCGAAAGGGCGACGATCGCGGCGCCGATGAAGCCGGAGAAGCTGCCGGCGGCGAGGCAGCCGGCGACGAACACGCCGGCTGCCAGGAACAGCGGCAGCCTCGCGGCACCGCCGCGCAGCAGCCAGGCGATGGTGATGGCGAGGCACAGGCACATCACGTCGGCGACCCCGAAGGGCGAGGCGATCGTCGAGGTGCCGCGCTCGGTGATCGGGCCCACGGGGGCGGTGAACGGCGCGTCGTAGTAGCGGTCGAGCAGGGCCGGCACGCCGGCCAGGCCCTTGACCTGCAGGACCGCCACGATACCGACGACGACGGCGGAGGCGAGCGCCAGCCGGAGGCATGTGGCCACCTCCTCCGGCCGCCGGACGGCCAGGCGGAACAGCGCGTAGACGAGGAAGTACTTCACGAACACCAGGGCGTAGAACACGTCGTCGGCCGATAGCTCGAGGCCGCGACCGTAGCGGACCGCCAGGGGGACCAGGCAGCCGGCGGCGGCCAGCGCCGCCACGGCGAGGTCGATCCGCCCGAGCTGCGGCAGCCAGCGATCGCCGTTCCAGGCGAGCCAGGCGATGCGCAGCGCGACGCCCGCCATCACCGCCAGCAGCAGCGCCTCGTTCGGCCGCAGCACCATGGCGCCGTCGCCGCGTGCGATGCCGACGATCAGCGGTCCGAGCACCAGCCACAGTCCGGCCCCGATCATGGGACGGACCGCGATCGTCAGGACGAGGCCTGCGCCCAGCGCCAGCGCCACGGCCGCCGGACCGGCCACGGCGGCGGCGAGCCCGCCCAGCAGGGCCAGGCCGAGAGCGAGCGGAGCTGCTACCGGCGACGGGACGGTGACGGCGTTCATGTGGCTGTTCCGGACTCGGCGCCTTCGGGGTCACGGCCGCGCGCTCGGCCGAGCAGGCCGTGGAGCTCCGGCGATCCGCGAAGGTGCTGCAGCGTCAGGTAGATGCCGCCGGCCAGGGCGACGAGCAGCGCACCCTCGATCAGGCTCGTCAGGATGCCACCCTGGCTGGCCGGCAGCCACGTGGCGATGAGCGCCGCCGGCGCCACCGCGACCGCGGCGATGCCGAGATCGGCCGCCGGCCACGATCCGCTGCTGCCGGCGGCTGGCGGCAGGGCACGCCTCAGGCGCCAGTGCAGGTAGCCTGCCGCGGTAGCGCTGGCGAGCGAGGCGGCGAGGCCCAGATGCCAGAGCGTCAGTTCGTCATGGCCGACGCTCGGGGGCAGCGCCACGCCGGCCAGCACGATCGCCAGCCGGATCGCCATGGCGTGCAAGGGCGAGGCGGCGTCGTGGCGGGCATAGGCGGCGGAGGTCGAGACGATGAAGGCGGCCTCGGTGACGATGCCCGGGCCCAGCCCCGAGATCGATGCCGCCACCAGCATGATGGCCCCGGGGCTGCGCATCTCGCCCAGGGCCACGGCCGAGGCCAGGACCTCCGGCAGGCCGAGGAACAGCAGGGCGGCCGGCAGGGCGATGAACAGGGTCAGCCGCAGGCTGTAGCGGTAGGTGGCCTGGAACTCGTCGAGCGCCGAGCGGGCGAAGCAGCGCGACAGCAGCGGCAGTTGGGCGGCGGCGATCGGCCGGGCGCAGAGCGCGATCGGCAGGTTGAACAGGTTGCTGGCGATCTGGAAGGCGACCGCACCGCCGGGAAACTGGCCGGCCGCCACCATCAGCGCCAGGAGCCCGATGCTGTTCAGGCCCGACGAGCCGCTCGACATGGCGGCGATCCGCACGATGCGGCGCACCTCCGGGTCGAGCCAGCCGGGGCGCGGCACCAGCACGATGCCGAGCCTGAAGGCGCCCCACCACTGCGCCGCGGCGTGCAGGCCGACGGCGAAGGTCGAGCCGAGCCCGAGGAGCAGCACCTGCGGCATCGTCACGGCGTCGACGTCGAGGCCGATGCCGTAGAGACCGGCGGTGAGCGCCAGCACGGCGATCATGCCGACGTTCTCGATCACCGGCGCCGCGGTCGCGAAGGCGAAGCGGCGATGGGCGTGCTGGACTGCGATACCGATGCCGGCGATGCCATAGAGCACGATCTGCGGCAGCAGGCACATCAGCAGCGCCCAGCCGAGCGCCTGCTGCTTCGCCCTGACGGCCGGCTCGTCGACCGCCAGGGTCAGCAGCGACAGCAGCTGCGGTATGACCAGCATGCCGAGCAGCGCCACGGCGGCGAACAGCGGCAGCACCGTGCCGGCGAACCCGCGCGCCAGCCGCTGGGCCGCCGTCCTGCCCTCGCCGTCGAGGGCGCGCACCAGATGGGGTGCCAGGGTCGCCGTGATGAGCGAGCCGGCCATCAACTCGCAGATGACGTAGGGGATCATCAACGAGGTCTGGAACAGGTTGCCGAAGAAGGTCGGTCCCAGCACCGCGGCCAGGGTCGCCACCCGGCCGAAGCCTGTGATGCGGCTGACCAGCGTCCAGAACGCGACGGTGCGCGAATCGCTGGCGAGCTCTCGGGCCGCGACGGTCATCCCGGTCGCCGTCGGCCGGCTCAGGACGGGCGGCGCTGTTGACGCAGGGCCAGCAGGCCGACGGAGATGGCGAGGCCAATGAGGCCCCCCAGCGCCGTCGCCTGCAGCGGTCGCGGCCAGACCGGCTCGTCGAGCAGGAAGGGCGGGACCAGGATCTGGTGGCTCGCACCTTCGGCCGCCTCGATCGGACGCAGGGCCTGCAGGTATCGTTGGGTCACCAGCCGGATGACGTCGAGCGCCACGGTCTGGCTGTGCGTCGCGAACTCGATGCGCATCACGGCGCTGCTCTTGGGGAAGTCGACGCTGAGATTCTTCTCGATGCGCTCGGCCGGGACGCCGAGCTCGGCCGCCACCGGGTCGAGGACGGTGCGGCTCCGCACCACCACCGACTGGGTGGCGAGGAACCGCTCGGCCTGGTCGCCGGAGCGGGTCAGGTGGAACAGGATCTCGGTCCGGGCGGCATAGACCTTGTCGAGCAGGGTGGCGCCGCCATAGGCCGCGGCGGCGCACAGCAATGCCGGGAGGACCAGCAGCGCCAGCAGTCCGACCAGCGACCGGGGCGGTGCGGGCGCGGCCTGCGGCGCCGGGGACAGCTCCGGCCGCGGGGTGGCCTCGACGGTGCGCAGATGGGCACCGGCCAATCTCGGCGACAGCTCGATCGTGGGCTCGGCGCGCATGGCTCAGGTCCTTTGGCAGCGGGTCGAACGGCCGGCGATGGGCGTGCTCATCGGGCAGCTCAGCAGAAGAAGCGGTAGAGGTCGTCGCCGGCGGCGAGGCTCAGCTCGTCGGGAACGCGCGGATCGGTCATCAGCCGGGTCAGCCGGCCGAGCACGCGTCCGGCCTCGTCCGCCACGGGCTGCCGGTACCCTTCGGGCGTCCATTGCAGCAGCGCGATCTCGCGCTCGTAGGTGGCGAACTTGCGCTTGTAGCGGACGAGCCCCGGCTGGGCGGTGTCGGAAAGCCCGAAGTCCAGCCTCGCGAGGCCGCGCCGGCGGCCCATCCGCATGCCGCTCCAGGCCAGCAGGTCGTTCGGCCGCAGCGCCAGCTCGAGCGAGGCGTTGAACTTGTAGTACAGCGTGTGGCCATGGATCAGGAACAGGATGCCGGCGATCGGCACGCCGTCGGCCTCGGCCAGCATCACCACCAGCCGTCCCTCGGGAGCGAATGCCGCGTGCAGGCTCTCGAAGAACCCGAAGGGCTGGGCCAGCAGGCGGTACTTGCCCTTGCGCACATGGGCGTGCATGCGGTGGAAGGTACGCAGGTCGTCCAGGCTGTCGCTCTCGCGCACCGTGACGCCGCCGCGCTCGGCCTTGCGGGCGTTCTGCCGGGCCTGGCCCTCGAGGGCCGCCCACATCTCGCCCTCGGGCCTCGTGAGGTCGGTCGCATGCCAGAGCGCGGTGCCGGTGCGCGCGAACCTGGTGTCGGCCAGGGGCAGCTCGTTGCGCAGGCACCGCAGGCGAACCGGCGCACCGAGCTCCAGCAGCGGCGCCGCCAGCCGCCGCCAGGTCGCCGGGTCGTCGACGAGCGGATCGCAATAGTCCGAGAAGGGGAGCGAGAGCACCCGCCGGCCGCGCAGATCCTCGATCACGCTGAACAGGATCGCCGAGACGGCCCTGCCGTCCTCGATCAGGGCCGATGCCTTGACCTCGAAGCCGTAGGTTGCCCGCAGCGCCTCGATCCAGGCGGGCGAGGTGAACAGGCTGGCCATCGGATGGGCCGGCGGCATTTCGGGCGCCGCGGCGTCCAGGATGCGCACCGCGTCGTGGGCCAGTGCATTCATGGCGTCCTCGCCAGCTGGATCGCGGGGGGATCGGCGCGGCGGCCGACGGACTGGGCCGCCGCCGCCAGCAGGTCCGAGAAGCCGAGGCTCTCCGGAGTGCGATGCACCGCCAGGCCGCGCTGGCCGAGCCAGCCGGCGAGCTGCATCTGGTGCTCGTCCACCAGCTCGCCGTGGCGGCCCTCGCGGGCGACCAGCACCGGCAGCTTGCCGGCGGCCAGTGCGGTGAGCGCCGAGCCGCAGCCGGCATGGGCCACCACGACGTCGGCGTCTCGGATGGCCCTCTGGAGCTCCGCTGCCGGTACGGTCGGCCGTGCTGCGATGCCCAGGCCATCGATGGCGGTGCTGCCCGTCTGCCACAAAATGTCGAGGCCGGCCGGCAGGATGGCGAGCAGGCGGTCGATCAGGCGGCGGAAGCCGTGAACGCCGCTGCCGACGGTGACGACGACGCGGCGGACATCGCGGGCGGCCGCCGGCCTCGCCTCGAAGCCGTCGAACACCGATCCGGCATAGCCCCACCGCCCGCGCGCGGCATGCGGATATTGCCGGTAGAGCCGGACCCGCGGCACGAGCTGGAGCAGCCGACCGGTCAGCGACGGGCCGGCGACACGCGCCGAGCTCTCGATGTAGTGTGCCGGTATGCCGCGCATCGCCGCCAGCGGCAGGAAGGACAGCGCGATCGCGGAGCCCGTGCTCACCACCGCGCTGACGTCGATGTCGCGCATCAGCTGCCGGGCGGAGGCCATGCCCGCCAGCACGCCCCTCACATCGCGCTCGTCGATCTCGCGGATGAACAGGTGCCGACGGTCGGCCAGCAGCGAGCGGCTCTGCGGCGAATCGAAAGTGACCCAGAGCCGGTCGGCCTCGATCCCGTGCATCCGCTCGGCGAGCTCGACGAGCTGCGCCAGATGTCCGCCGTTGGTGGCCACGAGCAGGGCGGTCATGGCGGGCCTCAGCGCGTGGCGCGGTCGAGCAGCACGGCTGCCGGCGTGCGTATCAGGATCGCGATGTCCTGGCCCAGCGTGCAGTGCTCGACATAGGCGAGGTCGAGATCGAGCATCTGCTGCATGCTGAGCCGGTTGCGGCCGCTGACCTGCCAGAGGCCGGTGAGGCCGGGCAGCGAGGCGTGGCGGCGGCGCTGCTCGGGCGTGAACAGCTCGACCTCCCAGGGCAGCGCCGGCCGCGGCCCGACCAGGGACATCTCGCCGCGCAGCAGATTGAACAGCTGCGGCAGCTCGTCGATGCTGTAGCGCCGCAGAATCCGCCCGACCGGCGTGATCCGGGGATCGACGGCCAGCCGGTAGAGCCCGGCCTCGGCCACCGCCTCGCCGCGCAGCTCGCTCAGGTTCAGCGCGTTCTGGGCGGCGTGGTCGGCATCGACATACATCGTCCTGAACTTCAGCATCGTGAACGGCCGCTCGCCGAGGCCGATGCGGATCTGCCGGAACAGCACGGGGCCCGGGCTGCTCAACCGGACCGCCGCCGCTGCCACCAGCATCACGGGCGCCAGCAACACCAGCGCCAGCGCACCCGCGCCGAGGTCGAGCGCCCGCTTCCAGCGCGGTACCGATGCGGGGCTCGCGATCGGGCGGCGTGAGGGCCGCGTGGTGAGATGGCGGATCACGCGGTCAGCCCTTGCGCAGCCGTTCGACGCATGCCCGCAGCCGGTCGCTGCGGGCGAGCCCGGCCATCAGGCCCCGCACCAGCGGCCGTGCCAGCGGGTTGAGCGTCCGTTGCCAAGCGCGGGGCAGCAGCACCGCCCTGCCGCCGAAGGCCGCCTTGTAGGCGGAGGGCGACCGCAGCATCGTCTCGGGTATCGGCGTGCCGGCCAGGATCATGCGCGCGAACGCCGCGTCGACCCCGCCGGCGTCATAGAGCCTGCAGCCGGCTTCCTTGGCCCAGCGGATCGCCTCCCATTCGCAGGCGGCACCGCCGTGCAGGTGCGACCATTCGCCGGTCCAGCCCGACAGGCGGGCGGTGGCGGTGCCGGCGAAGGCGGTGAGCCAGACGGCCGCGAACGGTGTGCCCTCGTGGCAGGCGAAGATCATCTCGACAGCGCCGGCCGGCCGCAGCGCCTCCCAGTGACGGCGCAGATAGTCGATCGACATCGGCGCGAAGCCGCGCCGCGCCGCCGTCGCGGCATGCAGGCGATGGAAGGTCTCGAGGTCCGAGGCGTCGCCGTGCCGAAGCCACACGCCACGGCGCTGGGCCTGGCGGATGCTGCGCCGGGCGCTCGACGACATGGCGCCCAGCAGGTCGTCCGCCGTCTGCGTCAGGTCGATCAGCAGCGTGGCGCTGGGCGCCACCTCGGGCGCGTCCGCGGTATAGCCTCGCAGTGCCAGCGCCTCGGCCATCGCCCGCCCGCCGGCCGCCGGCTGGACGACGAGATGCCGGACCGCCAGCCGCCGCGCCGCCCGCTCGATCTCGTCGAGCACCAGCGCCGAATGCGCTTCGGCGCCCGGCGCCAGCAACGGCCCGCGGGCGATGTAGCCGACGGCGCCGAGCGGGCCGAAGCGGCGCAGCAGCAGCAGGGCGCAGCCCAGCACGCCGTCCTCGCGGTCGCGCACCGTCATCGGATGCGCCTCGAAGCCCAGGGCGCGCTTGGCGGTCGCCCATGCCGAGCTCTGGACGATGTCGCCGTCCGCGGCGGCCACCATGGCATCCCAGGACAGCGGGGGCGACCCGTCGAGCGGCTGGCCGGTTGTCCGGATCCGGCGCGGTATCGCCCGGCCTTCGAGTGTGGGAGCCAGCGGTGTCATCGTGTCCTCGCAGACATCTCGGCGGCTGTTGCCGCACAGTTGAGGCTGCCACGGCGGCCAGCAGAAGCAGCCACGGATGCTGTCGACCGGAAAGATGCGATGGTCCATCGAAGACGCGCCAAGTGGCTTCCGCCGGTGGGGCCGGCACCGCGCATGATCGCGTCAGGAAAGTTACGTGGCATATGTTTGTCTATTTTCAGTTTTGGCCGGAATGCTTGCCGTCTCGGAAAGGATTTATAAAGGAAAGTCGGCGAATCTTTCAGTGCCGTTGGGACGCCACAGCGCATCCTCCGGTACGGACTAACCAAACCGAGCCATTCGGCCATGCCGCTCATGACGCGCGCAATCGCTTGAGGAATGCCCGCAGCAGCTGGCTCTCGCCGAAGCCGGCGAGGACGGCGCGCACCAATGGCCGCGCCAGCGGATTGAGCGTCCGCTGAAAGGCGCGTGGCAACAGCACCGGATCGCCGCCGAAGCCGAGCTTGAACGCGGCCGGGGTCTGCGGCCCGTGTGGCGGGCCGGGCTCGCCGTGCAGAATGGCGGCGGCGAGGCTCCGGTCGATTCCGCCGAGGTCGTAGCTGTGGTCGCCCCGCCCGATCGCCTGCCGGATCGCATACCAGTGGCAGGCGACGTTGGGCTGCAGGCGTGCCGCCTCGCCGCTCCAGCCCGGCAGCCGGTAGGTGACCGTGCCGTGGCAGACGGTCAGCCAGATCCCGGCGATGGTCCGGCCGGCGAGCGAGGCCGTCACCAGCTCGACCGCGGAGGCCGGCCGCAACGCATCCCATTGCGCGAACAGGTAGCTGGTCGGAAGCGGCTGGAACCCCTGCCGGCCGGCCGAGCTGGCGTGCAGCGACTGGAAGCGCTCGATGTCGTCGCGGTCGCCGGAGCCGACGTCCAGACCGCCCTGCGTCGCCTGCCTGACATTGCGTCGCCGGGAGGGCGACATGCCGGCCAGCACGGCGTCGGCTCCCTGGGTGAGGTCGATCAGCAGCGTGGCGCCGGGTGACACCTCCGGCGCATCGGAGCTGTAGCCGCGTGCGGCAAGCTCGGCGGCGATCGCATCGCCACCGAGCGGCGGCTGGATGACGAGATGCAACAGCCCCCGACGCCTGGCCTGGCGCTCGATCTCGTCGAGCACGGCCACCACGTCCGTGCCGGTCGCGGACGGCAGGAGCAACGGCCCGCGCGCCACGTAGCCGACGGCGACAAAGCGTGCCAGGCGCTTGATGAGGATCAGCGCGCCGCCGCGAATGCCCGATTCGGCGCGCGAGATCGCCATCACGACCGATGAGCCCGTCGCCTGCTTGGAGCGGCCCCACGCCGTGGTCTGCGTGACGTCGCCTGCCACGCTTGCGACAAAGTGGTCCCATGTATCGGCCTCCGGCCCCTCGAGGCTGTCTCCCGCCGCATCGCGCGCCGCGCCGTCCACCGGGGCCGGAATCCCGGCGAGCTGGCCCATCCGCCGGTCAGCCTGCGGGCTCGAGCATCCGCGCCGACGGAGCCAGCGCATCGGCCAGCGCGGCGACGACTCGGGCGACGCGCGCGTCGTCCAGGTGCGGGAACATCGGCAGGGAAAGGATGCGGCCGGCAGCGCGCTCGACCACCGGCAGGGAGACCGTCGGAAGGTCGGCGAGCGCGGGCTGTCGGTGGCAGGGGATGGCATAGTGGATGCCGGTGCCGATGCCGCGCTCGGCCATTGCGCGGCGCACGGCGTCGCGGCCGTCGACCTGCACTACCGCCAGATGATGGCTGCTGACCGCACCCTCGGCCACCCGCACCATCTCGGCCGGCAGGCCGGCCAATAGCCGGCCATAGGCTTCGGCCGCCCGGCGCCGGCCGCGGTTCCAGTCCTCGAGCCGCGGCAGCTTGGCCGACAGGATCGCCGCCTGCAGCCCGTCGAGTCGCTGGTTGCGGCCGACGCGGACATGCCGTTCGCCGGCGTTCAGGTCGCGGCCGTGGTTGGCCAGGACGCGGATTCGCTCCGCCAGCTCACGGCGGTTGGTCACGACGGCGCCGGCGTCGCCGAAGGCGCCCAGATTCTTGCCGGGGTAGAAGCTGAAGCAGCCGATATCGGCGAGGCCGCCGGCGCGTCGGTCCTTCCAGGTGGCGCCATGCGCCTGCGCCGCGTCCTCGATGACCGAGATGCCGGCGCGCGCCGCGACACGGCAGACGGCGTCCATGTCGACCGGCTGGCCGAACAGATGCACCGGGATCACCGCGGCGGTCCGCGGCGTGCAGGCCGCCGCCACATGCTCCGCGGTCAGGAGCAGCGTCCGCGGATCGACATCGACCATCACCGGCGAGGCGCCGGTGGCGACGACCGCCTCCACCGTGGCGATGAAGGTGTTGGCCGGGACGATCACCTCGTCGCCGGCGCCGATGCCCAGGGCACGCAGCGCCAGCTCCAGAGCGGCGGTGCCGTCGCTGACACCGACGCAGTGCCGGGTGCCGCAATAGGCGGCCCATTCGGACTCGAAGCGCTCGACGGCCGCACCGCCGATGAAGCCGCAGCTGGCCGTGACGGAGCGCCAGGCGGCATCCAGCTCGCCCCGCACCTCGGCGTGCATGGCGGGAAGGTCGAGGAACGGAATGGCCATGATCGTCGCCTCAGGCGGTGAGCGAAAGCTCGGGCGACGCCACGGCGGCGTCGAGCGCGTCGACGGGCAGGTCCCGTCCGGTCGCCAGCGCCCGGTCGATCGCTTCCAGCACGGCCACCACGGCCATGCCGCTGTTGCCGTCGCTGCTGGGCGTCGCGCGCTTGCGGATGCATTCGACGAAGTGCCGGTCCTCCAGCGCCAGCGGCTCCTCGAAATGGATGTGAGGGGAGACGATGTCGCCGTAGCGGTAGGACACCGGGCGCTCGAACGGCGCCGGCCCGTCGGCACCGTCCTGGCCGCCCTCGACGCCGCAGTCGAAGATGCGCAGACGCTCCTCGGCGAGGTCGTCGTAGACCGCCATCTTGCGGCTGCCGACGACGGTGACGCGGCGCACCTTGCGCGGGTCGAGCCAGGAGACGTGGGCATAGCCCATCACGTTTCGCCGGCCGTATTCCAGGCGGATGTAGGCGAGATCCTTGACGTCGCCGCAGGCATGCGACGAACCCCAGGCGCCGACCATCGTCGGCGTCGAGCGCAGCAGGTAGTTCATGATCGAGATGTCGTGGGGCGCCAGATCCCACACGACGTTCACGTCCGAGCGGTAGAGCCCGAGGTTGAGCCGCGCCGAGTGGATGTAGTGGATCGTGCCGAGCTCGCCTTCGTCCATGCGGCGGCGCAGCTCGCGAACCGCCGGGTTGAACTCGAAGGTGTGGCCCGCCATCAGCACGGCACCGTGCTGCATGGCCTCGGCAACCAGGGTCCGCGCCTCGGCCAGCGTGGTGGTGATCGGCTTCTCGATCAGCACATGCCTGCCGGCGCGCAGCGCCTGCAGCGCCACCTCGGCGTGATCGCGTGGCGGTGTCGCCACGATCACCGCCTGGACGCTGGGCAGCGCGTTGCGCAGCTCGGACGCCCCCTCGACCCCTGGAAAGGCGGCGACGATGGCGTCGCGCACCTTGGGGTTGGGGTCGACGACGATGACACGGGCCACCTCGGGCAGCGTGCTGAGCACGCGGACATGCTTGGAGCCCCAGTAGCCGCAGCCGACCACGGCGATCGCGAGGCCCGGCGGACGGGTGGCGGCCTGGTTGTGGCCCGGCAGGGCAACAGTGACGTTCGGGCGTCTCTTCACGCCCAGCTCGATGCTCATCTGGCGAACACCTTGGATCTCGGGGCCCGGATTCGTGGCACGAAGACGATCGCTTGCCCGCGCTGCTAAAGTTGTAGTTGCTCCCGCCAGCCATCGAGACAGCTTGGACTCGATGACCCTCGGTCATTGGTGAACAAAATATTTCACATGACGCGCTAGTGTGCAAGTTGCTCGGTATAGGAGCCAATTTCTATTGCACCAGAGTACGCTATTCACCGGAACCATAATTTGTAGTTGTGCCTGACATGACAGAAAATGTAGGCAATGGTTTGTGCTATACTTCAGATGCAGGTAGGATTTGGACGTGTGACACCTGGGCGCGAAGCGCCTGGACCTCGAAGCGGTCTCAGCGTGCGGCGGCGCCGATATCGGTTGTCGGCAGGTCGCGCGCCAATCCGGGCAGCACCTCGGCGGCGCCGAGCGCCGGCGAGCCAGGGGCCGGGGCAAATCGTCGCCGGGCGATATCGGTGAGGCGGGGATCGGCGGCGATGCCGTTGCGCTCGAAGCCGCGCCCCCGCCAGCTCCGCCAGTCGAAGTCGGCGCCGTCGACCAGATAGCCGGGGCGGCCGCGCGGCAGGAAATACAGGTTGCGGTCGACGTCGGACGGCGCCGGCAGGGCCCCCTTGACGGTGATGCCGGCGGCGTTCTGCGCGGTGCTGTAGATGATGTTGTTGCGGATCCGCGAGCCGGGCGCGTCCTCGATCTGGATGACGCCCCACTGGCTGCCGACCAGCGTGTTGTGGAAGGCGTCGAGGCTGCCGCTGCTGCCTTCCTGGTTGAGCAGCGTCACCAGGCCGTTGCGGGTGTTCGGCCCGTAGACCGTGTTGTCGACCACCGTCATGCGGCCCGACGGGACGGTGATGAAGATGCCCTGGGCGTTGCCGGTCTTGGCGTTGCGCTGCTCGATGTAGTTGCCGGCGATCAGCAGGTCGGCGTCCTTGTAGCTCTGGATGCCGTCGTCGTGTCCTTCCGGCTCGCCGTTGCTGATGACGATGCGGTTGCGCAGATAGCGGTTGCCGCGGTTCTCCTGCGAGTAGATGCCGTCGGTCTGCAGCTCGACATAGTCCGGCGTGGTCACCTCGTTGTCGGCAATGGTGACGTCGCTGGTGCGCCAGACGTGGAAGGCGCGCGCCGGCGCGTGGACGAAGCTGCGCTCGACGGTCACACCCTCGGCATTGCGGATGCGGAAGCCGGCGTCGACGCAGTCGCGGACGGTGAGGCCGCGGACGGTGACATGGTCGCTGCCGTCGATGCGCACGCACCATTCCAGCCGGTTGTCGCCGTCGATGACGGCGCCGCTCCCGGCCTCGATGACGATGGGCCTGCCAGGGGCGCCGGAGGCTCTCACGTCCAACGGCCCGGTGTGGCGTTGCCCGCCGGCGATCCGCAGCAGGTCGCCCGGCCGGATGCGAGCCCAGTCGATGGCCGCCAGGCTCTTCCAGTTGCCGCCGCCGGCGCCGTCGACCACCCAGGTCGCGGCATCGGCCGGCGGAGCCAGCAGCAACGCCGCAACGACCGCCGGAACCAGGCGCATCAGGCGCGGACGATGCGGTCGGCGTTGCGGACGATGCCGCGCGTCGCGTTGCGGGTGTCGACGACCAGGCGGCTGCGGTTGACGAGGTCCTGCCAGTCGATGCTGTCGTGGTCGGTGACGATCAGCACCGCGTCGTAGCCGTCGACCTCACCGAGTGGGACCGAGCGCATGCCGGCCAGATGGTCGTGCTCGCGGGTGTGCGGCACTTCCGGACAGTAGGGGTCGTGGTAGTCGACGGCGGCGCCGCGTGCCTGCAGCAGCTCGATGATGGCGAGTGCCGGACTCTCGCGGATGTCGTCGACGTTCTTCTTGTAGGCCAAGCCCGTCACGAGAATGCGGCTGCCGTTGAGGCCGCGGGCGAAGCGACGGTCCAGCGCCTCGGCCAGCCGGTCGACGACCCAGCCCGGCATGGCGCGGTTGACCTCGCCGGCCAGCTCGATGAAGCGGGTGGAGAGCCCGAACTCCTTGGCCCGCCACGTCAGGTAGAACGGGTCGATCGGGATGCAGTGCCCGCCCAGCCCCGGCCCGGGATAGAACGGCATGTAGCCGAACGGCTTGGTCTTGGCGGCCTCGATCACCTCCCAGATGTCGATGCCCATGGCCCCGAACACCTGCTTCAGCTCGTTGACCAGGGCGATGTTGACGGCGCGGAAGATGTTCTCGGTGAGCTTCACGGCCTCGGCGGCATCGGCCGAGGAGACCGGCACCGGTCGGACGACCAGATGCTCGTAGAGCGCGGTGGCCAGCCGCAACGAGCGCTCGCCGACGCCGCCGACCACCTTCGGGATGGCGGCGGTGCGGAAGTCGCGGTTGCCGGGATCCTCGCGCTCGGGCGAGTAGGCGACGAACAGGTTGCGCTCGACCACCAGCCCGCTGCCCTCGAGGATCGGGCGCATCACCTCGCGCGTCGTGCCGGGCCAAGTGGTGGATTCCAGCACCACCAGCTGGCCGGCACGCAGATGTGGCGCGATGCTGCGCGCCGTCGCCTCGACATAGGACAGGTCGGGCTCGCGGTGCGGCCCGAGCGGCGTCGGCACGCAGATCAGGATGGCATCGGCCTCGGCGATGCGGGCGAAGTCGGTGGTGGCCTCGGCGAGCCCGGTGGCGCGCGTCGCCGCCACCACGTCGGCGCCGATGTGGCGGTAGGGGCTGTGGCCAGCATTGATGAGGGCGCAGCGCGGTCCGTCGATGTCGAATCCCAGGCAGCGGAAGCCGCTGCCGGCGGCGGTGAGCATCAGCGGCAGGCCGACATAGCCGAGTCCGACGATGCTGATCACGTAGTCGCGCGCCTCGATACGGCGCAGCAGGCTCTGGACGTCGCTCGCGGCGCCGGCCCGCGTCACGGTATTCTGCATCATCGCCCCGACTCGGTTCCGGATTGGGCGGCGAACCGCGCCACAAATGTTAACAATTGAATAATAGAACAATACGGCGTGACTGTGAATAACCGAGTCGGCTAATCAAATCCTGGTAAAGATCAACCTGTGATCCCGATCAGTCGCCTGATCGGCGCGTCCTGGCGTCGGGCCTCGACCACAGGCTGCCCGCCAGCTCGACGCCGAGGCCGGGACCGGCGAGCGGCAGGGCCATGCCGTTCTCGATCACCGGTGCCGGCTGCATCACCTCGGCATAGAAGCCGCGCAGATAGGCCCGCACCGTCTCCAGGATCAGCGCGTTGGCCTGGCTCATCACCAGCTGCATGTTGGCGGCCAGCATCACAGGCCCGACGCAGTCGTGCGGGGCGATGCTGCGGTCGTGGGCCCGGGCCAGCGCCGCCACGTCCAGCGCCTCGCTGATGCCGCCCATCCAGCCGACGTCGAAATGGGCGTAGTCGACCACGCCGCGGGCGAAGGCCTCGGCATACCAGTGGGCGGTGCCGTGGTTCTCGCTGCCGGCGATCGGCACGGCGACGGCCTGCTTCAGGCGCACCAGGTCGTCGAACCGGTGCATCTCGACCGGATCCTCGAGCCAGAAGATGTCGAGCGGCTCCAGGCCCTTGGCGATGCGCACCGCCGCCGGCAACCGCCACATGCCGTGGCACTCGATCATGATGTCGATCTCGCCGCCGACGGCGTCGCGGATGGCCTTCACCGGTGCCAGGCCGCGCTCGAGGTCGCCGGCGGAGATCTCCGAGCCGCCGCTCTTGGCGGCGAAGCGGTCGAACGGCCAGATCTTCATGGCCGTCACGCCCTCGGCCAGCAGCGAGCGGGCGAGCCCCGCCGGATCGTCGAGCTGGGCCTGCAGGTCGTCGAGCGGCGCCATCGGCTGCTCGCCGGGCTTGGCCAGCCGCGACACCCATTCGACGGTGGGAGCGGTGTTGTAGGCCGGGCCGGCGCAGGTATTGTAGATGCGGATCTTCTCGCGCGCCTTGCCGCCGAGCAGATCGGCCACCGGCACGCCCAGCGACTTGCCGAGGATGTCCCACAAGGCGAGGTCGACCGCGGCATTGCCACGGATCTCGACCGAGCGCGACGGCGTGCCCATGAAGCGGTTGCCGATCCGCCGCAGGATCGCTTCCCGGTGGAAGGTGATCGCCCGCGGGTCCTTGCCGATCAGCCAGGGGGCCAGCGTCTCGTGGATATAGGCTTCCGTGGCCTCGGCATTGCGGAAGGCCTCGCCGAGGCCGGTGATGCCGGCATCGGTGAGGATCCTGAGCCACAGCATGTTGCCGAGACCGCCGACCCGCAGCGTCTCCAGGGCGGTGATGCGCAACGTCCTACTCCGCGGCGGCCGGCATCGCCGCCAGCTCGTTCTCGACCTCGAGCAGCCGCTTGGCCGCAGCCTCGATGGCGGCGTGATGCTGCGCCCCGATATTGCTGAGCATCGGGTAGATCGGCCCGGTGTCGGCGACGCCCGCCAGGCGCACCGCCTCGTGGATGACGCGGATCGGCGACAGGCTCTCGCGCAGGCCCTCGAGCGGCCGGATCGGCTCCAGCAGGCGCTCGGCGCCGGCGATGTCGCGGGCCTTGAGCGCCGCCAGGATGCGCATCGACAGCCGGGGCGCGATGCAGACGCAGCCGGCGGTGAAGCCACCCAGGTGGTAGGCGTCGAGATGGCCGACGGCCGGAATCTCGCCGAAGCCCGAGACGATCCGGTCCGGTCCCACCGTATCGACGAGCTCGGCGAGATAGGGATCCTCGCGGAAGCTCGGCCGGCTCACGGCGTATTTCACGGCGCAGACCGAGCCGTCGGCGGCGAGCCGACCCAGCTCGTCCGCCGCGACGTAGTTGGCTTGGCGGATGTAGACGATGGCCGGCTTGCCCATCGCCTGCACGAAGTCCCGCACCGCCCGCGCCACGCCGGCGGGATCGGTGTGTGCCGACATCGGCAGCATCATCGCCGTCGGGAAGCGCGTGCCGGCGAGGATTTTCGCCTCGTCCAGCAGCTTGCCGTAATCCGGGCCTGCCGAGGGGATTACCCAACTGTCTGCCGCCGCGGTCGCTTCCGCCATCGCCAGGAACTCGGCGTAGCGGCTGACCGGCCAATGCTGCAGCTGGGCGTTGCCGCCCCACAGGATGGTGGTGACACCGCCGGCCTCGATGTGGCGCACCAGCTTGCCGCATTCGGCGTCGGCGATGGAGAGATCGGGCTTCAGCGGCAAGGGCGGGACGGAGAGGACCGATCCCGCCAGATCGCTCGTCGTGACGCTCGTGGTCTTCATGGCTGTCTCCTCGGCCCGCTCGGCCGGCAACCTAGCCGCCGACCCGGTGGGCCGCAACGCCGCGTTCGGGCGAGGAGTGGATCGAACAGGCCGTTGACAACGGCCGTAAATGGGCTTCATACAATAATTTAGCCGACAATTATACAACCACAGCGGGAGGCTGTGCCATGCCGTTCCCGGCTGTGGTCGACCTCGACGACATCGCCGCCGGCAGGGGCGGGTTCAAGATCCAGGGGGAGAACGCGGGCGATGGCGCCGGCAGCTCGGTATCGGCGGTGGGCGATGTAGATGGCGACGGGATCGACGACCTGATCGTCGGCGCGCGTGGTCAAGACAGCGGCGGCGCTGATGCCGGCGCAGCCTATGTCGTGTTCGGGAGGATCGGCGATGTCGAGACGCCTGTCGATCTCGACGCAGTCGCCGCTGGCACCGGCGGTTTCAAGGTCCTTGGCGAGAATGCCGGCGATGTTGCCGGCTTGGTGTCGGCGGCGGGCGATGTCAACGGTGATGGCGTCGACGACCTGATCGTCGGCGCTACTCTCAACGGTGCCGGCGGCCTCTTTGCCGGCGCGGCCTATGCGGTGTTCGGCAGGGCCAGCGGCTCCGCCAGCCCGGTCGACCTCGCCGACGTCGCCGCCGGCAGCGGCGGCTTCAAGATCCAGGGCCACGCCTACGATTTTGTCGGATCCTCGGTAACGGCGGCGGGCGATGTCAACGGCGACGGCATCGACGACCTAGTCGTCGGTGTCGTACCTCGTAGCCGCTCAGAGTACGAGCCTCCCGCCGGTTCGGCGTATGTGGTGTTCGGCAGGGCTAGCGGCTTCGCCAGCCCGGTCGACCTCGCCGCCATCGTCGACGACGGCGGCGGGTTTGGGATGTGGGGCGAAAGATATAGCGGCGCCGGCTCCTCGGTGTCGGCGGCGGGCGACGTCAACGGCGACGGCATCGATGATCTGATTGTCGGTGCTTATAGCGATCCTGGCGGCGGGCACGAAGCTGGTGCGGCCTATGTCGTGTTCGGCAGGAATGGCGGCTTCGACAGCGTGGTGAATCTCCGCGAGGTCGCCGCCGGTGGGGGCGGCTTCAAGATCCAGGGCGAGAACGCGGGCGACCACGCCGGCATCTCGGTGTCGGGGGCGGGCGACATAAACGGCGACGGCATCGACGATGTCGTTATCGGGGCGTCATACAATGGCGGCTTCAGTGGTGCCGGCGCAGCCTACGTCGTATTCGGCCGAGCCCGAGGTTTGACGAGCTTGGTCGACCTCGACAACGTCGCGGCTGGCGGCGGCGGGTTCAAGATCCAAGGTGAGAATGGTTATGATCGTGCCGGGCTCTCGGTATCGGCCGCCGGCGACGTCAACGGCGACGGCGTCGACGACCTGATCGTCGGCGCTTCCGGTCGGTATCACGGCAGTGACGCGGGTGCGGCCTATGTGGTGCTCGGCCGGGCCGGCGGCTTCACCAGCCCGGTCCGCCTCGACGAGGTTGCCGCCGGCATGGGCGGGTTCAAGGTCCTGGGCGAGAACGAGGGCGATCGCGCCGGGAGCGAGGTGTCGGCGGCGGGCGACGTCAACGGCGACGGCATCGACGACCTGATCGTCGGCGCGGCAAGCAACGGCAGCGGCGGCACCGATGCCGGCGCGGCCTATGTAATCTTCGGCCGTGCTGGCTTTTTTACCGACGGACACGACGGAATCGATCTCAACGATTTCGACCTCACGCTGCATCCACGCATCCAAACCACGCGCGCACTCTCCGGCGACGACCTCGTCGTCCTGTCCAGAACCCGGAACCTGGGTCTCCTGTTCGATGGCAACGCCGGGAACGACACCATCACCGGCTCGTCGCACACCGACCGCATCCGCGGCGATCCCGGCGACGACTCGTTGTTCGGCCACGGCGGCGACGACACGCTGTGGGGCAGCGACGACGCCGACCGCCTCGACGGCAATGCCGGTGCCGACCGGCTCGATGGCGGCAATGGCACCGACCATCTCCGCGGCGGGGTCGGCAACGACCGGCTGTCGGGAGGCGACGGCGCCGACATCCTTCGCGGCGACGCCGGCCGCGACAGCCTGACCGGCGGCGCAGGCGACGATACCTTCGACTTCTTCCTCACCGACCACAGCCAGCCCGGCGCGGCTGACCGCATCACCGACTTCGCCCAAGGTGACCTGATCGACCTGTCGCGCATCGACGCGGTGGCGGGTGGCGCCGACAATTCCTTTGTCTTCATCGGCGACAGCCGCTTCACCGCACCGGGGCAGCTACGCGCCTACGTCTCGGGCGGCTCCACCATCCTGCAGGGCAATACGCTCGGCAACGGGCACACCGAGTTGAAGATCGTCCTTCTCGGCGTGTCCGTCATCACCGAGGCCGACCTCGTGCTCTGAGCCGAGCACGAGGTCGAGGGTGTCTCACGCCAAGTTAGCGTTGATGTAGTCGAGGTTCACATCGTGGCCGATGCCCGGCTCGTCGCGGAAGCGGACGTAGCCGTCCTTGTCCATCTCGTCGTCGATGCGGTTGAGGTAGGCCGGCGGCACGTCGTAGTCGACGTGCGGGTGGAGCAGGCCGCGCTCGTAGTAGGTGGTGTTCTGGATGGCGGCGCAGACCGCCATGTTGCCGGCGCCGGTGCCGTGGACCTCGGTCAGCATGTGGAAGCCCTCGGCGATCCGCGCGCACTTCATCGCCGGGCCGATGCCGCCGACGTCCCACACGCCGGTCCGCAGCATGTCGCAGGCACCCTTCGACGCCCACTCGGCACGGGTCCAGTGCTTGCCTTCCATGCTCTCGGGCCCGAGGATGTTGAGCCTGTGCACGTTGGCGGTCAGCCACTGGTAGGAGCTGAGCGAGGCCTCCTCCATCATCTCCTCGATCCAGAGGAAGTTCAGCTCCTGCAGCTTGTTGCACAGCCAGAGCGCGTCCTGCCGGCTGTACCAGTGGTTGGGGTCGAGCATCAGCGGAATGTCGGGGCCGACGGCCTCGCGCACGGCGGCGCAGGCGGCGTAGTCCATCTTGACGTTGGGGGCACCCGGGATGGGCGGCATCCAGGTGTGCAGCTTGACCGCCTTGTAGCCGCGGCTCTTCACCAGCCACTCGGCGAACCGACCATAGTCCTCGGGCGTGGCCAGGCCGTCCTCGATGTCGTCGCCGCACATCGTGCTGCCGTAGGCCAGGATCTTGTCGCGGTAGCCGCCCAGCAGCTTCCAGACCGGCTGGCCCAGCTTCTTGCCGACGAGGTCCCACAAGGCCAGCTCGGCGGCGCAGACCACGCGGTCGGTGAGCCGGCCGCTGCTGCCGCGCTGCCACTTGTAGAGGCCGTACCACAGCTTCTCGATGCGCAGCGGATCCTGGCCGACCAGCACCGGGCGGATGAAGTCGGCGAGGATGTCCTCGCGCAGGAAATGCTGGCTGGTGGTGATGTGACCCTGCGTGCCGTCATCGGCGGTGACGGTCAGCAGCCCCATCTTGGCCTGGCGCTCGGGCCCCGGATGGGTATGGCCATCCGTGTCGCTCATCTTGTTGGTCTTGTAGGTGAAGACCTTGCTCGTCACCTCGACGATCTTCATGCACATTCCTCAGTTGGCGGCATTGGCGGTCACGTGTGCCGCGGTCGCCGGGCCCTCGCCATAGGCCTCGCTCGCCCGCAGCAGGCGTTGGGTATAGGGGTGGTGGGCTTCGCCCCGGACCAGGGCCTGCTGGCCCAGCTCCTCGACGATCTGGCCGCGCTCCATGACGGCGAGGCGGCCGCACATGTGCGCGATGACGCCGAGGTCGTGGCTGACCAGGATGTAGGTCAGGTGCCGCTGCTCGCGGATGTCGCAGAGCAGGTTCAGCACCTCGGCCTGCACCGAGACGTCCAGCGCCGAGGTCGGCTCGTCGAGCAGCAGCACCTGCGGCTCCAGCACCAGGGCGCGGGCGACGGCCACCCGCTGCCGCTGGCCGCCGGAGAGCTGGTGCGGGTAGCGGAATCGGAAGGCCGCGCCCAGCCCCACGGCCTCCAGCACCTCGACGACGCGGGATTCGGGGTTGCCGAGGCCGTGGATGCGGGCCGGCTCCATGAGCTGGCTGTTGACGGTCTGCCGCGGGTGCAGCGAGCCGTAGGGGTCCTGGAAGACCATCTGCACGCGCTTGAAGAACGCCTTGTCGCGCCTGTGGGGCAGCTCCTGGCCCTCGACGCGGATCGAGCCCTCGTAGTGCTCGTTGAGGCCGGACATGGCGCGCAGCACCGTCGACTTGCCGCAGCCGGATTCGCCGACCAGGCCGAAGGTCTCGCCCTTGCCGACGTGGAAGCCGACGCCGTTGACCGCACGGATGCGGCCCTCGCCTTCGCCGAGATCGATGGTGAGGCCGTTGACGTCGATCATGCTGCGCTCACGCTCGGGCTGGTGCGCCAGCCAGGCTCCCGCTTGAGCACGGGCAGGCGCGGGCGGGGGCTGTGGATCCGCGGCAGGGAGGCCAGCAGGCCTCGCGTGTAGGGGTGCTGGGCATGCTCCAGCTCGGAGGCCTTCAGCGCCTCGACGATGCGGCCGGCATACATGATGATCACCCGGTCGCAGAACTTGCGCACCAGGTTGAGGTCGTGGCTGACGAAGATCAGGCCGAGGCCGCGGCTGCGGATCAGCTCGTCCAGCAGGTTCAGCACCTCCATGCGGACGGTGACGTCGAGTGCGGAGGTCGGCTCGTCGGCGATCAGCAGCGACGGCTCGGCCACCAGCATCATGGCGATCATGATGCGCTGGCCCATGCCGCCCGAGACCTCGTGCGGATAGAGATCGAAGACGCGTGCGGGGTCGCGGATCTGCACCGCCTCCAGCATCGCCAGTGCCCTGGAGCGGGCCTCGGCCTTGCCGGCCTTGCGATGCAGGCGATAGGCCTCGGCGATCTGCTCGCCGACCCTGACCACCGGGTTCAGCGAGTATTTGGGATCCTGCAGGATCATGCCGATGCGACTGCCGCGGATGTCGAGCATCTGCCGCTCGGTCGCCTTCAGCAGATCGACCTCCTCGAAACGCAGCCTGTCGGCCGTCACCGTGGCCTGCGGCGGCGTGAGCTTGAGGATGGCGCGGCCGGACATCGACTTGCCCGAGCCGGATTCGCCGACGATGCCCAGCTTCTCGCGGCCGAGGCTGAAGCTGACGCCGTCGACGGCGTACATCGGCCCCTGCGGGGTCTCGAAGCGGACGCGCAGGTTGCGTATCTCGAGCATAGGTTGGTCGGCCATGCTCACTCCGTCCGGGGATCGAAGGCGTCGCGCAGCGCGTCGCCGAAGAGGTTGAAGGCGAGGCTCACCAGGGCAATGGCGAGGCCGGGAGCGGCCACAACCCAGGGGCTGTCGAACATGAACTGCCGCCCTGCCGAGACCATGGCCCCCCATTCGGGGCTGGGCGGCTGGGCACCGACGCCGAGGAAGCCGAGGCCGGCGGCGGTCAGGATGAAGCCCGCCATATTGAGCGTGGCACGCACGATCACCGACGGCAGGCACATCGGGATGACGTGGCGGATGATGATACGCGAGGCGGGCGAGCCCTGCAGGCGGGCGGCGGCGATGTAGTCGCTGCCCCGCACCGTCAGCGATTCGGCCCGCGCCAGCCGGGCGATCGGTGGCCAGGCGGTGAGGGCTATGGCGACGATGGCGTTGCCGAGGCCCGGCCCCAGGGCAGCCACGAAGCCCATGGCCAGGATCAGGCCGGGAAAGGCGAGGAAGATGTCGGTGACCCGCATCAGCACCTCGTCGGCCCAGCCGCCGACATAGCCGGCTGTGGCGCCGATCAGCAGTCCCAGCGGGGCCACGATCACCGTCACCAGGACGACCACCTGCAGCGTGGTCCGGGTGCCGTAGATGACACGCGAATAGACGTCGCGGCCGAAATTGTCCGTGCCGAACCAGTGCTCGGCGCTGGGCGGCTGCAGCCGGATCGGCATGTTCTGCGCCAGCGGATCATGCGTCGCCAGCAGCGGAGCGCCGATGGCGCCCAGGATCAGCAGCAGGATGATGGCGCCGCCGATCACCCCGAGGCGCTGGCGGGTGAAGATCAGCCAGAAGCGCCAGCAGGCCTGCGCCGCGGCCTGGGCCGAGGTGGTCGGCTCCTGCAGCACGAGCCAGTCGCGCCAGGTAGCGGAGGAAGCGCTCATCGGGTGCGCGGGTCCAGGATGCGGTAGAGGCGGTCGGTGGCCGCATTGACGGTGAAGAACACGACGCCGATCAGCAGCACCGCCCCCATCACCACGTTCATGTCGCTCTCGGCGAGGCCGCGGGTCAGGTACTGGCCGAGGCCCGGCCAGCCGAACACGGTCTCGATCAGCACCGCACCGTCGAGCAGGCCGCCGAAGGTCAGGGCCAGGACGGTCAGGAGCTGGACGCGGATGTTCTTGAAGGCGTGCTTCCAGATGACGGCCTGGCGGCTGACGCCCTTGGCGCGGGCGGCGATCACATATTCCTGGCTCAGCTGCTCCAGCATGAAGCTGCGTGTCATGCGGCTGATGTAGGCGACCGAATAGTAGCCCAGCAGCGTGCCGGGCAGGATGATGTGCGACAGCGCGCTCCTGAACACCTCCCGCTCGCCGGCCATTGCCGAGTCGAGCAGCAGGAAGCCGGTGATCGGCGTCACGAGGCCCTCGTAGAAGACATCGACGCGGCCGGAAGCGCCCACCCATTGCAGCTTGGCGTAGAACAGGAACAGCGCCATCAGGCCGAGCCAGAAGATCGGCACCGAATGACCGGCGAGGCCGACGATGCGCGCCACATGGTCGATCCACGTGCCCCTGTTGGCGGCGGCGGCGATCCCGAGCGGCACGCCGATCAGGGTGCCCGCCAGGATGGCGACCACGGCAAGCTCGACCGTGGCGGGAAAGACCATCAGCAGATCGCGCGCCACCGGGTGGCTGGTGGTCAGCGACTGGCCGAGATCGCCCCGCAGGACGTTGCCGACATAGGCCAAGAACTGGACCACCACCGGCCGGTCCAGCCCCAGCTCCTTGTAGACCCGCTCGTAGACCTCCCGCGGCGCCTCGTGCCCGACCACCGCCACCACCGGATCGGCCGGCAGCAGCCGGCCCATCATGAAGGTGAGGAACAGGAGGCCCAGCAGGGTGATGAAGGCGGTGAGCGCAAGCCGCAGCGCCCCGCGGAGGCGGGTCGCTGCGGCGGCGTTGCCGCGGGATGTCCGGAGGGCGGAGGCCATCACTTCTTCGTCGTGGCGTCCCAGCGCGTCGACCAGGTCGGATGGCCGTGATAGCCCTCGACATTGCTGCGGATCACGTAAGGATCCGTGCGCTGGAAGAAGACGATCAGCGGCGGATTGTCGTCACGATACTGCTTGTCGAGCATGGCGAAGATTTCCGCGCGCTTGGCGGGGTCGGTCTCGCTCTTCGACTGGTCGACCATCTTGGTGAACTCGGGCATGTCCCAGGCGGTACGCCACATGTAGTAGCTGCCGAGCTTGGCCTCGTTGCGGTTGTCCGGGTTGTAGGCGTAATGGGTGAGGGTTGCGAACGGGTCGGGCATCTTCGCACCCGAGTTGCCCATGTAGACCTCGAACTTGCGGTCGCGGAACGCTTCGGTATGGCGGCCGGGGACGATCTCCAGCTCGACACCCGCCGCCTTGGCGCTGGCCTGCAGCAGCTCGACGTTCTGCAGATGCAGGCCGGGGCCGGCGGGGTAGAGCTTCTTCTTGAAGCCGTTGGGGTAGCCGGCCTCGGCGAGCAGCTGCTTGGCCTTCTCCGGGTCGTAGCGGTAGAAGATCTCCTCGGTCGAGCCGGGCATGCCCTTGGGGATGATCGACTGGTGCGGGAAGCCGGCGAAGGTCATTGTCGACTTGGCCAGTGCCTCCCAGTCGAGCAGGTACTTGAAGGCCTCGCGTACCTTCGGTTTCGACAGGATCTCGTCCTGCATGTTGAGGCCGATATAGTAGAACCCGAAGCCCGGCGTGTTCTCGATCACCATATCCTTGTTCTGGACCAGGACATCGAGGTCGGACGAGTTCAGGTAGTGGGCGACATCGACGTCGCCCTGCTCGACCTGCAGGCGCAGCGCCCCGGACTCGGTGATGTTGCGCATGACGACCCGCTGCATGGCGGGCTTGCCGCCATAGTAGTCGTCGTTGCGCTCGGCGATCAGGATGTCGTTGGGGCGCCACTGGTTGAGCTTGAACGGGCCGCTGCCGGCCGAGTTCGCCTTCAGCCATTCGCGGGCGAGGTCGCCGCCCTGCTCGTGCTCCAGCGCCACCTTGCGGTCGACGATGCCGACGGAGGCGCCGGCCAGGGAGTAGAGCACCAGCTCCGGGCTCACCGGATCGGGCGTCTCGACGACGACGGTGTCGCCCTCGGCGCGGATGGCCTTGTCGACGTTCTCCGCCGTGAAGCCCCACAGCGCTATGTCGGTGGCGCCCACCAGCTTCACCTTGATGACGCGCTGCAGCGACCAGGCGACATCCTCGGCGGTGATCGGATTGCCCGAGGCGAACTTCGCATCCGAACGGAGCTTGAAGGTGATCCTGCGGCCGTCCGGCGACACCTCCCAGCTCTCGGCCAGCATCGGCTTGACGTTGACCATGTCGTTCCAGTCGAGCTTGACCAGATTGTCGTAGAAGTTCGCCATCACCTCCGATGGCGTCCGCGCGTTCAGCGCCGCCGGGTCGAGGGTCGGGATGGCGCCGACGTCGGTGCCGATCACCAGCATGTTGGGTGGTGTCGCGGCCGAAGCCGCCGATGCGACGGCGAAGAGGCTCGCGGTGGCGAGGAGAAGGCGTTGCATGCCGTGATCACTCCCTGGGTCGGTAGTCAGTTGCCGCGGCGGTCCAGCACGTCGCGCAGGCCGTCGCCGACGAGGTTGAAGGCGAGGCTGACGGCGAGGATGGCGAGGCCGGGGATCGTCACCAGCCACCAGCTGTCGAGCATGAACCGCCGGCCGGTCGAGACCATGGCACCCCATTCCGGCGAGGGCGGCTGGGCCCCGAGGCCCAGGAAGCCGAGGCCGGCGGCCGTCAGGATGATGCCGGCCATGTTCAGCGTCACGCGCACGACGACGGACGGGATGCACATCGGCACGACGTGGCGCAGCACGATCCGCCACGGCGACGCGCCGGCCAGGCGCACGGCGGCGATGTAGTCGGCGTTGCGCACGGTCAAGGTCTCGGCCCGCGCGAGCCGGGCGATCGGCGGCCAGATGGTGAGCGCGATTGCGACGATGGTGTTCTCGAGGCCGGGGCCGAGGGCGGCCACGAAGGCCAGGGCAAGGATGAGGCTGGGGAAGGCGAGGAACAGGTCGGTCACGCGCATCAGCACGATGTCGACCCAGCCGCCGAGATATCCGGAGACCGTGCCGACCAGCAGGCCGATCGGAGCGACGATGATGCTGACCAGCACGACGATCATCAGCGTGATCCGGCTGCCCCAGATCAGCCTCGACCAGATGTCGCGGCCGAGTTCGTCGGTGCCGAAGACATGCTCGCCGCCGGGCGGCTGCAGGACGTTCTGCAGGTTCTGCTCGGCGGGCGGCTGGGTGGCGAGCCAGGGCGCGAAGACCGCGGTGGCGATCAGCAGCATGATGATGGCGAGGCCGAGCAGGCTCAGCGGATTGGCCGCGAAGCGCCGCCAGCCGAGATAGCTGCTCTGGGCCAGGGCGTGCAGCGGCGAGTCGACGGTGTCGGACAGCAGCCAGCCGCGGAGGCCAGGAGGGTTTCTGGTCATCGGGTGCGCGGATCGAAGACTCGGTACAGCAGGTCCGAGATCAGGTTGAGGCCGATGAAGATCACGCCGACCAGCAGCACCGAGGCGACCACCGCGTTCATGTCGCCGATCAGCAGCGCGTTGGTGAGGTACTGGCCGAAGCCCGGCCAGCCGAAGACAGTCTCGATCAGGACGGCGCCCTCGAGCATGCCGCCATAGGACAGGGCGACGATGGTGACGACCTGGACCCGGATGTTGAGGAAGGCATGGCGCCAGATCAGCCGCTGCAGCGGCACGCCCTTGGCGCGGGCGGCGATGATGTATTCCTCGCCCATCTGCTCCAGCATGAAGCTGCGGGTCATCCGGCTGATGTAGGCGATGGAGGCGTAGCCCAGGACCGAGGCCGGCAGGATGATGTGGCGGAAGGCGCTCCAGAAGACCTCGTAGTCGCCGGCCAGCAGCGAATCGACCAGCAGCAGGCCGGTCCGTTCCGGCACGAGGTCGAGATAATAGAGGTCGAGCCGGCCGCTGCCGCCGACCCAGCCGAGCTTGGCGTAGAAGACGAGAAGGCCGATCAGGCCCAGCCAGAAGATCGGCGTCGAATAGCCCAGCAGCGACAGCAGGCGGACGAGATAGTCGGCGAAGCGGCCGCGATAGACGGCGGCATAGACGCCCAAGGGCACGCCGATGCCCGCACCCAGGACGATCGTCACCGTCGCCAGCTCGATGGTGGCCGGGAACACCCGGGCGATGTCCTCCACCACCGGCTGGCTGGTGAGCAGGGCGTTGCCGAAGTCGCCGCGCACGACCCGGCCGAGGAACCAGCCGAACTGCTCCCAGATCGGCCGGTCCATGCCCAGCTCTTTGTACATCTGGTCGTAGGTCGCCTGGTCGGCGTCGTCGCCGACGACGGCGGCCACCGGGTCGAGCGGCAGCAGGCGGCCGATGATGAAGGTGAGGGCGACCAGCAGGAACAGCGTGACGACGGCGCTGCCGATCGAGGCAAGGACGCTCTTCGAGCCCTTGCCCAGACGGAAGCGCCCGCCCAGCGGTCGCGCGGCCATGTTGGTCGCCATCGCCCGGGTCCCGGTTGTGCCGTCAGCTCTTCTCGACCAGTTCCCAGCGCGGCCGCCAGGTGGCGCTGGCGTCGTAGTTCTTGACCCGCTTGTGGATCGCGAACGGGTCGATACGCTGCGAGATCAGGTACATCCAGGAGACGTTCTCGGCGGTCAGCTCCTGGATCTTCACGTACATGTCGCGGCGCTTGTCGTTGTCGTTCTCGGCGAGCGCCTGTTCGATCAGCGTGGTGATCTCCGGCACGTGCCACGAGGCGCGCCATGCCGTGAGGTTCGGGTACTTCGCGGTGTCGCCGTCGGCCGGGTAGTAGACGTTCGACTGCAGAACGTCGTGCGGATCCGGGATGTAGCCAGAGCCGCTGCGGCCGACGATCATCTCGTAGGCCTGGTTCCGCGCCGCACCGTAGACTTGGCCGCCGTCGCCCATCTCGATGTCGACCTCGACGCCGGCCTTGCCCAGGGACGCCTGGACGGCGGTGGCGATCTCGCGGAATGGCGGCACGCTCAGGACCTTCAGGTTCTTCTTCATGCCGTTGGGATAGCCGGCGGCGGCGAGATCGGCCTTGCAGCGCTCGACGTCGAAGGTGTGCTTGGTGTTCGGCAGCTCGCCCGCCAGGCCCTGCAGCACATGGTTGTGCCACGGGATGCCGTAGTTGGTCATGATGCCTTTGTTGATGCCGTCATAGTCGATGCAGTAGTCGAGCGCCTGGCGGACCTCCTTCTTGCCGAGGTCGGGATCCTTCATGCTGACGCCGAAATAATAGAAGCCGCCGCCCGGCACCTTCACGATCTCGACGTTCGGATTCTTGGCCAAGCCCTCGAAGTCGGCGCTGGAGAGGGTGTAGCCGACGTCGATGTCGTTCTGCTCCAGCTGCAGGCGCTGGGTCTGCGATTCCGGAATGTGGCGGATGACGACGCGCCGCATCTTGGCGTCACCGCCCCAGTAGCCGTCGACGCGGTCGAGGATGATGATGTCGTTGGGCTGCCAGCGGTTGAGCTTGAAGGGACCGGAGCCGGCCGAGTTCTTGCTGAGCCAGGCGGCGCCCCAGTCGCCGTTCTGCTCATGTTCCATCAGCAGCTTGCTGTCGAGGACCGCGCCCAGCGGGCGCGCCAGGTTGTAGAGCCGGTACTGCGAGTTGATCGGCTTCGGCTGGCCGAAGCGCACCGTACGCGCATCGATGGCGGTGACCACCTCGCCCGCGTTCTCGGCGGTGAAGCCCCACTCCTTCAGCTCGCCCGACGGTGACTTGTTCAGTGCCATCAGCCGACGGATCGACCAGACGACGTCGTCGGCGGTGATCGGGTTGCCGGAGTGGAACTTGAGCCCTTCGCGGAGCGTGAAGGTGATGCTGCCGTCGTCGTTGATCTTCCAGCTCTCGGCCAGTGCCGGCACGACCTTCGCCGGGTCCTCGGCGTCGGTGTCGACCAGCATGTCGTACACGTTGGCGAAAACGTGTCCGGGCTCGAACTGGCCGACCTCGTGCGGGTCGTTGGCCAGCATGTTGTTGAGGTTCATGCCGATGATGAGCTGGTTGTCCGGCGTCGCGGCCGACAGCGGCGCAGCGCTCGAAAGGCCCAGCAGGGCCAGGGCGCATGCGGCACCCAGGAGCTGAGAACGAGTCACCTTATTAGTCTCCCCGTAACTTACGGCGGCGCGTCGCGCGGCCGTTTGCTAGCCAGCCTAGAGTAGAGATCATGGTGCTGTACAGGCGTCCGGGCCGATCCACCGGTCGAGCCACGCGAAAGCCTCCGCCTGCATGTCGCGGTCGAACTTGTGCGGTCCCGGATAGAAGCTGCCCCGGTGCCGTTCCGGCGTGCCGATCCGGGCATAGACCTCGGCGACCATGGCGTGCGCCCGCTCCATCTCGGCCATCGTGAACAGCGCGTCCTCGCGGTTGCTCTGCACCAGGCTCGGCGTCGGTGCCGCCACCGTCAGCAGGTCCGGATAGTCGAGGTCGCGGGCGAGGCCGGCGAGATAGATCATCCAGGTGTGCCTGTTGGCCTTGTTCAGCATGTAGTCGCGCCAGGTCGTCATCATCCCGACGACCACGATGCAGGCGAGCCGGGGATCCAGCGCCGCGAGCTGGACGGCGCGCAGGCCGCCGCCCGACAGGCCGCAGCAGCCGATCCGGGAAGCGTCGACATCGGGACGTGCCGCCAGCAGCCCGAGGGCATGGCAGTCCTCGGCCATCACGAGGCCGGGCATGGTCGTGCCGGCGCACAGGAGGCTCTTCGCCAACACATGCTCGTGAACGGCGGACAGGCGGTCGAAGGCCGCCTCGTCCTCGTCCGTGGCACCCTCGGGATTGGCCTCGGCCGGCAGGTCGGCCGCCAGCACGCGCCGGCTGCCGAAAGGGAAGACATCGTGTGCCATGACGACATAGCCGCGCCTCGCCAGCTCGTCGGCCCAGGCGGCGCCGCCATAGCCGCGTGCCCGGTGTCGCTGCGCCCGCGGGCCCGGAGGCTCGCCCGCGTCGCTGATCTTGCGCAAGCCCAGCAGCTTGTCGCCGCCATGATCGTGCAGGGCCAGCACGCCCGGCAGCGGGCCTTCGGTCCCGATCGGACGGAGCACCACCGCCTCGGTGTCGGGACCATAGCCGACGTTCCAGCGCAGCCGCTCGACGACGAGCCCGTCCCGCTCCCGCACATCCGAGGCGACCGGCGCGCTGGGCGAGAGGCCGGGCTGCAGCAGCCCGGCGCGAAAGCGTGCGCGGGCCTCGGCGCGCCAGCGGTCGAGGTCGCCCTGGCCCGGCCGTCGGAACGACAGCCGGGGCGGATCCGGGGCGAGCGAGGCCGCCCAGGGCCCATAGGCGCCCAGCAGGTTGGGGCCGGCGTTCAGAGGCACTTGTCGAGGTCGCCCTCGAATTCCTTGGCGCAGAACCCGCCGCCCTGCAGCGAGTCGGCGACCGGGTCGTTGGCCAGGATGTGCTCGACCTTGGGGGCGAAGACCTCGGCGTTGTCGACCGCCTTGAAGCCCAGGCGCAGGGCGTTGGAGTTGTCCCACCAGCTGCGGGTGTTGGCCGAGACGCCGTAGACGATCTCGAACAGGTAGTCGGCGGTCAGCCCCACCTTGATCAGCTCGGTCAGGTCCCGATAGCTGAGCCAGGTGCTGAGCATCCGCCGGTTGGTCGGCTCGGGGAAGGACGAGCCGATGCGGATGCACATCGAGCCGATGCCGTGCTTGTAGGCGTAGAGATTGCCGAGATCCTCGCCGAACACCTTGCTGAGACCGTAGCGCGAATCGGGCCGCGGCGGGCTGTCGTGGTCGAGCTTGCGGGTGATCGGGTGCATGCCGATCACATGGTTGGTGCTGGCGAAGATGATCCGTCTCGTGCCGGACTTCCTGGCCGCTTCGTAGAGGTTGATCATGCCGACGATGTTGGACTTGAGGACGGTGTCCCAGTCCGCCTCGGTCGCCTGACCGCCCATGTGGACGACGGCGTCGACGCCTTCGAGCAGCTTGTCGACCGCCGCGGCGTCCGCGAGGTCGCAGAGCTGGATCTCCTCGTGTGCCGCCGCCTCGCCGATGTCGCGCCGCGCCGACAGCCGGATGATGTCGGCGGTGCCGACGAGGCTCTGGCGGAGGACCTTGCCGAGGCCGCCGCCGGCGCCGGTGATCAGGATGCGTCTCAGGGCCATTTCGGGCTCCTCGGTGCTGGTTGTTCGGCCCTCGGGATCAGGCGTGGTGGTCGAGCCGGCCCATCATCAGCCGGTAGCGCTCCAGGCTCCCGACCAGATGTGCCCGTGCCGCCGCCCGCGCCAGCTCGGCCTCGCGCGCGCCGATGGCGTCTCGGATCGCCTCGTGCTCCCTCTGGATCCGCTCGAGGTAGGCGCGCTGCTCTGCCGCCGGGCCGAGGCCGCTGCGCACGCTCTGCCGCGGGATGATGAAGCGGCCGAGGAACTCGAGGAAGCGCACGAAATAGGGATTGTCGGTGGCGGCGAAGATCGCCTGGTGGAAGGCGAAGTCGGCGTCGACGGCATTCTCGCCCTCCTCGATCGCCCGGTCGATCGCCTCCAGCCGCCGATCGATCTCGGCGAGCTGCGCGGCGGTGCGCCGGTTGGCGGCGAGGCCCGCGGCCTCGACCTCGACGCTGATCCGAAGCTCCATGATGCGAAGCACGTCGGCCAGCGATTCGATCTCGGCGGGGTCGATGCGGAACGGTCGGCGCTGCGGATCGCCGGCGACGAAGGCGCCCGCACCCTGGCGGGTGACGATCAATCCCTGGGCGCGCAACGCCGCGATCGCCTCGCGAACCACCGTACGGCTGACGCCGGTCGAGGCCATGATCTCCTGCTCGGTCGGAAGACGCGTGCCCGGCGTGAAGCCGCCACGCTCGATCTCGGCGGTGAGGCGCTTCACCAGCTCCTCGGTCAGGTTGGTCGGCGGCGTCAGACGTCCGACCTGTAGCGGCGCTTCCGCCATGTCCTGCCGTTCTGCCTCCCCGTCACAATATGTCGTACAAGATGACGAATTCCGCTGCCCTCGTCAATGGGCCAGCCACAAGCGCAGGGAGCGGGCGAAGGAGCGGCCGACATGAATCTCGAACTGCTCCCCGCCGAGGCGATGCAGCAGCACCGTCATGTGATGGATCTGCGTCTGGGCGCAGCTGCCTGTCGCAAAGGCCTGCTCGTGCAGGTCGATGCCGATGTGCCGCCGCAGCAGGTCGAGCGTGCCGGGGCCTGCGAGCCTCAGGGCGACGCGCGCCGCCGACAGGTCCGTGACGCAGGCTTGTCCCTGGCCGAAGGCGCCCGCCAGCCTGGCGGCCCAGCCGCGCTCCTCCGCGACCAGCAGCCAGCGGCCGGGCGCCAGGCCGAGCAGCGGGCCGGCGCCGTGGCCGGGCGGCGGCGCCATGCCGACCTGCCGGTCCAGCACGGCCGAGGCTGCGGCCAGGGTGTCCGGCCATGCCTCGATCTGCACCACGGAGCCGACCGGTCGCTCGACGATCCGGGGCTCAGCCATGCAGGCGCGCCCCCTCGGCGTCGACCATGCAGGGAGGCACCACCTCGACCGGCACGTGCCAGCCCTTCAGCGGATAGGTGGCGAACAGCTCACGCCAGATCTGGTCGCGACCACGCCGCAGCAGAGCCAGGGCGATGTAGCGGTCGAGGGCCGGGCTGAAGGTCCAGGAGGTGACATGGCCGAGGCTCGGCCCCGGTGCCCCGGGGTCGGCCGATGCCACCAGGTGCGAGCCGGCACGCACCGGCTGGCCGTCGCGCGAGACGAGGCCGACGAGCTTCGGCCGGTCGGGATCGACCAGGCCGGGCCGCCGCATCATGGCCCGGCCCACGAAGGCCTTGCTCGTCGAGGCCATGCGGCCGAGGCCCAGATCGTCGAGCGTGGTGCGGCCGTCGATCTCGCCGCCGGCCACATGGCCCTTTTCGATGCGCAGGGCGCCCAGCGCCTCGACGCCGTAGGGAACCATGCCGTGCGGCCGGCCGGCCTCGATCAGCCGGCGCCACGTCGCCTCGCCCTGGTCGGCGGGGCAGAAGACCTCGTAGGCGCGCTCGCCGGAGAAGCTGACACGGCCGATCAGGCTGTCGCCCAGCATCTGCACGCCCATGAAGGGCAGCGCGGTGTCGAAGTCGTCCAGTGCCGCGGCCAGCACATCGCGGCTGCGCGGCCCGGCCACCGCCATCGCCGCCCACTGGTCGGTCACCGACACGAGCTGCACCCGCAGCTCCGGCCAGGCCACGGCCAGCAGCATCTCGAGGTGGCTCAGCACAGCGGCGGCCTGCGCGGTCGAGGTGGTCATCAGGAAGCGCCCGGGCGACAGCCGCCAGCAGGTGCCGTCGTCGAGCACGAAGCCGTCGTCGCGCAGCATCACGCCGTAGCGGGCCTTGCCGACCGGCAGGGTCGAAAAGGTGTTGACGTAGACACGATCGAGGAAGGTCGCGGCATCCGGCCCCTGGACCTCGATCTTGCCGAGCGTCGAGACGTCGACGATGCCCACCTTCTCCCGCACCGTGCGGGCCTCGCGGACATAGGCCCGGGCGACGGTCTCGCCGGGCCGGAGATAGGCTCGCGGCCGCAGCCAGAGACCGGCGGCCTGCATCTCGCCGCCGTTGGCGAGGTGCCAGTCGTGCATCGGCGTCAGCCGCGTCGGCTGGTGATGGACGCCGACCGCGCCGCCGGCCAGCGCGCCCAGCGTCACGGGTGCCGCCGGCGGGCGAAAGCGCGTCGTGCCGGCCTCGGCCATGCCGAGGCCGCGCAGGCCTGCCATGATGGCGATGCCGTTGACGCTGGAGGTGCGGCCCTGGTCGGTCGCCATGCCGAGCGTGGTGTAGCGCTTGAGGTGCTCGACCGATTCGAAGCCCTCGCGCCGGGCGAGGCGCACGTCGGCGGCGGTGACGTCGTTCTGCAGGTCGACGAGCTTCCTGCCCCGGCCCGGCACTTCCCGGATCGGCAGCACGCGGCCGGCGTCGAGACGGCCGGCGCAGGCGCCCACGGCCTGCCAGTCCTGCGTCGCCCGGCCGGGGAGGAAGGCCGCGAGACTCTCGTCCCAGATCGGCGGGCCGCCTGCCTGGCTCGCCAGCTGGATCTGCGGGCTCCATCCGCCGCTCACCGCCAGGACGTCGACCTCGATACGCGACCGGCCCGGCATCGGCTCGCCTCGGCCGGTATCCCAGGGTGCCAGCTCGATGGCGCGCAGGGCCTGCCCGCCGAGCGCGCGCGCGACGACCGTGGCGGTGCGCAGCTCGATGCCGCGGCCGGCCAATGTCTGCGCGACCGGCGGCGGGTCGCGGCGCGCGTCGATCACGGCGACGACGTTCACGCCCAGCCCGAGCAGATCGGCGACCGCTTCGTAGGCGCCGTCGTTGTTGGTGAAGATCGCCACGCGCCGGCCGGCCGCCACCCCCCACAGCCTCGCATAGCGGCGGACGGCATCGAGCAGCATGACGCCGGGGCGGTCGTTGCCGGCGAACACCACCGGCCGCTCGACAGCACCCGTGGCCAGCACCACCCGCCCGGCCCGGATCTCCCAGTAGCGTTGGGCCGGGCGGCCGTCGCAGTGCTCGATGGCAGCCAGCGTGTTGTCGTCGTAGTAGCCCCACACGGCGGTGCGCAGCATCGTCGTCACGCCGGGCGGGGCCGGCGCGGGATCGAGCCCGCCCAGCCACCAGCGTTCCTCGGCCAGGATCACCCGCTTGCCGAGGGCGGCGGCCTCGCGGGCGGCGGCGAGCCCCGATCGGCCGCCACCCACCACCAGCACGTCGCAGAAGGCGTGGCACTTCTCGTAGGCATCGGGATCGGGTGCCGGCGAGGCCCGGCCGAGCCCTGCGGCACGACGGATCAGCCGCTCCCAGAACGGCCATGCCCGTCGGCCCGGCCCCATGAACGTCTTGTAGTAGAACCCGGCGCCCAGCAGCGGCGAGGCCAGGCCCGCCAGCGACATCAGGTCGAGCCTCAATGACGGCCAGCGGTTCTGGCTGGCGGCCACCAGGCCGTCGGACAGCTCGACGAGCGTGGCCCTGGTATTGGGCTCGGCCCGGTCGCCGCCATGCAGCGTCACCAGCGCATTGGGCTCCTCGGCACCGCTGCCGACCAGCCCGCGCGGTCGATGGTACTTGAAGCTGCGGCCGACCAGTCGCTGGCCGCCGGCGAGCAGGGCCGAGGCCAGCGTGTCGCCGGCGAGGCCGTCGTGGCCGCGGCCGTCGAAGGTGAAGCGCAGGTGCCGCGAACGGTCGAGCAGGCTGCCGCCGGCTGGCAGGCGGTAGCCGGTCACGCGGCCGGTCCCCAGCGGCCCAGCAGCTCCGCACCCTGCACCTCGTGTGTCAGGGTGTCGCGCCGCACCCGCAGCCAGGATCGGCAGCCGTCGACATGGTGCCAGAGCTCGACATGTGGTCCGCGCGGGTTCTGGCGAAGGTGCAGATAGCCGTGCCAAGCCTCGACATCGTTCACGTCGAGGCTCGGGCGGACGGCACCGGCATCGCCGCCATAGTGGAACTCGCGGGCATCGCGCGGGCCGCAGCACGGGCAGGGTATCAGCAAGGCGGCCTCACTGGTGCCAGGGTGCCGGCCCGGCGCCGCGCTCGTCGAGCAGCCGTCCTTCGCGGAATCGCTCGAGCGTGAACGGCGCGATCAGCGGATGCGGCTCGTCCTTGGCGATGGTCGAGGCGAAGCACCAGCCGGAGGCCGGCGTCGCCTTGAAGCCGCCATAGCACCAGCCGGCATTGAGGTAGAGCCCGTCGACCGGACCGCGGCAGATGATCGGGCTGCCGTCCATCGTCATGTCCATGATGCCGCCCCAGGAACGCAGCAGCCGGACGCGGCCGAGATTGGGGAACATCGCCAGCGCGCAGGAGGCCACGTCCTCGACGATCGGCAGGTTGCCACGCTGGGCATAGGAGTTGTAGCCGTCGAGATCGCCGCCGAACACCAGCCCGCCCTTGTCGGACTGGGAGATGTAGAGGTGGCCGGCGCCGAAGGTCAGCACGGTGTCGACGAGCGGCTTCAGGCCCTCGGTGACGAAGGCCTGCAGCACGTGGCTCTCGATCGGCAGCCGGTCGATGCCCGCCTTGCGGAGCACCTCGCTGGTGCTGCCGGCGACGGCGACGGCGACCTTGCGGGCGCGGATCTCGCCTCGCATGGTCTCGACGCCGACGATCCGGCCGCTGTCGCGCAGGAAACCCACCACCTCGCAGTTCTCGACGATGTCGACGCCGCGTCGATCGGCCCCCCGTGCATAGCCCCAGGCCACCGCATCGTGCCGGGCGGTGCCGGCGCGCGGCTGGAACAGGCCGCCGATGATCGGAAAGCGCGCCCGCGGCGACATGTCGAGGCCGGGCGCCAGCTTTGCCACGGCCTCGCGGTCGAGCAATTCGGCGTCGATGCCTTCGAGCCGCATGGCGTTGCCGCGCCGGGCATAGGCGTCGAACTGGGCCGAGCTGTGGATCAGGTTGAGCACGCCGCGCTGGCTGAACATGACATTGTAGTTCAGCTCCCGGCTGAGGCCCTCCCACAGCTTCATCGACCATTCGTAGAACCGCTGGTTCTCGGGCAGCAGGTAGTTCGAGCGGACGATGGTGGTGTTGCGCCCGATGTTGCCACCGCCCAGCCAGCCCTTCTCCAGCACGGCGACGTCGGTGATGCCGTGCTCCTTGGCGAGATAGTAGGCGGTGGCGAGGCCCTGGCCGCCACCGCCCACGATCACCACCTCGTAGGACGATCGGGGCGTCGCCTTGCGCCACGCCGGCTGCCAGCCGCGATTGCCCGTCAGCGCGTGACGCAGGATCTGCCCGAACGAGTATTCCGCCATGCTCCGCCCGGCGCTGCCTCGGCACGCAGCCTAGCGGCCGACTCACCGCTTGGGCAGGCCGCGCGAAAGGCTCTTAATGTCGCTTAGATTGAATCATCTCGACAAAGATAGAGAGTTACGGTTGATTTCCCAGCGCGTATCGAAACGCATACCGAAGGGTCACAGCCATGTTCCTGAGCCGGAAGGAGTCGGAGGCTCCGACCATCGAGCCTCGCACCGAGCCGACCAAATCGACGGTGGCCATAGCCGAGCCGCCGCGGCCGGTAGCGGCCGCCCCGGCCAAGCCGGCGACGGCGCCTTCCAGCGCCACCGTTCCAGTCAGCGATACCAAGCGGCTGATCGTCGGCCAGGGCATCACGCTGGCGGGCGAGATCACCGCCTGCGACCGGCTGGTGGTCGAGGGTGCCGTGCGGGTGACGCTCAACAAGACCCGCGCCATCGAGATCAGCGAGACCGGCCGCTTCACCGAGGGCAAGGCCGCCGTCGAGGAGGCCGACATCAGCGGCGTCTACGAGGGCGAGTTGACGGTCCGCAAGCGCCTGCTCATCCGCAGCACCGGCCGCGTCAGCGGCACCGTGCGCTACGGCGACATCGAGATCGAGCGCGGCGGGCGGCTGTCGGGCGCTGTGGCCCGGCTCGAGACCGGGAGCTGAACCGACGCGCCCGGCCGCGATGGGGGATCCCCTTCGCGGCCGGGCGGCGCTATGTCTCCCGTCGTCGACAGGACGGGGGAGGCGGCGGATGCCGCGGACGATTCTCATCACCGGTGCCGCCGGCAACATCGGCGGCAAGCTCCGGCGGCATCTCGAGCAGCGCGGCTATCCGCTCCGGCTGCTCGACCACGGTCTCCAGGCGGATCCGGCGATCCGGTCGGCCGACCTCGCCGAGTGGAACGACGACTGGGCGCGGAGCTTCGCAGGCGTCGACACCGTGCTGCATCTGGCGGGCGAGCCGAGCCCGGCTGGCAGCTGGTCGCGCATCACCCGCCTCAACATCGACCTGCTGCTCAACGTCATGGAAGCGGCAGCCCTGCATCGCTGCCGCCGCTTCGTGTTCGCCAGCTCCAACTGGGTCCTGGCCGGCCACCGCAATGCCGAGGGGCCGCTCACGCCCGACACCGAGCCCAGCCCCGTGACGCCCTATGGCGCCAGCAAGCTGTTCGGCGAGCGCCTCGGCAAGTCGTTCAGCGACCGGCGCGGCCTGTCGGTGATCTGCTTCCGCATCGGCTTCTGCCAGCGCAAGCCCGGCAACCAGCCGGGCCCCGAGATGGGCTGGGGCCGCTGGGGCGAGCTGATGTGGCTGTCGGACGCCGACATCTGCCAGGGCTTCGAGAAGGCGATCGAGGCTCCCGACGATCTGCGCTTCGCCATCTTGAACCTCATGTCCGACAACGACGGCATGCGCTGGGATCTCGGCCCCACCCGTGAGGCGATCGGCTATGTACCCGCCGACCGCAGCGCGCCCGCCGACGACGCCCGCGCCAGCACTCAGGAGGATTTCGTTCGGCGCAGCCGCCGGCTGATCGACGGGCTGGAGAGGCATCTGATCGACGGGCGCTGGTAGCGCATCAGCCGGCCGGGACGATGCCGGGCGGGCCGCCCGCCTGTCCCGGCCCGGGAGGTGCGCCGGCGAGCTCCAGGTCGGCCAGGAACTGTTCCATCAGCGGAGAATCGCCGAACCGTCGCGACGCGCGCTCGCTGGCGAGCGTGAAGCGCGGGTCCAGGCGCAGCAGCCGCGCCATCGCCGCCCGGGCTTCGTCGACCCGGTCCAGCCGAGCCAGGACAGCCGCCTGCATCAGGATGCAGGATCGCTCCTCCGGCGCCCCGAGCAGGCAGTCGGCCAGGACGTTGTCGGCATCGGCCGGTCGGCCGGCGGCGTAGAGCGATTGGGCGTGGACATAGGGATAGTATTGCGGCGCCAGCGGATGCAGCCGCCTCGCCTGCTCGGCGTTGCGCACCGCCTCGTCGTAGGCGCCGAATCGCACTTGCGCCTTGGCGAGCGCCATCAGCGAGTCCGGATCGCTCGGCGTCAGCGCCACCGCACGCTCGGCCGCGCGCATGCCGCCGGCATAGTCGCCGGACTGCGCCAGGGCGTAGCTCAGGCCCTGATAGCCCAGCGTCAGGTCGGGCTGCAGGCGGATGGCCTGGCGGATGTGCCCCAGGGCCTGCGCCAGCTGGGCTTCGCTGGCGGGGCCGGTGACCTGCGACATGTGATCGAGGATGTAGGTGAGGCCGAGCCGGGCGTGGGCGGCGGCGTAGTTCGGATCGAGCTCGATGGCCTGCTGGTAGAGCCGACGCGACTCCTCCAGCCGGACGGGGTCGAGGCTGTTCGGCTTGTAACGGTCGCGGGCGCGCAGCACGAGGTCGTAGACCCGCGGGTCCTCGGTGTTCTGTGCCGCTCCATCGAACTCGGACTGACGGACGTACGACACCAGCGAGGCGACGATCCGGGTGGTGAGGTCGCTCTGCACCGAGAACACGTCCTCGACCCGGCGGTCGTAGCTGCGCGACCAGATATGCGCGCCGCTGTCGGCGTCGATCAGCTGCGCCACCACCCTCAGCTGGTCGCCGACGCGCCGGGCGCTGCCCTCCACGACATAGCCTGCACCCAGCTCGGCGCCCACTGCGCGGATGTCCGTCGCCCGGCCCTTGAACGCGAAGGTCGAGTTCCGCGCGATGACCTGCAGCTCGCCGTAGCGGGCGAGGTCGGTGATGATGTCCTCGGTGAGCCCGTCGGTGAAATAGTCCTGGCCCGGATCACCGCTCAGATTGTCGAAGGGCAGCACCGCGACGACTGGTCCGCCGTCGCTGACCCGGGCGACTTCGACCGGCGCTTCGGCCTCCAGCATCGTGCCCAGCCGCTCGCGATAGGCAAAGGCGGTCGCACCGCTCAGCAGCACGGCGAGCCCGGCGACCGCCCCTGCCATCCGCCAACCTCCGCGCCAGCGCCCGGCCACGGGGCTGCGCTCGACCTGGTAGATCTCGATCGGGTCCGGCAGGTTCTTGCCGCGTCGCGAGCCCAGGGCGGTGAATCCGAAGCCGGTGTTGCGGCCGGCGGCCCTGACCACCGCGGCGCTGGCGTAGATCGCGCCCGGCTCGGCCATGGCCTCGAGGCGCGCCGCGACGTTGACGCCGTCGCCGAAGACGTCGCCGCCCTCCTCGATCACGTCTCCGAGATTGAGGCCGAGGCGGAGCTGCAGCGACCTTCCGGCGAAGCCGTCCCGGATGGCCACGGCCGCTGCCAGGGCTTCGCCGACGCTGGGGAAGACGGCGAGGAAGCCGTCGCCCGTGGTCTTGAACACCCTCCCGCCATGATCCTCGACAGACGGGATCACGACCTCCGAAAAGCCGGCGCGCAGGTTGTCATAGGTGCCGGCCTCGTCGTCGGCCATCATCCGGCTGTAGCCGACCACATCGCCGGCGAGGATCGCGGCCAGCCTGCGTTCCATCGCGACGTCCTTCGCTCCGGGCTTCCTTGGCTTAGGTAGATGCGCGGGGCACCGGATTCCACTCCTGCGCCGCCGGCCGTCCGGGGCGCGGCTCCCCGTTGCAATTCACACGCGCGGCCGTACGCTCCGATGCAAGGTGCTGATCGTCGCCACACATGGGGGTAGGCGCATGAGGAAGAGCTTCGCGGCCGCGGCGGCCTTTGCCGTCGCATCCGTCATGCTGGCGGAGGCTGCCGGTGCCGCCGACTTCAAGCCCGCGATCATCTTCGATCTGGGCGGCAAGTTCGACAAGAGCTTCAACGAGGCCGCCTTCAACGGCGCCGAGCGGGCGAAGGCCAAGACCGGCGTCGAGTACATGGAGTTCGAGGTCACCAACGAGAGCCAGCGCGACCAGGCGCTGCGCCGCATGGTGCAGCGCGGCGCCACCATCGTCGTCGCCGTCGGCTTCGGCTACGCCACGCCGCTCGAGACCATCGCGCCCGAGGCGCCCGACACCAAGTTCACCATCATCGACTCGGTGGTCGACAAGCCCAACGTCCAGTCGGTGGTGTTCAAGGAGCACGAGGGCTCCTTCCTCGTCGGCATGGCCGCGGCGCTCGCCTCCAAGACCGGCAAGGCCGGCTTCGTCGGCGGCATGGACATCCCGCTGATCCGCAACTTCGCCACCGGCTACGAGCAGGGCTTCAAGTACGTCAATCCGCAGGGCGAAGTGATCGTCAACTACACCGGCACCACGCCGGCCGCCTGGAACGACCCGGCGCGCGGCGCCGAGCTCGCCATCGGCCAGTTCGGCCAGGGTGCCGACGTCGTCTACGCCGCCGCCGGCGGCACCGGCCTCGGCGTGCTGCAGGCCGCCGCCGACAAGGGCAAGCTGTCGATCGGCGTCGACAGCAACCAGAACCACCTGCACCCGGGCTCGGTGCTGACCTCGATGCTCAAGCGCGTCGACGTCGCCGTCTACAACGCCATGGTCGGCGCCCACGACGGTACCTGGAAGCCCGGCGTGCAGAACCTGGGCCTCGCCGAGGACGGCGTCGGCTACGCGCTCGACGACAACAACAAGTCGGTGCTGACGACCGACATGGCGGCCAGGCTCGACAAGGCCAAGGCCGAGATCATCGCCGGCACGCTGAAGGTCCAGCCCTACCAGCAGTAGCCACGGCTCCGCCCCGATGGCGGGCAGCGTCGTGCCGATGGCGGCGGACATGGCGCCGCCCGCCATCGAGCTGCGCCACGTCGACAAGCGCTTCGGCGCCGTCCACGCCAACCGCGACGTCTCGCTCGTCGTCCCCGCCGGCACCATCCACGGCATCATCGGGGAGAACGGCGCCGGCAAGTCGACGCTGATGAACATCATCTACGGCTACTACCAGGCCGATTCCGGCAGCATCCTGATCGACGGCCAGGAGACCCGGATCGCCAGCGCCCAGGATGCCATCAGGGCAGGCATCGGCATGGTCCACCAGCACTTCATGCTGGTCGAGCCGTTCACCGTGCTCGAGAACATGCTGCTGGGCGCCGAAGGTGGATTCACGCTGAGCGGCGGCATCGCCCGGGCGAGGCAGGAGATCGCCGCCCTCGAGCGCGACTATGCGCTGGAGGTCGATCTCGACGCCCGCGTGCAGGATCTGCCGGTTGGCGTGCAGCAGCGCGTCGAGATCCTGAAGGCGCTGTTCCGCGGCGCCCGCATCCTGATCCTCGACGAGCCCACCGGCGTGCTGACGCCGCAGGAGGCCGACCATCTGTTCCGCATCCTGCGCAACCTGAAGGCGCAGGGCCGCACCGTCGTCCTGATCACCCACAAGCTGCGCGAGATCATGGCCGTCACCGACAACGTCTCGGTGATGCGCCAGGGCCAGATGGTGGCGCACCGCCGCACCGCCGACACCAGCCGCGAGGAGCTGGCCGAGCTGATGGTCGGCCGCAAGGTGCTGCTGCGGGTCGACAAGCAGCCGGCCAGGCCGGGCGCGCCGGTGCTGGAGGTCGAGAACCTGCATGTCAGCGACGGGCTGGGCGTGCCGCGGGTCAAGGGGGTCAGCCTGACGGTCCGTGCCGGCGAGATCGTCGGCATCGCGGGGGTCGCCGGCAACGGCCAGTCGCAGCTCCTGGAAGCCCTTTCGGGAATCCGCCATCCCACCTCGGGCAGGATCACCGTCAAGGGCGTGCCGGTGATCGACCCCGCCCAGGCGCGCGAGCAGGGCTGCGCCCATGTGCCGGAGGACCGCCTGCGCATGGGCCTGGTCAAGGGCTTCCATGCCTACGAGAACGCCATCCTCGGCTACCATGTCGAGCCGGCCTATGTGGAGCACGGCTTCCTGCGTCGCGGCTCGATCATCGACACCTGCAGGCGGTGGATGCAGGGCTACGACGTCCGCCCCCAGGCGCCGATGCTGGAGGCCACCTCGTTCTCCGGCGGCAACCAGCAGAAGCTGATCCTCGCCCGAGAGATGGAGCACGACCCCGACCTGCTGCTGGTCGGCCAGCCCACCCGCGGCGTCGACATCGGCGCCATCGAGTTCATCCACCGCCGCCTGATCCAGATGCGCGACGCCGGCAAGGCGGTGCTGCTGGTGTCGGTCGAGCTCGACGAGATCCTGTCGCTCTCCGACCGCATCATCGTGATGTACGACGGCTTCGTCACCGGCGAGCTGTCCGCCGCCGAGGCCGACGAGCGCAAGATCGGCCTGCTGATGGCAGGCGTCACCCGCGAGGCGGCCTGACCTACTGCTTGACCGAGCCGGCGGCCAGGCCCGAGGCCAGCCGGGTCTGCAGCGGCAGGAACAGCAGCAGCGTCGGCAGGGTGGTGAGCGCCGAGGCCGCCATGACATTGCCCCATTCGGTGACGTTCTCGCCGAAATAGCCGTAGAGCAGCAATGGCATGGTCTTGAGCTCGGGCCGGGTGAGGAAGGCCAGGGCGAACAGGTACTCCGACCAGCACAGGAGGAAGGCATAAGTCGCGGTGGCGACGATGCCCGGCAGCATGATCGGGAAGATGATCTTCCAGAGCACCTGGAAGGGCGAGCAGCCGTCGATGATCGCCGCCTCGTCCAGGCTCCTGGGCACCGACTGCAGGTAGCCGACCAGCAGGTAGACCGAGAACGGGATCGAGATCGCCACGTAGACGAAGATCATGCTCAACCGATTGTTGAGCAGACCCATCCTGGCGAACAGGATGAACAGCGGCGTCACCAGGATGATCCAGGGGAAGGTCTGGCCCATCAGCACCGAGCCGAAGATGAAGCGCTTGGCCCTGAACCGCATGCGCGAGAACACATAGGCCGCGTTGGCCGAGACGATGGTCGACACCAGCACGGCCGCGAGGCACAGCAGCATGCTGTTGACGATGCCCTGGCCGAAGCCGCCGGCGAACAGCGAGCGGTAGTTGTCGAGCGTGAACTCCCATGATCCCGAGGCGAACATGGTCTCGGGCGTCTTCACCGAGGCCAGCAGAACCCAGGCCGTGGGATAGACCATGAACAGCAGGATGGCGAAGGTGACGGCCAGCACCGCCAGCTCGCCCAACAGCGACAGCCGCAACAGCCGGCCCAGTCGGAACGCCGGCTGCATTCAGAACTCCTCCTTGAACTCGCGCTCGGCGATCACCCGCAGATAGATCAGGCCGAAGATCATCATCAGCGTCGCCATGACGATGCCGACGGCCGAGCTGTAGCCGAGCCGGCCGTCGATGAAGCCCTTGATGTAGATCTCGGTGGCCATGACGTTGGTGTAGAGGCCGGGGCCGGCGCCGGTGGTGAGCCAGACATAGACGAAGTTGTTGAAGGTCCAGAAGGTCGACATCAGCACCATGACGATGATCGCCGGCCGGAGATGCGGCAGGTAGACGTGCCGTATCGTCTGCAGCCGGGTGGCGCCGTCGCACTGTGCTGCCTCGATCAGCTCGCGCGGCAACGACTGCAGCGCGGCGAGGAAGGTCAGCGTCACCAGGGGCAGGGTGTTCCAGGTGATGATCGTGATCAGCGCCGGCCATATCCAGACCCGCTCGGCCAGGAAGGCGATCGGCGCGTCGATCACGCCCAGCGCCATCAGCAGCTCGTTGATGGCGCCCAGCTTCGGATCGAGCAGCCAGCGCCAGATGATGATCGCCACCACCGGCGGCGTCGCCCAGGGCACGATCAGCAGGATCCGGCTGATGGTCGTCAGCCTCCATTTGCGCAGCGTCTCGCTGTCCAGCAGGAAGGCCAGGAGCAGGCCGAGCAGGATGCGCACGGCGACGCCGACGATGGTGAGCCAGACGACCGTGTTCCACAGCACGTTGCGGAAGTCGGGACTGGTCAGCAGCTCGACATAGTTGTCGACGCCGATCCACTGGCCGCCCTTCTTGAGGCCGAACAGGCTGAGGTCGGTGAAGCTGTTCTCGAGGTTGTAGAGCGTCGGATAGACGTAGAAGCAGACCAGGAAGAAGAAGGCCGGCACCAGCATGTAGAGCACGAAGCGCCGCTCGCCCCAGCGCCTGCGCGCGGGCGAGACGGCGGCCCCGGCCCGGTCGACGGCGGTAGAGAGGGCCATCGACCGGCCTCTGGCTTACTTCGGCGCGTTCTTGGCCAGCTCCTTGCTGACCAGCTCATGCAGCTCGGTCGCCGCGGCGAGGGAGGTCTTCTCGCCGATGAATACCGACCCGGCGGCACGGCCGGTGGCGTTCCACATGAACGGGATGGCGACCGGGCCGGTGCCGTAGGGACCCCAGCTACGGGCGCTGGTCAGCTGCAGCGGCCAGCCGGACATCTCGGGCGGCATGGTCGACTGCGCCACCGCCGCCAGCTGCGCCGGCGTGTAGTTGGTATAGTATCTGGTGAAGGTCGGGTCGGGCAGGCTGAGGAACTGCACCAGCTTCCAGGCCTCCTCGACATGGTCGCTGTTGGCGCTGATGCCCAGCATCCGGCCGCCGAGGAAGGTCCTCGAGCCGTTGACGTCCTTCGGGTGGGGGGCCGAGGCGAACGGCAGCGGCTTGCCGGGATTGCGCTCGCTCCAGGTGGTGAGGACCTGGTGGGCGACGGTGTCGGGCACGCTGATGATGCCGATGTCGCCGCTCACCATGCCTTCGACCAGCTCGGGGGCACCCCACAGGCAGATCGACAGCATGGATTTCGGGTTGTCGCCGTCCTTCAGGTACTGGTTGTAGTAGTCGAAGCCCTCGGCGATCTGCTCGGGCGTGATGTTGACGAAATAGCTGCCGTCCTCCCGCTTGTCGATCAGCGCCTCGCCCTTCGACCACCAGTAGAAGTTGAGGAAGAACCAGATCGCCGGGGTGCCGCAGCTGCCGGCGGCGAAGCCCCAGCCGGTCTTGCCGGTCTTGTCGTGCATGGCCTTGCTCAAGGCGCGCAGGTCGGCCCAGCTGTCGGGGAACCTGTCGTAGCCGGCGGCCGCCACCAGCTCCTTGTTGTAGAGCAGGGCGAAGGTGTCGGTGGTCCAGGGGATGCCGTAGGTCTTGCCGTCGGGGCCGACCGCCAGATCCCTGGCCATGAAATCGTCCCAGCCGGCGATGCCGATCTTGCCTTGCGCGATCAGCTCGTCGAGCGGCAGCAGGGCGCCGGCCGCACCGAACGAGCGCGGCCAGACGAAAGCCAGCTGCGCCACGTCGGGCGCCTCGCCGACCGCCGCCTCGCGCAGGTATTGCTGCTGGCCGTCCGCCCAGCTCACCCGCTGCATCTCGACCTTGATGCCCGGATTCTGCTGCTCGAACACGTCGAGCGCCTTGCGCAGCTCCGGCGCCTCGGGGTCGTTGAAGCGGAAGGTGATGGTGGTGTCGGCAAGAGCCGCACCACTGCCGAGCGCCAGGCCGGCGGCGGCAGCGAGCAGGCCGAGCAGTGGTCGGCGCAGCATCTTTCCTTCTCCCTGACTACGCCTTTTGAGCATGGCGTGTGCGAGAGCGATACGGTCTTACCGGTCGGCAGGTCAACCGCTGACCCGGCGCGAGCCGACCAACCGCTCACCCCGGGAGGGGTGCCTCGGGTCGGATCAGGCGCTGGCTGCGCAGCTCCTG